>NZ_MUJY01000192.1 GCF_002286785.1 Pseudomonas sp. PIC25 | reverse complement strand
CAGCACGTGGCCGCCGGTGGACAGGTTGGACTCTTCCATCAACTTCTGCAGATGCTCCACGGCCTGGCGGCTGAACGCGGTGAAATCCTGCGCGCCTTCAAGGTACTGGTTCAGCCAGCCGCTGAACGGGTAGGCGCCGGACTCCTCGTGAAAGAAACCCCAGGCCTTGCCCTGCTTGGCGTTGTAGCTTTCGTTGAGGTCGGCCAGCAGGTTCTCGATGGCCTGGGATTCGCCCAGCTCCGAATCGCGGGCATGCAGCACGGCGGGGCTGCCATCGGGCTGCTTGTCGATCAGGTGGACGATGCTATGGCGGATAGGCATCAGATTGCCTCCTGTGATGGTTGGGACTGACCACGCTCGGCACGACGAAGGCGGGCGAGGGCATTGAGGTCGGCACGGTGATCGCTGGCTGTACAGGACGTGAAGATCGAGGCGTGGCCGGCCTTGCTGAACTTGATGTGTCCGCCAGCGGTTCGGGAAACGCTCCAGCCTTCGGACACGGCAAACGCCACCAACTGGCGAAGGCGCCCGTCGGCGCCACGTAGAAAGTTACGCATCGGCGGTCTCCTCCAGTTGCAACAGCCAGCTCTCCAGATCCTGCTGGTTCGTTGGCAAAGAGCCGGCTTTGGCGGCCTCCAAGAGCTGCTGAACCAAGTGGTTGAGCTGGGCGCCAAGTGCCGCACGTCGACACACCTCTTCGTCGTGGGAAGAGCGCAGCGTGCTGACCTCGGTCTGCAGCTTGTCCAATAGCAGCGCCTGGCCAATGCCAACAGCACATAGCTCGGTGGCAATGGGGCGGAGGTTGGAGCAGACGCGCGATTCCCAGGCCCGGCGGCAGGCATGGAAGCGGTGTGGAGGTTCCACGTTCCAGCCGCCAGTCCAGTACCCCGTCTTGCCGCAGTCGGGACAGGGCCATTGGCCGCTGCCGTCCGCGTGGTAACCGCACCCGAGACAGATCCAGTCCGGGCCATTGCGCAACTTGAGTTCCAACTGGAGCTCGGAAGTGCTGATCTTCTCCAAGGGCCGGAAGGTCGTTACCTCAGTCATGGTCGGCCTCCACAATTTCGATGCTGAGGCCGCCATCCACGTCCAGCAGCGGGTAGCGGGCGGTCACTTTGCCGGTGCGTGCGTTTCGGACGTACACCTGCTGTTCGCCTCGATGCTTGGAGACTCGCTCGACTGTCCCTAGGTACTCTCCGGAGTAGTGACGTACCCGGACTGAGGTGCCTGGTTTGAACGTGTTGGCAAGTTCAGCGGTGAAAAGCTTCTGAGCGGCCTCCATCGCTTCATGTGCTGCGAACAGCGCCGGATAGGCCGTGGCTGCCTGCTTGTTCCAGTCGTGCTTATTCATACCGTCCTCCCCTTGCCCTCCAGGCCGTTGCCGATCTGAATGGCGATGATCTCGGGTTCATGGCCAGGGAACTTCGTGCCCAAGTCCGTCAGGAACTCGCGGGTTGCCTCGCGGGAGCCAGGAATGCGGAACACCACGGTGCAGTGCTGCACTTCCGACTGGGTATCGATCACACCGATGCGGTGCGCATGGGCAACCGCCGAGGTGTCGAAGGAGACGCTGGCTGGGATTGACGGGAAGAGTGCGGCGCTACTGTGCATGACCGACCTCCTGCAGCTCCTCAAGGTCGTAGCTACCGCACGTTGGGCAGACCATCACCTCGACCTCGCCTTCAGGCGTGTTCTCGGCAGGAAGACACTGGCGAACCTGATGACGCGGATGATGGGCGTCGCAATGGCGGCAATGGTGCGTCAATGGCGTAAGGGTTGTGGTGTTCATACATCGACTCCTTGCCAATTGCTGGCACTGAGATTCGCGAAGCGGGTTTGATGGGGGATGAAGGCGGTGCGTACCGTCCCGGTAGGGCCGTTGCGGTGCTTACCGATGATGATTTCGGCGATGCCCTTGAACTCGGTCTCGGGGTGATAGACCTCGTCGCGGTAGACGAACATGATCACGTCGGCGTCCTGCTCGATGGCGCCACTGTCACGGAGATCCGCGTTGATGGGGCGCTTGTTCGGGCGACGCTCCAGGTCCCGGTTCAACTGGGAGAGCGCGACGACGGGACAGTTCATCTCCTTGGCCAGGGCCTTTAGGGCTCGCGAAATCTCGCTGATCTCGTTGGCCCGGTTCTCCTGTCCGGGGCAGCGCATCAACTGCAGGTAATCGACCAGGATCAGGGCAGGCTTGCCGAACCGGCGCGCGGCGCGACGAGCCTTGGCCCGAATGGCTGCTGGCGTCAGGCCGGAGGAGTCGTCGATGACCAGACGATCGCCGTAGCCGTGCATTCGGGCGACAGCCGCGGTCAACCGCGGCCAGTCGTCATCGTCCAGACGACCCTTCAGCAGCTTGCCAAGATCGAGGTGGCCCAAAATGGCCATCAAGCGGTAGATCAGCGCTTCAGCCGGCATTTCCAGGCTGTAAACCTGAACGGTCTCCTGGGGTTTGCTCTGTAGGGCCGTGTCCACGAAGTTGAGGGCCAGGGACGTTTTACCCATCGACGGCCGAGCACCCAGGATGATCAGATCGGCAGGCTGGAAGCCCGCCGTCAGCTCATCCAGATCGCTCAGGCCGGATGCCACACCCGTCACGGCCACATTGCCGTTGAAGTGCTCATCGATCTTCTCGATGACATTCGAGATGCACTGCGTGAGATCGATGAACTCGGAGGCGGTGCGGTCCTGGCCGAGAGCGAACAGCTTCTGCTCGATGGCCTCTTGCACTTCGAATGCGTCCGCCTGCTGATCGGAGGCTTCCCTGGAGCAGTGGTAACCCAGGGACATCAAACGGCGCAGGTGCGAACGGTTGCGCACGATCCGGGCGTAATGCTCGATGTTGGCCACCGAGGGAATGTTCTTGGCCAATTCGCCGAGATAGGCCAGGCCTCCAACCTCTGCGGGCTCAGCCAGCGCCTCGCCCACCGTGACGATGTCGAATGGCTGCCCCTTCGACGCGAGGTTGGCAATGGCCTGGAAGATCACCTTGTGCTCGTGGCGGAAGAAGTCCTCGACGAGCAGCTGGTCCCCGATGAGGTCCCAAGTGGTGTTATCCAGCATCAGGCCGCCCAGAACACCTTGTTCAGCCTCGACAGAATGTGGAGGGGATAGGTCCAGGTGCATCATTGCGCGTGCTCCAAAGATGACAGTGCCAAGGCGGAGGGTTTGAAAGCGGCGTTCATCGACCACCCCCATAGGCCAGGGAGGCCTGACGCTCTTGGGCGACACCGCGATGCAGGTGGGCATTCCGGCCTTGATCCCAGCCGGCATGCAGCGACCTGCTGTCGTGACCTTTGGCCTTCAGTGGCTCGATGGTGAATTCCTTCAACTGGGGATGGTGAATCTCCAGGTAGGCCTTGATCTCCTTCCGCGTCGTTTCATCCATACCGCCAGCGAACTGGGCGACCTTGTGGGAAATCGCGCTGAGCCAACCCGCAGTGAACAACTGGCCCCGTCGACGCTTGGTCTTCAGTTGGCAGCGCTTCTGTTGGGCCACGTGCTCACGACGTGCGGCGACCAGTTGGTGGTGCAGGGTGGAGTAGGCGTAAGCCGCCAGTTCCGGGGAAATACCTTTGCCGAGAAACTTGAACGACCAGCCCAGCAAGGGGTTGAAATAGGCAAGGTGGCTGCAATCGAACGCGGTTGCGCAGATCGATGCCAATGTGTGCAGCCAGTCTTGGGGCGCGCGGCGGGTATTGGTGGCTACACTCGCCTCATCGACCGCGTGAGCAGCAACCTCAATGGATTCCAGGTTGTATTGCTTCATCAGGCTGCGCGCCTGTCGGAGTGCGGTTTCCACCTCGTTGGGAGCGGCGCCCTTCGAGTTGGCCAGCGCCATGAGCTTGGCCACCTTGCCGAGGACCTTCTGCTTGTCCATCAGTCGGCCTCCTGCATTCGATTGTTCTGCAGGTCGCGGACACCCTCGAGAATCATGCCGACAGAATCGAGATTGGGGGCGGTGGCAGCGACCAGTATCAGCTCGTTTCCAGAGTCCAGCGTCAGATGAACCAAATCGAATACGGGATGGCAGGCGCCTTCGGCCTTCTCGATAACCTGCTGTAGCGTGGTCTGCTCGAAATTGACGTTGCTTATGAGGTGGCTCATGCCTGACCTCCTGCTTTCGCCGGAGGCGTCAGCGCTTCGGACCAGAGCCGGATCGTTTCTACCGAGGCTGGATCCGCCAGTACCTTGTCACGGTTGCTGGCCAGTTGTTCCTGGAGGACCTGCAAACGCGCTTCGGGTGATTCCGAGTCGACCCAGGTGAGGAACTCCTGAAAGGCGCCTAACAGGTCGAGGCGCTCGCTGGATACGTTGCTGGCTCGCCACTGGGCTTGAGTCAGGCCTATCAGGCGATTGTTGTGCTGCATGTACTCGCGCAATCTTTGGTGCAGACGACCCTGATCGCGAAAGAGAGGAGGAATGGCAACTGTGTGTGCCACCAAGACCAGCTTGAGCAGCTCAATCTGGCCCTCGAAGGTGTCCACGGGTAGGGGAAAAGCCTGGGCTATCAATCGTGCAGCCTGACGGTCCCGTTCAGCGCGGCGTTTCGCGGCCGCTTTCTCTGCCCGATCCTTGCGCTCCTTGGCGTGCTCCACGCTGTGTTTCACAGAGTCGAGGAGCGCTGCGGCGTCGCGCAGCAGATCGTGTTGCTCTCGGGTGAGGTTGGCACCCAGGCGGCCTAGCAGCGAGTTTGTGTGGGTGAGTGCTCTCAGCTCGCGCGCAGCAGTGGTGAGCCCAGTCTGTAGGCTACGAATCTCCTGAGCGCTATAGAACTTCCCAAGCTCCATCACCATGTCAGCGGTGATGCCGGTTGCCTCTGTCAGAGCCTTGCGTTTGGAGGTGACCATCTCAGCGAGCCTCCCTGGCGAGCTTGGCGACCCTCTCCTCGGTCATGGCCTCGAAGCGATCACGCCATTCAGGAAAGACCTCGATCGCCAGTCGGCGGATGATGCTGAGCGCGGATGGGGCCTGGCGGTTGGACGGCTGGCGGTATTCGAGCCGGTGGGCGGGAATTCCCTGGGAGGCAGCGTTCCGGAATACGACCGCTGCAGGAATGGTGCTGTCCAAGACCGAGATTTCTTGGTTGTCCTGGAAAATTTCGCGCACCGTGTCGTAGATCATCTGGGCGTCGCTGGTCTGGTCGAGACAGTTGACCACGATGTTGACCGGCGGAATGTTGAGACCGAGACGGGCGTAGGCCCGCAGCCCATCAAGCATTTGCATGGTGCCGCGGTTGAACTCACGTGCGGTCAGCATGTTCGGCGGGAGAGGGGAGATGGCCAGGTCGGAGGCAAGCACGACCATCTCCAGCATGGCCGAGCGGGCACCCTGGGTGTCGATCAGCACCAGATCGAAGTGATCCCGGAACGCCGGCATGAGGTTGGCCAGGCGCAACCGCCCGTCGGGTGCTTGCAGAAGTAGGTTTATGAGCTGGTTGTTGATGTCATTCGAGATGACCAGCGAAAGGTTCGGAATCGTCGTAGTGGAGACGATTCGAGAAAGCTCCGTTACGTTGAAGGCCAGGAGGTCGTAAATGCCACCTTGTGCTTCATCACTGATCAGGTAATACGAGGAAAGCGAGGGCTGGACGGGGTCCAGATCGATGAGGAGGGTTCGCAAACCGGCGTCGGCACAGAACGCGCCGAGGTTTGCTGAGGTAGTGGTTTTACCGGTACCGCCCTTGGTCGATACGACCGATGCGATTTTCATGGTTGAGCGCCTCTAATGTGGGTTCATTAGAGGCTGCAACAGCTAGTAGGCCAGACTCCTGCGATCCTTAAGAGGCCCTTCCTAGACGCTCCCGGACCAATTGTCTTTTAACCAATTGGTCGTAGGTTCGAATCCTACACGACCCACCAT
>NZ_MUJY01000191.1 GCF_002286785.1 Pseudomonas sp. PIC25 | reverse complement strand
TGTTGGAGAGACATAAAAAATCCGATGCCAGAGACCTGGCATCGGATTTTCGGGGAAGCCCCGCCGGGGCTCAAATGCTTAAGTGAACAGCATTACCGCATGAGCGGGGCTTGTCGTTTACATCAGGACTCAGTCCTCGCGATACCGACGCAGCTTCAACTGCTTGCCGGCCACACGGGTGTCCTTGAGCTTGCCGAGCAGGCGATCCAGCCCCTCTTCCGGCAGCTCGATCAGGCTGAACGTCTCGCGGATCTGGATACGCCCGATGGCCTCGCGAGCCAGGCCGCCCTCGTTGAGGATGGCGCCGAGCAGGTTCTTCGCCGCGATGCCGTCACGCGCCCCCAGCGAGGTGCGACAGCGCGCCCGGCCTTCGGCCAGCGGCATGGGCGCACGACGTTCGCGGTATTCGCCACGCTCACTGGAACGCTCGCTGCGCTCGCGCGGAGCCGCACTCGGCACCAGAGGCTGCTCGCGCTCGACTTCGGCGAGGTTGAGCGCCTGGCCGTGAGTGGCCTTGCGCAACAACGCCGCCGCCAGGGCACGCGGGCTGCAACCGATATCGGCGATCAGGCGGTCGAGCAGCTCGCCGTGGGTTTCCTCGGCGTCGGCCACCAGCGGCACCAGGCTGGCGGTCAGCTTCTTGATGCGGGCATCCAGTACCTGCTGGGCATTCGGCAGGCGTACCTCGGCGACCTTCTGCCCGGTGACGCGCTCGATCACCTGCAGCATACGGCGCTCGCGCGGGGTCACCAGCAGCAGCGCACGGCCATCACGGCCGGCACGCCCGGTACGGCCGATGCGGTGCACGTAGGATTCCGGGTCGTACGGCATGTCGACGTTGAATACGTGGGTGATGCGCGGTACGTCGATACCGCGCGCCGCCACGTCGGTGGCGACCACGATGTCCAGGCGACCGTCCTTCAGCGAGTCGATGACCCGCTCGCGCTGGTTCTGCGCGATATCGCCGTTCAGCGCGGCCGCCTTGTAACCCTTGGCTTCCAGCGCACTGGCCAGGTCAAGGGTGGCCTGCTTGGTGCGCACGAAGGCGATCAGCGCGTCGAACTCCTCCACCTCCAGCAGACGCAGCACCGCTGCGGTCTTTTGGTCGGCATGCACCATCAGGTGGGCCTGCTCGATGCGCGCCACGGTCTGGGTCTTGGCGGCGATCTTGATGTGCTGCGGGTTACGCAGGTGCTTTTCGGCGATGGCACGGATCGAATGCGGCAGGGTCGCGGAGAACAGCACGGTCTGACGCTCTTCCGGCAGCGCCTGGAAGATTACTTCCAGATCGTCCATGAAGCCGAGCTTGAGCATCTCGTCGGCCTCGTCGAGCACCAGGTGCTGCACGGTCGAGAGCATCTTCTCGTCGCGGCGCAGGTGATCGCACAGACGGCCGGGCGTGGCGACCAGAATCTGCGCGCCCTGGCGCAGCGCCTTGAGTTGCGGCCCCATGGGCGCGCCACCGTAGACGGCGACGACACCAACGCCGGGCATCTGCTTGGAATAGGTTTCGAACGCGGTGGCCACTTGCAGGGCCAGCTCGCGGGTCGGCGCGAGGATCAGTATCTGGGGCTCACGACGGGACGGATCGAGACGGCTCAGCAGCGGCAACGCGAAAGCCGCGGTCTTGCCGGTGCCGGTCTGGGCCTGGCCGATCATGTCGTGGCCGCCGAGGATCACCGGGATCGACTGGGACTGAATGGGGGAAGGCTCTTCGTAACCCACCGCGGTGATCGCGGAGAGTACAGCGGGATGAAGGCCGAGCGCGGCGAAGCCGCCGGTTTCCTGGGTCATGGGTCTGCCTCGTGTGCATCCGCAAAGACCCCATGTCCGAGGCTGCACATGCCATGAAAGACCCTGGGGTCGCCCTGGCAGCCTGGCTGACGAGAATTTGCGAGAACGCGTGAATGGATGAAACGTCAAGGATAGTCCGCGGGGCGGACACGCAGCCGAAAGCGAGGTTTCGGAGAAATTGCACTACCTGTAACGAAGCCTGATTTCAGGCCGGCGCGCACTATACCGGAAAAAAGCTGCAGGTGCGTGGATTTTTCCCGGCGCACCGCCGGACGGTCAACCCTTCCGCAACCAAAGGCAATGGCGCCCGGCCACCTTGGACAAGGTGCGAACCGGCAGCTATACCCCTCGGGTCTTTCCGTTCCCCGCACAAGGATTTCCGTCATGGCAGAAAGCCCCAACGGCCGCGTCAGCCGCGAGAAGCGCGGCCATGTCCTGTTGCTCGGCCTGGATCGCGTGGCCAAGCGCAATGCCTTCGATATCGAGCTGCTGAACGACCTGGCGCTCGCCTATGGCGAGTTCGAGAATGACAACGAGGCCCGGGTCGCCCTGGTCTTCGCTCATGGAGAACACTTCACCGCCGGCCTGGACCTCGCCAATGTCGCACCGGTGTTCGCCGAAGGCTGGGGGGTTCCCGAGGGCGGCTGCGACCCCTGGGGTGTGTTCAATGGCCCCCGGGTCAGCAAACCGGTGATCGTCGCCGCCCAGGGGTACTGCTTCACGATTGGTATCGAACTGATGCTCGCCTCGGATATCTGCCTCTGCGCCAGCAATACCCGCTTCGCCCAGATGGAAGTGCAGCGCGGCATCTTCCCCTTCGGCGGTGCCACCCTGCGCCTGCACCAGCACGCCGGCTGGGGCAACGCCATGCGCTGGCTGCTCACCGGTGATGAATTCGATGCCCATGAAGCCTACCGGCTCGGTCTGGTGCAGGAAGTGGTGGCCAGCGAAGACCTACTGCCACGCGCACTCTGGCTGGCCGAACGGATCGCGGCGCAGGCGCCCCTCGGCGTACAGGCCACCCTCGCCTCGGCGCGCCAGGCGGTACGCGAAGGCGAACAGGCGGCAATCCGCAGCCTGGCGCCCATCGTGCGCACGCTCATGGCCACGGAAGATGCGCAGGAAGGCGTTCGCGCCATGCTCGAACGCCGCCCCGGCAACTTTCAGGGACATTGATCCCGGCACCCGGGCGGCACCCGCCGCTCGGCCCCCTGCGGGGCGCCGCTAGCGCGAGCCCTGTGCCGATGCCTGCATCTCGGTGAAACCGGACGCCGCTTCCTGCACATCGGCGGGAAAGTCTTCCATCTCGAACACCTGGCGCAACTCGATCACTTCGTTGTCGCCCGCCGGGCAGCGCTTCGCCCATTCGATGGCCTCTTCCTTCGAATTCACCCGGATCATCCAGTAGCCGCCCAGCACCTCGTTGGTTTCCACGTAGGGACCATCGGTCACGGTCGGCTTGCCCCCGGCAAACGACACCCGCGCACCGGTGGCCAGCGGATGCAGCCCATCCAGCGCGAGCAGCACACCGGCCTCCTGCAGGGATTCGTTGTACTTCATCATCGCCGCCACAGCGTCCGGGTCCGGCGTGGTGCCCGGTGCCGCTTTCTCGTAGCCCTTGGGGATCATCAGCATCATGAAACGCATCGCAAGACTCCTGTCATCAATCGTTGTGGGAAATCACTCGATCACATTGAGCATCCAAGACACGCCGAAACGGTCCGTCACGATGCCGAAGCATGGCGACCAGAAGGTCTTGCCGAGCGGCATCTGCACTTGGCCGCCCTCGCCCAGCGCCGTGAAAATCCGGTCGGCCTCGGCTGCACTCTGCAGCGTGATCGACAGGGAGAAGCCCTTGAAGCCGGGCTGCTCCGCGCTGCAACCGTCGGACGCCATCACCTGCGTCTCGCCGATGCGGAAGCAGCAATGCATCACCTTGCTTTCGTAGCCGGGCGGCAGCATGCCTTCCGGCAGCGGATCGGGGCTATCGCTGAAACGCAGCAGCTCCGACACCTCCGCGCCCAGCGCCTGCCGGTAGAAGGTCAGGGCCTCTTCGCAACGGCCATGGAAGAATAGATAGGCTTGAACCAGCATGATTGCTCTCCTTCCCGAATGGGATGTCGCGAGCCTCGTCATGAGGTCGCTCTAACCCATAGTCGAGCGGCATGACGACGGATCGACAGCCGGAGAGAAAAATTTTCGTCAGGTCGCCGGGCGCAGCACCTCGATCAACGGCCGCAGGGAATAGCCGAGCCTGGGTGCCAGCGCATCGGCCCTGGCGACCAGGCCGTCCAGATCGAGCTGTTGTTCGAGATCGGCCGGCACCAGCAGGATCACGTTGCCCTCTTTCACCGGGCACTCCCAGTAATGCCGGTGATAGAGCCCGCGCAGCAGCGCCGCGCCAAGCGGCTTGCCTTCGTCGTTGGTCCACTGGTTGATCACCAGCCAGCCGCCCGGATTGAGCTGCTGCTGGCAACGTTCGAGAAAGCGCCAGGCCAGGTGCCCCGGAGCCGGGCCGGTATCGGTATAGAGATCGACGAAGATCAGGTCGGCCTGCTCGGCGCTTTCCAACAGGTCCAGCGCATCGCCGACACGGATATACAGCCGCGGATCGTCGCCCAGGCCGAGAAACTCCTGGGCCAGGCGCGGCACATCGGGGCGCAGCTCGATGGCCTCGACATCCTCCAGCGGCAGGAACTTCAGGCACGCCTGGGTCAGACTGCCGGCCCCCAGGCCGAGGAACAGCGCACTCTCCGGCGCCTCGTGGCAGAGCGCACCGAGCAGCATGGCGCGGGTGTAGTCGTACTCCAGCCAGCTCGGATCGCGGGTGAATACGCAGCTCTGCTCCACCGATTCGCCGAACTCGAGGAACCGGTAGTCGCCCACCTCCAGTACGCGGATCAGGCCAAACTCGTCGCGAACCTCGGCAAGCAGGCGTTCCTCTTTTTCCATGGGTGTCTCGTCTCGCGGCGGGCAAGAGGCCCGCGAAAAGGGAGGCGCATCTTAGCGGGCTCGGCCAATAGTCGGTAATGCCAATCGCACACTCTCCATATATAGCCTCTATCACCGCCCCGCTGGTCGATCGGTTACCATGCGTTCCACCTGCGACATGCGAAAACGAGCACACGATGACCGACACCTGGAGCCCCGACAGCTGGAGAGCCAAGCCGATCCAGCAACAACCCGAATACCCCGACGCCGCGCACCTGGCCCAGGTCGAGCAGACCCTGGCCGGCTTCCCGCCGCTGGTGTTCGCCGGCGAAGCCCGTGAGCTGCGCCGGCAGTTCGCCGAGGTGACCCAGGGCCGCGCCTTCCTGCTCCAGGGCGGCGACTGCGCCGAAAGCTTCGCCGAGTTCTCCGCGGCGAAGATCCGCGACACCTTCAAGGTGCTGCTGCAGATGGCGATCGTCATGACCTTCGCCGCCGGCTGCCCGGTGGTGAAGGTCGGCCGCATGGCCGGCCAGTTCGCCAAGCCACGCTCGTCCGGCGAGGAAACCCAGGGCGACGTCACCCTGCCCGCCTACCGGGGCGACATCGTCAACGGCATCAGCTTCGACGCGAAGAGCCGCATCCCCGACCCCGAGCGCCTGCTCCAGGCCTACCATCAGTCCACCGCCAGCCTCAACCTGCTGCGCGCCTTCGCCCAGGGCGGCTTCGCCGACCTGCATCAGGTGCACCAGTGGAACCTGGACTTCATCGCCAACTCCGCCCTGGCGGAGAAATACAGCGCCCTGGCCAACCGCATCGACGAAACCCTCGCCTTCATGCGCGCCTGCGGATTGGATACCGCACCGCAACTGCGCGAAACCAGCTTCTTCACCGCTCACGAGGCGCTGTTGTTGAACTACGAACAGGCCTTCGTCCGTCGCGACAGCCTCACCGGCGGCTGGTACGACTGCTCCGCGCACATGCTCTGGATTGGCGACCGCACCCGCCAGCCGGACGGCGCCCATGTGGAATTCCTGCGCGGCGTGGGCAACCCCATCGGGGTCAAGGTCGGCCCGAGCATGACCGACGAGGACCTGATCCGCCTGATCGACATCCTCAACCCGGATAACGACCCCGGCCGCCTCAACCTGATCGTGCGCATGGGCGCCGACAACGTGGAAGCCGGCCTGCCGCGGCTGATCCGCACCGTGCAGCGCGAAGGCCGCCAGGTGTTGTGGAGTTCCGACCCGATGCACGGCAATACCATCAAGGCCTCCAGCGGCTACAAGACCCGCGATTTCGAGCGCGTCCTCGCCGAGGTGAAGCAGTTCTTCGACGTGCACCAAGCCGAAGGCACCTATGCCGGCGGCATTCACATCGAAATGACCGGACAGAACGTCACCGAATGCATCGGCGGCGCCCGCCCGATCACCGAGGACGGTCTGTCGGACCGCTACCACACCCATTGCGACCCGCGCCTCAACGCCGACCAGTCGCTGGAAATGGCCTTCCTCATCGCCGAGACGCTGAAGCAGGTTCGTCGATAGGCACCACACTTACTCGCAGGAGCAGATTCATCCGCGAAGGAACAGCAGTCATGCGCGAATGGATTCGCGCCCCGCACATACCTTTGTAGGAGCGAGCTCTGCTCGCGAATGGGACCGCGCAGAAGCTTCGCCAGCAGAGCTGGCTCCTACAAGAGCAGCCCCGCCGATCCGACTTCAACCGTACAACAACAGCTGTAGCCGGGCCGCCAGCGCGGACCGGCAATTCAACGCCACGTCCGGCAGTTCGAGCCAATCGGCCAGAGCCCGCAACTCGCCCGCCAGGGCGACGAGCGCTTCCTCGTGCAACCCCGCCTCCTCCCCATGTACGGCATGCACCGCCAGGCGCCCATGGGCCCGCTCACTGCGCAAATCGACCCGCGCGACAAGGCGCTCGTGATGGAGGAACGGCAGCACGTAGTAGCCATACACCCGCTTGTGCGGCGGGGTATAGATTTCCAGGCGGTAATGGAAATCGAACAGGCGCTCGGTCCGTGCCCGCTCCCAGATCAGCGAATCGAACGGCGATAGCAAGGCACTGGCCGTCACCTTGCGCGGCACCCTGGGCTCGCCCAGGCAGTAGGCCGGCTTATCCCAACCCTGTACCCGGACAAGCGACAGATCGCCGCTCTCCACCAACTCAGCCAGTCGCACGCGGGTGTCGGCCGGCTCGAGCCGATAGTAGTCGCGCAGGTCCTTTTCCGTCGCCACGCCCAATGCCGCCGCCGAACGCAGCAATAGCCGGCGCTGCGCCTCCGCCTCGTCCGGCTCGGGCTGCGCCAGGATGACGGATGGGATGACCCGCTCCGGCAGATCGTACAGCCGCTCGAATCCCCGTCGGCCGGCGACCGTCACCTCGCCGGCGGCGAACAGCCATTCCAACGCGTGCTTCTCCGCACTCCAGTCCCACCAGGGTCCGGCCCGCTCTTGCCGCGTGGACAGGCTACCCGCCCCCAGCGCCCCCTGCTCCCGCACCGTTTGCAGCACACGCTGGATCAGCGGCTGCTGCTCCACGCCAAAGCGCGCCAGTTGCCGGTAGATGCCTTCCCCACGCGCCGCACGGCGCATCCGCCAGCGCATCGCGGGATACAGCTCCAGTGGCAGCAGCGAAGCCTCGTGCCCCCAGTATTCGAACAACGCCCGCTGCCGCCCGGTGCTCCAGGCAGCTTGGTCGAGCAGTTTGCGGGGGTAGATGCCAAGGCGGGAAAACAGCGGCAGGTAATGAGAACGCACCAGGGCGTTTACCGAATCGATCTGTACGACGCCAAGGCGCTCAATCACCTTGAGCAGGTGTGCCGCACGGATCGCGGCGGTCGGCCGGCGACTGGTAAAGCCCTGGGCCGCCAGCGCGAGACGGCGGGCTTCCTTGAGCGACAACGACAACGCAACGGACATCCATTCTCCAAAGCCGCACCGGAGCGGCGGTAACCCTCGGCGATCTTAGCTCAGACCGCACACACCGCCACGTTCTCATCCGGCATTGGAAACGGCCGCGCAAAGGTGAACGCCCGCTCGCTCGAGCCATGCGCATCCATACAGAGCAGCGCCCGCCGCGCCTCCTCCAGGGTCGGCACCTGCCCGGCCGGAATCCACCAGAGCGCCAGATGCGGGATCGCCAGTTTCTCGAACCACTGCTTGCGATCGCGCAGAACCTTCAGGTGGTCGCCTTGGTAGACATATGTCTTGAGCGCCTCCAGCGATTGCCACACCGACAGGTTCACGATGATCGAAGGATCGCCGAACAACCGGATTGCCGTGGCATCGCCAGCCTCGTCCTTGAGCCGCCAGACGAAACCCGGGCTGCGCTCCGCGAGAGCATTGATGTGATCCAACTGTTCGACGAACCCCTGCATGAGCGGGTCATCCAGGGGTGCCCTGGCCTTGGCTACGTTTACCTGGGCCAGATGATAGTGCTGCGTCATTCATAACTCCTTTTTGAGACTCAGCGCTTGAGCGGATCGCTCCAGAACGGCCGCTCGCTTTCCTGGTAGACGTCAGCCCGTGTCAGCCCGATATCCTTGAGCGCGTCATCGCTCAACGCAGCCAGTTGCCGGCGCTGCCTGGCCAGTACCCGCCAGCGTTGCAGCCGGTTCCAGGCACTCGCCAGCAGGAGGCCGAAGCCATGGCGGGCCTGAGGAAATGTAGAAGCAATGGCGTAACCGCGTTGGAATTTCATAGCGAAGCCCTCCGATCTGAACCATCCTGGGTATCCGAGCACTGCCACTCAGCGCTTCAGGATTGGCGACAGTGTCTCGCCGGGCTTAAGATCAATCCAACGAATGTTTTTTATGTCACTCATCTCGGAGATTGATGGATGAGCAGCTACGTCGGTATCGACACGGAACTTCTGCGCACCTTCGTTGCGATTGCCGACACGGGCGGTTTCACCCGTGCGGCCGAAGCCGTCAACCGTACCCAGTCGGCAGTCAGCATGCAGATGAAGCGGCTGGAAGAAGAAGTGCTGGAACGGGCGCTGTTCGAGCGCGATGGCCGGCAGGTTCGGCTCACGCCAGAAGGCCAGGTGCTGCTCGGCTACGCACGGCGCATCCTCAAACTGCACGGCGAAGTGCTGACCACCTTGCGCGAACCGCACATGGTCGGCTCGGTGCGCATCGGTACGCCCGACGACTACGTCATGCGCTTCCTGCCCGGCATCCTGTCGCGCTTCGCCCAGGCCTACCCGCTAGTCCAAGTGGAGGTACATTGCGAGCCGTCGTTCCAACTGCTGCAACGCAGTGATCTCGACCTGACCATCGTCACCCGCGAGCCGGGCAAGGAAATCGGCCAGCTACTGCGCCAGGAACACGTTGTCTGGGCCGAGGCGGTTGGCTTTGCCCCACACGAGCAAAATCCGCTGCCGCTGGCGATGTTCAACTCGGACTGCTTCTGCCGCTCCTGGGCCTGCAATGCCCTGGACAGCATGGAGCGCCCTTATCGCATGGCCTACACCAGCCCCAGCCTCTCGGCGATCATGGCGGTGGTCAGCGCCGGCCTGGCCATCACCGCCCAGTTGCAGAGCCTGATTCCACCGGACATGCGCATCCTCGGCGAAGCGGAGGGACTGCCAGGCATGCCGATGGCGAGCATCGTGCTGCTGCGCAACCCGCACAGCCAGAACCCGGTTACCGAGTGCCTGGCCGAGCACATCGCCGAAGGCTTCAAACTTTAAGGGCCAGCGACACCGCACAGAGCAGCAGGAAACCGCAGAACATTGCCCGCAACACGCGCTCCGGCAAGGAATGGGCGAGCCGCACGCCCCAACTGATGCTGAGCAGGCCGCCTATCGCCAGGGGAATGCCCAGCAGCCAATCGACATGATCGTGGAGTGCGTAGGTCGCCAGCGTGACGCCGGTGCTCGGTGCCGCCAACGCCAGCGACAGGCCCTGGGCGATCACCTGGGTCGTCCCGAATACGCTGGTCAGTACCGGCGTCGCCAGTACCGCGCCACCCACCCCGAACAGCCCCCCGAGCAGCCCCGCACCGCTGCCCAGTGCCCCCAGCCATGGCCAGGGGTGCCGCAGCTCGGTGCCGCCCCCGCCGTGACGCAGGAACACCTTGGCGAAGTTGTAGAACGCCAGCGCCACGAGGAAACCGACGAAGGCCATGCGCATCCGCTCGGCATCCAGCGACACGGCCCAGCGTGCCCCGAGCAGGGCGAAGCAGAACCCCGAGGCAGCCAGCGCCAGGGCATGGCGCGGGTCGATGCGATTGCGCTGGTGATAACGCCACAGCGCCAGCAACACGTTGGGTACCACCATCACCAGCGCCGTCCCCTGGGCCAGTTGCTGGTCCAGGCTGAACAGCACGCCCAGGGTTGGAATCGCGATCAAGCCGCCACCAATGCCGAACAGACCGCCCAGCGTTCCCAGGCCCAGGCCCAATACCAGGTTCAGCAGCATATCCAGAGGGTTCATCGCTTCACTCCAAGCCAACACGACGAGCATGCTACGCAGCCGTGGCTGGCACGGAAACGCACAACCACGCACAATGGCTATGCGCTTTACGCAAGAGCGAGCCTATGAATAATCCCGATACCCTCACTGACCAGTTCAGCCTGTTCCTTGACGTGCTGGACTCCGGCAGCTTTTCCGCCGCGGCCCGCCGCCATCCGCTGACCCCTTCCGCCGTGGCCCGACGCATCGACGCCCTGGAGCGCGCCCTCGGCAGTACCCTGTTTATCCGCAGCACCCATGCCGTGCGCGCCACACCGGCCGGGTTGGCGTTCGCCGAGCGGGCTCGCCGGATACTCGCCGAGCTGCGCCTGGCCCGCGCCGAAGCCGCCTCGCTGAGCAGCGCGCCGGAGGGCCTGATCCGCATCGACGCACCAGCGCCTTTCGGCCGTCGCCGGCTGGCTCCGGCCATCGCTGAGTTCCTCGCCGCCAATCCGGGGTTGGACGTGCAGTTGCGGCTGATCGACAGCTTTATCGACCTGCATGGCGAACACCTTGGCGAAGTGGACCTGGTGCTGCGCATCGGCCCGCTGGCCGACACCCGGCTGGTCGCTACTCCGCTGGCGCCTCTGGTACGCATCGCCTGTGCCAGCCCGGACTACCTCAAGCGCCGCGGTACTCCACGCGAACCGAGCGAACTGATCGACCACGACGGCCTCGACTGGGACAGTCTCGCCCCACCCTATGCCTGGCGCTTCCAGCGCGCTGGCCGGCTCCAGCATTACAAGCCGCAACGCCAGCGAATGACCGCCAACAACGCCGAGGCCCTGCTGTTCGGCGCGCTCAGCGGGCTCGGCATCACCCACCTGCCGACCTGGCTGAGCAGTGAGTATCTGCTGCGTGGCGAACTGGTTCCGCTGTTTTGCGAGGAGGGCCTGCCTGCGCCTGAGCCGAGCAGCATCTACGCCCTGCGCCTGGAGCGTGAAGCCAGTCCGCGCACCCGCCTGTTGCTGGCCTTCCTGCAGGAGCGCTTTGGCCATCCGCCGCCGTGGGATCAGGCGCTGCAGAGTCGCCTGGTGCCCTCCAGCTAGGCAGTGCGATCAGCGGGCTGGCCAAAAAATAGTCAGCGCGCTAAATTCAAGCACATCGTTATTTAGAGGTATCGTCATGAATACCCCCCGTTGCGACGACCTGCTGCTCGACAACCAAGTCTGTTTCGCCCTGTATTCCACGTCGCTGATGCTGACCAAGGTCTACAAACCGATCCTGCAGGCCGTCGGCCTCACCTACCCGCAGTACCTGGCCATGCTGGTGCTCTGGGAGCGCGACGGCATCACCGTGGGCGAACTCAGCGCCCGCCTGCTCACCGACCCCGGCTCGGTCACCCCCCTGCTCAAGCGACTGGAAGGCGAAGGGCTGATCACCCGCACCCGCAGCAGCGCCGACGAGCGCGTCGTGGAGCTGCGCCTGACCGACAAAGGCCGCGAACTGCAACGGCAGGCACAAGCCTTCCCCGCCTGCATCGTCGAAGCCAGCGGGCAGTCGGCGGAGCAACTAATGGCGCTTAAGGACGAACTGGTGAAACTACGCAGCCAGTTGCAACAGGCGCTGCCCGCCTGACTTCGCGAATCGCGAACCACGTCATCGATTCCGTCGCGTTGCCGCTTCGCTTGTTCGCGTTGGGGCTCCTACACTTCGACTCCACGCGCCGGTCCTGGGCCAGTGCGCGATCACACCGCTTCAGAAAACAATGCGGTCGGGGCGGCCAGGGACGGACCGATATCGGTCCCCAGCGATAAGGAACACAACCGATGCCACGGGAAATGTCGGCCGGCAATCCGAATGCGCCGGTCCTCAGCGGCTCACTGAGTAATGCGCTCTACCGCCATGCCGAGCAACGCTGCTTCGCCTTCTTCATCTATCTGTTCTACGTGAAGATCCTGACGGAGCGCGCGAATAATCTGCACAATGCCAACCTCCAGGCCCACGATGCCATCGAGCACAAGGCCACCCACCAGATCGACAGCGGCTTCCGTCAGCCGAACCAGCCGCACTACTACGGTTTCGACGACAACGATCCCAATATCGTCAACAAGTCCGCCACCGCCTGCGGCAAGATGGACGCCGCGCATTTCTGCAACCTGGGTATCGACAGCCGCTACCAGAACGCCTTCGCGCAACTGGGGCGGAACGACGCGGCGCTGAACGATTACTACGAGAACCTGAAGAAAATCTGCGGCGACACCCGCATGCTGCCGCAACGCATCAACATCGGCCCGGACCGCGTGATCGACCAGCTCCACGCCGAACTGGCCGTGCGCTTCCTGCGCGCCGGCGGTCCGCCGATCACTCGACAGAACGTTACGACCTACTGCCAGGAAGGTATCAAGAGCATCGCTCGGTACCAGGCCACCCGAGGCGCCGGGATCGTCGCCTGCGCCCAGCGTTACGCCGATTTCTACGCGGCGGCACAGAGCGAGATGTGGCAATCGATCTCCGGCTCGGTAGCCGCTTCCTGCGCGGCCCATGGCCTGCCAGTTACGGATTATCTGTCGTATGTCTGAGTGAGTTCCCGTGGCGAACTCATCCGCGATTGGGCGAGAGCCGTTTGCGGATGAGCCCTCCACAGAACCCGCTTTCGTATGAGCCAGCTCTGCTGGCGAAGCCTTTGCGCTGTCCCCTTCGCGAGCAGAGCTCGCTCCTACAAGAGCGAAGCCCGAATTCGCCTCTATACGTGGCGTTCCGTGTCCGGATAAATACCAACGCAATCCGTGGACGTGTTCCCGGATTGCGTCGTGGCTTATCCAGGCTACGAACGACTATAGGTGTGGTTTCATCCGCAAATGACGAACGTCGGCACTTGCCCAGTTGAACAACGTGACCGAAGACCGATCACCCTCACCCTGATCCCTACCATTACTTCAGAAATTCCTGAACTAAGTATTTGCCGCCAGCGATTTTTCCGTTTCGCCGACTGACGAAGAATCCGGCCCAACGATTCCTACAACCACAAGAACCGTGAGGCCACCCCGTGGAGAAAACCTTCCACCAGCCCCTGGGCGGCAATGAAATGCCCCGCTTCGGCGGCATCGCCACCATGATGCGCCTGCCGCACATCCAGACCTCCGAAGAGAAACGCGCCCTGGATGCTGCCTTCGTCGGCGTGCCGCTGGACATCGGCACCTCGCTGCGCTCCGGCACCCGCTTCGGCCCCCGCGAGATCCGCGCCCAGTCGGTAATGATCCGTCCGTACAACATGGCCACCGGCGCCGCACCCTTCGACTCGCTCAATGTGGCCGACATCGGCGACGTGGCGATCAACACCTTCAACATGGCCGAGGCGATCCGCATCATCGAGGCGGCCTACGACGACATTCTCGAACATGGCATCGTGCCGCTGACCCTGGGCGGCGACCACACCATCACCCTGCCGATCCTCCGTGCGATCAAGAAGAAGCATGGCAAGGTCGGGCTGGTCCACGTAGATGCCCATGCCGACGTCAACGACGAGATGTTCGGCGAGAAGATCGCCCATGGCACCACCTTCCGCCGTGCCGTCGAGGAAGGGCTGCTGGATTGCGACCGCGTGGTTCAGATCGGCCTGCGCGCCCAAGGCTACACCGCCGAGGACTTCAACTGGAGCCGCAAGCAGGGTTTCCGCGTGGTGCAGGCCGAGGAATGCTGGCACAAGTCGCTGGAACCGCTGATGGCCGAGGTGCGCGAGAAGGTTGGCGGCGGTCCGGTGTACCTGTCGTTCGATATCGATGGCATCGACCCGGCCTGGGCTCCCGGCACCGGCACCCCGGAAATCGGCGGCCTGACCACCATCCAGGCGATGGAGATCATCCGTGGCTGCCACGGCCTGGATCTGATCGGCTGCGACCTGGTGGAGGTTTCTCCGCCCTATGACACCACCGGCAATACCTCGTTGCTAGGGGCCAACCTGCTGTACGAAATGCTCTGCGTGCTACCCGGAGTGCAGCGCCGCTAAGGCGCGACCGGGCTTTTGATCCTGGCGGGTGCGCTCCCCGGCGCACCTGCAACGCTCAACAACAATAATCAGGGTGTTAACCATGAACCGTGACGAACCCATGCTCCTGATGGACGACCAGCCGCCGGCGGACGCTTCCTTCAACCCGCGCCAGTTGCTGATCTTCCTGATTCCGTCGCTGCTCGGCGTGCTGCTGTTCCTCACCCCCATCGTCTACGAGGAAAAGGTCACCATCGGCCTCGGCCTGCTCGCCGACGGACTGAAGGCGGCCGTAGGCGCCTGGCTGCCGGCCATCGCCGTGGGCCTGCTGGTATTCTCGTCGGTACTCGGCCTGGTCGGCAGCCTGGCCAAGCCGCGCTGGATCACCGAGCGTCGCGCACTGAACGAGCTGTTTAACCTGCATCCGTTCTGGCTCGTCCTGCGGGTGATCGGTGCGGTGTTCGCTGCGATGACCTTCTGGGAGTTCGGCCCGGCCTGGGTCTGGAACGCCAACACCGGCGGCGTGGTGCTCAAGGACCTGGCACCGGTGCTGATCACCTTCTTCCTGGTTGCCGGCCTGGTCCTGCCGCTGCTCACCGACTATGGCCTGATGGAGTTCTGCGGCACCCTGGTACGCAATGTGTTCCGCAAGGTCTTCGGTCTGCCCGGCCGCTCGGCCATCGATGCCATTGCCTCCTGGCTCGGCTCGGGCACCGTCGGCGTGCTCATCACTGCGCAGCAATACCAGAAGGGTTTCTACAGCGCCCGCGAAGCGGCGGTGATCGCCACCAACTTCTCCATCGCCTCGATTGCCTTCAGCCTGCTGATCACCAGTTTCATGAAGCTGGACCACCTGTTCGTGCCCTTCTACCTCACCGTGGTGGTCGCCGGCCTCGCCGCCGCCATCATCACGCCGCGCATCCCGCCGCTGTCTTGGAAGAAGGACGAGTACATGGCGGGCGTCGGCAAGCAGCTCAAAGAGGACGTCCCCAACGACACCTCGCTGCTGCGCTGGGGGCTGGTGCAGGCGGTCAAGCGCGCCAACAGCAACCCCTCGCCCGTGGAGATGGTGCGGATCGGCGTGCACAACGTGGTGGACATCTGGCTCGGGCTGCTGCCGCTGGTGATGGCCATCGGCACGGTTTCCCTGGCTATCGCCGAGTACACCCCGGTGTTCACCTGGTTGTCCTACCCCTTCGTGCCGCTGCTGGAAGCGCTGCAACTGCCGGACGCCGCCAAAGCCGCGCCGGCGATGCTGGTGGGATTCGCCGATATGTTCCTGCCGGCCGTGCTGGGCAAGGGCATCGAGAGCGAGCTGACCCGCTTCGTAGTGGCCTGCGTGTCGCTGACCCAGTTGATCTATATGTCCGAGGTGGGCGTGCTGATCCTCAAGGCCAAGCTGCCGCTGAACCTGCTGGAGCTGTTCGTGATCTTCATCATCCGCACGCTGATCACCCTGCCGATCATCGCGCTGATGGCGCATTGGATCGTGGGTTGAGAGACGGAACCGGGTCGGGCGAATGAATTCGCCCCACGGAATGGGGCTGGCGTGTACCCGGCTCCGCCTTTTGAGGATTTCGAACCATGACCACCTGCGGCGAATTTCTCGTCAAGCAACTGGAAGCCTGGGGCGTGGATACCGTCTTCGGCATTCCCGGCGTGCACACGGTCGAGCTGTACCGTGGCCTGCCCCACAGCGGTATCCGCCACATCACCCCGCGCCACGAGCAGGGTGCCGGTTTCATGGCCGACGGCTATGCCCGGGCCAGCGGCAAGCCCGGGGTGTGCTTCATCATCACCGGACCGGGGATGACCAACATCCTCACCGCCATGGCCCAAGCCTACGCGGACTCCATTCCCATGCTGGTGATCTCCAGCGTCAACGAGCGCGACCGTCTCGGCCTGGGCAAGGGCTACCTGCACGAACTGCCGGACCAGCGCGGCCTGACCGCCGGTGTCACCGCCTTCAGTCACACGCTGATGAGCGTCGAGGAACTGCCGGCAGTGCTGGCCCGCGCCTTCGCTGTGTTCGAGGGCGAACGCCCGCGCCCGGTGCATATCGAGTTGCCGCTGGACATCATCACCACCCCCGCCGATCACCTACGCGTGCAAGCCAAGCCACGCACCAGCCGCCCGGCCCCATCGGCCGCCCTGCTGCGCGAAGCAGTGGACACGCTGCGCCGAGCCGAACGGCCGCTCCTGCTGCTCGGCGGTGGCTGCGTCGAGGCCCAGGCCGAAGCGCGTACCCTGGCCGCCGCGCTGGACGCACCGACGGCACTGACCATCAACGCCAAGGGCTTGCTGCCTCCGGGCCACCCCTTGCTGCTCGGCAGCAACCAGTCGCTGGTGCCGGTACGCCAACTGGCGCTGGAGGCCGACGTGGTGCTGGCTATCGGCACCGAGCTGGGCGAAACCGACTACGACGTGGTGTTCGACGGCAACTTCAAATTGGCTGGCGAGTTGATCCGTATCGATATCGACGCCCAGCAGTTGCAACGCAACTGCACCCCGACCCTGGCGATCCAGGGCGACGCCCGCGAGGCCATGCGCCTGCTGCTGGAAGCGCTGCCGACACGCGCGGCGGACCCGCAGAGCCCCGGCGCCCGGCGCACTGCGGCGGTACAGGCACAACTGGCCGAGGACTTCGCCGGCTGGGCGCATTACCGCACGCTGTTCGCCACCGTGCTGGACGCCTTGCCGGCCGCCCGTTTCGTCGGCGATTCCACCCAGACCGTGTACAGCGGCAACCATCTGGTGGAGCTGGACGGCACGCGGCGCTGGTTCAACAGCTCCACCGGCTACGGCACCCTCGGCTACGGCCTGCCGGCGGCCATCGGTGCCCGACTGGCCAAACCGGACCGTCCGGTGGTGTGCCTGATCGGCGACGGTGGCATCCAGTTCAGCCTGCCCGAGCTGGCCAGCGCCGTGGAGGCACGAGTGCCGGTGATCGTGCTGCTGTGGAATAACCAGGGCTATGGCGAGATCAAGCGCTACATGCAGCGCCGCGACATCACCCCGCTGGGCGTGGACATCTTCACCCCCGACTTTCTCGCCATTGCCCGAGGCTTCGGCTGCGCGGCGGAGCGCGCCCGGGACCACGCCCATCTGGCCGACCTGCTGCGCAGCGCACCGCAGGACCGACCGTTGCTCATCGAGATAGCGGAGGCGCCACCGTTTCACCCCTGAGGCCCGATAACCCGTAGGAGCCAGCTCTGCTGGCGATTGCTCGACCCGAGTGGCGCCGGATCGCGAGCAGAGTTCGCTCCTACAAGCAGGGTCGCAACTCAAATCGTAGGGGCGAATGCATTCGCCCAAGGCGCCGAACGGCGCCCGCAAAACAAGAAACACCGAAACGCTTCACCTGACTGCCACGTTCCACCAAGACCAATAAGCCAATACGGGGAGTCGTCACATGTTCAAGCAGATCACCCAACACTTCGGCCAGGACGGCCTGGAGCCCACCGCCAGCGATCACCGCAGCCTCGGGCTGGGCGGCACCACCGCGCTCTGGCTGGGCGCCAACGTGGTGGTGACCACCATCCTCACCGGCATGCTGCTGGTGCCCGACCTGCCCTTCCTGCAGGCAATGCTCATCGTCCTGGTCGGTTCCGGGATCGGCATCCTGCCGCTGGTGCTGGTCGGCCTCATGGGCCAGCGCAGCGGCCTCACCACCATGGTGCTGGCACGGGGCAGCTACGGCACCCGCGGTGCCAAGCTGCCGTCCCTGGTCAACCTGCTGACGCTGCTGGCCTGGAGCTGGATCCAGGCGCTGCTGGCCGGGATGAGCCTGAACTACGCAGTGGAAGCCACCACCGGCTATTCCAACCTGCCGCTGTTCACCGTGTTTTGCGAGACCCTGGTGGTGCTCATCGCCCTGCGCGGGCACCTCGGCATCGAGCGGGTCGAGCGCTGGGCCGCCATCGGCATGCTGCTGCTCGCCGCGGCGGTGTTCTATGCCATGGGCCGTAACTTCCAGTTCGGCGAACTGCTGAGCATGCCGGTGCAGCCGCGTAACGAGATCAGCCCCGGCATTGCCTTCGACATCGTGATCGCCACCGCCTTCTCCTGGATTCCCCTGGCCGCCGACTACAACCGCAACTGCCGCAGCCAGGGCGTGGCGGCGGTGGGCACCTGGGTCGGCTACGTCGCCGCCACGCTGCTGGCCATGGGGCTGGGCGCTACGGTGTCCGGCTTCAGCGTGCTCACCGGCATGGAGCAGACCTACGACCCGGCCGTGCTGCTGGCCGGGTTCGGTTTCGGCCTGCCGGCGGCTATCGTGGTGTTCCTCTCGGTAATGACCACCAACGTGATGTGCGTGTATTCGGCCACCCTCTCCTACCTGAACATGCGCCCGCAGACGCGCTTCTGGAAACCGGCATTGACCATCGGCGTGCTGTCCATCCTGGGCTCGCAGATTCCCGGCATCCTGGATAACTTCCAGAACTTCCTGCTGGTGATCGGCAGCGTATTCATCCCGGCCTTCGCCGTGCTGATTGCCGATTACTTCGTGATCCACCGCGGGCAGTACGCGGTGAGCGAACTGCTCGACGAACGCGGCGGCCGCTACCGCTACCTGAACGGCATCAATCCGGCCGCCTTCGCGGCCTACGGACTGGGCGCCGTGCTGGCCTACTATTGGGGCTGGGTCTCGCCGCTGACCTACGGGGCCTCGCTGCCGGTATTCCTGCTCACCGCCGCCAGCTACCTGGTGCTGCGCCGCTGGGTGCTGGTACCGGGGGCGCAAGTGGCCTGATGACATGGCGTGCTGCCCGCGAGCCGTTTGTCGCGGGCAGCAGGCTCTACAATGAGCCGACAATCCATGAGGGAACGCCATGAAGATCGTCAGCCGCGACCGCTGGTTCGAGGTGGAGCACCGTTACGACGGCATCAGCCTGATCCACGAGCCCTACATCCGCCCGTTCTACCGCTGCAACCTGTGGCACGTGCAGGGCCGTGACCGCGATGTGCTGATCGATTCCGGTTCCGGGCTGGTCAGCCTGCGCGAGCAGTTACCCTGGCTGACCGAACGCCCACTGCTGGCAGTGGCCAGCCATACGCACTTCGATCACATCGCCGGTCATCATGAATTCCCCGAGCGCCTGGTGCACCCGGCGGAAGCGGACATCCTCGCCTCACCGACCCGGTCCAACACCCTGGCCGATCCCTACGTTGGCGACGAGATGTTCGAAGCCCACCCGGACTGCCCGTTGTGCTATGCGGAATATCAGGTGAAGGCGGCGCCAGCGACGCGGCTGATCGATGAGGGCGATGTGCTCGATCTGGGCGACCGGGTATTGCAGGTGCTGCACACCCCCGGCCATTCGCCGGGCGGCATCAGCCTGTGGGAAGAGAAGACGCAAACGCTGTTCTCGGGCGATATCGTCTATGACGGTCCGCTGATAGACGACGCCTACCATTCGGACCGGGACGACTACGCCAACAGCCTGCTCCGGCTGCGCCGGCTACCGGTGCGCACCGTGCATGGCGGGCATTTCCCGAGCTTTTCCGGCGAACGCCTGCGCCAGTTGATCGACGACTGGCTGCGCAGCCACAAGCCTTAATGCCGTTGCCGGGGCTGCGCCTCCTGGCGGACTTCGATCGGGCGCGGCGGCTCCACCAGGCCAAGGGCGACGCTCAGATTCCAGACCCAACGTTCAAACCATGCTTTCATCGACTGCACTCCTCTGATGAGCTGGGGACGAGGGCCCTGCCCTCTTTTCAAAGCCTAGATGCTGCCTGCCGTTTTGCCTTGCGTCATGGCGATTTGCCTGACGAACGACAGTTCAGTCGATTCCGCCTCCGGCCAACTAGGGCTGAACCTTTGCCTCATGCGAGTCGCGGCCGGCGCCGAAGCCGATCTCGCCACCCGCTCGGACCGGCCGGCTGACAACGGATGGCGTCGGCGAGGCCTTGCCGGCAAAGCCGGCGTCACGCTTGATCGACGGGAAGGGATGTGCCGTGAGCGGCACGGCGCCGTGGGCGAAACCGGCGAGCACGATGCACAGGAACAACCCGGCGAACACCACGAACACCGTTCCGAGAGGGTTTTGCTGATCCATGGGAGCGATCCTTATCGACAGGCAGCCAATACAGGATCGACGGCCCCGCTCGCAGATAGTTCTAACGGAGCGGAGGGGAAAAATGCGCGGCGGGCCTTCCCTACGGAAAACCCGCCTCCGGCACAACGAAAGATGGGCCCGCCTCAGCCCAGCGACGCGGCTTCCTGCCCGGTCGCAGAGGCACTGCGGGGAGCGAACCGGCTGAGCGCATAGAAGAACGCCCCGCCGAGGAAGCAACCGGTGAACCAGGCGAAATTGGCGATCGGCTGGAACCAGGGCACGAAGGTGAAGCACAGGCCGATCAGCGCTGCCGGCACCAGCGCCTGTACCGCGACCCAGTTGACCCCGTTGCGATACCAGTAGCGCCCGTTGGGGCTGTCGTCGAACAACGCATCGACGTCGATCTTCTGCTTCTGCACCAGATAGAAGTCCACCAGCAGGATGCCGAACAGCGGGCCGATGAAAGCCGCCAGCACATCCAGGGTGTAGTGGATCACCTCGGGGTTGTTGAACAGGTTCCAGGGCGTGATGAACACCGACGCCACCGCGGCGATCATGCCGCCGGCGCGCCAACTGATGCGGCTGGGCGCGACGTTAGCGAAGTCGAAGGCCGGGGAGACGAAGTTGGCGACGATGTTGATGCCAATGGTGGCGGTAACGAAGGTGAAAGCGCCGAGCAGCACGGCGGTGGTGTTGTCGATGCGCGCGACGGTAGCGATCGGGTCATGGATCATCTCGCCGAAAATCGGCAAAGTGCCGGAGACGATCACCACGGTCACCAGGGAGAAAGCCAGGAAGTTCACCGGCAAGCCCCAGAAATTGCCACGCCGGACATCCTGCATGCTGCGGCAGTAGCGGCTGAAGTCACCGAAATTGAGCGTTGGCCCCGAAAAGTAGGACACCACCAGGGCGATGGCCATGATCACTTGGCCGAAGGCGGCCCAGCCGGACAGCTCCTTCTCCGCCAGGGTGAAGCTGATGTTCTCCCAGCCGGCCTTCCAGACGATCCAGGCCGCCAGCACGAACATCACGGCATACACGGCCGGGCCGGCGAAGTCGATGAAACGGCGGATCGCCTCCATCCCCCACCAGAACACCAGCGCCTGGACGAACCAGAGCGAGAGGAAGCCGAACCAGCCGAGGTAGGACAGGCCGAGGAAGGTCACCTCGTGCAGGCTGGCCATCTCCGGGAAGAAGCGCAACACCACGATGATCAGCGCACTGGACGCCAGGTAGGTCTGGATGCCGTACCAAGCGACGGCGATCAGCCCCCGGATCACCGCCGGGATGTTCGCGCCGAACACGCCGAAAGCCAGCCGGCAGATCACCGGATACGGCACCGCCGCCATCTGACTGGGCCTGGCCACCAGATTGGCGATCGCCTGGATGATGCAGATACCCAGCAGCAGCGCGATGAGCACCTGCCAACTGGCCAGGCCAAGGGCGAACAGGCTGGCGGCGAAAACATAGCCGCCGACGCTGTGCACGTCGCTCATCCAGAAGGCAAAGATGTTGTACCAGTTCCATGTCTGCGGCACGGGGCCGAGATCGTGGTTGTGCAGGCGCGGGCTGTAGCCGGCCGGACGTTGCTGCTCGCTCATGAACGCTCTCCCTGGGTATCGCCCGACAGCCGTATACAGCACCTGAACCTGTCATGGCAGTTTTTGTATACGAATTAAAAGGCATGATGTGTGCCACCTGCCTTTTCCGTTTCTGCCGGAAAGCGCTAAGCGATTGGTTTTCAGAGTCGAATCACAGAAAGCCGTCCAAACGGACAAGTTCTTCCTGTACCGAAGATGCCCGCAACGAGTGCGGCAGCGCACCGTGACGGTGCGTTTCGACACATGGGAAAGAGAAACAGCGGTAACAGGCTGGAATGACCGAGAAGATCAAGAAATTTGTATACCAAACCGCATACACGAATCGATGCTGCGTTGACTGCAGGAACGAAGAATCAGGGCGAATGAATTCCCCCTACGGTTGAGATCGTTCCTACGCTCCGCGTGGGAATGCAGCCCCGGACGCTCCGCGTCCGCTTGCGTGAGCGGGACGCGGAGCGTCCTGACAGAGGTTCCCACGCGGGAGCGTGGGAACCATTAACCCAAAACCGCAGGGAGCGGCCGAAGGCCGCCCTCCACTTTAACTCACCGCTTCCTCGGCCTTGCGCCGGTACGGAAACACGTCGATCACCTTGCCCGCGCGGATGGCGTCCTGCAGGCTCTTCCAGTAATCCGCGTCATAAAGATCGCCATGCAGCTTGGCGAAAAGCCGGCGCTGGTTGATGTCGGCGAAGAGGAAACGCGGGAACTCCTCCGGGAACACGTCGTTGGGTGCCACCGAATACCAGGGCTCGGAGGACATCTCGTCCTCCGGATAACGCGGCGGCGGGATGCGGCGGAAGTTCACCTCGGTGAGAAAGCTGATCTCGTCGTAGTCGTAGAACACCACCCGGCCATGACGGGTAACGCCGAAGTTCTTCAGCAGCATGTCGCCGGGGAAGATATTCGCCGCCGCCAGTTGCTTGATCGCCAGGCCGTAATCCTCCAGTGCCTCGCGCACCTGGGCTTCGTTGGCGTGTTCCAGGTAGATGTTCAACGGGGTCATGCGGCGCTCGGTCCAACAGTGCCGTACCAACACCGTATCGCCTTCCATCTCGACGGTAGAGGGCGCCACTTCCAGCAGTTCGGCGAGGCAATCCGGGTCGAACTTGCTCTTCGGGAAGCGGAAGTCGGAAAACTCCTGGGTATCGGCCATGCGCCCCACCCGGTCGACACTCTTTACCAGCCGGTACTTCTCGATCACCGTCGCGCGGTCGACGTTCTTCGACGGCGAGAAACGGTCCTTGATGATCTTGAACACGGTATTGAAGCCCGGCAGGGTAAACACGCTCATGACCATGCCCCGCACGCCCGGCGCCATGACGAAACGGTCGTCGGTGGTGGCCAGGTGGTTGATCAGCGCCCGGTAGAACTCCGACTTGCCGTGCTTGTAGAAGCCGATGGAGGTATAGAGTTCGGCGATGTGCTTGCCCGGCAGGATGCGTTTGAGGAAACCGACGAATTCCGCCGGAATCGCCACGTCCACCATGAAGTAGGAACGGGTGAAGGAGAAGATGATCGACACCTCCGCCTCGTCGGTGATCAGCGCATCGACCTGGATACCCTTCCCTTCGCGGTGCAGCAGCGGGATTACCAGCGGCCATTGCTCGTCGCGGGTATAGATACGCCCGACCAGGTAGGCACCCTTGTTGCGGTAGAGCACCGAGGAGAACAGCTCCACGCGCAGCTCCGGGTCCTTGCAGACCCAGTCCGGCAGGTTCTGCCGCAGTTGCCCTTCGAGGCGCGCCATATCGCGGGGCAGATCCTCGTAGGGCACGTCGAAACGGTAGTCCTCGAAGATTTGCTCGAGCATGCCTTGCAGATGCCCCTGCGGGTCGTAGCTGCGGGTCTGGGCGGCGCGCTCGTGGCTGCGCAGCGACGGCCGGGTGGTATGCACGAACATGGTGCCGTCGCTGATGCAATCGTGGCTGAACAGCCCGCAGAAGATCGAGTTGTACCAGGTCTCCGCCAGTTCATCGTCGAAACGCAGGTCGATCAGCGCGATGTAGGCGCTTTTCACCAATGGCCAGAGCCCGACGCTCAGCAGCAACTCCTCGTTGAAGGTCTCGCGCAGACGCGCCGTCACTTCTCCGACCTTTTCCTCGTAGAGGTTGATCCGCGCCGCCGAGGCCCGCTGCGCTTCCTGCCACTGCGCCTGTTCGAAGCGCGCGCGGGCACCGTCGGTGATGTGCCGGAAGTGCTCACGGTAATCATCGAAGCCATTGAGGATCTGCCGGGCGATCTCTGCGGCCGATTGCTGCACCATGGGAAAGTCTCTGCTGCGAATTCGGAATGGCGAGCTTAGCCAGTGGCCGTGCCAAGGGAAAGCGGTCGGAAGTAGCAAAATGCCGTCTCATTCGACGAAAAACGGCCTGGACCATTGAAAAGCGCGTTTCGGATTGCCAAGCCCCGATCCGGGGGCAACACTTCGTTCTCCTGCCGGTCAGGGAGACCACCGTGAAAACGTCCGATTTTCTTCGCCTGCTCAGCCTCGCGGCCCTCTGGGGCGCCAGCTTTCTGTTCATGCGCATCATCGCGCCGGTAATCGGTGTTTTGCCGACCGCCTTCTTCCGGGTGCTGCTGGCCACTCTCGGGCTGCTGGCGATCCTGCTGGTGTTACGCGCGGGCTGGGACTTTCGCGGCAAACTCAGGCAGTGTCTGCTGCTGGGCGTGTTCAGCTCCGGCATTCCCTTCGCCATGTACGCCATCGCCGCACAGTTGTTGCCGGCGGGCTACTCGGCGATCTTCAACGCCACGACGCCACTCATGGGCGTGCTCATCGGCGCGCTGTTCTTCGCCGAGGCGCTGACCCTGGCCAAGGCCGGCGGCGTACTGATCGGCCTGCTCGGCGTGGCCGTGCTGACCCGCACCGGGCCAGTGGCCTTCGACACCACGCTGCTGGGAGGCGCCCTCGCCTGTTTGGTGGCCACCGCCTGCTACGGCCTGGCCGGTTTCCTCGCACGGCGCTGGATCAATCAGCAAGGCGGCCTGGACAGCCGGTTGGTGGCCCTCGGCAGCCAGGTGGGCGCCAGTCTGTTCCTACTGCCGCTGTTCGCCGTCGCCACCGCAGTGCAGCCACCGGCCAATTGGGGTGGCGGCGCGGTCTGGGCGAGCCTGGCCGGGCTCGGCCTGTTTTGCACTGCGCTGGCTTACATCCTGTATTTCCGTCTGCTCGACGATATCGGCCCGGTGAAAGCCAGCACCGTGACCTTCCTTATCCCGCCCTTCGGCGTACTCTGGGGCGCGCTGCTGCTAGACGAACCGCTGTCCTGGGCCTACCTCTACGGCGGTGCGCTGATCGCCCTGGCGCTCTGGCTGGTCTTGAAGCCGACGCCGGTCGATGCGGCCAAGGAGCGAACCGACGAAGAGAGTCCGCTTCTGCAAGAACGGCAGTGAGTACGGCCCGTGGAGGCGAACTCTCCACGGGCCGGACCGTCAAGCCGTCTCGGCGATCTTGCCCCGCGCCTCCGCCGGTGTGCGGAAAACGAAGAGCAGGCCCAGCACGATCAACCCCATGCCAACCAGGCTGAGCATTGCCAGGCGGTTGCCAAACACCAGGTAGTCAAGGATCGCCGTCCCGGCGGGTACCAGATAGAACAGGCTGCTGACATTCACCAGGTTGCCGCGGGCGATCAGCCGGTACAGCAGCAGGGTCGCCAGCAGGGAAATGACCAGCCCCATCCAGCCCACGGCAACGAGGAATCCCAGGCTCCAGTCAACCCGGAAAGGCTGGAACGGCACGAAGGCCGAGCACAACAGGAGTCCCGCCAGGTACTGCAGCGGCAGAGTGCCCAGGGGATTCTCCCGGATGCGCTTCTGCATGATCGAACCCAAGGTGATGCTGGCCAGCGCCAGCAATCCGCAGAGCATGCCGCCCCAGGACAAGCCGGCCAGCCCGATGCGTTCATAGACCACCAGCACCAGCCCGCCCAACCCAAGCCCCAGGCCACACCAGCGCGACGGCGACAAGCGGCGCTCCAGGCAGATTGCCGTGAGGATTGGCTGGACACCCAGCAGCGTAGCCATCACACCGGGCGTCACCTGTAGTTCCAGCGCCAGCAGATAGAAAATCTGGTAGGCACCGAGCAGCACCGCACCGGTCGCCAGGGCATACAGGCGCTCACGCCGACCGGCCGGCAAATGCAGACGCAGCCAGGGTGCCAGCAGAAGTATCCCGAGCAAGGCGATGGCCGAGCGGATTTCGAGAAAAGCAAAGGGCGAGGCGAACGCCAGACCCCACTTGGAAAAGATCGCGCCACTGCTCCAGAGCAGCACGAACAGACTGGTCGAGCCGTAACCGGCCCAGGCGTTTCTGTCCAACTCGTTCATGAATCGTCACCTGATAGACGTCAATCGACAGCGCGCCGTCGGCAAGCCCGACGACGGCAATGATTTCGCAAGGGAACGCCGGCTCAGCCGGCCAGCGTCAGCAGCTGGCGGGCGGCGGCGGAGAACGGTGCGCCGGAGGCGCGCCGACAGGTGGCGGAGCGAGGTTGGAAACGACCGACGACGGCACGGCGCCGGAATGCTCCGGTGCAGCAGCGAATGCCTGTGATTGTCGTCCGATCGTCATGGAGAAATGTGCCAGCGTGAATGCCGCTCGCGGCGGCGAATGCCAAGACTCTAGCCGCCCGGGCTGCACTTGGCCAGCCCGGAGCGGTATTTCAAAGAAGCGCCGCCTTACTGCACCATCTCCTGCTCGCTGAACAGTCCCTCGAACAGCATGCTCGACAGGTAGCGTTCGCCCGAGTCCGGCAGGATCACCACGATGTTCTTGCCCTGCATCTCCGGGTGCTGGGCCAGGCGCACCGCGGCGGCCATGGCGGCGCCGCAGGAAATCCCGCAGAGAATGCCCTCCTCGCGCATCAGGCGCAGGGCCATGGCCTTGGCTTCGTCGTCGCTGACCTGCTCGACGCGATCGACGACCGACAGGTCCAGGTTCTTCGGCACGAAACCGGCACCGATTCCCTGGATCTTGTGCGGGCTGGGCTTGACCTCCTCGCCGGCCATGGTCTGGCTGATCACCGGGGAGCTGATCGGTTCCACCGCCACCGAGAGGATCTTCTTGCCCTTGACCTGCTTGATGTAGCGCGACACGCCGGTGATGGTGCCGCCCGTACCGACCCCGGCGACCAGCACATCGATACCGCCATCGGTGTCGTTCCAGATTTCCGGCCCGGTGGTCTTTTCGTGGATCGCCGGGTTGGCCGGGTTATCGAACTGTTGCGGCATGTAGTACTTCGCGGGGTCGGATGCGGCGATTTCCGCCGCCTTCTCGATGGCGCCCTTCATGCCCTTGGCCGGCTCGGTCAGCACCAGCTCGGCACCGAGCGCCTTGAGCACCTTGCGCCGCTCCAGGCTCATGGAGGCAGGCATGGTCAGCATCAGCTTGTAGCCCCGCGCGGCGGCGACGAAGGCCAGGCCGATACCGGTGTTGCCAGAGGTGGGCTCGACCAGGGTCATGCCCGGCTTGAGCACCCCGCGCTCCTCGGCATCCCAGATCATGCTGGCGCCGATCCGGCACTTCACCGAATAGGCCGGGTTGCGTCCTTCGATCTTGGCCAGCAGCGTGACACCCTTGGGTCCCAGGCGGTTGATCATGACCAGCGGCGTGTTGCCGATGGACTGGGAATTGTCTGCGAAGATGCGGCTCATGGTCGTGTCCTTTACGGAAGAGGCTCTGTCGGTGGCCTTCAAGCCTAAGACGCCGATCCGGCGCCGTCCAGCGCGCCGGAACCGGTAACCGCACGGATGGTCAACCCAGAATATGAAGAGACGCTATCGCCTGCCGATCCTGATCCTGCTGAGCCTAGCCCTGTTGCTGGTGATGGCCCACCTCATCCTGCCGTATGTGATCCGCGACTACCTGAACGACAAGCTCGCCGTGATGGGCGATTACCGCGGGCGGATCGAAGACGTGGACCTCGCCTGGTGGCGCGGTGGCTACCGGATCGATGGCCTGAAGATCGTCAAGATCGACCGCGACATCCCCGTCCCCTTCCTCGATGCGCCGCGCATCGACCTCTCGATCAGCGGGCGCGCGCTCTGGTATGACCGAGCGGTGGTGGGCCGGGTGGAATTCGAACGCCCCGAGCTGAACTTCGTCGATGGCGGCACCCGCGAAGAGTCGCAGACCGGTGAAGGCGTCAACTGGCGGGCTCAGTTGGAAAAGCTGCTGCCGATCACGCTGCATGAACTGAAAGTGGTGGACGGGCAGGTCAGCTTCCGCAACTTCAAGTCCGACCCTCCGGTGGACCTGAAGGCTACCGCGATCAATGCCAGCGTCTACAACCTCACCAACCTGGATCAGGACGGCAAGCGGGTCGCCCATTTGGAAGGCCGGGCCCAGATTCTGGGGCAGGCCCCGCTGGAGGCCGAAGCGGACTTCAAGCCCCTGAGCAACCTGGAGGATTTCCAGATACGGCTGCGCGTCACCGACGTCGACCTCACCCGCCTGAACGATTTCGCCCGCGCCTACGGCCGTTTCGACTTCGCCGCCGGCCGCGGCGATCTGGTGATCGAAGCCGAGGCGGAGAACAACCAGTTGAGCGGCTATATCAAGCCGCTTCTTCGCCACGTCGAAGTCTTCAACTGGAAGCAGGACATGGAAAACGAGGAAAAAGGCTTCTTCCGCGGCCTTTGGGAAGCCCTGGTCGGCGGCGGCGAGAGCATCCTGAAAAACCAGCGGAAAGATCAGTTCGCAACCCGCATCGAACTGTCCGGTAATCTCCAGCAAAAGGAAATCAGCCCGCTACAGGCCTTCCTGGCGATCCTGCACAACGCATTCATCGAGGCGTTCACACCGCGCTTCGAGCGGGCGCTGGAGAAGAACGATACGGACAGCGGGTGACTTGCCATTCAGTGACTGAATGCCCCGTCTGCGTTCACAGTCGCGCAGGCCTCGCGCTATAGTCGCCTTTTCAATTACTGAACCGGCCGGTATTCCCGCCGGGCGTCACGTTCGAGGATTACCCGATGAAGTTCGAAGGCACTCAGTCCTACGTCGCCACCGATGACCTCAAGCTCGCGGTCAATGCCGCCATCACCCTGCAACGTCCGCTGCTGGTGAAAGGCGAGCCGGGCACCGGAAAGACGATGCTCGCCGAGCAACTGGCCGAGTCCTTCGGCGCCAGGCTGATCACCTGGCACATCAAGTCCACCACCAAGGCGCACCAGGGGCTCTACGAATACGACGCGGTCAGCCGCCTGCGCGACTCCCAACTGGGCGTGGACAAGGTCCACGACGTGCGCAACTACATCAAGAAGGGCAAGCTGTGGGAGGCTTTCGAGGCCGACGAGCGGGTCATCCTGCTGATCGACGAGATCGACAAGGCGGACATCGAGTTCCCCAACGACCTGCTGCAGGAACTCGACAAAATGGAGTTCTTCGTCTACGAGACCAACGAGACCATCAAGGCCAGGCAGCGTCCGATCATCATCATCACCTCGAACAACGAGAAGGAGCTGCCGGACGCCTTCCTGCGCCGCTGCTTCTTCCACTACATCGCCTTCCCGGACCGCGACACCCTGCAGAAGATCGTCGACGTGCATTTCCCGAACATCAAGCAGTCGCTGGTCAGCGAAGCACTGGACATCTTCTTCGACGTGCGCAAGGTGCCCGGCCTGAAGAAGAAACCCTCCACCTCGGAGCTGGTCGACTGGCTGAAGCTGCTGATGGCCGACGAAATCGGCGAGGCCGTGCTGCGCGAGCGCGACCCGACCAAGGCGATCCCGCCGCTGGCCGGTGCCCTGGTGAAGAACGAGCAGGATGTGCAGTTGCTCGAACGTCTGGCGTTCATGAGCCGTCGCGCCAGCCGCTGATTGACGCCGCCCCATGAGGGCGGACGACAGGATCGGAGAGGAGGAAGAGCCATGTATACCGGCAGTTGCCTCTGTGGCAGCGTGAAATACCGTATCGACGCCCCCATCGCGTCGCTCACCCATTGCCATTGCAGCATGTGCCGCAAGGCACACGGTGCAGCCTTCGCCACTTATGCCGGCGTGCCGCTGGACGCCTTCCACATCACCGAAGGCAAGGACCAGCTCGGCGTCTACCACTCCTCTGTCCATGTGACGCGGACCTTCTGCAAGAACTGCGGTGCCACGCTGCAGTTCGTCGACAACCGCGAGAACGAACTGGGCATCGCTGCGGGCACCCTCGATTCACCTTTGGGTGTGCCGGAACAGTCGCATATCTTCGTCGACTCGAAAGCCGACTGGTATGAGATCCGCGACGGCCTGCCCCAGCACCGGAACGACATCTGAACCCCTTTCCTCGTGCCCGTGACGGGCACGACCCGAGGTCAACATGCTGCTTGGCTTGTTCAATGAAATGCGCGCCGCCAAGGTACCGGTCTCGGTGCGCGAACTGCTCGACCTGATCAACGCGCTCGAACACAAGGTGGTGTTCGCCGACATGGACGAGTTCTATTTCCTCGCCCGCACCGTCATGGTCAAGGACGAGCGCCACTTCGATAAGTTCGACCGCGCCTTCGGTGCCTATTTCAGGGGCCTGGAGAAGCTCGACGACTACCTGAAGGCGCTGATCCCCGAAGAATGGCTGCGCAAGGAGTTCGAGCGTCTGCTGACCGACGAGGAAAAGGCACAGATCCAGAGCCTGGGCGGGCTGGACAAGCTGATCGAGGAATTCAAGAAACGTCTCGAAGAGCAGAAGGAGAAGCACGCCGGCGGCAACAAATGGATCGGAACCGGCGGCACCAGCCCGTTCGGCTCGGGTGGATTCAACCCCGAGGGCATCCGCGTGGGCGATGCCGGCAAGCGCCAGGGCAAGGCGGTCAAGGTGTGGGACCAGCGCGAGTACAAGAACCTCGACGACCAGGTCGAGCTGGGCACGCGCAACATCAAGATCGCCCTGCGCCGCCTGCGCAAGTTCGCCCGCGAGGGCGCGGCGGAAGAGCTGGATATCGACGGCACCATCGACCACACCGCCAAGGACGCCGGACTGCTGAACATCCAGATGCGCCCGGAGCGCCGCAACACGGTCAAGCTCCTGCTGCTACTGGATATCGGCGGCTCGATGGACGCCCACGTGAAGGTCTGCGAGGAGCTGTTCTCGGCCTGTAAGACCGAGTTCAAGCATCTGGAGTATTTCTACTTCCACAACTTCATCTACGAATCGGTGTGGAAGAACAACCTGCGCCGCACCAGCGAACGCACCTCGACCATGGACCTGCTGCACAAGTACGGCCCGGACTACAAGGTGGTGTTCGTCGGCGACGCGGCCATGGCGCCCTACGAGATCACCCAGGCCGGCGGCAGCGTCGAGCACTGGAACGAAGAGGCCGGTTATGTGTGGATGCAGCGCTTCATGGAGAAATACAAGAAGCTCATCTGGATCAACCCATACCCGAAGGACACCTGGAACTACACCGCCTCGACCAACATCGTCCGCGAGCTGATCCACGATCAGATGTTCCCGCTGACGTTGCGCGGTCTGGAAGAGGGTATGCGCTTCCTGTCCAAGTGAGCGGCCGGGCAAGCGCCATCCCTCGGCGCCTTGCCCTCCCCGCTTCCGTCAGTCCGCCGCCGCCATTTCCGCGAAGCGCAGCACCACCCGGCGGTTGTGCTTGCTCTTCTTCTCGATCTTGTCGCAGATCACCCGACCGATCTCGCCGGTGTGCGCGACGTGAGTTCCTCCGCAGGGCTGGATATCCACGCCGGGAATCTCGATCACCCTCACTGAGTCTCCCAATATCGGCGGCGCGACGGATTTGGTCCGTGCCATCTCCAGAATGGCCGCGTATTCCGAGGCGGGCATCCGCTTGGCCAGCACTTCGAAGTCGCACAGGATCAGCTCGTTCAGAGCGTGGGTGATGGCGTCCTTCTCCAGAGTCGATTCCGGCAGGTCGAAGTCCAGACGCCCCTTGTCAGGGGAAATGCTGCAACCGGTCACCGGCGCATCGATGATCGAGCAGAGTAGATGCAGGCAGGTGTGCATTTTCATGTGCCGGTAGCGCCGGTCCCAGTCGATGCAACCCTGCAGGGTCTGGCCGACCGCGAAGCGATACGGATCGCAGTCCACCTGGTGCCAGATCAGCGAGCGCCGCTCCGGGTCGCGCTGGGTACCGAGCACCATGGCGTAGGAGCCGTCGGCCAGGATGAAGTTGCCGACATCGCCCGGCTGACCGCCACCGGTGGGATAGAACAGGGTACGGTCGAGCGCTACGCCGAGATCGCTTACGGCTACCACGTCGGCGGTGAAGGTGCGCAGGTAGGGCGCATCGTCGAAGAGGCAAAGCGTTTCAAGTCGGGGGTCCATGTCAGCCACCTATGGTCGGGATTCGAGGGTCGACGACGCTGCGCACCAAGGCATCCAGGCCCGGTGGGCTGAGCAGCGTCACTTCCTGCAGCGCGCTGGAAATCCGCAGGTTCAGGGGGAAATTGATCGGGCCGTCCATGCCCAGCGCATCCCAGCGCAAGCGGTATTCGATGTGATTCTTGTCCTGGCTGGCACGGTCCATGGCGAGGAACGGCAACGCCTGGTGATCGGCATCGACCACCGAGATATCGTTGAACTCCAGTTTCTCGCCCAGCAGGAACAGGCGGTCGCTGACCGCGAAGGCGCTGTAGAACCCGGTCCGCTCGGCCGGGTCGCCGTGCTTCAGGGTCTGCACCTGATTGACGATGCTGACCTTGCTGTTCGCCGGGATGTCCTGGGTGATCACGCAGGACGGACTGATGAATACGTTGTCGCCAATACGTACCGGGCCAAGTATCCGCACTCCGGCCCCCACCTCGACGTTGTTGCCCAGTGTCGGGTGGCGCTTGGTTTCCGGATTGTTGGCGATGCCCGAGGCCCCCAGGGTCACGCCGCTGAGAATGTAGCAGTCGTCGCCGATCTCGCAGGTCTCGCCAATCACGGTGCCGTAGGCGTGGTCGAGCACGAAGCGACGGCCGATACGCACCGCCGGGTGGATTTCCACACCCGAGGCGATCTTGCCTTTGTTGGTCAGCTTGTGGGCGATGATTTCACGCAGGCCACCCAGGCCATCCTCCAGCGTCCAGATTTGATGGGCCAGCCGGTAATAGAGGACGGCCTTGAACGAGGCATAGGCTTCGAGGATGACGTCCTCGCGCCCGGCCGATGCCGGATCGCGCGTGGCATAGGCCTCGAGGTCCTGGGACACCTGGACGACGGCCTCCTTCAGAATGCCGTCGAGATGCCCGAACAGGCGCTCCACTTCAGCAAAATCCAACGCATCGACCAGATGGTCGAGCAGCCTGTCGTGCAAGTGAATCTTGTGCAGAAAACCCCACATACGCCCTCCCTGGCTTTCAGCTGAAGTAGGACAGATAGGAATCCACCGAGTCGTAGATGACGGTCAGGACGACCGCATCCTTTTTTATTTCCTGGGCCAGCTTGGCAATGGCCACCAGGTTGGCTGCGGACGATATTCCCAGGCTGATGGCATCGCTGCGCATGGTGGTGCGCACCCGCTCGACGCATTCGGCCTTGGACACTTTCAACATGCCGTCGAGAATCGAGACGTTGAGGATGCTCGGCACGATGCCCACCGACAGCCCCTGGATCTCGTGCGGGGCGTGACGATCGTTGAGCAGGTCGCACTCCTCCGGCTCCACGCCGAACACCCGCAGGTCCGGCCAACGAGCCTTCAGCGTCTCGCCGATGCCGGTGATGTGCCCGCCGGTGCCGATGCCGCCGACGAAATAGTCGATGCTCTTCTCGCCGAAGGAACGGATGATTTCCTTGGCCGTGGTCTGCCGATGGGTTTCCGGATTGGCCCCGTTGCGCTGCTGGTTGAGCATCACGTACTCGGGGTTCTCCAGTTGCATCTCCATGGCCTTCTGGCCGTGGGAGTTGTTGCCCAGGCGGCTGTCCGACAGCACTACCTCGGCACCATAGAGCTTGAGGAGCTTCTGCTTCTCCGGACTGTAGTTGTCCGGGATCACCAGCACCACCCGGTAGCCGAGGATGTTGCCGGCGATGGCCAGGCCGATGCCGGTGTTGCCGCCGCTAGGCTCGATGATGGTCTGGCGCTTGCCGCGCACCAGGATGCCCTTGCGTTCGGCATCCTGGATCATGCCCAGGGCGATGCGCACCTTGTGGCTGCCGCCGGGGTTGAGCGACTCCAGCTTGGCGAAGACATTCAGCCCCACTTCTTCGGAGAACGCACCGAGGCGCACGATGGGTGTCTGGCCGATGGCCTGGAGCAAGGAGTTGTAGATCATCGCGTCGAAGCCCCTCCGTCAGTAGATGGGCATCGAGGGATCGACATCCCTCACCCAACGCTTGATCCCGCCCTCCAGCACGAAGGTGTTGCCGATGGATGCCTCCAGCATCCTGCTCGCCGCGCGCTCCGCCCGGCCGCCGCCGTAGCAGACCACGTAGTAGGTCTTGTCCTTGTCCAGTTCGTCGAGGCGCTGGTCCAGCTCGCCCAGCGGAATGTTCAGCGATCCTTCCAGGGCACAGACCTCGCACTCGTTGGCGTCCCGTACGTCCAGCAGCACGGCGTCTTCGCGGCGCTCATGGAGAATCCGCTGCAAAGCCTTGGGTTCGATGTAGGCGTCCGCCGCCAGCAGCGGCTGCGAAGACAGGCTGCTGGCGCAGACCTGCTGCTCTTCGCGCAACGAGGTGATGCTGGGGTTCGCCGAACAGGCCGGGCAATCGGCGCGCTTGGCGAAGCGGATTTCATTGAAGCGCATGGACAGCGCATCGAAACGCATCAGGCGACCGGACAACGGCTCGCCGATGCCAAGGATGAGCTTGACCGCCTCGGTGGCCTGAATCATGCCAACCACGCCGGGCAGCACGCCGATAACCCCGCCGGCGCTGCAATTCGGCGCCAGCTCGGGAGGCGGGCTCTTGGGAAACAGGCAACGGTAGCAAGGCCCGTCCTGATGGTTGAATACGCTGATCTGCCCGTCGAACCGGTAGATCGCCCCGTACACGAAGGGCTTTTCCAGCATCACGCAGGCATCGTTGATCAGGTAGCGGGTGGCGAAATTGTCCGAGCCGTCCACCACCAGATCGTATTCGGCGATCAGCGGCAAGGCGTTATCGGCATTCAACGCGCAGTTGTAAGGGATCACCCGGATGTCCGGGTTGATGTCCAGCAGCCGCCGCTTCGCCGACTCCACCTTGGGCAAACCCAGGGTGCTGGTGCCATGGACGATCTGCCGCTGCAGGTTGCTCGACTCGACCACGTCGAAGTCGATCAGGCCCAGGGTGCCGACTCCGGCTGCCGCCAGGTACAGGGAAATCGGCGAACCCAGCCCGCCGGTACCGATCATCAGCACGCGGGCCTTCTTCAGGCGCAACTGCCCTTCCCGGCCGACGTTCGGCAAGGTGATATGGCGGACGTAGCGTTTGATTTCCTCGTTGGACAACTGGTCCACATCCAACCCGCCGGACGTCGCCAGCATGATGTCCACTTCGCAGCCCTCCGGCAGCTCGCTGTCCGGATCGACCAGCCCACCGTTGGCGGTCAGCAGGAAGTGCTCCTTGAAGCTGTCGTTCTGGTAGAAAAGATGAGCACGCAGCTCGGCATGGCGTTCACAGATGGCGTTGACCAGCTCGCGCAGGGTGCGCCCCTCGGCCGGAATGGCCGTTCCCGGGAGCTTGGCTACGCGTGCCAGCACTTCCGGAAAAATCACCGTCTTCATGTACAACTCCTTTTGCAGGGTCGTTGATCAGCAAGAAAATTCCTGGCTACAGACAAAGCCGTCATTCGCCCACTCGAACAATTTGGCACCGCAAGGCCGGGCCTCGCGGACATCCACCACCAAGTACTTCACCGGGTAGATGGGCTGCCCGAGAAACAACGCCTTGTCTTCGTCCTCTTTACTGAAGTAGGCACCGACGTCCGGGTGCGAGTGGTAGATGACAGTCACCGGGTTATCGCTGCGAAAACTCTTGTTCAGCATCAGCGTGTCAGACACCGAAAAGGTGTAACCGGTACTCGCCGTGCGCTGATAAATGTCGGGATCGCGCGCATTCAGTTCGTTCTGAATATTCATTCCCTCATGCACGCCGCCATTGGCGAAGACGAATCCACAACATTCCTCGGGATAGGTACGGGATGCGTGGCGATAAATTCGTTCGAGATTTTCTTTATTCAGACATTCCATGGTTAACCCAAATGCTCCTTGGCATTTTTCGACAGCAACTTTTCCACCGGTAGTTTGGTGATGGCGAAACCCGCTAGAAGGATTGCGGAATAGGTGGCCAGGTCCGACGAGATGGGCTGCCCCTCGTACCAGGAACCGAAGATCACCGCGAACACCGGGAAGATGATGAAGACGAAAGACAGAATGACCGGGCTGAGCCGCTTCAGCAGGATGAAGTAGGCGATGAAGCCCCCCACCGACGCGATGACGCCCAAGTAGGCCAGGGCCGTCCAGGAGCGCAGGGTCACCGCGCCCAGGTCCGGGCTTTCGAGCCACAGGCCGCTGACGAACAGCAGGAATCCGGCCACACCGATCGGCAGGGTGTTGTAGGTGAGCACACTGATCGCCGAGCCCCTCTGCTTGGTGATCACATAGCAGAAGCCATGCATGATCGCCGCCGCCAGGATCGCCGCCACGCCGAAGATACCGGTATGGCCGAGATGCAACCCCTGGGTCTTGATGATCATGAAGAGGCTGGCGAAACCAATGGCGATACCAACCATCTGCGAGGTGTAGATCCGCTCTTTCAGGAACATCGACGAAAAGATCAGGATGAACACCGGCATGCTGCTGAACAGCAATGCGGTCAATCCGGAAGAAACGTGCTGCTCGCCGTAATTGAGCAGGTAATAGGGAATGCTGAAATACGTCAGCGTCACGAAAACGAAGAATCCGGTTTGCTTGCGCGGAAAGAAGATCGGGTCCTGGCGCACCAGCGCGAAAATCAGGAACAACGGAAACGCAATCAAGAAGCGCAATCCCGCCGACGTCAGCGGCGGCACACTTTCCACCGCCACCTTGATGCCCAGCCAGGTCGTTCCCCAACTCAGGCAAACCACCAGAAACAATGCCGCTGTAATCAGTTTTGCTAACCACAAATTCTGAGTTTTCTCAGTGTTCCCAATTACAGCGGACATTGGCATGATGACAATTCCTTTTTCAGTGGGTGGCAATGACCGTTTACAAGCGGGTTATAACCATCTATTGATACAGTGTAAATCAGGCTATTAGGACGAAAAATGGCTGTCAAACCAATTATTGACACGGTGTCAATACTGCAGAGCGCTCTGGAATCCGGGCTGGGTGCCAAGTACAAGAAGCTCGCCGAAGCGCTGGAAGTGAAGATCCTCGACGGCACCATCGAAGCCGGTGCCAAGCTGCCGCCCCATCGCGCACTCGCCGACCGCCTGGGCATCACCATCGGCACGGTAAGCCGGGTCTATGCGGAACTGGAGCGGATGGGTCTGGTTGTGGCGCGGGTCGGCGACGGCACCTTTGTCCGCCGGCGCGGGCTGGAGCGCAAGCGCGACGAGGGTTTCCGCAACTTCATCGACGAGCCCCAGCAGTACTACGACATGAGCCGGAACATGCACATTCCGGGGCACGAGATCGACTACCTGTCCGAAAGCCTGATGGCCTTCGCCAGCGACCCGAAGACCCTCCAGGACCTGACGCTGTACACGCCGGATGTGGGGCTGCCGCGCTATCGCATGGCCGGTGCGAGGTGGCTCGGCCACGACAGCTTCGAGCCCCAGGCCGACCAAGTCATCTGCACCAACGGCGGCCAGCACGGCCTGCTGTGCGCCCTGCTCGCCCTGCTCCGCGCCGGTGACACCATTGCCACCGAGCAATTGACCTATCCGGGGCTGATCACTGCGGCGCGCTTCCTGGGGATCAAGATTCTCGGCGTGGACATGGACGAACAGGGCATCATTCCCGCCGCCCTGGAGGAGCTGTGCCGCAGCAACCGAATCTCCGCGCTGTATTGCACCCCGACCATCCAGAACCCGACCACCGCCGTGCTGTCACCGCAGCGCCGTGAGGAACTGGCCCGTGTCTGCCGGGACAACAACCTGCTGATCATCGAAGACGAAGCCCACGGCGTGCTGGTGGAAGACCGCCCGTTGCCGCTGACCTGCCACGCCCCGGAGCGGACCATCCTCATCAGCAGCCTGAGCAAGGCGGTGGCGGCGGGATTGCGGGTTGGCTATCTGCATGCGCCGAATTCGTTGCTGAGCCGGCTGGCGGCCTCGTTGCGGGCGACCTGCTGGATGGCTACGCCCCTGGCCCTGGAACTCGCCACCCACTGGATCGACGACGGCACCGCCGACAGGCTGCGCCGCCAGCAGGTGCACGAGATCAGTCGGCGCAAATCACTGGTGGAAGGCCTGTTGTTCGGCCTGAACTACCGCACCCACCCGCAGAGCCCGCACTTCTGGATCGAAGTACCCGAACCCTGGCGCGCCTCGGAGATCGAGGCCGATCTGAAACAAAAGAACTACCTGATCACTGCCGCCGAAGCCTTTGCCGTCGGCCGAAGCGCCGTACCGCAGTATGTGCGCGCCAGCGTCAGCAATGCTTCCAGCAACGATCAGCTGTTGAGCGACGGCTTCCAGGCCCTGGCCAGGACGCTGAAGGAGGAAGCCGGCCAGTTCGCCATGTGAGTGATGGAGAAGCCCTGAACGCCAGGGCAACGACGGTCAGCGCCAATGCCGCTGCTGCACTTGTTTGCTGCGCCCCATGGAAAAGGGCATGGCCAGCAGCAGAACCAGGCTCTCCACCAGCCAGGCCAACAGCAAGGCGCACCCCAGGCCCCAGGCGATGGCTTGCGGCGCCAGCAAAACCTGATAGCGATAGGCCCGATAGGTTTCGTCGAGCAGTACGCGATCGGCATCGACCAGCACATGCCAGGCCTGCGTATACCAAGGCCCCTGCATGGCCTGCCATTCGCGGTCCAGCAACCGGACCCGCTCCACCAGCCGCCCGATGCTCTGCGCATCGTTGCGGAAAACCGGATCGTCACTGGCCTGATAATGGGCCACCAGCGCGTTCAGATCACCATTGAAAAAACGACGCGCCGTTTCCTCGAACCCGCTCAACCCCTGCTGCGCTTCCAGCCGGTGTGCCTCCACCCGCTTGGCATAATCATCGATGAACCCTGGCACCTGGACCCCGACCAGCAGCCCCAGGCCGAACAGCAGCAGACGCAGATAGCTTCGCAGCATGGATGATCCTTATGGTTTCGTCTCGGAAGTGGCATCCGGCTCGCGCCGCCCTTGGGCGATGCATTCGCCGTTGCGCCACAGGCTCCAGTCGCCGGGCTGGTAGAGGGACCAGGTTTCGTTGGCGGTCAGCGGCTCGGTGGCCAGCACCGTGACCACGTCATTCGGCGTGGTCTCCGCCTGGAAGTCCACGGTGAGCTCGGCATCCTTGAGCCGGGCCGGTCCGAACGGCGCACGCCGGGTGATGTGTGCCAGCTTGGTGGTGCAGAAGCTGAACAGCCAGTCGCCGTCGCTCAACAGGCAGTTGAACACGCCTTTGCGGCGATAGTCGGCACAGGCCTCGACCAGTATCGGCAACAGCGCCTCGACCGGCACCGGCTCGGGAAAGGTCGAGCGAATCCGGTTGAGCAGGTCGCAGAAGGCCGCCTCGCTATCGGTATCCCCCACCGGCCGGTAGAACCCCGGCGTGGTGTCCAGCCCCGCCAACTGGCCGTTATGGGCGAAACACCAGTTGCGCCCCCACAGCTCGCGGACGAAAGGATGGGTATTGGCCAGGCAGACGCGCCCAACGTTGGCCTGGCGGATGTGCCCGATCACCACTTCACTCTTGATCGGATAGCGCTGCACCAACCGGGCGACTTCCGACTCGGCGCTGGCCGCCGGGTCCTGGAACAGGCGCAGCCCCTTGCCTTCGTAGAAGGCAATGCCCCAGCCATCACGATGCGGACCGGTACGGCCGCCACGCTGCATCAGCCCGGTGAAGCTGAACACGATATCGGTGGGTACGTTGGCGCTCATGCCAAGCAGTTCGCACATGGTCAGGTCTCGCGTTGCAGCGCCTGGCGCAGGACCTCGGCCTCGCCTTCCAGACGGCGCTGGAGGGTTTCCCGGCCCAGCGGCAGGAAGCGCGTCAGCATGCGCCATAGCAACCAGGGCAGATCGCCCAGCCGGCGCGGCACCAGGTGCAGATGGAAATGCGGAACGTGCTGGTTGGACGCCGGTCCGTCGTTGATCATGATGTTGATTCCGTCACGCCCATGGCCACTGGCCCGCAGCGCCCGTTGGACTCGCTCCGCCAGCTCCACCAGGCGCTCACGCGCCGACAACGAGAGATCGCTCAGGTGCGGCGCATGCTCGCGGCTGACGAGCAGCACATGGGCCGGGCGTATCGGGTAGATATCGAGAATGACCAGGAAGTGCTCGTCCTCATGCAGCAGGTGGGCGGGCAACTGACCGGCGGCGATGGCGCAGAAAGGGCAATTCATGGGTCCTCCTTGAGCAAGTGGCCCATGCTGAACGGCTCGCTCCGGAGGTGCAAGTGCCCGGCCGGAACGCCCTCACGAAAGCAGGATTACAGCTTGGGCTCCAAGCGCATCCGCCGCTCTCCATTGCGGTCGTAGCGCACATCCGCGCCGTCGGCGCCGTCGCGGCTCATCATCTCGCGCAGGGTCGGCTCGTCCTCGTCGGCCGGCACCGGTTGGCGGCGTCCTTTCAACCAACGTTCCAGCGGCCAGCGCAAGGCTACGAGCAGCAGGTAACAGGCGAACGCGACCATGCCGAATATCGCCAGGTCGGAAACCGCGTACCAGGCGTTGTTGCCTACCTTGAACAGCAGGTCCAGCGCTAGCACCGCAACCGCCGGCGCATACAACTCCTTGGTTGGCTCGACGATGGTCGGGGTCAGCAGCAGCACAGCCCCGATCAGCCACAGCGGCTCGCGCAACCATCGCCACATCCAGCCGGTGAGGCGGAACCAGACCAGGAGACAGCCCAGCGCGGCGACTCCATAGGCGGCCCAGGCAAGCGTGTAGTCGTTCTCGATCATCGGCGGCGATTCATGGCAGGGCTGACAAAGGGGCGCTTATGATAACGGCTTTTGATCGGCCCGGCGCGTCCGCCGTCGTCCGTTCCAGGAGAGTTTACGCATGCAAGCACCCATCGCCCGTATCGATCATGACAGCCACGATCCCTACCGCTGGCTGGAGAACCGCGACAGCGACGAGGTGCTCGACTACCTCAGGGCCGAAAATGCCTACCTCGATACCGTTCTCGCGGACCAGACCGAACTGCGCGAAACCCTGTTCCAGGAAATCAAGGGCCGCATCCGCGAGACCGACCTGTCCCTGCCCTCGCCCTGGGGACCCTACCTGTACTACCAGCGCACCACCGCGGGCGACGAATACCCGCGCCACTATCGCTGCCCACGCCCGGCGGACGGCTCCCTGACGGTCGACGAGAGCCGCGAGGAACTGCTGCTCGACCCCAATGCCCTGGCCAATGGCGGCTACCTGTCCCTCGGCGCCTTCACCATCACCCGCGACCACAACCGCCTCGCCTACAGCCTGGACACCAACGGCGACGAGATCTACCGGCTGTTCGTCAAGGACCTGCGCAGCGGCGAGGTCGAGGAGCTGCCCTTCGACGACTGCGACGGCAGCATGACCTGGGCCAACGACCACCAGACGCTGTTCTTCGGCGAGCTGGACGACACCCACCGGCCGCATAAACTGTACCGCTACCGCCTCGGCGAGCAGGAGGCAGAGCTGGTCTTCAACGAGCCGGACGGACGCTTTTTCATTCACTGCTACCGCTCCAGTTCCGAGCGCAAGCTGATCCTGCTGAGCAACAGCAAGACCACCTGCGAAGCCTGGGTCCTCGATGCCGACCGGCCGCACGACGCCTTCGTCTGCCTGGCACCGCGCGAAGATGGCCACGAGTACTACCCCGACCACGGCCGCCAGGGCGGCGACTGGGCCTGGCTGATCCGCAGCAACCAGGCCGGTATCAACTTCGCCCTTTATCGCACCGCCGAAGAAACCCCGAGCCGCGAGCACTGGCAGACGCTGGTTCCGCACAGCGACACGGTGACCATGGAGGGCCTCAGCCTCAACGCCGACGCCCTGACTCTGAGCCTGCGTGAAGGCGGCCTGCCGATCATCGAAGTCCATCCGCAGGGTGCCCCTGCCTACCGCGTACAGCTTCCCGACGCGGCCTACAGCCTTCACGTCCAGGACACCCTGGAGTTCGAAAGCGCGGTCATCCGCCTGCGCTACGAAGCGCTCAACCGGCCGGCGCAGATTCGCCAGTTGGCCCTCGCCAACGGCGAACAACAGGTGCTCAAGGAGACGCCGGTGGAAGGGCCGTTCGACGCCGATGCCTATGTCAGCCAGCGGCTCTGGGCAACGGCAGCGGACGGCACGCGGATTCCCATCAGCCTGGTCGCACGCCGCGATACCCTGGGGCGGCCCGCGCCGCTCTACCTGTACGGCTACGGTGCCTACGGCGAGAGCCTCGACCCCTGGTTCTCCCATGCCCGCCTGAGCCTGCTGGAGCGCGGCTTCGTCTTCGCTGTCGCCCATGTACGCGGCGGCGGCGAACTGGGCGAAGCCTGGTACCGGGCCGGCAAGTTGGAACACAAGCCGAACACCTTCGGCGACTTCATCGCCTGCGCGGAATCCCTCGTTGCCGAGGGCTACACCACGCCCGCCCAACTGGCCATCAGCGGCGGCAGCGCCGGCGGCCTGTTGATCGGTGCGGTGCTGAACCAGCGGCCCGAGCTATTCGCCGCAGCCATCGCCGAAGTGCCTTTCGTCGACGTGCTGAACAGCATGCAGAACCCCGATCTGCCGCTGACGGTCGCCGAGTACGAGGAATGGGGCGATCCGCGCGAGGCGGACGTCTACGAGCGAATAAAAGGCTACGCCCCCTACGAGAACGTCCGGGCCCAGGCCTATCCCGCGATTCTCGCGGTGGCCGGTTACCACGACAGCCGCGTGCAGTATTGGGAAGCGGCGAAATGGGTGGCCAAGCTGCGTGCCCACAAGACCGATGACAATCTTCTCCTGCTGAAGACCGACCTCGGCGCGGGGCACGGCGGTATGAGCGGACGTTACCAGGCGCTGCGCGACGTCGCCCTGGAATACGGCTTCCTGCTCAAGGTGCTCGGACGGGAATGAGCGGCAACGCCGGGGTCGATCAGGGCGGCGTTTTTTCCCCCGGGTCCTTGCCCTCTGGATGATGATGCTCGATCACCGCGTTCAGCTCCGCCCCCATCAGCAGCACCGCGGCGGAAATGTAGAAATACAGCAGCAGGACGATGATCGCGCCGATGCTGCCGTACATGGCGTCGTACTTGCCGAAGTTCTTCACGTAGAAGCCGAATCCCAGCGACGCGCCAATCCATACCAGTACCGCCAGCACCGAGCCCGGCGTGATGAAACGGAAGCGCTGCTTCACGTCGGGCACCACGTAATAGACCAGGGCCAGTGCCATGATCAGCAGGAAAACCGCGACAGGCCAACGCACCCAGGCCCAAATCACTACCATCAATTGCTCCAGCCCCAGGTAACGCGCCAACCAGTTCATTACCTCCGGCCCGATGATCATGAAGCCCGCCGCCATCAGCAGCATCAGGGCGATGCCGATGGTGTAGACGATCGACAGCGGAAAACGCTTCCACGCCGGCCGCCCCTCCTCCACGTCATAGGCCTTGTTCATCGCGTCCATGGCCGAGCGCACCCCGGACGAGGCCGTCCACAAGGCCACGATGATCGCCATCGAGAACAGCCCGCTCTTCTGCTCCATGATCTTGTCGATGGCCGGGTTCACCTCGTCCATGGCCTGCTGCGGCAGCAACAGAGCCGCTTGCTGGCGCAGCCACTCGAAGAAGTTCTGTAGATCGAGGAAGCTCAGCAGGGCGATCAGGAAGATCAGGAACGGGAACAGCGAGAAGAACATCTGGAACGCCAGCGCGGCCGAATAGGTCGGCATTTCGTCGTCAATGAAGTCCTTGACGCTGCGCTTGATTACCTCCAGCGGCCCAAGCCCTCGCAGATAGCGTGAAAACATGTGCTGCCCCTTCTATCCTGGGTCGATTACAGATTCGGACGGCCCAGACGATCCGGAGTTCGCCCCACCTCGAGCGGAAGGCCAGGATCAGAGCTATCAGGAAGAAAACCCATGGATGACACCGTTCTACGCGATTGGCATGAACTGTCGGCACGCCAGCGCCTCGCCGTCGCCGAACTGCGGATCGACAATGAACAACAAACCTTTGCCGGGCGAATCGATGATGCCATCCGCGCCTGCGAACAGGCGGCACCCAGTCACTTGCGCGGGCTCGCCGTCCTTCACGACGAGCGCCCGGTAGGGTTTCTGCTGCTCAAACGTCCGCCGTTATCGCCTGCCTGGGCAGCGGACGACGCGATCACCCTGCATGCGCTGCAGATCGACCTGAGCCATCAAGGCCGCGGATACGGCCGGTCGGCCCTGGCGGCACTGCCCAGCCTCGCCATGCGTACATGGCCACAGGCGCGATGCCTGGCTCTCTCGGTGGACGCCCATAACGCTGCGGCCATGGCTCTTTATGTCCGCAGCGGATGGCTGGATAGCGGGCAGACGTACCAGGGGCGCCTCGGCCTCGAGCGGCGCTTCAACCTTCCCCTCTTTTCAGGAACGCACCAGCCATCGTGAAATCCCTTCGCGGCTCGAACGGAATCGAACGGCTACGCCCGCAAGCAGTCACTTCTTAGTGACACCTCTTTTTCAGGAGCTTGCCCATGAAGACTTCGAGCCTGCCCGGTCAACGGCATACCTTCGAACCCAACGTGCATGGCTGGGAACGCACCGCGTCGATCGCCGGCGGGCTGGTCCTGCTCGGCAAGGGGTTGCGCAAAGGCGGCATCCTGGGAATGGCGCAGGCAGTCATGGGCGGCATGACACTGCTACGCGGGCTGACCGGCCGATGCGCCATGAAACGCGCCATCACCGAGGCACGCGATCATCTGCACGACGCACAACTGGACGTCCGGGGAAGCGACCTGGGTGCCTTGCAGAGCAGCGCCGAAGCCGCCACCTCCACCGCCACGGTGACCGGCAACGATTCGCTGACCAGTCCGCGTGCCGGCCTCTAAGATCGTCTCAGCGCAGCAGACGCGTATCGAGCACCTTGGACGGCGCCCCCATGACGTTTTCGCTGATCTCGATGAAGTCCTTGGTGCTGGCCCTGTCCAGGCGCATCAGGCCACGGGTGACATCATCCAGGGAGCGCTCGCCGCGTTCCCGGGTACGCTGGCGGATTTCCCGATCCAGGTCCTGCAACAGCAGCACCGCACGGGCGGTGACCGGGCCGGTGGCGTTCTCGCCGCGCAGGCTCTTCACATCGCGGCTCCATTTGATCAGGTGTTCGCGGACCTTCTGGTAGCGGTCCTCGCTCAGTCCGCCGGCGCGACGCATCAGCTCGATGGCGTAGTACTCGGCCAGCCCCTCGGTGATCCAGTCGCTGCGATCGGTGTCGGAGATGCGGCTGAACACGTGCACCAGCTCATGCACCAGCGAACTGGTGCCGTTCTCGCTCACCAGCGGGCGGTCGGCATGCATGAACAATGAGTTGCCCGCCGACAATCCGCCCCGCCACATGGGGTCGCCAGCGCCGACGATCAGCAGTTTGTCCGGATCGCGCGGGAATACCGCCTGGGCTTCAGGCCAGACGAAGGTGAGCAAGGTCAGCACATCCATCCGCCGCATGCCCTCACCCACCGGCGCCGCCACGGCGACTTCGGTGTCGCCGAGCCGCGCCCGACGGGTGCCGAGCTTGCCGGCCAGCATCCAGCCAGTCGGGCGGTCGAACTTGCGCGACGGGTTATGGATGCGGAAACGGTTCTTGCCGATGCGCGGCCAGCCGGTTTCCACACTCTTCCAGCCCTTGGGTAACTCGAAAGTCAGACGCGAGACCAGCTCGATACCGTCCTGCTGCTTCAAGCGAGCGCTCGGCACCAGATCGTCGCCCCGTAGCAAGGCCCAGTTTTCCGTCATGCGGGCATCGAAGCGGTCGTCCTGCCGCGGATGACTGACCTTCACCCGGTAGCTGAGACTGGCCTTGCCTTTCGCCGGCAGCCAAATGCCACGGCTATCACCGTTCGGTTGCCACTGGCCATCGGCCTGGAAATCGCTGTAGTAACCCTGGTCGCCAAGGTCGAAATCGAGGCTGGTGACGGCCTCACCACGTTCCAGGGTCAGACGGACCTCGGCTTGGTCGCTTTCGGGCAGAAACCGCACGTGATAATCCAGATCGACTTTCTTGGCCGCCCACGACGGGCTGCTCAGTGCCAGCAACACGACAGACAACAGGGACTTCGGGCAAACGGGCATGGAGGCGGTTTCCTTGATAACGAGGAGGATCAATCCATAGACAAGGCAGGATACAGAACGGCTCGGTCGGAATCGAACCGGCTCGACCGCTTGGCTCAGCCGGCGCGGAAGATCAGATGCTCTTCCCAGTCATCCTCGGAGACGCTGGTTTCGCTGAGCATCTTGCCGGACTGGGAAATACCGGCCTTGTGTACCGCCTCGGGGTCGCCGCAGACGAGCGGGTGCCAGGGCAGCAGGTCCTTGCCTTCGGCCACCAGGCGATAACCGCAGGTAGGTGGCAACCACTGGAACTGGTCGGCCTGGGCCGGAGTTAGCTGGATGCAGTCGGGCACGCTCTGCCGACGGTTCGGGTAATCGGTGCAGCGGCAAGTCTTGAGGTCGAGCAGCTTACAGGCGATGCGCGTGTAGTAGACGCTGCCGTCGTCCTCATCCTCGAGCTTCTGCAGGCAGCACAGACCGCAGCCGTCGCACAGCGATTCCCACTCATCCTGATCGAGCTGGACGAGGGTCTTGCGTTTCCAGAAGGGTTCGACTTTGGCGGCCATGGCACATCGGACGGCGGGGCGGAAGGCGCGCAGTCTAACGGCCAGCCCGGCCGACGCCAAGGATGGGCACGACAAATGGACCTTGCGGTTGACGAGCCAATGACCCGTATCTCAATAGCCGCGCCGGAAATCCACCAGCCCACGCAAGGGCTCGTCGCGGCGGTAACGCCGAAGGTTGTCGAGGAACAGCTCCGCCATGGGCCCCGGCAGGGTCGGCGCCGAGCTGTGACCGGTGAGCAGCAGGCGCGGCGCGTTCCAGAACGGGTGCTCCGCCGGCAACGGCTCTTCGCGACAGACATCGATCACAGCGCCCGCGAGCCGCTCTTCCTCCAGCGCGGCGACCAGATCGGCATCGACCACCGCCACCCCTCGCCCGGCGTTGATGAACAAGGCGCTGGGCTTCAATTGGGCGAACAGCGCGGCGTCGTACAGGTCGCGAGTCGCCGGGGTGTCCGGCAGCAGGTTGATCAGGTAGTCCGCCTGTGCCGCCTGCTCGGCCAGCTCCGGCAATCCGGCAACCACCCGAAACGGCTCGATCGGACGTGGCTCACGGGCGATGCCGTGCAATTCGACGCCGAAAGGCTGGAGGAAGCCCGCGACACTCTGGCCGATGTCGCCGCTGCCGACGATCAGGACCCGGCGCCCGGCCAGGCTGTGCGGCAGGCGATTGTCCCAGCGCCGCTCGACCTGGCTGGCCAGACGAGCCAGCAACTGCCGCTCATGGGCCAGGATGTAGGTCAGGACATACTCCGCCATCACCTGGCCGAAGATTCCCACCGCCCGGCTCAAGCGATAGTCCCGCGGCAACTCGGGCGCCAGCATCGGCGTGATCCCGGCCCAGGTGGACTGCAGCCAAGCCGGCTTCAGCCCTTGCCGCAGCAGGGGCAGCAGCAGGTCTGGACAGCCCAGCCAGATCGGACAGTCCCCGGCCAGCCGGGCCAACTCCTCGGGATCGGCACTGCTGCGAAGCACCAGATCAGGCGCGGCAGCCGCCAGTAAATCGCGGTAAAGGGAGTGCTGGTGTTCGGCGATCAGAATGGACATGGCGAGATCCGACAGAGACAAGGAGAAGGCGGCTCAGACCGGATCGTTCATGCGCAGCAGCTCTTCCGGCAGGTGCTCGATGTATTCCTCTTCCGCCGGCGGCATCTGCAGGTGATAACCCTGGTTCTCGATATTCGCCAGGACCTTGTCGATATCCTCCCGCGCCAGCTTGCGCTCCGGCGTCAGCAGCAGGTCGAAGGCGTGCTGCGGCGGACCGAACGCCGTCAGCAGCCCTTCGGGCACGCGACTCAGCGCTTCGCGCTTGTCGACATAGAGGTACATCTCGTTCTTGCGCGGGCTCTTGTAGATCGAGCAGATACGTTTCATGGCTGATCTCCGGTCAGGGTGTCGAGCAGCTGTTGTCCCATCAGCTCGCGACGCCAGCCGCGCAGCGATTCGGGCAGATGGTAGGGACCATTGGGGTAGCCGCTCTTCAGCAGGGCCTCGAGTACTTTCTTGCGCAGCATCAGTTCCGGCGCTATCTGCAGGCGCTCCGCCTCGCGCTGGCCGACGGCGCGCAGCCGCTTCATCAACGCCGCAGCCTCCAATGGCAGGGGTTCGGGAAGCGTCTCGGGCCAGGCCTCCGGCGGCTGTGCCGCGGCACTCTTGATCAGTTTCAGCAGGGTCTCTCCGTCCTGGCGCACGGTACGCGGATGCATGTCCTCGATACGCGCCAGCGCTACCAGATCGCTCGGCTGGAAGCGGGCCAGCGGCCACAGGGTATGCTCCCGCAGGATGCGGTTGCGCGGCAGATTGCGCCGGCGCGCCTCCCGCTCACGCCAGGCATAGAGGTCGCGCAGCACGCCGAGCTGGGCCCGGGAGAGCTTCCAGGCCAGCTTGCCTTCGCGGTACAGCTCGTCCGGGTCGACCTCTCGGCGAAGTCCGGCCACCAGTTCGGCACCGTCCTCCAGCAGCCAGGCGCGCTTCCCGTCGGACAAGCGGGGATTCAGCGCTTCGTAGAGTTCGGCCAGGTGCTTGGCGTCCTCGGCCGCGTAGCGTTCCTGCATCTCCGTCAGCGGACGCTGCAGCCAGTCGGAACGGGTTTCGTCCTTGGGCAAGTCGATCTGCAGCACGGCCTGGACCAGCCGCGAATAGCCCATGGAAAAACCCAGGTTGAGGTAGGCGGCGGCCAGTTGGGTATCGAACAGCGGTGTCGGCAGGCTGCCGGTCAGACGCAGCAGTACTTCCAAGTCTTCGCTGCAGGCATGCAGCACCTTTACCACCGCCGGGTCTTCCAGCAGGGCGGCGAACGGGCTCCAGTCGCGGATCAGTAGCGGGTCGATGAGATAGGCGCTGTCGCCGTCGCCGACCTGCACCAGGCCGGCCATGGGATAGAAGGTATCGACCCGCATGAATTCCGTATCGAGGGCCACAAAAGACAGGCGCCGCCACTCGGCGCACCGCTGCGCCAGACTGGCGTCGTCACGGATCCAATGAATATCGATAGCCACACGGCACTCCTTAACAATAGTGGCCAGTATATCGACCCGGATGGTCGGCGGGTATTCGTGGCTTGCCGAGGGGCCCGCCGCCCCCCTATGCTGCGGCGTTTTTTCTCACGCTAAGGGAATGCCATGAAGAAGCTCCTGGGCCTCGTCGCCGTGTTGATCGCCGCCGCCGCGCTCTATCTTGCCATCACCCCCAGTCCCATCGACCCATTGGCCTGGGAGGCACCCACGGCGCCTGCCATGACTGGCGTCCTGGAGCCCAACGACACCCTGATGAAGGCCGAACTGCTCGGCCAGGGGCAGATCCACGGCCCCGAAGACACCGCCGTGGATGCCGAAGGCCGGGTCTACGCCGGTCTGCACGATGGCCGGGTGGTGCGCATCGGCACCGACGGCACGGTGGAGACCTTCGTCGAAACCGGCGGCCGCCCGCTGGGCATGGACTTCGACGGCGCCGGCAACCTGATCCTGGCCGATGCCTACAAGGGCCTGCTCAGCATCGACCCGCAAGGACAGATCAAGGTGCTCGCCACCGAAGCCGGCGGCGTCCCCTTCCGCTTCACTGACGATCTCGATATCGCCAGCGACGGGCGCATCTACTTCACCGACGCTTCTTCGAAATTCGAACAACCCGATTACCTGCTGGACTTGCTCGAAGCCCGCCCCCACGGGCGCCTGCTGCGCCATGACCCTGCCAGCGGCGCCACCGAGGTCCTGCTCGACGGCCTGTACTTCGCCAACGGCGTCGCGCTCTCGGCTAACGAAGACTTCGTGCTGGTCAACGAAACCTACCGCTACCGCATCACCCGCTACTGGCTGAAAGGCGATAAAGCAGGCCAGCACGATGTATTCATCGACAACCTGCCGGGCCTGCCGGACAACCTCCAGGGCGATCGCGCCGGTACTTTCTGGGTGGCACTGCCCAGCCCTCGCAAGAGCGACGCGGACTTCCTTCACCGCAACCCCTGGCTGAAAGCACAACTGGCCAAGCTGCCGCGCGCGCTCTGGCCGAAAGCCGTAGCCTACGGACTGGTCATCGCCCTCGACGAGAACGGCAAGATCGTCCGCAGCCTGCACGACACCAGCGGCAGCCATCTGCGCCTGATCACCTCGGCCAAGCCGGTGGGCGACTACCTCTATCTCGGCAGCCTGGAAAACGACCGTATCGGTAAGCTGAAGATCCATTGATTCGCCGACGCCGGCCCACTGCCGGCGTCGCTATGCTGTCCACTGCCCGACCGACGACAGGAGAGTCCGCATGCCCCTCGCACAACTGCTCAGCCCGCAGCAACTGGCCGACCGCCTCGACCAACCCGGCCTGGTGATTCTGGATTGCCGCTTCGCCCTGGAAGATCCGTCCTACGGCCAGCGCAGCTATGCCGAAGGGCATCTTCCCGGCGCCCAGTTCGTCGATCTGGAGCGGGACCTGTCCGGCCCGGTGGAAAAAGGTGTGACCGGACGCCACCCGCTGCCCGCCCCCGCACAACTGCTGCAACGCCTCCGCGATTGCGGCCTGGATAGCGACAGCCAAGTGGTGCTCTATGACGACGGCCCCGGCGCCTTTGCCGCGCGGGCCTGGTGGCTGCTGGCCTGGCTCGGCAAGCGCGACGGCGTCTTCTTGCTCGATGGCGGGCTCAAAGCCTGGCGCGAGGCCGACCTTCCCCTCACCACCGAGACGCCAGCCGTACGCCAGGGGCATTTCGAAGGACAGCCCGACCCGGCCCTGGTGGTGGATGCCACAACCCTTCGGCAGCGCCTGGACGACCCGCAACTGGCCCTGCTGGACGCCCGTGCCCTGCCCCGTTTCCGCGGCGAGGTGGAGCCGATCGACCCGGTAGCCGGCCATATTCCCGGCGCGCGCTGCGCAGCATTCACCGACAACCTGGGCAGCGATGGCCGCTTCCTGCCGGCCGACCAGTTGCGCCAGCGCTTCGCGGCATTGCTCGAGGGCCGCTCCCCGGAACGGCTGGTGGCCTACTGCGGCTCCGGCGTCACCGCCTGCCACAACCTGTTCGCCCTCTGCCTCGCCGGCTATCCCCTCGCACCGCTCTACGCCGGGTCCTGGAGCGAATGGATCACCGATCCTGGGCGCCCGGTGGCGACCGGCAACTGAGTCATTCCGCACACCCGGATGCGAGCCCTATGGCGCTCCGTTGCCCGGCGCCCTGTCTGCCACGGCTTACTACCGAACGGCATATGGCTCATAACCAATGTGTGGAAATGATTTAAAAACAGCCCTTTACAGCCAACTTATCGCACTACACTTCAAATCGAGCGGCTAAGTTCGCTCCCGGCGGGGCCCTCACAGAACGAGAAGCTGCCAAGCGCCCAGGCCCCCGCCGGCCATCGATGTCGCGAGGGCTGTCATGGGTATTGCCGCAAGCGAACTGTGCAAGCACGTTATCCGCCCTACCCTGCTCTACCTGGGGCGCCCATCCGTCTCCGCCGAAGCCCTGCTGCTGGGAGTGGCCGCCAGCCAATCCGCGCTCGGCGCAGCCCTCGACGATCGCCAGGGCCATGGCCTCTACCGCATCGACGAGGCCCGCCACCAGCGGCTCTGGGACCTGTACCTGGCCAAGGACCCGGACCTCGCCAGCCTGGTGCGCGGCTTGGCCAGCCAGCATGCCTTTCTCGCTGCCCCTCATCTGGAACTCACCGTGAACCTGCGCTACGCCACCGCCATCGCCTGGCTGCTGGTGGAGGCGGAAATCAGCAGCCTCCCTGCCGCCGACGACCTGTCCGGCTTGGCGAACATCTGGCGCCAGGTGTTCCAACCGCAAGGCAAATCCGGCGATTTCATCGCGGCATGGACCCGCTGGATAGGTGCGCTCAGTCAGGTCGCCTGACCGCCTTAAAAACCATCCAAACGATCAGGAAATGACCTCTCGCCAGAGTGTCGGATTGTCCTACAAACCGCTCTATTCCGCGGCCTCCAGCTTGGCAATGTTGGTCAAATCGGGTAGCGTGCCGTCCCCCCGCCCCACGTGCACGGAGTTACCCCAACAATGAGAAAAGTCTGTCTCAAGACCTCCATCGCCCTGGCCCTTACTGCCCTTTCCACACAGACCCTGGCCAACGGCATCGCAATCAACGAGCAAAGCGTCAGCGGCATGGGCACCGCGTTTGCCGGGCGCTCCTCTTCCGCGCAGGACGCCAGCACCCTCTATGGCAACCCGGCAGGCCTGTCCAAGCTCAAGCGCAGCGAGGTTAGCGGCGGCCTGGCGGCGATCAAGGCCAAGGTCGAGATCGACGATGCGTCCAGCAGCGCCAGCGGCACCAACGACGGTGACATGGTGCCCTTCGCCAGCGTGCCGTTCGGCTATTTCGCCACCCCGCTGAACGACGACTGGCACTTCGGTATCGGCGTGTACGCGCCTTTCGCCCTCATCAGCGATTACGAAAAGAGCTTCCAGGGGCGCTACAAGGGGCTCTACAGCAAGGTGCAGGTGGTCACGCTGCAACCAACCCTGAGCTACCAGATCAACGACCGCGTATCGGTCGGTTTCGGCCCGACGATCAACAGGATCGACGGCAAGCTCACCAACATGCTCGCCACCAACGCCCTGAACGGCGGCAACGGCGACACCAAGCTGAACATCAAGGGCGACGACACCGCGCTCGGCTACAACATCGGCGTGCTGGTCGACATCAACGACCGCACCACCTGGGGCCTGACCTACCATTCCAAGGTCGACTACACCCTGGAAGGCCGCACCAAGGTCAGCAACTCTCCCGCACTCCTCGGCCTCGACGGCAGCTACGACGCCAAACTGGACTTCACCACGCCGGAGTCGGTCGATACCTCCATCACCTACAAGCTGGACGACCGCTGGACCCTTTACGGCGGTGCCACCTGGACCCGCTGGAGCCGCCTGGACAAGATCGTGGTGGAGAACGAGGGCATCCCGGCCCTGGTTTCCGGCCAGTTCAGCACCCTGACCGAAGAAATGCACTGGGAAGATACCTGGTCCTATGCGATCGGTGCGGCCTACCAGCTCAACCGCCAGTGGGTCCTGCGCACCGGTTTCGCCCTGGACGCTTCCCCCACCAGCAACGCTGACCGCACCGTGCGCATCCCGGTGGGCAACCGCAAGGTGTTCTCCCTGGGTGCGGGCTGGTCGCCGAGCGACGATCTAACCATCGACGTGGCCTACTCCTACCTGCGCGAGAGCAAGGCGTCGGTCAACCAGGAAAGCTCCGGCCAGATCGGCCCGTTCACGCTCCAGCCGGGTTACAGCGCCGAATACCGCAACAGCGCTCATGGTATTGGTACGCAAGTGACCTACCGCTTCTAACACTGCATTCCGAATGCGCTAGACTCGCGCGGCGATAATCACAACAAAAACGCCGCGTGAGACGCCCATGACCGCGCTATGCACCGCTCTTCCCGAGCGACTTTCACTGCTTCTGGTGGATGACCACCGGATATTCCTCGACGGCCTGGCCCTGGCGCTCGGCCCGCTCTGTCCGGACCTGCGCATCCAGACCGCGCAGACCGCTGCCGAAGCCGAGCAGTGCCTGCAACACGGCAGCTTCGACCTGATCCTCCTCGACCTGCGCCTGCCCGACGTGCCTGGCCTGGAACTGCTGCAACGCTGGCAGCGCCAGGGACTACCGACGCCAGTGGCGATTCTCAGTGGCAGCGATTCCAACCAGGACGCCCAGGCGGCATTGGCGGCCGGCGCACTGGGGTTCATTCCGAAGAGCGCCGATAGCGAAGACCTGCGCCAGGCGGTGACCCGTGTCCTGCTCGGCGAAGTCCTACCGATGCCACAGACGACGGAGCGCCCGCATCTGACGCCCCGGCAACGGGAAATTCTCCTGCTGCTCGCCGAGGGCCTGCCGAACAAGGCCATCAGCCGTCGCCTGGGGCTCTCCGAAGACACCGTCAAGACACACCTGAAAGCCCTGTTCCAGGAACTCGACGTGCATACCCGCACCGCCTGCGTCAGTGCGGCGCGGCAGCGCGGCTGGCTGTGACCGCCCCCGGCAGCAGCAACGCCAGTGCCCGGCGCAGGCGGGCCGGCAACAAGGGCTTGGCCAGCAGGGTGACATGCGCCGGCATGCAGCGCTCCTGCAATTCGGGACTGACATCCGCACTGATCAGCAATGCCGGCAGCATCTGCCCGGCCGCTTCGCGCAAGCGTTCGATGGCCTTGAGGCCATCCTCTTCCCCGGCCAACCGGTAATCGCTGATCAGCACCTGTGGCCGAAAAGCGGCCTGGCGGCCCAAGGCTTGCGGCAGATCGGCACAAACCTCCACCTCGCATCCCCAACGTTGCAACAGCCCTTGCAACGCCTCGCGTCCCGCTGGGTCGTCTTCCAGCAACAGAATCCGTCCAGCCAGCACATTGACTGGTGCGGCGCTTCGCGAAACCTCGGCGCCCGGCGCCACCGCCGGCAGACGCAGACTGAACCGGGCCCCCTCCCCCGGACGGGAATCCAGGCGCAACGGATGCTCAAGCAACGCCGATAGTTGCCGGACGATGGCCAGGCCGAGCCCCAGCCCGCGTTCGGTGTTGCGTCCCGGATTGTCCAACTGACGGAACTCTTCGAAGATCAGCTCCTGTTCCTCCGCAGCCAGGCCACGCCCGTCGTCGCCCACCTCCAGCAACACCTCGTCGCCTTGCGCCTCGGTCCGCAGCCAGACGTGCCGGGCCCCGGCATGGCGTAGCGCATTGTTGAGCAGGTTGCGCAGCAGGCGCTCCAGCAGCAGCGCATCGCTGCGTACCCAAAGCTCCCCGCAGTCCAGGCGCAACTGACAATCGCTCTGCTCGATCTCGGCCTGCGCCTCGTCCACCAACCGCGCCAGCAAAGGGTGCAGCGGCAGGCTCTCCGGACGCGCCTGTACCCCACCCGGCAGCGTCAGACGGGTGAAATCGAGCAAGGATTGCAGCAGGCGGCTGAGCTGCTCCACCGAGGTCACCAGACGCTCGCCGACCTGCCGGGTCAGCGGCTCGCGGGTCTGCTCGAGCAAGTGCTGGGCATACAGCCCCATGGCATTGAGCGGCTGGCGCAGGTCGTGGCTGGCTGCGGCGAGCAGACGCAGCTTGCGCGCATCGTCCGCCTCGGCGCGCAAGCGGGCGAGGTCCAGTAGCCGCAGGTTGAGCCAGGCGCTGCGCTGGCCATGCTCCTGCAGGTAGGCACCGACGCTGCCGATCAGGTTGGCACAGACCAGGAACAACCCTGGATAGGCCAGGCTCGCCCGGGTTTCGGGAAACCACAGGCTGGGCAGCAGGAACAGGCCGCAGAATCCCCAGCCCGAGAGGGACGCCGCCCGGAAAGACAAACCGAGCAGCACGTAGCCGAACAGCAGGATCAGGAACAACCCTTCGTACGGCATGGGCACGCCCTGAGCCCAACAGAAGTGGACGATCAGCGCAACGCAACCGCCGTTCAGCGCGTACACCGTGGCATAGACAGCGTGCGTCGCCCTGGGGGAACCGTGCGGGCGCCGGCAATAAAAGAACCCGACCGCAAGCCCACCCAGCGCCAGCAGGCGTAGCGGCAGCACCGAGCCGGCAACCGCTGGCGGCATCAGGGCGAAATCGAGAAAGGTGTAGATCAGTTGGAACAGCACCGCGGTCGCCGCGATCAGCGGCAGGCGACGACGCAGTCGACGTACCCGGTGTTCGACGAACAGCCGTTCCAGCGTCGGCACGAAACGCAGCCTGGCATGCCCCCGGCGCTGCTGGGCCAGCAGAAGCCGCTCCAACTGCTCCGGCGTCGGCGCCTCGTCAGCGCCCGTCATGACCGAGGGCCATCCGCATCAATGGCCGGAATCGGCAAGCTCCTGTTTGGCGGCAATCGCGTCATAGGTTTCCACCCGGTGCAGGTCATCGGCGCTGAACAGCCGCTGGCGCAGGAGCCGGCTTTCCCGCTCCCGGTCCGCCTCGCTCAGTCCGTTGCCACGCAGGCCGGCGAGTTCGCTCCGGTACGCCGCATAGCGCTGCTTCCAAAGCCGCTCGGCCCGCTGCTCGGCGAGCAGCCGTTCGACCGTGGGCGGATCATAGGTCATGGCGAGGAAATCGCGCACCTGCTCCTCGCTCGCCCCTTCCTGCCACAGCCGCTCGCTTTCCTCCTGCACGGCCAGCGCTTCGCTGGCACGCATGGCCTCCGGCAGTTGTGCGCGCAACGCCTCGATGGCCTGCGCCTTATCTTCGCCGGAGAGGTCATCGCGGGCCTGCAGTGCGAGGCTGTCCAGGGTGTAGCGCGCGTAGGCCTCCTCGGCGCCGAAGAATGCCTCCACCGCGACAGCGTCCATGTGTTCCCGGCGCAACCGGGCAAGGCGCTGAAACGCGTCCTCCAGCGCCTGCGGCTGGCTCTGCGACGAATCCAGCGGCTGCTGCATGAGCGCCAGGCTGGCGCGCTTGTAATCCATGTAATCGGCCAGCAGCCGGGAAAACTGCCCGAGCGCCGGCTCGCGCAGACGCCGGCCGGCATCGTCCACCATAGCCGCTACCGCAGGCTCCAGCCCGATCCGCTCGGCGGCGCTGAGGAAATAGTCGAGGTAATCGCGTACCCGCAGACTCAGCACCAGGTTGCCGGCGGCGTCCATCGTCAGTTCGCCATCGATCTCGGTGTCCGCCATCGCCGGTATCGTCGGTCGTTGCACGGACGGCGCGTCCTGCGCCCGGGATGGCAGCGGTACGACGCCAAGCGGCGCCGGCGCGAGGCTGGCGACCATCCGGCTCGACGTCGCGACTTCCGGCGTCGCCGGCCATTGCCAGTACAGCACCGCACCGGCGCAAACCAGGGCCAGGGCGACGCTGGCCAGAAACCAGGATCGTGGAAACATGGGAATCGCTCCGCTGGAGGGCCGCTCGGGCCCTCCGTCATCTCAGACGCCCTTGTTCTTCAGGCGATTGGCATGCTGGCGATACAGCGAGACCGGATCGGTCCAGCCGCGCAGGCCGAACAGATGGTTGATCGCATCCACGTGGTTCATGTTGTAGGTGTCACCCAGCACCGAACCCAGGTAGGTGGAACAGACGCCCACCAAACCATCGTTCTTCTCGCTGCCGAAGGCCAGCCCGGTGATCGCCAGGAACGGGTCCACGGCGTCCAGCACGTTGGTGTAGGCGGTATTGCCGGTCCAGGAGAAGTAGCGGATGTCATAACCGCGCACGTTGTGCACTTCGGTGGATTTAGCGCAGTAGCTGGAGGTGTTCACGCCCCACGGATGACGGCTATTCAGCGCGGCGGTACCCGCAGTCGTCAGCGTTCCCAGCGCAGCGATGGCGTTCTGCGGATTGCTGCTGCCGGAGAGCAGATTGATCATCGCTCCCAATGCATTAGCCAAGGCAGCAGCTCCGCCCTCGATGGCACCGTTCGCCGGAATGGCGCCACGTATCACATCCGCCACCTTCGAACCCTTGTTCACGCCGTTGACGGAAGTCACCGACGCCACCAGGTCCGGCCGCAGCGAAGCCGCTACCCGCGAGGTCGGCGAGCCCTGGCTGTGTCCGATCAGGTTGACCTTGCCGCCATTGGCCGTCGCCCAGGGCACGATCTGCTGCGCCAGCGCCGCGCCGCGCTGCTCGCTATCGTTGAACGCGGCCACACTGGCGACATACACCTTGGCGCCGTCGCGCTCCAGGTTCCAGGGAATGGTGTGGAAGTAATTGACCAAGCCACCGATGGTGTCGAAACCGGTAATACCGTGCACCAGCACGATGGGATATCTGGTCTGGGTGTATCCGCTGGCTTGCGCTTCGATAGCGCCCGCCAGGGCCAGGGTGGCCAAAGCAGTGGAAATGACTCGACGCATGGAGTGCCTCCGTTGTTTTTGTTGTGGCACGCCGGGGGAACGGCATCCGGGCGTGGAGGCAGTCTAGGGAAGCACCCTTCCCCGACCTATCGCCCAGATGGGTGAAGGGATACAAACGAAAAGGCCGGACATGAAGTCCGGCCTTTCCTTTCAGCGACAGCCTCGGCGCATCAAGCCTTCGGCTCATCCTTGTTCAGGTCCATCACGCTCTGCGCGGGCGTGCTGGGCTGCACCGGCTCGGGTTCTTTCGGCGTCACGACCGGTGCCGGCTCGCTTTTCTTGCCGCGCAGACGGGACATGACCCAGCCGCCGATGGCGACGGGCACAATCCAGAACTTCTTCAGCAGGATCAGAAGCATGGCCAGCAGGCCGGTCTTGGCGGCGACCTTGCCGGCGATCAGTGCGCCCAGACCGTAGGCGGCGACTTCGTCGAGGTCGGGGTTGAAGTCGGCGTAACGGCTGCCCTGGTTGAACTCGGTCATGGCCAGGACTTCCGGCAGGTTACGCTCGATGTCCGGCAGTTGGTTCATGTTGGCGATGAAGTTCAGCACCAGCACGCCTTTGCGGCCCAGCACGCGGATGTTGTAGTTGAGGGTGTTTTCCTCGGCCTCGCCGAACTTGAGCTCCTTGGCCCAGTGCAGTTTCTTGCCGGCGGCATCGTAGTGCGGCTTGGCGGCCCAGCCGACCAGCTCGACGCTTTCGTAGCCGTTCTCGCTGCGCCAGGTGTTATCGGCCACGGTGTCTTCTTTCATGCCTTCGAGCATTTCGTCGTAGTCGATGTCGGCGGCGTCTTCGTCGGAGACGTAGCCACTTTCCTCGTATTCGACGGTGACGGCCCAGGATTCCTCGGCGAATGGGGAAATGCCGGCCGGCAGGATCATGCCCAGCGGCAGCGTATCGCTCGGCGGGTTGCCCCATGCCTCGACCAGAACGCGCTCGGCATCCGGGCCATCGAGGAACACGAAGCGGTCGGAGACGTCGAGGGTCGCCAGGTTATCGCCGATGACGATCTTGCCCTGCTGGAACTTCAGGCTGGCGAGGAACTCTTCGGGGCTGGGGTATTCCGCCTCTTCGGCGGCTGCCTCATCGGCGTCGACGAGAATTTCCTCGTGGTTTTCCTGAGGCTCTTCGGCGGCGGTATCGGCAAACACAGGGGAAACGCTGACGGCCAACAGACTGGCCAGGATCAATTCCTTGATCATGGGAACTTCCTAAGGGTAGGGATAAAGGCGGCTAGTCTAGCAAAAGGCCACCCACCAGCGCGGAAACATTTTGCAAAATAGCTCACGCTTCTATCAGCGACTACCTCAACAGCTCCCCAGCCCCAGCTGCAACAACGCCAAACCGCTGTGGCGCCAGCCCCACCAGGCCAGCGTCAGCAGGGCCACACCCAGCACCAGCACGCTGGCCAGCCACAGATGGCCGGCTTTCATGCCGCGTTACCTGCCGCTTGCAGGCGCGCCACCGGCCGTTCGCGCACCGGCCAGTTAAGCGCGGCGGCCATCAGGCTGAGCAGGATGGATAGTTGCCAGACCAAGTCGTAGCTGCCGGTGTGGTCGTACAGGTAGCCGCCCAGCCATCCGCCGAGGAAAGCGCCGATCTGGTGGAACAGGAAGACGATGCCGCCCAGCATGGACAGGTTGCGTACGCCGAACAGCGTGGCCACGGTGCCGTTGGTCAGCGGAACCGTCGAAAGCCACAGCAGGCCCATGGCGATACCGAAAGCATAGGCGCTCCAGACGGTCAGCGGCGCCATGATGAATGCCGCGATGACCACCGCGCGCACCAGATAGAGGCCGGTCAGCAGGCGCGGCTTGGACATCCGCCCGCCGAGCCAACCGGCGATGTAGGTGCCAAAGATGTTGAACAGCCCCACCAGTGCCAGGACCGTGGTCCCCACCTGCGCCGGCAGGTGCTGGTCCACCAGATAGGCCGGCAGGTGGACACCGATGAACACCACCTGGAAGCCGCAGACGAAGAAGCCCAGCGCCAGCAACCAGAACCCACTGTGGCTGGAAGCCTCGCGCAGCGCCTCGCCGAGGCTCTGTTCATGGGCCTGCACCGGCAGCGGCCGGTCACGCAGCATGGCCGCCAGGGGAACGATCAGCGCCACCAGCAGGCCGAGGGCGATCAGCGCCGAGGACCAGCCGAGCCAGCCGATCAGCCCCAGGGTCCCCGGTAGCATGATGAACTGGCCGAACGAGCCGGCCGCCGCGGCGATTCCCATGCCCATGCTGCGTTTCTCCGGCGGCAGCGCGCGACCCACCGCCCCGAGGATGATCGAGAAGGTGGTCCCGGACAGACCGAAACCGATCAGCAACCCGGCACTCAGCGACAGCGACCAGGGCGAATCGGCGAACCCCATCAGCAACAACCCCAGCCCGTAGAGCACCCCGCCGACCACCACGACACGCATCGCACCCAGGCGGTCGGCCAGGGCGCCGGTGAAAGGCTGGGTCAGGCCCCAGATCAGGTTTTGCAAGGCAATGGCGAAGGCGAACACTTCGCGCCCCCAACCGAACTCCGCGCTCATCGGCGGGAGGAACAAGCCGAAGCCATGGCGGATTCCCAGCGACAGGGCGAGGATCAGGGACCCACCCAGCAGCACCCAGACACTCGCACGCCAGACAGCGTTCATCGCACTCTCCTTATTGCCGCTCCCGGTCTGCCGGCAGACCGCGACGGGCTTATACGGCGCCGCGTGCTGCGGCGCTCCGGTCAATCCAGGGTTTCCAACTCTTCCAGCAGCGCCATCAGCGCCGCACGCTTTTCCGCGCCAAGGCGCTCGGCCAGCTCCGCCTGCACGACTTCCCAGGCTTCGCGGGCCTGTTGCAGGCGCGCCCTGCCCTCGTCGGTCATCAGCACCACGCGATTGCGCTGGTCGCTGCACGCACCGAGACGGATCAGCCCTTCGCTCTCCAATACCCGCAGGTTGCGCCCGAGGGTGCTGCGGTCGAGGCCCATGGCCTCGGCCAGATTCGTGATGCAGGGCTTGTCCAGCCGCTCCAGATGGCGCAGCAACGAATACTGGGCAGCCTTGAGGCCGGCGCCTTCGAGGGCATCGTCATAGCGTTTGGTGACGTTGCGCGCGGCGCGGCGCAGCTTGGTACAGAGACATTGGGTCGGCAACATGAATGCGTGTATATACCCGCATTTGCCTATGCGTCAACCGCGACCAAAGTGGAACAGGGTTTACCACATCCCCATCCGTCCATTGCCGAGAACCCCGCCGGCGGACTCGGGTCAACCCCTTATGCCGAAATCCACGGAGGAGAATTCATGAGCACTCAACGCTACGCATCCTGCATCCAAGCCTGCAACGCCTGCGCCGTGGCCTGCGAACACTGCGCCGCCGCCTGCCTCCAGGAGGCCATGATCAAGGACTTGGTGACCTGCATACGACTGGACCGCGACTGCGCCGATATGTGCCGCCTCGCCTCGCGCCTGATGTGTCGCGAGAGCGCCCTGGTGGATGAGATCTGCCGCCTCTGTGCCATCGCCTGCCGTGCCTGCGGCCAGGAATGCGCCAAGCACCTGCACGAGCACTGCCAGCAGTGCGCCCAGGCGTGCGAGCGGTGTGCCGAAGAGTGCGAGTCGATGTCGAGGGCGGCTTGAGTCCCGCCAGGCGTTAGCTAAGGGCGACGACCACCAGCACCCCACACTCCACCAGCTCCAGCAGAGCGCCGGCGGTGTCGCCGGTGGTCCCGCCCACACGCGCCATGAGCCCCTGGCGGGCCAGGCCGAACACGGCAACGGCGGCTAGCAAGGCCAACAGCCCGCTCCAGCCGAGAAGCAGGCAACCCCCGGCCGCCACGCCGAGCACACTCCAGCCCCGCTGCCGTGGCAGGTGATCGGCCAGGGCCTGGCCAAGACCGCCCGGGCGCACGTAAGGGGTCGAGAGGAACAACGCCAGCAAGGCGGTACGCCCGAGCACAGGCGCCAGCAGAAGCGCGGCCCATTGCCCGCCGTCGCTCAGCGCGGCCAGGGCGGCGAACTTGAGCAGCAATACGATCACCAGAACCACCACGGCGATGGGTCCACTGCGCGGGTCCTTCATGATCGCCAGGGTGCGCTCGCGGTCGCCGAGCCCGCCCACCCAGGCGTCCGCCGTATCGGCCAACCCGTCGAGATGCAGCGCGCCGCTGGCGAACGCCCAGAACGCCAGCAACAGCCCCGCATGCAGCAAGGGCGGCGCACCATCCAGCAGCCGGTCGAGCAGCAGCAAGGCGCCGCCGAGCAGCACCCCGACGACCGGGTACCAGAGCAGCGAACGGCCCAGTTGCTCCGCCGCCGGCATGCCTGCCAGACGCACCGGCAGGCGGGTGAGGAACTGCAAGGCGATCAGGAAGTCCGTCATGCCGCCTCGCCCGGCCATTCGAGGCGGTGAAGCGAGCCGTGCGCCACCTCCACCGACAGCAGCGCCCGCCGCTCCAGCCCACGGGCGCGGGCCAGCAGCAGGCGCATCACGCCGCCATGGGTGATCACCAATATGCGCTCGCCGGCGAATTGCCGGGTCAGCCGCTGCATTGCCGTCAATACGCGAACCTCGAAAGCCTGCAGCGCTTCTCCGTCGGGTGGCGTGAAGGCATAGGGATCGGCCCAGAAACGACCGAGCGCCTCGGCATCGGTCTCCATCAACTCGGCGGCGCTGCACCCTTCCCAAGCGCCGAAATGCAACTCACGCAAATCCGTTTCCAAGTGCAACGGCACGCCAGACCCTCCAGCCAACTCCCTGGCGAAGTCGGCACAACGCGACAGCGGCGAGCTGACCAACCGATCCCAGGGGCCAGCCCCGACGATGGCGGCGCACATCTGCGCCCAGCCGACCGGCGTCAGCGCATCGTCCAGGCTGCCACGGAAACCACCGCCCTGCTCGGTCTCGCCATGGCGCAGCAAGTCCAGTTGCACATTCATGCCGGACGATCCGCCACCGCCGCTTCAGCGAAGGTGGCCATTTCGTTGTGCAGGCGGCAGGCCATCTGCAACAGCGGCACCGCCAGCGCCGCCCCGCTCCCCTCGCCCAGGCGCAGCCCGAGTTCGAACAGCGGTTCGGCCTGCAAGGCCTCGAGGATCAGGGCATGCCCCGGCTCGGCCCCTCGATGGGAGAACAGCAGCCAGTCGCGACAACCCGGATTGAGGCAGGTGGCGACCAGGGCGGCGGCGCTGCAGATGAAGCCGTCCACCAGCACCGGCAGGCCCTGCTGGGCACAGGCCAGGTAGGCGCCGGTCAATGCCGCGATTTCGAAGCCACCCAGGCGCAGCAGGCATTGCAGCGGATCGGCTAAATGCTCGCCATGCAGCACCAGGGCGCAGTCCACCACTGCCGCCTTGTGCCGCACACCGGAGGCATCGAGGCCAGTGCCGGGCCCGACCAGCGCCCGCGCCGGCAGGTCCAGCAGGGCACAGGCCAGGGCGCTGGCGGCCGTGCTGTTGCCGATGCCCATCTCACCACCGATGTACAACTGCGCTCCCGCCTCGCAGGCACGGCGCACGCTGTCGCGACCGGCCTCGAGGGCGATCAGGCACTGGGCGTAGGTCATGGCCTGGTCGTGGACGAAATTCTGCGTGCCGGGCCCCAGGTTGAGGTGGCGCACATTGGGCAACGGCTCCAGGGGAACGGCGGTGCCCAGGTCGATCACTTCCAGCGCCGCGTCGAGCTGCCGCGCCAGCACGCTGACCGCCGCACCGCCTTCGACGAAGTTGCGCAGCATCTGCCCGGTGACCGCCTGCGGGTAGGCCGAAACGCCCTCCTCGACCACGCCGTGGTCGCCGGCGAACACGGCGATCCACAGTGTGTCGACGGCAGGCCGCGCGGTGCCCTGCAAGCCCGCCAGGGTGGTGGCCAACGACTCCAGGCGGCCCAGCGAGCCACGCGGTTTGGTCAATTGATCCTGGCGTGCCAGGGCTTCGCGCTGCGCCTCCAGATCCAGGGGACGGCAAGCCGCTTCCCACCACGACAGGTTCATAGTTGTGCTCCTTTCAAGACCATCGGCAACCCCGCCACACAAAAGACCACCCGCTCGCAGCGCTCGGCCAGCGACTGATGCAGCCAGCCGGCCTCATCCACGTAACGCCGGCTCAACTCGCCGAGCGGCACCACGCCCAACCCCGTCTCGTTGCTCACCAGCAGGACCCGCCCTGGCAGTTGCGGCAGGCACTCCAGCAGCGCGTCGCGCTCGGCGTCGAGACGCACCGGGTCGTCCAGCATCAGCAGGTTGGTCAGCCAGAGGGTCAGGCAATCCACCAGCAGGCAACGACCGGGAGCGGCTTGCTCGCCCAGCACGCGCGCCAGCGCCAAAGGCTCCTCGACCAGATGCCAGTGTTCCGGACGGCGTTGACGGTGCCGTGCGATACGCAATGCCATTTCGCCATCAAGCGGTTGGCTGGTGGCGATATAGCAGACCTCCAGCTCGCTTTCCATCGCCAGGCGTTCGGCCAGGCGGCTTTTGCCGGAACGGGCACCGCCGAGAATCAGTTCGATCATGGATTCGCCTTCAGGGAAAAGGGCTCGCCAAGGCCACAGAGGCTGCGCAGGCGGGCCGTATCCAGATGCCGCTCCACCAGATCGGCCAGCCGCTCGATGTCGCGTTCGCGCAACGCGTGGTAGTCGATGGTCTGCGGAGCCTCAAGGCCGGCCCAGCGTAGCAGTGCACCGCAAGCCGCCGGCTGCTCGAACAAGCCATGCAGGTAAGTGCCGAGCACCGCTCCATCCTCGCTGAACACGCCGTCAGGGCGGCCATCGTCCAGGCGGACGGCAGCGTGCTCCAAGGCCGACCCCTGGCTGACACCGGCGTGGATCTCGTAGCCGCTCACTAGCGCATCCTCCAAACACAGGCGGCCCTGGACGTTGCGCAACTGCTTTTCCGCCTCCAACCGCGTGACGAAATCCAGCAGGCCCAGACCCGCGCTGCTCCCCGCCTCGCCTTCCAGCCCGAGCGGATCGTCGATACGCCGCCCGAGCATCTGCAGGCCGCCGCAGATGCCCAGCAACCGGCCGCCATAGCGCAGGTGCCGCTGGATCGCCGCGTCCCAGCCATTGGCACGCAGGAAGGCCAGGTCGGCGCGCACGCTCTTCGAGCCCGGCAGGACAATCAGGTCGGCCGCGGGAATCGGCTGGCCGGGCCCGACGAAGCGCAGGTCGACCTGCGGGTGCAGGCGCAGCGGATCGAAGTCGGTGTGGTTGCTGATGCGCGGCATCACCGGTACCACCACCCGCAGCGTTTCGCCGCTCTTGGCCGACTGGCGGGTATCGATAGCGTCCTCGGCTTCCAGGTGGAAATCCGTCAGATACGGCAGCACGCCCAGCACCGGCTTGCCGGTATGGGCTTCCAGCCAGTCGAGACCCGGTTGCAGCAAAGCGAGATCGCCCCGGAAGCGGTTGATCACAAAGCCCCGGACCCGCGCCCGTTCGCTTTCCGAGAGCAACGCCAGGGTTCCGACCAGATGGGCGAAGACGCCGCCCCGGTCGATGTCGGCGATGAGGATCACCGGGCAGTCCACCGCCTCGGCGAAGCCCATGTTGGCGATGTCGTTGGCGCGCAGGTTGATTTCCGCCGGCGAACCGGCGCCCTCCACCATCACCACCCGGTGCGCCGCGCTGAGCCGGGTATGGGAAGCCAATACAGCCTCGCGGGCGATGCGCTTGTAGTCGTGGTAGGCCACAGCATCCATGCTGGCGACAGCGCGGCCATGGATGATCACCTGGGCGCCGATGTCGGTGTTGGGCTTGAGCAGCACCGGGTTCATGTCGGTATGCGGCGCCAGCCCGGCGGCCTGGGCCTGGACCGCCTGGGCCCGGCCGATCTCGCCGCCGTTGGCGGTCACCGCGCTGTTCAGCGCCATGTTCTGCGGCTTGAACGGCGCCACCGTCACGCCCTGGCGGCGCAGCCAGCGGCAAAGCGCGGTCACCAGGGTGCTCTTGCCAGCGTCGGAGGTGGTGCCCTGCACCATCAGGGTGGTCATGGGAAGTCCTTGCGCAAGGCTGCCAGCGCCTGGTCTAGCCGCTCCCACGCCGGCTCGTCCGCCGGCAGGCCGAAACGCAGGCTCGCCGGCTCGCGGAACAGCCGGACCAGCACCCCCTGCCGGGCCAGCCCGTCGTACAGCCGCTCGGCCCGCTCGCTTGCCACCCATTGGAACAGCGCACTGCCGCCACGCGGCGGCAGGCCCCGTTCGGTCAGCAGTTGTGCCAGGCGGTGGCTCGCCTGCAATTGGCGCTGGCGCTGCTGTGCATGGTGCTCGCTCTCCTCCAGGCACAGGCGCCCGAGCGCCCGCGCCGGCCCGCTCACTGCCCAGGGGCCGAGCCGCTCGGCGAGCTTCAGTAACAAGGACGTTTCCGCCAGCACGAATCCCAGGCGCACGCCGGCCAGGCCAAAGAACTTGCCGAACGAGCGCAGCACGATGAGCCCGGGACGGTCGCTGAAGGCCGCCAGGCTCAACGCCGGGGTGGCATCCATGAAGGCTTCGTCCACCAACAACCAGCCGCCGCGCGCGGCCAGGCGGGCATGCCAGTCGAGCAGGCGTTGCGGCGCCAACAGCCGGCCGGTCGGGTTGTTCGGGTTGACCGCCACCAGCACGTCCAGGCTGTCGAGCAGCGGCTCCACCGCGTCGTCGTCCAGCTCCAGCACATCGTGGCCAGCCGCGCGCCAGCCATGGGCGTGTTCGGCATAACAGGGCGACAGCACTGCGACACGGGCCGGACGCGGCCACAGGCGGGGCAACAGTTGGATCGCTGCCTGCGAACCCGGCACCGGCAGCAACTGGCCACAGCCGTAATACGCGCAAGCCGCCGCCTCCAGGCCATCGCCGGCCTCCGGCAGACGGGTCCAAGTGCTCGCCGGCAGCTCCGCCAGCGCCCAGGACCAAGGCGAAATGCCGGTGGAAAGATCGAGCCAGCCCGCCTCGGGAATCCCGTAGCGATGCGCTGCCGCGCGCAGTTGTCCACCGTGCTCAAGCATGCCAGACACCCCAGAGCACCAGCAGCGCCAACCAGAGCGCGACGCCGCCCCAGACCCGGTTCAGCGCCCGTTCGATATCCCGTGCCAAGGGCGCACGCCCCTCACCCAGCGGCGGTCGCTCGTGACGCTCGCCGTGGTAGATCGCCGGCCCGCCCAGGAGAACGCCCAGGGCGCCGGCACCGGCCGCCATCACCGGACCGGCATTGGGACTATCCCAGTCGGGCGCCTGCCGCCACCAGCATGCCAAGGCCCGGCGTGTGCGGCCTTGCAGCGCGTAGGTCAGCGCCACCAGTCGCGCCGGCAGGTAGTTGAGCAGATCGTCTATGCGCGCCGCCGCCCAGCCGAAGCGTTCGAAACGGGCGTTGCGATAGCCCCACATGGCATCCAGGGTATTGCTCAGGCGATAGAGCACCACGCCCGGCGCGCCAAGCAGGACGAACCAGAACAGCGCGGCGAACACTGCATCGCTGCCGTTCTCCAGCACCGATTCGGTCGCCGCGCGGGCCACGCCGGTTTCGTCCAGTTGCGACGTATCCCGGCTGACCATGTAGCCGACCCGCCGCCGCGCCTCTGCCAGATCGCCGAGACGCAGGGCCTGGGCCACCGGCATGGCGTGGTCGTACAGGCTGCGCAAGCCGAGGGCGAAGTACAGGGCGAGCACTTCCACGAACCAGCCGAAGTGCGGCGACAGACTCAGCAGCCAGACCAACAGCGTCGGCGGCAGCACCGCCAGGCACCAGGCGGTGACGCCATGGCTGCGCCAGCCCCGGCCCGCCTCGCCCTCCCGCGCCTGAACGGGCGGCAGCAATGAAACCCGAGCGCGCTCCCAAAGGGCGGCGGCTCGATCGTGCGGATGCCCGGCAGCCTCCGCGGCGGGTGCCGGGCCATTGAAACGGGCCTCGATCCGGTTGGCCAGGCGCCCGAAAGCCGCCAGCGGATGGCGCCGCTGCGGCTCGCCCAACCAGGCGTCCAGCGCCACCCCGGCACAGGTGAGAAAAACCAGGCTCATGCGTTTCGTTCCCAATGATTTTCGTAGAGCAGATCGGCCAGTGGCCGCGGCTGCGCCCAACCTTCCAGCGCCAGCATCGGCGCCGGATAGAAGGCGTCGACCGGCCCCAGGCAGAGCACCGCCACCGGTTTGCTGCCCACCGGCATGCCCAGCAGCCGGGCCAGGGCATCGGGATCGAACAGCGACACCCAGCCCAACCCCAGCCCTTCGGCGCGGGCAGCGAGCCAGAGATTCTGAATGGCGCAGGCCAGGGACGCCAGGTCCATTTCCGGCAAGGTGCGCCGGCCGAACACATGCTCTTCGCGTCCCTCCATCAAGGCGGCGACCAGCAGCTCGGCGCAATCGCGAACGCCCTCCACCTTCAACCGCATGAATTCATCGGAGCGTTCGCCCAAAGCTTCGGCGGTACGAACCCGCTCCTCCTCCACCAACCCTTGGATGGCCTCGCGCAGCGCGCCGTCGGTAATGCGGATGAAGCGCCAAGGCTGCATCAGGCCGACGCTGGGCGCGCAATGCGCCGCTTCCAGCAGCCGGGCCAGCAGCTCCGGCGCCACTTCGCCGCCACTGAAATGGCGCATATCGCGACGCTCGGCGATGGCGCGGTAGACGGCCGCGCGTTCATCGGGCGTGAAGGCGTGCTCGCTCATGGCCGGAATAAGGCCGCCGCCGCGGCGGGCGCGGACGGCAGATAGAAGTGAATGTAGGAAGCGGTCAGCCGGCCTCGGCGGTAGACGGCTTCGGCGGTACGCCGATAGTTCGGGCACTGCCCGCACGCCAGCGGCTCCAGCGCCGTCTGCAATGCCGAATGATGGAAGGTATGCCCACGCAAGCGGCCTTCCGGCAGCTCGACTTCCTGCAACGCCAGGGCCGTCAGGCGTGGCTGCATGCGCGCTTCGCCCGGCAGCAACCCGAGCATGGACGCCCGCTGGCCCTCCACATCGACGAGGCCATCGAGCAGGTAGAGCATGCCGCCGCATTCGGCAAGGATCGGCTTGTCGGCGGCATGATGGGCGCGGATCGCCTCGGCCATCGGCCGGTTCCCGGCCAGTGCCTGCAGATGCAGCTCCGGATAGCCGCCGGGCAGGTAGAGGCTGTCCACATCCGGCAGGGCCTGATCGCGCAGCGGCGAGAAGAACGCCAGCTCGGCGCCGAGCCGCAGCAGCAGATCGAGATTGCCCTGGTAGAGAAAGGCGAACGCGGCATCCCGCGCCACGCCGATACGCACCCCGTCCAACAGCGGCGGGATGTCCGCGGGTTCTGGAGAGGCGAAGCACACGGCTGGCGGCAGATCCACCGACGCGCTGGCGCCCAGGGCATCGGCGGCCTGGTCCAGGCGCGCATCCAGGTCGGCCAGTTCCTCCGCCTGCACCAGCCCCAGGTGACGACTGGGCAGCTCGATGCCGGCGCTGCGTGGCAAGGCACCGAACCAGCGGATACCGTCCGGCAGGCAATCGCGCAGGATCTCGCCGTGCCGCGCACTACCGGTGCGGTTGCCGAGCACGCCGGCGAACGGCAGGTCCGGTTGGTAGCTGGCCAGCCCATGGGCCAGGGCGCCGAAGGTCTGCGCCATGGCCGAGCCGTCGATCACGGCCATCACCGGCACGCCGAAACGCCGCGCCAGGTCGGCGGCGGACGGCGCGCCGTCGAACAGCCCCATTACGCCTTCGATGAGAATCAGGTCAGCCTCTCCGGCAGCCTCCCAGAGCAGGCGCCGGCTCTCCGCCTCGCCCACCATCCACAGGTCCAATTGGTAGACCGGCTGGCCGCTGGCGCGGGCGAGAATCATCGGGTCGAGGAAATCCGGCCCGCACTTGAACACCCGCACCCGTCGCCCCTGACGGCTATGCAGGCGGGCGAGCGCGGCGGTGACGGTAGTCTTGCCCTGGCCGGACGCCGGTGCGGCGACCAGCAACGCGGGGCATGGGCGGACGCCGTTCAAAACTCCACGCCCTTCTGCGCCTTCACCCCGGCCTTGAAGGCGTGCTTGACCAGGGACATCTCGGTGACGGTGTCCGCAGCCTCGACCAATCCCGGCGGCGCGCCCCGGCCGGTGGCCACCACGTGCTGGTACAACGGACGTGCGGCGATGTCGGCCAGCACTTGGTCCAGCTCCAGATAGCCGTGCTTGAGGGCAATGTTCAGCTCGTCCAGCACCACCAGGCCAATGTCCGGGTCGCTCAGCAGCTCCGTCGCCACCACCCAGGCCTGGCGGGCTTTCTCGATATCGCGCTGCCGATCCTGGGTTTCCCAGGTATAGCCCTCGCCCATCACGTGGTAGCGCACCTCCTCGGGAAAACGGCGGAAGAACAGCTCCTCGCCCGAGGTGGCGGCACCCTTGATGAACTGCACCACCCCGACCTTCATGCCGTGCCCCAAGGCGCGGGCCACCATGCCGAAGGCCGAGCTGCTCTTGCCCTTGCCATTGCCGGTATGCACCAGCAGCAGGCCGTATTCGTCGGTCGCCTGGGCGATCTTCTCGTCGACGATGGCTTTCTTGCGTGCCATCCGCGCCTTGTGCCGCGCGTCGCGGTCAGCCGATTCGCTCATCGGGGTTCTCCAGGGGTCGTGGGTGTCCGAACAGTGCGCAGGCGCCCGCATAGAGCACCGCCGCGATGCCGACGTACAGCGCCAGGCTGGCGAAGTAGCGCGGGTAGTACATGCCGATGCGCTGCACGAATTCGGCGAAGATCGGCTCCGGGTAGCGCCCGGAGAAGTAATAGAAGCCGCCGCCGGAAAACAGGTAGCAGACGAAGGCACTGACCACCAGGGTCAAGATCAACGTGGCCAGGCTGACCCATTCGTTACGATGCCAGCCAGCGTACAAGCGCCCGCCGAACCACAGCGAGCCGTAGGCCGGCAGCAGCAGCCAGTAGGCCGGCGACACGCACCAGTCGCTCACCCCGGCCCACTGGATCGCGGCGAAATCCAGCAGCGACGCCTCGATGAACAGCGCCGGGAACACCCAGCGCGGCCGCAGGAAGACACCAGCGAGAAAAAACACCGCCCAGGACGCGCTGGGCAGGTTGACGGTGGCGAAGTGTTGGCCTCGGGTCATGGCCATCAGCAGCGCCAGGGCGATACCGACGACCAGTTGGACACGGGGTGACAGTGTGGGCATGGCGGTTCTCCTTTCCTGGAAACGGTTCCCTAGAGGGCCTGGTAGCGCACGGTGACGTACACCGCCTGGCCCGGCTGGTTGAAGCCTTCGATGGTCCGGTAGTCGGCGTCGAACAGGTTGGTCAGCCGCGTCTGCAGGCGCCAGGCTTTGTCGATGCGGTATTCGCCGCGCAGGTCGAGGGTGGCGAAGCCGGCCAGTTCGGTCTGGTTGTCCAGGTCGTCGTAGCTGGAATCCTGGGCGTGCAGGCTGGCACCGACGCTGAAGTCGCCAAAGGCCCGGTCCACATCGAGATTGAACAGTTGCGAGGGTCGCCGGTTGAGGTCCTTGCCGTAGAGATCGCCCCGTGTGGAGCGGTTTTCCGCATCCATCAAGGTGTAGTTGGCGGACCAGTCCCAACCGAGCAGCGTGCTGCCGAGCGCCAGTTCGAGGCCGCGGATACGTGCCTTATCGACGCCCTCGGCGCGCAGGTTGCCGTTCGCCCGCACGTTGGCGATCAGGTTGTCGATGGACGTGCGATAGGCATTCACCGACCAGTGCCCCCAGCCATGCTTGCCAGAGAGGCCGGCCTCCAGGCTGCGCGAGGTTTCCGCGTCCAGGTTTGGGTTGCCGAAGCCAGGGAAGTAAAGCTGGTTGAAGGTCGGTGCCTTGAAGGCCGTGCCGTAGCTGGCGGTCAGCCGCAGCGCGTCGCTGAGCGCGTAGCCCCAGGCGGCGTTGCCGGTGTCGTGGTCGCCGAACTGTTCGTTGTCGTCGCGGCGCAGCGATAGTTGCCAGTCGTGCCGGCCGTATTCGCCCAGGTACTGGACGAAAGCGCCGGTATTGTCGCGGGAATCCTCGACGTAATCGGTGGTGCCATTGACTTCGTCGCGCTGATGGTCGAAGCCAAGGCTAAGGGTATGGCCTTCGGCAAGGCTGAGGTCGTTCTGCCAACTGGCGCTGTCGCGGCGGCTGTCGAAGCGCGACTCGAAAGCGCCGTCCAGGAAGCTGTCGGACTTGTCTTCGCTGCGCCCCACTTGCAGCGTTACCAGCCAGGGCTCCAGCGGAGCGAAGCGCGCACGCCCGCCGATAACCTTCTGCACCCCGTCGGCGTTGGCGCCGAAGCCGGCGGTGCGGCGGCGGTTCACCTGGTCGTAGTCGTTGTGGGACTTGGCCTGCAGCAAGTTGCCGTCCAGCTCCAGGCCGTTGTCGAAGCGGTAGCCGGCGCTCAGCGAGCCCGACAGATTGCGGTAGCCATCGGCATCGTTCTCATAGCCGCTGGCGTCGGCGGTCTTGGCATTGATCCCGTCGGTGTCCTGGCCGCTGATGCCGAGGCTGTACCAACCGTGCCCATCGCCACCGGACACGCCGGCGCTGCCGTTGTAGCTGTCGTGGGTGCCGTAGCCGGCGGAGAAGAACGGCTTGGCGCCCTGCCCCATGCCCCGGCGGGTGAAGATCTGGACCACCCCGCCGATGGCCTCGGAACCGTAGAGGCTGGAACGCGGCCCGCGCACCACCTCGATGCGCTCGATCAGTTCCACCGGCAGGTCCTGGAACGCCGCGCCCCCGGAGCTCACCGAACCGACCTTGATACCGTCGATCAGCACCAGCACATGGTTGGAGTTGGTGCCACGCATGAACAGCGAGGTGGTCTTACCCGGCCCGCCATTGCTGGTCAGGGAAACGCCCGGCACCTTCTTCAGCAGCTCCGGCACCGATTGCGCCTGGCTGCGCTCAATCTCGGCACGGTCGATCACGGTGACCGCGGCCAGGCTCTGCTCGGCGGTCCGCGCTGTGCGGGTGGCGGTCACCACCTGCTCATCGAGGCTCAGGGGGTCGGCCGCCTGGGCCAGGGGAAAGGAAGACAGGCCCAGCAGCGCATACGCCGCCGGCCTCAGCAAAGGCTTGCGAATCAAGATCGTTCTCCGTCGTGCCACCCGCGCGACATGGGCTGGATAAGGCAGTGGAGAACGAGCGGAGACCGCGGCGGCGACATGCCCCGCGAGCCCGGCAAAGCCCTCCGCGATGCCAATGGATGCGACAGGCCGGTCTCCGGGCTCGCGAGCGGAACTCTGTTCCCGACCGCGCCTTCCCATGCCTGTGGCACAGTGGCTGCGTTGCGGTCGTTGACTCGCCTACCGTTGCGGGGGCAGCGCCGGATTCTTCGTGCGAATGAACCGGCTTCCCTGTTTCACCCCTTCGGCACATGGCCAAGGGGCACCTGAAGCAAGGTGCGGAGGTTAGAGAGAGAAGGAACGGGCGTCAACGGCGCCCAGCGAAAACGCGGCCTGTCTCGGGCGACACAGACCGCAACGACCACCGGGCACGGCTGGAGTCCGGTGGAGATACTGCTCAGTTGCGCAGGTTGCTGCCGGCCTCCTGGATCTTGTCCTGCATACTTCTGTTCAGTTCGGTGGCCATGGTATCCGTGGCTGTCCGTATCAGATCGTTGAGAATGCCGTTGACCTGGTTTGACTGTGCCGCCGAGAACTGCGGCGCCCCGTCAGCAGGTGCGGCCTGCCCTTGCGGCAGGTAGGAGGAGGAAGGCTGCAGCGTTCCGCATCCGCCCACGCCGAGCAACAGGGCAGGCAGCGCGATCGCCATGACGAATGGTTTCATGTGAAATATCCCTTTCAGTACACGCCGAACCGCTTCATCGGCTCGATGGATGAAACTGCTACGGTTCGTATGCTTCGCCGATCGCCGGCCGGGACCAATACGACAGATGTACTACTGCGGGGGGATGCGGATGAACGGCCCATCATGATGGGAGCGGATGAGTTGCGGGACGGCGCACTGCGTCTCGGCACAATGTTTCTTTTTGGCTAGGCTGGGGCTAATCCCCGACAAGACCACAATGCATGCCCGAGCGAACGGTAAAAGATCGAATCATCGTTGCCGACGACCACCCGGTGTTCCGCGATGGCTTGAAACGCATCGTCCTGAAGCGATTCCCCAGCGCCCAGGTACAGGAAGCCGGCTGCATGGAAGAAGTACTCACCCATGCCCGTGCAGGCGAGGAACCGCCAGATACCTTTGTCCTCGACCTGCTCTTCCCCGGCCTCGATTCGACGCGCAGTATCGGCGAGCTGCGCCAGGAATTCCGCAGCAGCTCCATCGTCATCGTATCGATGGTGGATGACGCCGCGCTGATCCAGGACATCATGGCCGCCGGCGCCGATGGCTTCATCGGCAAGTCCGTTTCCCCCGACGAGATCGGCGCCGCCCTCGCCGCCATTCGCAACGGCGAGTTCGTGGTGAAGTTCTCGCCCAGCGGCCTGGTTCCGGCACGGCACGAGCCCCCTGCGCCACTGGAACCTCTGACCCCGCGCCAGCGCGACGTGTTGCGCCTGGTCGCCGAGGGCCTGTCGAACAAAGAGATCGCCCGCAAGCTGGAGATTTCGCCGTTCACCGTGCGCATCCATGTGTCGTCGCTGCTGCGCGCGCTCAACGTCGGCACGCGTTCGGCCTTGGCGGCCAAGGCGGTGAAGTCAGGTTTCTGACCGATCAGGCCACCGCCTGGGCCCGCGCGCCCAGACGCAGCGCGCTCAGCACCGAGCGCAGCTCCGCCGGCCGGACCGGCTTGGCCAGCACCGGGATGTCCTTGTCGCCGACCCGCCCCTGCCGGCCCTGACGCCGGTCCAGTGGCTGGGCTATGCCTACCTGTCGCTGGTCGGTGCGCTGCTCGCCTATGTGCTGTGGTTCCGCGGCATCTCCCGGCTGACACCGGTGGCCGTCTCCTCGCTCGGCCTGTTGAGCCCGCTGACCGCGGTGATCCTCGGCTGGGCCTTGCTGGGCCAGGCCATGGGCGGCCTGTCGCTGGCGGGGCTGCTGATGGTGCTCGGCAGCGTCCTGGCCGTGCAATGGCAAACCGGCCGCGAGTCGTCGACGCCTTGCCCCACCGAAATAACCCTGGCCACCCGCCGCCCAGCCTGAATCCCCTCCCTCCGACGGAACGACACCATGGACAACCCCATCCGCACACTCATCGAATCGCGTATCTCTGCCAACTATTACGACACCCGCCGCGACGTACCGGAAGCGTTGATCGAGGAGCTGGTTCGCCTGGCCACCCGAGCGCCTTCGGCCTTCAATTTTCAGAACTGGAAATTCATCGCCGTGCGTTCGACGGAGGCCAAACAGCGCCTGAAAACGGTCGCCTTCGGTCAGCAGAAAGTCGTGGACGCCCCGGTCACCTTCATCATCTGCGGCACCCTCGCCGCCCACGAACGTCTGCCCGAGGTGCTTCGTCCGTCGCTCGAGGCCGGCATCCTCGATCGCTCGGTGTTCGACGGCTGGGTGGCGATGGCCGCGCGCTCGCACAGCGACAACCCCACCCTGCAACGCGACGAGGCAATCCGCTCGGCCTCCCTCGCAGCGATGACGCTGATGCTCGCCGCCGAAGGCATGGGACTGTCCAGCGGCTCGATGAGCGGCTTCGATCCCGCGGGGGTGGCACGGGAATTCCAGTTGGCGGAAACGGAGATCCCGGTGCTCCTGGTGACCGTGGGCTACCCGGCGCCGGGCAACTGGCCGCAGAAGCCGCGCCTGCCGTTGCGGGACGTGCTCGAATTCGCCTGAGAGGAAAGAAAAAGGCCTGGCCGATGGCCAAGCCTTTTCGAGATGGTGGACCGAAGGAGGATCGAACTCCCGACCTCCGCATTGCGAACGCGGCGCTCTCCCAGCTGAGCTATCGGCCCGATGTGGCGCTGACTGTAGCCTGACGAAATGCGCCTCGCAATAGGGCCCGGCAATGCTCGTGCCGCCTTGCCGAGCCAGGGCTCGGTGGCGGCGGATGGAGCCTTTGAGCAGGCTCGCCATCGTTCAGTGCCTGGGGACGAAGCCGGACGGCTTGGTCGACAGCCAGTCGACGAACTGACGGAGGCGCGAGTCGGCGAGCAGGGCGTCGCGGCTGTTGTAGGTCAGCGCCAGCTCCTTCTCGCTGAACAGCTTGTGGATCTGGTTATGGCAAGGACGGCAGACCCAGAGGGTAGCAGTGATGCGCTCGCTCTTCGCGTAGCGCTTCTGCACATAAGGCTTGTCGTGCAGGGCCTTGGGAATCAGGTGGTGCCGGGTCAGGGGCGCCGGGCGACCGCAGAGTTCGCAGGTGTCGGGCTGAGGCGGCAGGCGAATCGGTTCGGGCATGACGGATCAGCGTTTGCGGCAGAGTGTCAGGCCATCGCCGATGGGCAGCAGGGACAGGTCGATCCGCGCGTCATCCCTCAAGGCCCGGTTCAGTGCCTGGATCGCCCGCGTGTCGGCGCTTTCCGGATGGGTTTCGAGGACGCGTCCGCTCCATAACGTATTGTCGAACAGGACCAGGCCGCCGGGCCGCAGCAGTGCAAGGGCCTGCTCGAAATAGGCCGGATAATTGGTTTTGTCCGCATCCACGAAGACCAGGTCGAAGTGGCCGCCCTGACCATCGCGAAGCAAGGCCTCCAGTGTCTCCAGTGCAGGTGCCAGCCTGACCTGGATGCGCCCCTCCACGCCGGCCTCCCGCCAGTAGCGATGCCCGATCACGGTGTACTCCGCGGAAACATCGCAACAGATCAGTTCGCCATCCTCCGGCAGGGCCACGGCCATGCAGAGTGCGCTGTAGCCGGTGTAGGTACCGATTTCCAGCAGACGCCGTGCGCCAGTCAGCTGGACCAGCAGGCCCATGAACTGGCCCTGCTCCGGGGCAATCTGCCAGCCGGCAGTGGGCAACCCGGCGGTTTCTTCGCGCAGGCGGCGCTGTACCTCGCTCTCGCGCAGCGAGACGTCCAGCAGGTAGCGGTATAGGGCGTCGTCCAGGTTCAGGGTACGGTTGGTCATGGGCATCTCCAACCCGTCAGGGCTTCCAGTGAACCGAACGGAATCATGGATTCCGGGCGAGGTGGCCGCTGTCCAGCACGCGCTTGGCGTTCAGGTAGCTTTTTTGCCAATAGGCTGTGGACAGGCTGTCCAGACGCACGGTTCCACCGCTAGACGGGGCATGGACGAAGCGGCCCTCGCCGACATAGATGCCGGCATGGCTGACCTTGCCGCCCCCTTGGGTGGAAAAAAACACCAGGTCGCCGGGCTGCAAGGCCCCGACGCTGACATTGGGCACGCGCATGGCCAGCAACTCGCGGGTCGAGCGCGGCAGGCTGATGCCGGCGGCATCCCGGTAGACGTAGCCGATCAGGCCGCTGCAATCGAAACCGGAGTCCGGCGTGTTGCCGCCATAGCGATAAGGAGTGCCGACCAACCCGATGGCGCGGATCAGCACATCGTCGGCGACCGGCGGGTAGCTCGCGCTGGGGGTAGTGATGATGGGACCAGGAGGGGGAGCGTGGCCAGCGCAGGCAGTGAGCAGCGCAGCGAGAACGAGAAGCAGAAGGCGAGCCGTTGCAGGCATGGGCGGCGTTCCGTTGCAGAATGCGCCCTACTCTGCCGGCTGCGAGGCTCTGGCGCAAGCCCTGTGCCGCGTTGGGACTGGCGACGCTCCGTCACGGCATGGCGGAACGTGGGGCATGGTCAGCGACGGTGCAGCGGATTGTGCTCGGTGGGAGCGTGCGCCAGGATGCGCTTGGCTTCCATGTAGCTGGCGCTCCAGTAGCGGTCATCCAGGCTGTCCACCCGCACGCCGCCGCTGCGGCGACTGGAGGAATGGACGAACTGGTCGTCGCCGATATAAATGGCAGCGTGACTGACCCGGCCACGTCCGCGGTCGTTGAAGAACAGGATGTCGCCCGGCTCCAGCTCGTCGCGGGAAACCAGCGGCGCCTTCAGGTTGATCATTTCGCGTGTGGAGCGCGGCAGCAGGATGCCAGCCTCCTCGCGGAACAGGTAGCCGACGAAACCGCTGCAATCGAACCCGGTCTTCTCCGACCGGCCACCGAAGCGGTACGGCGTACCGACCAGTTCGAGGCCACGCTCGCGGATGCTGTCCGCCAGGCTGGGCAGCTCGTAGGATTGGTCGTCGGTCAGGTCCGCCAGCTGGGCGGCGGTGGGTTCGTCGGCCGCCGGAAGGGGCAGAGCGACAGTGGCCTGGGGCTGCGGCGCATAGCCGGCGCAGGCGGTCAGCAGCAGGGCGAAGGCAACAGGCACGAGGGGTGCGAAGCGCTTGAGCATGGGCACGACCGTGTCGGGAATTCTGAAGAAGGCGCGAATATGCCTTTTCGTTCCTCAATATGCAAATTTAGTTGGGAGGAATGTGACTCAGTATTCTCGGCAAAACATCTAAGGCCCTCCCCGCCAACCGGATATCCACGGTCGTGCTCAGGTCCGTGAAGCCCGGGTTGATTTCCACGGTGAAGCCGCCAGCCGCCCGTGTGTGCAGCACCGGCTCGACGATATACGGGAAGCTCGCCGTGGTACCGACCGCCAGAACGGCGTCGAACCCCCTGCGCAGTTCGGTATAGAGCGTTTCGATGGCTCGCTCGGGCAGCATCTCCTCGAACAGCACCACCGGCGGCCGGAGAATGCCGCCACACTGCCCGCACAAGGGCGGCAGCGGGCGTAGCAGGTGCTCTTCCAGCTCGGGGCTCTCCGCCCCGCAGGACTGGCAGAAAAGGGGCGCCAGCTCGCCATGGATCTCGATCAGGCGCTCCGGCGGGCTGCCGGCGGCCCGATGATAGCCGTCGATATTCTGGGTCAGTACCCAACAACCGGGCTTGCGCCGCTGCAGTTCGGCAATGGCCTCGTGGCCGGCGTTGGGACGCGCGCCCAGGCAGGCCTTGCCCAGTTCGGCGAGGTATTTCCAGCAGAGCCCCGGATCGCGGCGCAGCATCGGCCCGGACAGCGCCGCCTCGATGGGCAGCCCCTCTTCCGTGCTGCCGTTGTAGAGGCCGCCCAGGCCACGGTAGGTAGGCAGGCCGGAGTCGGCGGACACCCCCGCTCCGGTGATGACCAGGATGCGCTCCGCCTGCTTCAAGGCTTCAGCGACGCGGATGATGTCGTGTTCCAAGCCGATCTCCTGCGATTACCTGCCTGTCCCGCCAGTGCGCAGTGGACCCTGGTGGGTTTCAATGATTCACGGTGTGCGCCAGCATGACCGACAACTGGCACAACGGACGACCGCTCTCGGCATGCCAGCGGTTGAAGGCCTCTTGAACGATGGCGAGATCCTTCTGGCTGGTCGGCGTCTTGTCGACGATGTCCTGGGCCTTGAGCGCCGCCACCATGTCGTCGGTGGGGATGAAGGTATCCTTGCCGACCATGCGCAGGAAACGCGGCGCCGACATTCCGCCGAGCTGGTTACCGTGCTTGGCCAGGTATTTCCACAGACCGACGATATCGGTCACCGGCCAGTCGGCGATCAGCGCCCCGAAACGGCCCTTTTCCCGTGCCACGTCGAGCACCATCTGGGCATTACGCGGCACGCTCTTGAGCTTGCCCAGGTGGCGGATCAGCCGCTCGTCCTGCATCAGCCGCTCCAGGTGCTCGGCGCTCATCAGCGCAACCTTTTCCGGATCGAAGCCGAAGAAGACCTCTTCGAACGCCGGCCACTTGGCGTCCACCAGGCTGTGCTTGAGGCCGGCCCGGAAGATGCGCAGGCTGATCGTCGACAGGTAGCGGTCGTCGCCCAAGTCACGCAGCTCCGCGTCGCTCCTGGGCACCGGCAGGCGCGCTTCCAGGGCTTCGCGGGAGCCGAAGCGGTTCAGGCAGAACTCGTACAACCAGGTGTAGTCACGCACGCGCTTTCGCTCCTTGCTCGTCGCTGGCGGATTGCAGCTCGCTGCTGGGGTTACAGGCTCATCACATCGAGAAAACGCGGCGTGGCGCTGTCATCGATACGCAAGCTGGCGAAGTCGAACAGGTTGCGGTCGGCCAGTTGCGACGGCACCACGTTCTGCAAGGCCCGGAACATGATCTCGGTGCGCCCCGGCGACTTGCGTTCCCATTCCTGGAGCATTTCCTTGACCACCTTGCGCTGCAGGTTCTCCTGCGAACCGCACAGGTTGCACGGAATGATCGGGAATTCCTTCATCCGCGCATAGGCCTCGATGTCCGCTTCGTTGCAGTAGGCCAGCGGACGGATCACCACGTTGCGGCCGTCGTCGGAAAGCAGCTTGGGCGGCATAGCCTTGAGGGTGCCGCCATAGAACATGTTGAGGAAGAAGGTTTCGAGAATGTCGTCGCGGTGATGCCCCAGGGCCATCTTGGTCGCGCCGATCTCGTCGGCGAAGGTGTAGAGCGTGCCACGACGCAGGCGCGAGCACAGCGAGCAGGTGGTCTTGCCCTCGGGAATCTTTTCCTTCACCACCGAGTAAGTGTCCTTCTCGATGATGTGGTATTCCACCCCGAGGGATTTCAGGTATTCCGGCAACACGTGCTCGGGGAAGCCGGGCTGCTTCTGGTCCATGTTCACCGCGACGATCTCGAACTTGATCGGCGCGACCTTCTGCAGATAAAGCAGCACGTCGAGCATGGTGTAGCTGTCCTTGCCGCCGGACAGGCAGACCATGACCTTGTCGCCATCCTCGATCATGTTGAAGTCGGCGATGGCTTCGCCGGCGAGGCGGCGCAGGCGTTTCTGCAGTTTGTTCTGGTTGACCGAAAGGGTGCCCATGGTGCTCTGGAATCCGGGGGAGTTGCGAAAGGCCGGCATTTTACGCGGAAAGCGCCGCCAGCCCCAACCCGCCGATCAGGAGCGCTCAGGGTTCGTTGAGATCCCAGTCGAAGCGATAGCGAACGCCGCCCTCGAAACTCGCCAGGCGCCTTGCAAGCTCGGGCTCCGCATAGGCCGCCAGGTGCTGGAGCAAGCCGGCTTCGCCGCCGAAATCGGCGGGAAACCAGTCGTAGAGCTTCGAGAGCACCAGTTGGCCCTTCTCGAAATCGACGCCACGCGGATGGTTGATGTAGCCCCGTGCGCCCTGGTCGAGCAAACGCTCGCTGTTCTGCGCGGTAAACGCTTCGGCGGCCAGGTTCGGACTGCCCAGGCTGCCGTTGTTGAGCGCGTAGTGCAGCCGGGGGTCTCGCCAGAACGGTCGCAGGATACGGTGTTCGATGTCGTTGAGGCTGAGCCTGTGGCCAGCGACCTCCACCAATTCCAGGTCCCAAGGCCCGAGCCGGTACCAACCGCCCAGGCGGATGACCGAACGGACCGGATAATGCTGCAGTATCAGGCGCACGGTCAGTGCGTTGTAGAGGTTGATCCAGTAGGCGCGCTGCTCGTCGCGGGTGAACTGGCGCGGATCGAGCGCCGCGAGCTGCTCGAGGTAGATGTCCAGCAGACGGACATGATCAGGATCCACCCGGGCATAGTCGAAGCGGGCGATACCGCTGGGATGGCGGTCGTCCAGGTAAAGCGTCAGCAGTTCCTGCCAGGCACTGTGGTCGATGCTCGCCGCCCGCGTCTCGTCGCTGCGATGCCAGACCTCCCAGGGTTCCATGGCGGGCGTGGCAAAGGCCACCCGCGCAGCGGCGAATATCAGCAAAGCGGCGCTCATCCAGCGTAGCAGGGTCATGTACATCCTCCGTTCGACGCACCTGGGACCGGAGCGAGCCGCTCAAGTTCATCGCCGACTCCGGAAGCGTGATAGGCTCGTCCCATGGCTTCAGATCTCGATCCCACCCTCGATCTCGCCGACCAGTTGTTTTCTCTGCTACGCGAAGCGAACGATGGTTGCAGCGAATACCAGTTGATCCAGCAGCTCAAGGCGCGTCGATCGACGCATATCCCACACCTGTCACTGACCGACCGGCTGGTGCTGTTCCGCACCCATTTCCTGCTGTTCAATGCCCTCTACCGGCTGCGCGACCGGCTCTGGGAAGAAGGCTCTGCCCATCTGGAGATCAGCCCGCTGCACATCCAGCTCCATCCCTACCGGAGCGGTACGGCGGAGCTGAGCGAGCAGGACCCGTTGCGCGAGTACTACCTGGACATGCGCCATCTGCGCGAAACCACCGAGCAGGACGTCGAGAAACTGCTGGCCAGTTTCTGGACACGCATGCAGGGCGGCGACGAGAAGCGTGCCGCGCTGGAACTGTTCGAACTGGACCGGCTGGACGAACCCGTCAATCTCGCCACCATCAAGCTGCGCTATCGCCAGTTGGTCAGCCTGCACCACCCGGATCGCGGCGGCAGCACATCGCGCCTGCAGTCGATCAACCGGGCGATGGAAATACTGCAACGCTATTACACCTGAACCTCAGAGACGAATTCGCTCTAAAGCCGCGCGCTGCGCGGGCTCCAGCCCATGCCTATACTGCGACATACGGTCGCATAGGTTCGGCCTCGCACCCGGTGGCGCTGTGCATGCGCGCCGGGCGCATCGCTGGGGGGCGATCGTTATAACAAGAGGAGGTGTTGGCATGATCCATCACGTTTGGGGGCTTTTCACCCATCCCGACCAGGAATGGCAGGAAATCCGTGGCGAGGAAGAAACCATCAGCCACATGTACCTGACCCACGTCCTGATCCTTGCGGCCATCCCGGTCATTTCTGCTTATATCGGTACCACGCAGGTCGGCTGGGCCCACGGCAGCAGCACACCCGTGAAGCTCACGGAGGCCAGTGCGCTGCAAATGACCATCATGTCCTACCTGGCGATGCTGGCCGGCGTTGCGGTCATGGGGGCATTCATTAAGTGGATGGCCCGTACCTACGATGCCAGCCCGAGCCTGGCGCAGTGTGTGGTCTTCGCGGCCTATACCGCCACTCCGCTGTTCATCGGCGGTCTCGCGGCGCTGTATCCCAACCTCTGGCTGGCGATGCTGGTAGGGACCGCGGCAATCTGCTACACGGTGTACCTGCTCTATGTAGGCATCCCGACCTTCATGAATATCCCCGAGGACGAGGGCTTCCTGTTCTCCAGTTCGGTGCTGGCAGTGGGGTTGGTAGTGCTGGTGGCGATGATTGCGATCTCGGTGATTCTTTGGGGTATGGGCATGGGGCCTGTCTATACCAGTTGAACCACGTTTTCTCTTTTCGACGAGGCCGCCACAGGGCGGCCTCTTTTTTGCCGGAACGCAATCCCGCACCGGGAAAAATTGAAACCCTGCCCCGCCTGGCCGTCTAACCCTTTAACCAGCCCGTTTCCGGCAGTGCCGGAGGCGGGTCGCAAAGGAACGGAGGAGGCCTCGCATGATTCCGCACTTTCTGGAGCTGATGACCCATCCCGAACACGCCTGGGAAGAAATCCGCCAGGACGAAGACCGCAACAGTTTCCACTACCTGCCGCACCTGCTGCTGCTCGCGCTGATTCCCGCAATCAGCCTGTTCATCGGTACCACCCGGGTGGGCTGGAGCCTGGTGGAGGACGAGCGGGTGATGCTGACAACGATGAGCGCATTCCAGCTCAGCGCCCTGCTCTATCTCACCATCATGCTTGGCACGCTGCTGATGGGCTGGTTCATCCGCTGGATGTCGCGCACCTTCGACTCCCGCCCTACGTTCAACCAGTGCGTCGGCTTCATGGCCTACATCGCCACGCCCTATTTCATTGCCGGCCTGGCCGCTCTCTACCCCAGCCGCTGGCTGGCGCTGGCCGTATTGCTGCTGGCGTCGGGCTACGCCACCTTCCTGTTGTATGTCGGCTTGCCGCGTTTCATGCGCATCGGCAACGAGCAGGCGTTCCCCTATGCCAGCTCGATCTGGGGCGTCGGCCTGCTGGTCCTGGTGACCATCCTGGTCAGCATGATCCTGCACTGGCAATACGTCCTGCTGCCCGACTACGAACGGCCGACGATCCAAGACCAGGCCTATCCGACCCAGGACGAACGCCCGCAGTAACCGCTCGGCAGGCAAGCGGTTCGGCGAGAACAGGGTTTGCGGCATAATCACGGGGCTCTGGAGTGCCCCGTTTCATGCCCGAACTGCTCAATGCCCGCGTCGAGGCCTGCTATCAGCAGGCCGAAGCCTTCTTCAAGCGCAGCTTTCCGCGCCCCCGGGTCAGCCTCAAGCTACGGGGGCAGAAAGCCGGCGTCGCCCATCTGGACGAGAACCTGCTGCGTTTCAACCTGCAGCTCTATCGCGAGAACAGCGAGGACTTCCTGCGCCAGACCGTCGCCCACGAGGTGGCCCACCTGATCGCGCACCATCTGTTCGGCCCACGGATCAAGCCGCATGGCGAGGAATGGCAGTTGATCATGCGCGGCGTCTACGAATTGCCGCCGAACCGCTGCCACAACTATGCGATCAGGCGCCGCAGCGTGACCCGCTATCTGTACCGTTGCCAGTGCCAGGATTTCCCCTTCTCCGCCCAACGCCATGCCCTGGTCGGTAAGGGCCGCCGCTACTATTGCCGGCGCTGCAAGGCGACCCTGGTCTTCACCGGCCAGCAAAGCCGAGAGTGAGTCTCCTCAGGCGATCACCCCGGCAGCCTTGAGTTCTGCGATGCGTGTTTCCGCATAACCGAGGCCGGCCAGCACCTCTTCGGTATGCGCGCCCACGGGCATGCCGATGTGACGGGGCTCCGGCAACCCGGCGGAGAATTTGATCGGACAGGCCATCTGCCGCTGCGGCGCCGCCCCGTCGCGCGGCACGTCCACCACCAGTCCGCGCGCCTGCAACTGGGGATGCTCCACAGCCTCGGACAGGCTCAGCATCGGCTCGACGCAGGCATCCACCGCGGCGAAACGCTCGCACCAGTCGGCGAAGTCGCGCTTTTCCAGCTCGATGGCGATCTCCCGCTTGAGCAGGTGTTGTTCCTCCGCGCTCGGCGACAGGCCACGGGAAGCCAGCTCCGGGCGGCCGATGGCTTGGCAAAACTGCATCATGAACTGCGGCTCCAGGCTGCCCACCGAAAACCAGCGGCCGTCACGAGTCCGGTAATAGTCGTAGAAGCTGCCGCCATTCAGCGCCTGGCTTTCCATGTCCGGCTCCACGCCACAGGCCAGGTAGCCGGCACCGGCCATGCCGTTCAGGCTGAAGACGCAGTCGGTCATGCTGACATCCACCTGCTGGCCCTCCCCCGTCTGCTGGCGGTGGATCACTGCGGCCAGCAGCCCCATGACGCCGTGCAACGAGCCGCCGGCGATATCCGCCAGTTGCACACCCAGCGGCAACGGGCCGGTGTCGCGCCGGCCGGTGTAGCTGGCGACACCGGCCAGGGCCAGGTAGTTGATGTCGTGCCCGGCGCGATCCTTGTAGGGGCCGGTTTGGCCGTAACCGCTGATCGACACGTAGATCAGCCGGGGATTCACCGCCTTCAGGGCCTCGTAACCGACGCCAAGCTTGTCCATCACACCGGGTCGGAACTGTTCGAGCACGATGTCGTATTCGCCCACCAGTTGCTTCACCACCTCCACCGCCTCCGGCTTCTTCAGATCCAGAGCAATGCAGCGCTTGTTGCGATTGAGATAGGCGTGGCTGGCCGAGGTATCGCCGTCATGGGGCGGCAGCAGGCGCACCAGGTCCAAGCGCCCAGGCGACTCGACCCGCAGCACGTCGGCGCCCATGTCGGCCAGCAGCAGCGAGGCAAATGGCCCTGGCAACAGGGTGGAGAAGTCGAGAATCTTGAGGGAGGACAACGGGCCTTTCATGAGCACTCCTCAGAGTTTGAATACACGCCTGGCGTTGCCGTGCAGAAACTTCGCCTCCACTTCAGCGGGAAGGTCCAAGCCCTTCACTTGCTCCATGCAGCGGCTCAGCGACAACTGCGGGAAGTTGCTGCCGAACAGGACCTTGTCCTGCCCGTAGCTCCGCATGAAGTGCAGCAGCTGCGGCGGATAATAGCGAGGCAAGTATGCGGAGGTATCGATGAACACGTTGTCATGCTTCCAGGCCACGCCGATCATTTCGTCGGTCCAGGGGTGGCCGATGTGGCCGGCGACGATGCGCAGCTCGGGGAAATCCAGTGCGACGCGATCCAGGTAGGGCACCGGCCGGCCGGTCTCGGAGGGCATCAGCGGCCCGGTGTGACCGACCTGGGTGCAGAACGGAATGTCCAGTTCGATGCACTTCACGTAGAGCGGATAATAGAGCCGGTCGTCCGGCGGCAGCTTCCACAGCCAGGGCACCACCCGCAGCGCCTTGCAGCCCAGCTCGGTCACCGCCCGCTCCAGCTCGCGCACTGCGGCCATGGGCTTGCCCAAGTCGACGGCGGCGACGCCGACGAAGCGCTCCGGGAAGGCGCGGGTGAATGCGGCGATCTGGTCATTGTCGATCACCCAGCCCTCGGGACGGCACCAAGCGGCAAGCATCAGTGTGTCGACATCGGCCTTGTCCATTTCGGCAACGGTCTGCGCCGGGTCGAGACGCCGCTCGAGCAGGTCGGCGGAGCCGGATTTATCGAACAGCCGCACCACCTCGGGCATCCGTTCGCGCAGGTTGCCCATGGCCGGCTGGGCCCAGGCGTCGATGGCACCGCTCCGAAGCGACATGATCGTTCTCCTTTCAGTCGTGATGTCCGCTGGGCGAGAAGTTGCCCCTACAGCCTTGCGGTGCGGATGGATAGGCAGGTTAGGCGCCGCGGCTCAGGCCGCTCAATGACGCAAGCGCTCAGCACGATTGACGCTTTCGACCAGACACGTACCGCTCGAGCACAAAATACCGTCGCTGAAAAGTCCCCAATGAGCATGTGGCAATGTGACAGCAAAGACAGGTAAAGTCCTCGAAGCCCGGCGGCTCCGGAACGGCCGCCCCACCCATGCAGTTTTCGCGATGTCCGACACCACGCCGCAGCCATCACCCGCCACACCGGCCTCGTCTGTCGCGAGCAGCTCGCTGTCGCAGCGCATGACCTTCTTGCTGCTGGCCATGTTGGCGCTGCTGTTGCTCGCCGTGTGGACGCTGCCGACCGCCTACGGGCTGCGTCTGAGCGATCAGTGGTTCCCGGTTTCGTTGCACATCTTCATCGAGTCCAGCGCCGTCGCCGTCGCGATCCTGGTCTTCGCCGTGACCTGGCACGCCTACCGGCCGGAACGCCCGGCCAACCTCGTCGTGCTGGCCTGCGGCTTCCTCGCCGTCGGTCTGCTGGATTTCGCCCATGCGTTGTCCTACAAGGGCATGCCCGATTTCGTCACGCCTGCCTCGCCGGAAAAAGCCATCTATTTCTGGCTGGCGGCCCGGCTGATCGCGGCCCTCACGCTGCTGACCATCGCCTTCCGTTCCTGGCGCCCGCTGGTGTCCGCCCGCCGCCGTTATGCCCTGCTCTGCGTCACGCTGGTGCTGGTCGCCGCGCTGAGTTACCTGCAGCTCCGCTACCCGGACATCTGGCCGCGCACCTTCATTGAGGGCAAGGGCCTGACGCCACTGAAGATCGCCATCGAGTGGCTGATCGTCGCGCTGCTGGTGGTCGCCGCCCTGCGCTTTTCCCAAGCCCGCGCGGAGAATCCGCCATACGACGCCGGCGGCATGCTCGCCGCGACGCTGATCGCGATCCTGTCCGAGCTGTGCTTCACCGCTTATAACAACGTCAACGACATCTTCGCCCTGCTCGGTCACCTCTACAAAATCATCGGCTACTGCTTCATCTACCGGGTGGTGTTCGTCTCCAGCGTGCGCGAGCCCTATGAGCGTCTGAGCGTCGCCATCGCCCAGCGCGATGCCGCCGAACAACGCGCCGACCGCCTGGCGTTCTACGACGGATTGACCGGCCTGCCCAACCTGACGCTGCTGCAGGACCGCGCCGAACAGGCGCTGGCTGCCGCCCAGCGCAATCACAGTCAGGTCGCCCTGCTGTGCATGGACATCGACGGCTTCAAGCTGATCAACGACTCCCTCGGCCATGCCCACGGCGACGGATTGTTGCGCGCCATCGCCGAGCGCCTGCGCGACTGCGTGACCGATGCCGACACCGTCTGCCGCCCCGGTGGCGACGAGTTCGCCATCCTGCTCACCGATCTCGCCGACGCGGAATCCGCCGCGGCGGTGCCGGAGCGGATCATCCAACACCTGAAAGCGCCTTTCCCGCTGTTCGGCCAGAGCCTCGAGGTTTCCGCCTCCATCGGCGTGGCGCTGTCGCCGCACGACGGACTCGACTTCCAGACCCTGCTGCGCAACGCCGAAACCGCCATGTACCAGGCCAAGCGCAGCAACCGGCAGCCCTGGTGCTTCTACGACGCCGCGATGAACACCGAAATGAGCGAACGCCTGAACCTGCTCAACGGCCTGCGGCGCGCCTTGGACGAAGACCAGTTGCAGCTCCATTACCAATTGCAGTTCGACCTCGACAGCGGCGCGATCGTTGGCGCCGAAGCCCTAGTGCGCTGGCAACACCCGCAGTTGGGCCTGTTGATGCCCGGGCGCTTCATCGCTGCCGCGGAAGAAAGCGGGCTGATCATTCCCATCGGCGACTGGATCATCCACCAGGCCTGCCGCCAGGCCGTGCAGTGGCGCCAGAGCGGGCTGCCGATCCCCCGGGTGGCGGTCAACCTGTCGGCAATCCAGCTACACGACGGCAAGGTGGAAGACAGCGTGCTCTCCGCCCTGGCCGCCACCGGCCTGCCCGCTTCCGCGCTGGAACTGGAGCTGACCGAATCCAGCCTGATCGAGGACACCGAGCAGGTGCAGGCCACCGTCCGCCGTCTCAAGGCGCTGGGGGTACGGCTGTCCATCGATGACTTCGGTACCGGTTTTTCCAGCCTGTCGTACCTGCGCCACCTGGCGGTCGACAAATTGAAGATCGACCAGTCGTTCATTCGCGACCTGACCGTGACCGCCGACGCCGGGGCACTGGTCAGCGCCATTCTCAACATGGCCGCCTCCCTGGGCCTGAAGACCATTGCCGAAGGCGTGGAAGACCGGGAGACCGCGGATAAGCTGTGCGAACTGGGCTGCCGGCAGGCCCAGGGCTATCTGTTCGCCCGCCCCATGAGCGCCGAGCAGTTGCCCGATTTCATCGCCGAATTGCCCACCCGCTGACCCGCCTGGCGCTTCTCCCCTGTCGTTGGGCGCGAATCCGCCTTGTCCTGGGCTGGCCGTGCCTCCTACCATCGGGCTTCCTCCCTTCCCGAGAGTCGCCATGCGCGAACGCACCATCGCCAGCCATTTCGTCCGTGCAGCCCTGCGGGGTGCCGAACGCCAAGGCCACGACTGCGTCCCGCTGCTGCGCCGGGCCGGTATCCAGCCGGCCGTGCTGGAAGAGTCTCGCGCACGGGTGGCGCCGGAGCAGTTCGCCAGGCTGATTCAGTTGCTCTGGGAATTCCTCGACGACGAATACCTCGGTTTCTGCCATCAGCGCAGCAAGCGCGGCACCTTCGCCATGATGTGCCACGCCATCATCCACTGCCGTACCCTGGAAAAGGCGCTGAGTCGCGGCACGCTGTTCTACGGCCTGTTCCCCGAGGCGCCGGCCATTCGCCTGCAACGGGAAGGCGAATGGGCACGCCTGACGGTCGGCGATGTCCACCTGTGGGACCCGGATCATTTCCTGGTGGAAAGCCTGCTGGTGATCTGGCACCGCCTCGGTAGTTGGTTGATCGGTCAGCGCATCCGCCTCGAGGAAGCCACCTTCACCTATGCCGAACCGGCCCATGCCGCCGAATACGATCTGCTCTTCCCCTGCCGCCGACGCTTCGATGCCGGCGCCACCAGCCTGCTGTTCCAGGCCCGCTACCTGGCCATGCCGTTGCTGCAGGACGAGCGCACGCTTAAACACTTCCTCGAATATTCGCCAGCCGACCTGCTGGCCCGCCCGGACAGCGGCGACAGCCTGACCAGCCAGATCCGCCGCCTGCTCGGCCGCGACTGCATCCGCTGGCCAGACCTGGAAAGCGTGGCGCAGCAGCTGCATATGAGCCCACAGACCCTGCGCCGCCACCTGCGCGAGGAAGGCTCCAGCTTCCAAGAGTTGAAGGACCATCTGCGCCGCGACCTGGCAATCTACCACCTCGGACGCGACGAGCTGTCGATCCAGGACATCGCCGAACAGCTTGGCTTTTCCGAACCCTCGGCCTTCCACCGCGCCTTCAAGAAATGGACCGGCCTGACACCGGGCGCCTACCGCAGCCAGGAGAGCTGAGCGGCAAACCGCTCCCGTTCTGCCGGCGCGGCTGCTGCGTGGCCCCATTCGCGAGCAAAGCTCGCTCCTACAAAGCCTCCGAACCTTCCGTGTGTGAGTTCATTCGCGATTGGCGAAGCATGGTGTTCGCCCATCGCGAATGAATTCGCTCCTACAAACTAAGCACCCACACCAGGCTGCTTTTCGTAGGAGCCAGCTCTGCTGGCGAACGCTCCTACACGCACGACAGGTCGCCTCACAAACAAAAACCGCGGCCGAAGCCGCGGTTTTCTCTCACTCTCCGGATCAAGCCGCAGCCGCTGCCTGACGCAGCTTCTCCGGCTTGATCATGAAGCGTGCCAAGGCCGGGAGCAGCCAGATCGCGCCCACCATGTTCCAGAGGAACATGAAGGTCAGCATCAGGCCCATGTCCGCCTGGAACTTGATCGCCGAGAAGATCCAGGTGGCCACGCCGATCGCCAGGCAGACGCCGGTGAACAGCACTGCCTTGCCGGTGGACTTGAGGGTCTCGTAGTACGCCTCCTGCAAGGGCATGCCCTGGCGCAGGTAGGTTTCCAGACGGCTGTAGATATAGATGCCGTAGTCCACACCGATCCCCACGCCGAGGGCGATCACCGGCAGGGTGGCGACCTTCACGCCAATGCCCAAGTAAGCCATCAGCGCGTTACCCAGCACCGAGGTCAGCACCAGCGGCAGGATCACGCAGAGGGTCGCCGCCACCGAGCGGAAGGTCAGCAGGCACATGAAGATCACCGCCGCGTAGACCGCGATCAGCATGGTGGTCTCGGAGGCCGCGATCACTTCGTTGGTGGCTGCCTCGATACCGGCGTTGCCGGCCGCCAGGAGGAACTGCAGGTCGTCCTTGTTGTGTTCATCGGCGAACGACTTGGCCGCGGCGACCACGTGCTCCAAGGTCTCCGCCTTGTGGTCGTTGAGGAACACCAGCACCGGCGCCAGCGAGCAGTCGGTGTTGTACAGCCCCTCGGCACGGGCGATGGAGTTGTTCAGCACATCCTGGTTACGCGACAGGGTTTCCCACTTCAGGTTGCCCTCGTTCATGCCCTTGATCACCTGCTTGGAGACGGTGACCATGGAAATCGCCGACTGCACACCGGCCGTGTTCTCCATCTTCCACATCAGCTCATCCATGGCCGACAGGGTCTGGTAGGTCGAGCAGCCTTCCGGCCCGGTCTTGACCATCACCACCAGCACATCAGAGCTGGTCGAGTAGTTGCGGATGACGAAATCGTTGTCCAGGTTGTAGCGCGAGTCCGGATGCAGCTCCGGCGCGCCCTGGTCGAGGTCGCCGATCTTCAGGTTCTGGCCGTACCAGATACCGCCACCAAAGGCCAGCAGGGCGATGACCACCGAGATCGGCGCCACCACCGGATGGGCGAAGTTGGCGATCAGGCGCCAGAACGGCTGCTCCCGGGCGGCCTCGTCGCGGCTCTTCTGCACCGCGCGCTTGCTGATGCCGATGTAGGAGATGGTGACCGGCAGCAGGATCAGGTTGGTGAGGATGATCACAGCCACGCCGATGGAAGCACCGATGGCCAGCTCGCGGATCACGCCGATGTCGATCAGCAGCAGGGTGATAAAGCCCACTGCGTCGGAGAGCAGCGCCACCAGGCCAGGAATGAACAACTGGCGGAAGGCCATGCGCGCGGCGCTCAGGGCATTGGTCGCCTCGCCCGAGGCCATGGCGATGCCGTTGATCTTCTGCACGCCATGGGAAATGCCGATGGCGAAGACCAGGAACGGCACCAGCATGGAATACGGATCGAGCCCGAAGCCCAGGGTGTGCAGCAGGCCGAGCTGCCAGACCACCGCGATCAGGGTGGTGAAGACCACCGCCAGGGTGCTCTTGAAGCAGCGGGTGAACCACAGCAGCAGCACGAAGGTGATGCCGATGGCCACGGCGAAGAACAGCGCCACGCCGATCAGGCCGTCGATCAGGTCACCGACCTTCTTGGCGAAGCCGATGATGTGAATCTTCACTTTCGGGTTCTGCGCCTGATATTTCTCGCGGATCTTCTCCTCGAGTTCGTGGGAGAACTTCTGGTAGTCCAGCTTGAGCAGCTTGCTCTGGTCCTGCGGGTCCGGATAGGACTCCAGCAGCGGCACATCGACGATGCTCGACTTGAAGTTGTTGGCCACGAGGCGGCCGATCTGGCCCGATTTCAGGATGTTGGCGCGCAGGGCTTCCAGGCTCTCGGGGGAACCGTCGTAGGTCTGGGGAATCACCTCGCCGCCGGCGAAGCCTTCTTCCGTCACCTCGGTCCAGCGCACGCTGGGGCTCCACAGGGATTTCAGGCCGGAGCGGTCGACACCGGGCACGTAGAACACCTCGTCATGCACCTGACGCAGGGTTTCCATGTACTCCTTGGTGAAGATGTCGCCTTCCACCGCTTCCACCGAAATGCGCACGGTGTTGCCGAGGTTGGCCAGGTCATTGCGATGCTCGAGCATCTTCTGGATGTAGGGATGCCCCAGCGGGATCATCTTCTCGAAGCTGGTTTCCGGGCGAACCTGGGAAGCCTGATAGAAGAGGAAGATGCTGATCAGCAGGCACAGCAGAATCACGGCCGGGCGATTGTTGAAGATCAGCCGCTCGAGAAGGGACGCGGGTTGTTGTTGATGCTTACTCATGCAAAGGCTCCCGGCTTATTTTTGTTGGCCCAGATCGGCGCCAGTCGGCGAGGCGACATGCACGCCGCCCTGCCCCACCAGGATCAGGTTGCCGTCATCCGTAGCGCTCACACCGGCCAGGGAAAGCCGGTCGGGCCGATTGGTCACGCTGAAGGTGCGGCCGTTGTCGGTGCTTTTCAGCACGCTGCCACCATGCCCGACGACGACGATGGCGCCATCTGCCAGGAGGTTGCCGTCGGCCAGGCCGAACTCCAGCGGGCCATTGTGCTGGGTGTTCAGCTCGAGCTGTTCCCAGGTATCGCCGAAATCGTTGGAGCGAAACAGGTGGCCGCGCAGGCCATAAACCATCAGGGTGCCTGGCTCGGCCGTACCCAGCGCGCCGAACAGCGAGCCCTCGTAAGGCCCTTCGACCTTTTCCCAGGTCTGGCCCCAATCGCGGGAACGGAACATCGCGCCGGCCTCGCCGACCACGAACAGGCCGGAATCCTTCACGGCGACGATGGCGTTCAGGTGGAAGCCGTCTTCGTTGTCCAGGCGATCGCTGACGTCTTCCCAGTTCTGCCCGCCGTCGGTGGTTTCCAACAGGGCGCCATAGGCGCCGACGGCGATGCCATGGCTGGCGTCCTGGAACCAGATATCCAGCAGCGGTGCCTCGCGTTCGAGATCCTGGTATTGACGGGCCCAGCTACTGCCGCCGTCGGTGGTGGCCAGCACCTGGGCATCGTGTCCGACCGCCCAGCCGTGCTTCTCGTCGATGAAGAACAGCGCGGTGAGCATCTGCCGGGTCGGCACCTTGGCCTGCGTCCAACTCTTGCCGTTGTCGTCGGAATAGAGAATGTGGCCGCGATCGCCCACCGCCACCAGGCGCTTGCCGGCGCGGGTGACATCGAGCAGCAGGCTACGTACGGCCTTGGGCGACTCGATGGCGTAAACGGGGTTGGAATCGGTGGCACCTTCGGCGTGCAGCGGAGCGGCGAAGGTCAGGACGGACAGCACACTGCACAGCGAGAGCGCTTTAGCCAGCGGCGATAGAAAGCGGAACGTCGGCAAGCGGAAAGACTGCTCGACGAAACCGGACGGGGTGCGCCGCAGGACGGGCTCACTCATACACCTTTCCCCCTTATTGTTATAGGTGGGTCTGCCTGGAAGCAGGCCGCTTATGCTATCCAGCTTTCAAAAGGCCTGACAATCAGCGTGACGTTATGTTTTGTTAAGCCAAAATCCGCGTGATCCGGCCCTATCAGCCGGGCTGATGGACGAAGGCCGCTCACGCTGGAGCGGCCTTTGCCAATACAACCTTAGCGGGTACCGCGCCGACGCAGGGCCGACGGCTTGAAGTAACCGTCATCCGGCGTGGCCTGGCTGAAATCGATGGTGCTCGACTCTTCGTTATCCAGGTTCTGCACGTGGTAACGGCGCGCCTGCAGGTCGTGGAACACATCGAGCGCGGACCAAGTGGTCGGCAGGTCGTAGTAGTTCTTCAGATAAGCGATGGATACGCGCCACAGCTCACCACGGCCGTCGTACTGATCCGCCACCGCGATCTGCCAGCTGTCCTCGTCGAGGTAGAGGGTGCGCTTGGAATAGATGTGGCGAGCGCCGGGCTTCAGCGTGCCCTCCACCACCCAGACGCGGTGCAGCTCATGGCGGGTGACCGCCGGATTCAGGTGGCCGACCTGCAGCAACTGGTCGTACTTCACCTCGGGGCTGGTGACCTTGTAGTTGTTGTAGGGGATGTAGATTTCCTTCTTGCCCACCAGCTTCCAGTCATAGCGGTCCGGGGCACCGTTGAACATATCGGTGTCATCGGCGGTGCGCAGGCCGTCTGCGGCGGCGATGGGCGTGTCGTAGGCCAGGTTCGGCGCGCGGCGCACACGGCGCTGGCCGGCGTTGTAACCCCAGGCCTGGCGCGGCTCCTTCACCTGGTCCAGGGTCTCGTGCACCAGCACCGCCCCACCCGCCAGGCGCGCCGGGCTTTTGGTGAAGGACAGGTAATAGAAGAGGATATTGTCCAGGTTGGCGAACGAACCCTTGGGCTCGTAGAACTTGAACAGGGCTTCCTGCTGGGAAGTCACCAGGTTGAACGCACCGTTGCGCTGCACCGCCACTTCCGATGCGCGGCGCACGACATAGGTGCCGCGGTAACGGGCAATGTGGTTCCACAGCGCCTCGACACCGCTCTGCGGGATCGGGAATGGGATGCCGCCGAAGGCATCGGCGAAACCGTTGCCGCCATCCAGCAGCTTAGCGCTGGTCGCGTTTTTCAGCGTGTTGTCATATACCCACTGCGGTGCCGAGCCGGAGCGCCGGCTCTGGTAGACCGGCATCTGGAAACTGTTCGGGTAGGTGGCGAACAGAGCGATCTGGCCGGGTGTCAGGTTCGCCTTGTACTGCTCCAGGTTGGCCTGGGTAATGGTGAACAATGGCTTGTCGCCGGCGAAGGCGTCCGGGTGATGCTGGCCGGGCTTCTTGTAGTCGGCCGGCGGCTGGGTGATGCCGCCGGTCCATTCGGGAATGGTCCCTGCCGCGTTGCCGGCCTTCTCGGCGCCAAACGGGGTCAGGGTGGTTCCCAGCTTGGCCGCTTCTTGCGGCGAAACCGCCGCCAGCGCGCCGCTGGCAGACAGGGCCAGGGCAATCGCGGCGCCGATCAGCGAGTGCTTCTTCAGCATGCTTGTGTTCTCCATGATGAGCCGGGCCTCGCCGGCCCGGCATCTGTGATCGGGATTCAGAGCGAGTACTTGACGTTGACGCCGACGTTATCGCGGTCGCGCCCGGCGTTGTTTTGGCCAGCGCCGTAGAACTCGGTGTATTGCAGTTCGGCTTCGAGGTTGCTCAGGTAGCTGGCGCGAACGCCCAAGGTGTAGGCCTTGCGTCCCTCGATGAAGTTGCCGGTCTGGTGCGAGTTGCCTTCGAAGTCATGCTTGAACACCGCGAACGGCGAGAGGTTGACCCCGGCGTAGACGTCGTTCCAGGTTCCGTTGAGCATCAGGGTGTAGCCATAGGCGTTGCGGTTGACTTGGTCGTCGCGCTCGTAGCCGGAGATATAGGAGCCGTTGCCACGGCCGGCGTAGTAGCGGGTGGTACCGTCGTAGGCGGTGTAGTGCAGGCTGTCTCCGCGCAAGTGCTCGGAGGCCAGCTCGGCGACGCCGAACAGCGAGTCGAAGCTCATCGCCGGGCCGAAGTTGTAGATGGTGCCCAAGGACGTATTGAACGCTTCCACACGCGTGGCGTTATGAATCTGATCGGTGATCTGCACCTGCTGGCCGCCAATGTTGACGGTACGGCCATCGGCCAGCAGTGCCGCCTGGGTCAGCAGGTCACCGAGCAAATCGTTGGTGGCGGCGATGCCGATCGGCATGTTCGGCCGGTAGGCCAGTTCACCGAACACCGACGCCTCGCCCAGCGTGGTATTGAAGCTCATGCCGTACATGCGAATGTCTTCGGCATACTCGCGGCGGCCGTTGACCTGATTGGCCACGTCGACGGCGGCGGCGCCATTGATCAGATCGAGGACGCTCCTTGCACCGGCGTTGCCGGCTGCTGCCGCGACCAGCGCATCATAGGATGCAAAACCACCGAGGCCCGCCAACTGATCGATGTTCAGACCGGCATAGCTGCTATTCAGGTCGGCGTAGATGGTCGGCTCTTTCGCGTGATAATTGACAAAGTAGAAGCCGAACTCAGTGGAGTTCAGTTCCTCGGCAATATAGCGGAAGGCCACGCCGAACTGGCCGTCGTTCTTGGCGTTGATGTCCGAGCCGATGTTGGCGACCTTGAATACGCCGTTGCTGTCCAGGTACTCGGTACCCTGCAAGCCGCCGAAATGGCTGGCAGAGAGCACTGGATAAAGGGACTGGAACGTCGGATTGCTCAAGCCTTCCACGGTGGTATACGCCGTATTCCCCCCCTCCGCGAACAGATCGGTCTCGGAGAAGAAGGTCCCGGCCGGGTCGATCGCGGTCTCCTTCCAGTTCCACTGGTAGAAGGCTTCCATCGACAGGTTGTCGCTCAGGCCGATGTTGAAGCTGAACGCCTCGACCGGCACCAGCACTTCCTTCAGCTCCGCGCCCGGCAGGCGGAACTTGGCGGCATCCACCGGGTTGGTGGTGTTCACGCCGCCCCGGTAGAACACCCCCTCGCCCCAGTTGAACACTTGACGGCCGACCCGTGCCGACAACGGCATGTCGCCCACGTCCCAGTTGCCATAGACATAGGCATCGAGAATCTCGGCGTTGCGCCCGGCGGTGTGGCGGGTGTCGTAGGTGAAGCGATCGTCGCGCGGATAGTTCTGGCTGGGCTGCGCCGGGTCGTTGTTGTCGTAGTAGTCGTTGCGCTTATCCATGATCTGGGTGTCATAGAACGCACTGCCACGCACGAAGGCACCGTAGTTCTCGTAGGTCACTTCCAGGTCGGAGGTGATCTTGAACACTTCGGAGACTAGGCCGGTATCGAAATTCCGGTTGCCGTCGTTGGTGTTGATGTCGTTGTTGGTCTTGTCCTGGCCCTGGACCCGCCACAACTGACCGTAGGACACCGTGGTATCGAGCGAGCCGCTGATCGCGTCGTCGGCGAAGCTGAACTCGACGGCTTGGGCATGCGCCGCCACCAGCAGCGGCACGAGGCCGACGAAAGCGAAGCCGGCTTTCGCCGGTGCGAGAGATAACTTGGACGATTGGATTGCCAGCAAAACCATTACTCCGATGGGCTATTCGTTTTTCTTGTTCGCACCCGCCGAGCGGGTGCACGACGCTGGGCCACCTTGCCGCAGCCGTGGATTGATCGACGGGAGTCCCTTGAACGCGTGTGGATGCGCGCCCCATCGCTGAGGCGACCGACGAGGAGGCCTGGATGATGGCGCCTTGCTGCAACCCGGATGCCAATCGGGTCGTGGAAGGTCAAAAAAACAACCGTTTGGTCAGCTCCACGCGTGACTGGTTGTTCGCTGAACAAAACCGGAGTTCAAACGAGCGTTTTTCTTATTCGTAACACCAGAAAGCGTCGGATTGTCGGACAGGAAATGTCGCACAGAAGGCCATCGCAAGGCTCTAGAACGCCAACTTCCTGAAGGGGCGAAATTCTGGAGCGCACCTCATATTTCCTTTAGTAACAAAAAAGTGTTACCAGCCATCAGCTAGTAACACTTTTTTATAAGACGCGATCACATCCCAAAGAGGGGTCAGGCGAGACTCTTGCTCACCACCTCGTAGACATCGCTGGATAGCTCGCCGGAGGCGAGGATGCGTTCCAGCTCCGCCCGCATGAGCGCCTGGCGCGCGTTGTCATACTTGCGCCAACGGGTCAACGGCGCCAGCAGGCGCGAAGCGATCTGTGGGTTGAGGGCATTGAGCGTGATCACCTGATCGGCGAGGAAGCGGTAGCCCGCTCCGTCGATTCGATGGAAATTGACCAGGTTCTGGTTGGCGAAGGCACCGATCAACGCACGCACCTTGTTCGGGTTCTTCAGGGTGAAGGCAGGGTGCTGCATCAACTGCTGCACGCGCTCCAGACCTCCCGGCAACGGGCTGCCCGCCTGGACGCTGAACCATTGGTCCATGACCAGCGGATCGTCCTTGAAGTAATCGGCGAACATCTCCAGGGCCTTGTCCCGCTCCGCCTCGAACGGCGAATTCACCAGCACGGCCAGGGCAGTGAGGCGCTCGGTCATGTTATCGGCGGACTCGAACTGTTCGATGCAAGCGGCCAGCACATCCTGGCGCTCGCTGAGCATCAGGTACGACAGCGCGATGTTCTGCAGAGCGCGACGAGCGAAGTGCTCGGCCTCGGCGATATACGGGCTTTGCCGCGATTGCTCGCGATTGGCCTGATAGCGCTGCCACAGCGGCTCGAACAGTTCCTCGGCGAGACGCTTGCGGGCGAACTCACGCGCCGCATGGATCGCATCCACGTCGGCCACATCGCTGATCTCGGTGAGATAGGCCTCGCTCGGCAGCGAGAGCATCTCGGCAACCATGGCCTGGTCCAGTTCCCGGTTCTCCAGCACGCTGCGCAGCGCAGTGACCAGCCGTGGGTCCAGCACCAGCGCTTCGCCCCGTTGTTGCTGGCCGATCAGTTCCTGCAACACCTGCACCGACAGTTGCTGGCCGGCATCCCAGCGGTTGAAACCGTCGGAGTCATGCTGCATGAGGAACATCAACTGGTCGCGGCCGTAGGGGAAGCACAGCTTGACCGGCGCGGAGAAGCCCCGCAGCAGAGACGGCAGCGGCTTTTCGGGGATATCGACGAAGGTGAAGGTCTGCTCCGCCTCGGTCACCGAGAGGACCCGGTTGGTCCCCTGGGCTGTTGCCTCCTCCTGGAGGCGCAACGGCAAGTCCCTGCCCTGTCCGTCCAGCAGGCCCAATTCCACCGGAATCACGAAGGGTTCCTTGGTCGGCTGGCCCGGTGTCGGCGGGCAGCTCTGCTTGAACGTCAGGCTGTAGGTACCGGCCGCGGCATCGTAGGCCTCGCTGACATCCAGGCGCGGCGTACCGGCCTGGCTGTACCAGCGCTTGAACTGGGTCAGGTCGACACCGTTGGCGTCCTCCATGGCCTTGACGAAATCGTCGCAAGTCACCGCCTGGCCGTCGTGACGCTGGAAGTAGAGATCGGTGCCCTTGCGGAAGCCCTGCGGTCCCAGCAAGGTATGGATCATCCGCACCACTTCCGAACCCTTCTCGTAGACCGTCAGGGTGTAGAAGTTGGAAATTTCGATGAAGGAATCCGGACGCACCGGATGGGCCATGGGGCCAGCATCTTCGGCGAACTGGTGGGTGCGCAGGTAGGCGACGTCCTCGACCCGCTTGACCGTGCGCGAATTCATGTCGGCGGAGAACTCGGCATCGCGGAATACGGTGAAGCCTTCCTTCAAGGACAACTGGAACCAATCGCGGCAGGTCACGCGATTGCCCGACCAGTTATGGAAATACTCGTGGGCGACGATCGCCTCGACGCGCTGATGGGCGGCATCGGTGGCGGTTTCCGCCTTGGCCAGCACGGCGCTGGAGTTGAAGATGTTGAGGCCCTTGTTCTCCATAGCGCCCATGTTGAAGTCGTTGACCGCGACGATCATGAAGATGTCCAGGTCGTACTCGCGCCCGTAGACCTCTTCGTCCCAGCGCATGGACTTCTTCAGGCTGTTCATGGCGTGCTGCACCTTGTCGATGTTCTCCGGCTCGACATAGATGCGCAGGGCGATCTCCCGCTCGGTCATGGTGGTGAAGCGGTCCTCCACGCACCACAGGTCGCCGGCGACCAGGGCAAACAGATAGGCGGGTTTCTTGAATGGATCTTCCCAGGTCGCCCAATGACGGCCGTCGTCTTCACTGCCGCTGGCAATCGGATTGCCATTGGAGAGCAGGACCGGATAGCGATGCTGTTCGGCGCTCAGGGTGGTGGTGAACTTGCTCATCACGTCCGGGCGGTCGAGGTAGTAGGTGATCTTGCGGAACCCTTCCGCCTCGCACTGGGTGCAGAACATCTTGCCGGACTTGTACAGCCCTTCCAGCGCCGTATTGCTCTCCGGGTGGATGCGCACGCTGCTGTCGATGGTGAAACGCTCGGCCGTCGGTTGCAGGGTCAAATGATCGGCATCGAGCTGGTAGTCGCCGGGTTGCAACTCACGGTCATCCAGCATCAGCGAGAGCAGCTCGAGCTGTTGGCCATCCAGCACCAGCGGCGGCAATTTCGGGTTGCTGGCGGCGCGCTCGGGGTTGCGGCGCATCACCAACTGGGCGTGCACCAGGGTGTGGTCTTCGTACAGCTCGAAGGTCAGGTGCGTCTCGTCGATCAGGTAATCCGGCGCCTGGTAGTCCTTCAGGTAAATGGTTTTCGGCTGTTCGGTACGCATGCGGGCCCCTTCGAGTCAGCTTCATTCGGTAAGTGAAATAGACGCCGGCCATTCCTGCCAGCGCAACAGGCGGTCGGTCAAGACAGGTGGCTGACCGCCATCTGGTAAGCCGTGTATTTGCGGATATTGATGACGCCGGTATCGAACATCAGGTACTGTCCTTTGATGCCCAGCAGCGTGCCTTCTACCAGCGGTTGCTTATCCAGGTCGAAACTGACGATCTTCACCGGGTAGTTCACCACCGGATAACGGATTTCGACTGGCTCTGCATCGGCCAGCGGCTGGATCGCCTGCAGACCGAAGCGCTGCTGCAACGCTTGTAAACCTTCGACACAAGCGTCGAAGAGCTGTTCACGGATCGCTGGCAGGTCCACCGGTGCGGCGTCGCCCTTGAGCAGCGCGCGCCAGTTGGTGCGGTCGGCCACTTGGCTGCGCAACAGGTCCTCCACTAGGCCCGACTGCTGTCGGGTGCTGACTCGCAGGATCGGCAGGGCCTGGGTCGCGCCCTGGTCGAGCCAGCGCGTCGGCAACTGGCTGGCGCGGGTGATGCCCACCTTCACGCCGGACGAGTTGGCCAGGTAGACCACGTGATCGGTCATGCAGAATTGCTCGCCCCAGGCCGGGTCCCGGCAGGTGCCCAGCTCATGGTGGCACTTCTCCGGACTGACAATGCAGTTGTCGCACTGTGGCAGCTTGGTGAAGCAGGGATAGCAATAGCCCTGGCTGAAACTCTTTTTGGTCTTGCGCCCACAGTGGGTGCAGTGAATCGCCCCCAGGTACTCCAGGCGCAGGGTCTTGCCGATCAGCGGATTGACCGGCACCTCCTGCTCACCCAGGCGAAAGGCGTATTGCACCGGCGCGTCCAGGCGCACCGCCATCTTTTCCAGCGCACCGCGTCCCAGCTCGATCATCAGTGCCGGGTATCCGCGGAAGTGAACAGCAGGTTGGGGATCGGTTCGGACTTCGAACCGCACTCCAGGGTACCCATGTAGCCGGTCCGTTCCTCTTCCGGCAGGTTCTGGATTTCCCAGGCGATGACCGCTTGCAGGCTGAGTTCCTTCTGCTCTTGGGTGAGTTTGCGGCCATCCGGCCACTTGCCGATTTCCACGGCGAGCTTGAGGCTCTGATAGATCTCGGGGGTGATGTTTTCGATCATTTCGGCAAAGGACGACATGGCAGCCTCCGGACGACAAAGGGGGCCATTCTAACGGGACGCAGCGGACCGCGCACGGCCGCCGTCCATTGTCATTGCCTATGGCGCAGCCGCGCCAGGGCACCGCCGGTCACCCCGGTCAGGCAGCCAGCCACCAGCCCGCCGACGTGAGCCGCGTTGGCGATGGCGGCGATACCCAGCCACTCGAACACGCCGGTCATACAGACCACCAGCCACACCAGCATCAGCACCACGACGCCCGGCGGCAACCGGTAGGCGGGATTGGGCGCCAGTTTCTGGTACAGCCAACAATGCCCGAGCAGGCCGTAAAGCACGCCGGAGAGCCCACCGAACAGTGAAGGTCCCGCATGCAGGTACTGGACGAAGTTGGACACCAAACCAAAAACCAGGGTCAGGCCGAGCAGCACCAGGTGGCCCTGATGGGCCTCGATCCGCCGCCCCAGCTCCCAGTACCACATCGAATTCATCGCCAGATGGAGAAAGCCGAAGTGCAGCAGCATGGGTGTCAGCAGGCGCCACCACTGCCCAGCAGCCAGGCTGTCGCTCAAGGTGGAGAAGTAAATGTAGCCACCATCGATGCGGAAATCCTGGAAGGTCAACCAACGGATCGCCGCCACGTTGTCGCCCACGAAGGTGAGTGCGGCAACGATCAGCGTCAGCACCAGGACCGCTACGGTGACCGGTTTGCCGCGCAATCGTTGCAACCAGCCTTCGTCGGTCGGTTCGTCGAGTACCAGGGCGGCCTGTGGATCGCCTTCGGGATAACGCGCATAGAGCTGGCGCACCTGCTCCGCCAGCGGTTCATCGGGAACCCAGAGCACCTGCTCGCCGGACTCTTCGCTGACCCGATACGGCACCCGCAGGCGCCGCAACAAGGCGATGAAGGCGCCCAGGTCGACTTCCAACGGCAGCCTCAGTGCTGCGACGGCGCTCATTTCGGCGCCTCAGGCCGCTCTACCTCGACCCAGACGAACTTGCCAGGGTCCAGGCGGGTTTCCTGATCGAGCCGGTAAGCCACCAGTTTTCCGTACATCACCGCGCTGTAGTCCAGGCACGCCAGGTTCGGCCGGATCGGTGCCGGCTTGCCGCTGCGCCAGTAGTGACCAACGAACAACATGGGTTCCTTCGGGCCGTACAGCAGCAGACCGGCCTTTTCGCTCTCGCTCAGCGGTGTCCGTGCCACATGATCGGGCAACGCATCGGGCTGGAACACGATGTCTCCGTAAGTCTGCGGGTTCTCTTCCCAGAACTTGGTGCGGAAGAAGGCACGGGTGAAGCCGTCGTCGCTGGTCAGGGTCAAGCCATGGGGCAGACGCATGTCGGTGCCACGCAGCAGGCGGTCGAAGACCTGGCAGGCGAAACTACCCGGCACTGCAGCGGCCTGGAGGAAATGTTCGTCGATACGCCCATCCGCATAGAGCGCGCGCAGCGGCTCGATCAAGCCAGCATCCCAGCACGCGTGCACCACCCGGAAACGTCCGGCGTCGATGAACAGGGGCAGCTCGTAGAACCAGTCGAGGAACGCTCGCCAATCTTCCGGATGGCCCTCGAACTGCTGCAGCGTCTCGCGGATCAGCCGCTCGTGCCGGGGCGTGTGCTCGCGTACATAGCGGCGCCCGCTACCGGGCGGCGCCGGCGTCGCCCAGCCAAGTACGTTGAACTCGTGGTTGCCCATGATGCACAGCGCCTGGCCGGCCTCGACCATGTCGCGCACCAGATGCAGGGCTTCGCGGATACGCGGGCCGCGGTCGACGATATCGCCGAGAAACAGCGCCATTCGCCGCGGATGCCGCCAGACGCCACCGTGTCGGCTGTAGCCGAGCTGGTCGAGCAGTCGTTCCAGGGTATGCGCGCAGCCGTGCACATCGCCGATCAGGTCATAACTTCGCGCGGGGTCGAGCATGCTCAGTCTCCGCCTCCCAGGCGGCTGCCCCAGCCCAACTTGGTCCTGCAAATTTCGTAGTAGTTATGATCCAGCGGATGAATCAGTCGCAACTTCTGAGGCTTCTTGCTGATGGTCACGGTATCGCCCGGCGCACAAGTGAAGTGGTTTTGTCCGTCGCATGAGACCTGCGGATAGATCTGCATGTTCGGCGATACGACAATTTTAAGTTCACTGTTGCCATCCACCACGATCGGCCGGCTGGACAGGGTGTGCGGGTACATCGGCACGACGACGATGGCGTCCAGCTTGGGGTGCATGATCGGCCCGCCGGCCGACAGCGAATAGGCGGTGGAACCGGTGGGCGTGGCGACGATCAGGCCGTCGGCCTTCTGGCTGCAGACGAACTGGCCATCGATGTGCAGCTCGAACTCGATCATTCGGGTCGACTTGCCCGGATGCAGGACCACATCGTTGAGTGCATCGCCCTGGCCGATGGCCTCCGCATGGCGGCGCACCTCGGCCTGGAGCAGGAAGCGGCTTTCCACCAGGTATTGTCCTTCGAGCACCTCGGCGACCTTGGTTTCCAGCTCGTCCGGACGGATGTCGGTGAGAAACCCCAGGCTGCCGCGGTTGATCCCCAGCACCGGCACCTTGTGTCTCGCCAATGCCCGCGCCGCACCGAGCATGCTGCCGTCGCCGCCGACGACGATCACCAGGTCGCAGACCTCGCCCAGGTATTTCCGCGAGGAGGTCTGCAAGCCATGACCCGGGAGCACTTCGCCTATGGTGTCCTCGAGAATCACGTGCATGTGACGGTCGAGCAGGAATCGCTTGAGCCGGCGAATGGTGTCGAGCACCTGGGAACTGCCCAGGCGACCGATAATGCCGATATTGCGGAATTGCTCCATGGGACTCCTGCAAGAACAAAGGACAGGTGGAGCCCGGATTATGGGCGAAAGGCCTCGACAGCGGCAAACCGGCGCGGCCAACGCGCTCGACAGCGCCGGGCCCCGCTGGGCTATGCTCGCAGCATGCAGCCGATTCCCGTCGCCCCCAACCTGCTTCCGCACCTGCGCCAACCGCGCGTGCGCGACCTCGCCTGGGCTTTGCTCGCCCCACCGCTGCTGCAGACCACACCATGGCCGCAGCGGCATCCGCTGAGCGCCAGCGACTGGGCACGTCAACCGGAACGACTCGAAAGCTGGCTGCTGGCCCTCGACCGGGACAGCTCAGCCCTGGATGCCTGGCTGGCGCAGGGGTCTATCCGCCGCCTGGGGCTCTATTACGAGCGGCTCTGGCAATTCGCTCTCAGCCAGGCACCCGGCGTCGAGCTGCTCGCCGCGAATCTGCCGGTCCGGCTCGCGGGGCAGACGCTCGGCGAGTTCGACCTGCTGATACGCGACCACGAAGGCGTCCATCACCTGGAGCTCGCCATCAAGCTCTATCTGGGACCGCCGGCCGGCGATGGGCACGACCCCAGCCATTGGCTCGGCCCCGGCAGCCATGACCGGCTGGACCTGAAGCTCAATCACTTGGTACGGCATCAGCTGCCGTTGTCGGCCAGCCAGAGCGGGCGCGCCGCCCTGGCGGAGCTTGGCATCGAGCAGGTGACGGCCGCACTCTGGCTGGGCGGCTATCTGTTCTACCCCTGGCAAAGGCGCTGCGAACCGCCCGCCGGCGCCAATCCGCTGCACCAACAGGGACGATGGCTGTTCCATCGGGACTGGCCGGCATTCTCCGCGGAACACGCCAGCGGACGCTGGCACCCCCTGCCCCGGCATGCCTGGCTGGCGCCAGCGCGCTACACGGCCAACGAGCTTCCTGAGAGCATCGAGCTACTCGCCTGGCTGGCGGCGCTCGGCCCGCTGTCGCCGCCCTACCTGCTGGTCAGATTGGAGGAAAACGCCGCGGGCGAGTGGATGGAGGCGGAGCGTGCTTTCCTGGTGAACGATGGCTGGCCCCGGACGGGAGACCATGAGAACGGCGACCTACCGCCAGCCTGAACCACGCCATTGAAGCGAGCTCTCAGCGGCTCCGCTCGGTTCGTCCACCGGAGCGGGCCAAGTATCCTGCCCCGCTCTCACAGAGCAGCCCTTCGCGCTGGAGCGCTGGCAAGGCATCCAGCCCGTCCCGCAGGGCATAGGTTTCGAAACCCAGTTGCGACAGCAGAAACACTGCATTGGCGCTGCGTTTTCCACTGTCGCAATAGCACAGATAAGTGCGCCCCTTGTCCAGCAGACGGGCCTTGAGGCGCAGCAGGTTCAGCGGCATGTTCAGGGACGAAGGTGCATGGCCGCGCTCGTACTCGTCCTGAAGCCGCACGTCCAGCCACTGGGCACCGGCCTCGATCATGCGCTCCGCCTCGCCCAACGAGACCTCGGCTACCACCGGTGCCTTCAACAGCGCGAAGAAATCCTGGCGATCCAGACGCAACACGACGCCGTCTTCCAGCAGGGTGACAGTGGCATTGCGCGGCCGGTCAGAGAGCAACGCTTCTTCACCGAAACAGGCACCGACCTCCAGCTCGGCCAGCACCTGGGGCTTATCGGACGAATGACGGAGCACTTCGGCCCGACCAGTCTTGAGGAAGTAACAGCAATCGCCCGCCTCGCCCTCACGCAGTACGGTACTGCCGGCTGGCAGTTCGAGCCGGTGCAAGCGTCCCAGCATGGCGCGGACGTTGGTCGGAGGAACCTTGGCGAACAGCGGGTTCTCCAGCAACGACTCCAGCCACTCGACATCCTCCCCACCCTGCTCCAACTCGAGCAACAGGTCCTGATAGGCCAGGCGCCAAGTCAACAGCCGGCTCAGCGCCACACTATCCAGCGCCAGCACACTGGCGTCGGTCAGTGCCCGCGCCTCGTGCAAACGCGGCAGGCTGGGTGAAAGCGGATGACAACTGGCCTCGCTGCCGGCAACGATCCGTTGTACCCGCCCTTGTGCATCCTGCAGCGACAGCTCGCCCGCCAGCAGGTAGTAGGTCATCCGCGACTGGTCGCCTTTTCGGAATAGCGTCTCACCCGCCAGCAACGGTTGCGGCACCATCTGCCCGCGCAATTCGCGCCACTGGTGCTCGGACAATACGTTCAGCGGCGTCAGACTGCGCAATTGCTCAGGATTCAAGGGTTCGTTCATGGTGACGTCGAGTTCGCTGGTCATGGCTGAGTGTAGCCGGGCGGATGTCCGACCGATGCCGACAAGGACCGACGGCCCTGCATCCCACCGGTGTGCACGAAAATCACGCGAGTGCCGGACGCAAGGTAACCGGCCTCGACATGATAGCGCAACGCCATTAATGCCTTGGCAGTATACAGGGGCTCCAGCGGCAGACCGCTTGCTTGCTCGCTGTCGAGAAGAAACCGCGCCAACTCATCATCCAGCCTGCCGAAGCCGCCCCGACAAGCCTCCAACAGGTTATAGCCCCGGTCTGCTGCTCCCGCTTCATCGAGAATCGCACGGATGTTGGTCGCTACACCGTGATCGGCCGGAACCGCCATGGCACCGAATACGGGGCGAGCCCCCGCCTCGGCAAGCACCAGCCCGGCCAGGGTCGTGCCCGTCCCGGCTGCCAGCCACCAGAGGTCATAATCCTTCCAGCCGACGCCTCCCAACCGGCCCCGGACGTGTTCCGCCAAGCCCGTACAGCCGAGCGCCCCGGCCAGACCACCGCCCCCTTCCGGTACCGGACGCAGACCGGGATAGCGTTCACGCCACCTATCCCAGAAACCGTCCTCATGACGCGCCCGGTAACCGCCATAACCGAGCCAGTGAAGTTGCATGCCAAAGGCATGCAGATCCTCCACGGTCGGCGTTTCCTTCGCCTCTCCGCGCAACAGCCCGACGGTTGGGAAACCGAACCGTTTGCCGGCGGCGGCGAGGGCATGCAGGTGATTGGAATGGGGGCCACCCAGGCTGATCAGTCCTTCGGCACCGGCGTCCGAAGCCGCGATGAGGTGATGGGCCAGCTTGTACCACTTGTTGCCGGAAATCAGCGGATCGATCAGATCCAGGCGCAACACCACAACCTCGACTCCGGCCCGCTCCAGCCAGCCGAGATGCAGGCGCTGGAGCGGTGCCTCCAGTTGCGGCAGGGAACGAGGAAGCAAAGGTCTAGCTGACGGTACGCAGGCGGGCGCTTGCCTTGTGCCGGGTACAGCAATTGGACTCGCCGGACACGAAACGGCTCGGCGTATCGATGCGGTCGATCGGCATGGCGCAACGCTCTCCGCTCGGCAATGTCGCATCGCAGGTGGGTTGCTGATAGTGCGCCAGCCACTCACGGTACTGCGTCTCGGAGACAAAGCACTTGGCCGCGGCATAAGCCATGGGGTTGTCCTGATAGCGGGCGATGTCCTGCAGCGGAATGGTGAGGTGACCCGCACCGGGGTGGTAGACGACGAAGACCACACCGAGTTTGGCCAGCCGTTCCAGAATATGGTCGCCACCTTCGCTGGCGAAGCGGTCACGCTCCTGTTGCAGGCGCTCTACGTCCTTCTGCAACTGGGCCTGCTGCTCGCTGCGGTAGGCCAGTTCCACGTCGCGGATCGCCAATTGCTCCTTGTATTCCGCTACCGCCGCAGCGACCCGCACCTTCAATTCCTGATCGAACTGGCTGCGCAGGATGTCGGACTCGGTCCGTCCGTGACGCTCCATCGCGCGCATCTGCTCGGTCATTTCCTCACGGGTCTTCTGGATGCTGTCGGCCTGCGCCTCGAGCTGCGCCTTGAGGTTGGCATTCAGCTCTTCCTGCTGACGCAAGCCTTGATGCAGACGCTGGATTTCCGCCTGCAATTGCTTGCGCTGCTCCTCCGCCGCCAGGCGGAGCTTGGCCAGTTCCTCTTCGTGCTGCTGGCCCAGGCTGGCGATGCGCAGACGCTGCTGCTTGATGAGTTGCGCGGTTTTCAGCCGGTGTTCCTGGTCCAACTGTTCGGCCAGTTTGTCGGCCGACTCCTTCGCGACATCCGGCGCGTACCACTTGTCTTCCGGGGCCATTTGCAGGCGCTCCGGCGCGACGGCCTGGGGCGTATCATCCTCGACCAGCAAGCCGAGGTTATTGCGCTTGGCCGCATCGCGAAGAATGACCAGATCGTTCTGCCCCGGCGCCAGGCTAGGGTCCCACAAATGCATCTGGTGCCAGGACACCGGGCACTGGCTGCGACAGGCCAGACGGATCGGCCCGGCCCCCAGGTCGGGGCCACGGCCGGCACGGTCGGCCAGATGGCGCAACGGGATGTTCCAACCGGAGTCGGCGCCTCCCTTTTCGTCGAAATCCAAGTAGAAGAAGACAGCGGCCCGCACCATGAGACGGGGGTTGATCAGCAGATAGGCCGCACGCATTTGCTGATCGGCGAACTCGGGGATATTCACCACACCATCGAGTACAGCCTCGAACTCGGGAAAGAGCATTTCCTTACAAATGCCGCGCTCGCCGAAGAACATGACGGCTTCGACCATCTGCGGCTTGTTCTGGATGCTCATCGATTTCCCTCGTAGGCCAGCCCGGCAAAATCCCCGACACCAAGTCAGCGGATAATTCGCGCCTTAGAAACTGGCGCTATCTCGTTGTCCTTGCAAGTCTAGGGGAAAAAGCGAAGCGGGCAATGTGACCGGGTTAGCAGTACGCCGGCCTGTCCTGCCCAGCGGAAAGGAACGACAACGAAAGCTGTGAAGAGTTCCGTAGCCATGGCCGCCGATAATCTGCCAGCGATCCAAAAAGAAAACGCCCCATCATCGGGGCGTTTGAACAGTGACGCGAATATCCGTCGACCGGATTACAACGCTGCAGCCAGACGCGAACCCTGATTGATGGCTCGCTTGGCATCCAGTTCCGCGGCGACATCGGCACCGCCGATGAGGTGGACCCGCTGCCCCGCAGCCACCAGCCCATCGTACAACTCGCGCAGTGGCTCCTGGCCCGCGCATACGATAATCGTATCCACCGGCAACACCTGGGGCTCGCCTCCGGCGATACGGACATGCAGGCCGGCGTCGTCGATCTTGAGGTATTCCACCGAGTTGAGCATCTGAACTTGCTTGTTCTTCAGGCCAGTGCGATGAATCCAGCCGGTGGTTTTGCCCAGGCCGTCACCGACCTTGGAGGCCTTGCGCTGCAGCAGGTAGACTTGGCGCGCCGTCGGGTGCGGCTGCGGGCGCACACCCGCAACGCCCCCCCTCGCCTCCAGCGCCGTGTCGATCCCCCATTCCTTCCAGAACGCCTCGCGGTTCAGGCTGCTGGCCTCGCCCTGGTGCGTGATGAATTCCGACACATCGAAACCGATACCGCCCGCGCCAATCACCGCAACGCGCTGGCCGACCGGCTTGCGCTCGAGAATGGCGTCCAGGTATCCGATCACTTTCGCATGCTCGATACCGGGAATCTCCGGAGTGCGAGGCTTGATCCCCGTTGCCAGGATGATCTCGTCATATCCGCCAGCAGCCAGACTCTCGACATCGACCCGGGTATTCAACCGAACCTCGACGCCAGTGGTTTCCAATTTACGCTTGAAGTAACGCAGGGTTTCGTAGAATTCCTCCTTGCCCGGCACGCGCTTGGCAACGTTGAATTGCCCACCGATTTCGCCCGCCGCATCGAACAGAGTGACCTGATGCCCACGCTCGGCAGCGACGGTGGCCGCCGAAAGTCCCGCCGGACCAGCCCCGACCACGGCGATCTTCTTCATCGTCACGGTCGGGATGTAATTCAGCTCGGTTTCATGGCAGGCACGCGGGTTGACCAGGCAACTGGTCAGCTTGCCGCCGAAGGTGTGATCCAGGCAGGCCTGGTTGCAGCCGATACAGGTGTTGATCTCGTCGGCGCGACCTTGCGCAGCCTTGTTGACGAAGTCCGGATCGGCCAGGAACGGACGCGCCATCGACACCATGTCGGCATCGCCCTCGGCCAGCACCTGCTCGGCCACTTCGGGGGTATTGATGCGGTTGGTAGTGATCAGCGGAATGCCGACCTCGCCTCGCAGCTTGGCGGTGACCTTGGTGAACGCCGCTCGCGGCACCTTGGTGGCGATGGTCGGGATACGCGCCTCGTGCCAGCCGATGCCGGTATTGATCAGGGTCGCCCCAGCGGCCTCGATCGCCTTGGCCAGCATCACGATTTCGTCCCAGGTGCTGCCTCCCTCGACCAGATCGAGCATCGACAGCCGGTAGATAATGATGAAGTTCGGCCCTACCGCCTCACGGACGCGACGGACGATCTCCACCGGCAAGCGCATGCGATTTTCGTAGCTGCCGCCCCAGCGATCCGTGCGATGGTTGGTGTGAGCGACCAGGAACTGGTTGATGAAGTAACCTTCCGATCCCATGATTTCGACACCATCGTACTCGGCACGCTGGGCCAGTACGGCACAATTGACGAAGTCGGCGATCTGCTTCTGGATGCCCTCCTCGTCCAGCTCCCTGGGCTTGAACGGGTTGATCGGTGCTTGGATGGCACTTGGCGCCACCAGTTTCGGGCTGTATGCATAACGCCCCGCATGCAGGATCTGCATGCAAATCTTGCCACCCGCTTCGTGCACCGCCTGGGTAACGATCCGGTGCTTCTCCGCTTCTTCGACGGTCGTCAGCCTGGCCGCCCCCGAATAGACACCACCCTCTTCGTTCGGGCCGATGCCACCGGTCACCATCAGACCGACACCGCCACGGGCCCGCTCGGCGAAGTAGGCAGCCATCCGCTCGAAGCCATCGGATTTCTCTTCCAGCCCCGTGTGCATCGAGCCCATCAGGGTCCGGTTGCGCAGGGTCGTAAAGCCCAGGTCGAGAGGCGCAAGCAAGTGCGGGTAGGTGGCGTCGGTCATCTTCGTTCTCCGAATCGGCTGTCACGGGCGCTCGCCTCTATGGGCGAAGTCGATGAGGGCAGACGATAAGGAGCGCACTCTTTCGACTCAATGATCGAAAGTGACAACTTATTGATCGAAATGCACAGCCACGCTTGGCAAGTCCCTGGCATATGCCTACCCTGTGGCGCATATGCGCAAGATCTCCGCTCTTCTCGTCCTCGTCATCCTTGCCGGATGCCTCGCAGCCTTTCTGGTCTGGGCCGAACGGCGCCCCTCCGCCCATTACCTGTCCGATCTCCGCAGCACGATCGACACGGAGCCAAGACCCATCGACGCGGAAGCCAACATCCTGTCGATCCGCCCGGAACTCTTTCCGCTGGACTACCAGAGCCCGGACCACTTGCGACTGAAGTTGGTCGCCGCCCTCGACCGCGCCAAGGCCGAAGGACTCCTTGATGCCAACACACTGGTGGCACTCCCCGACCATATCGGCACCTGGCTGCTGGCACGAGACGAAAAGGTCGAGTTCTATCGCGCCCGAAGCCGCCAGGAAGTCCGCAACTGGCTGCTTCTCGGCAACCCCCTGCTGGCGATCAAGGCCCTGGTTCTGAACCTCGATGCCGATCGCCTGGATGAAGCCCTTCTCAGGATGAAAGCCGAGCAGATGGCTGCGGACTATCAGCAATTGTTCTCCGCCCTCGCCCGCGACTACCGCATCACGCTGCTGGCCGGCTCCATGTTGCTACCCGAGCCGTACCTGCAGGACGGCCGACTGCGCAGCGGCAACGGCCCCCTGCGCAATCTCAGCCTGGTATTCGGGCCTGACGGTGAAATTCTCGGCGATCTCTACAAGGAGCCCTGGCCCTGGCGCCCGGACAGCGGCCACACGCAGCAGGTGCAGTTGGGCGAGCGCCATCTTAGCGTCGAACGGGACTGGAGCCCCGGCTACCCGCAGACTGCCCTGCGCGGGCCGGATGGCGAACCGGCAGGCGCCCCGCTGTTCCTTCGCGGAAAGCTGAGCTGGCCGATCGGCGGCGCCTCCCGCAACATCGAACTGACTCCCAGCGCCGCCCCCCAAATGAGCACTGCGCCGGGCAGCCATCTGCTCAATACCTGGATAGGGCCTCGATGAAAGCGCAGCGGGTTCGCCTCGGCGACCTCTCGGCGGGCTTCGTCCATAGCTTGGCCGATACCGTTCGAGAACACGGGATCGATCCAGCGCCCCTTTTGGAACAATACGGACTGGACCCGGTGCGCCTGGGAGAATCCCGGGCCCGCCTCTCGATTCCACGCTACATGCGGCTCGGCCACGCGGCGATCCAACTGACCGGTAACGCAGCAATCGGTCTCTCGATGGGCCGGCTCAGCCGGCTCAGCCAAGTCGGCCTGGCAGGCGTAACCGCAGCACAGGCTCCCACGGTTCGCGAAGCGGCACGCGCACTGATCCGCTTCGAGCCGCTCTATGCCTCGAATTATCGTGGACACTCCAGCTTTCACGAGGATGCCGGGGGCGCCTGGCTTCGCTTCTATTCCATCAGCCCGTACAACAACTACAACCGCTTCGTAGTGGACTCGGTGCTATCCAGTTGGATTTTCCAACTCGGCTTCCTGGCCCGGCAGTCCCTTCGCGTGGAAAAAATCGAGATCGAATTTCCCGCTCCAGGCTATGCCGAGCGGTACATCGAACTGCTTGGCTGCGCGCCGGAATTCGGCGCCAAGGAAAATCAGCTGCGCCTGGATCAAACGAGCCTGGCGCTACGCAACCCGGAACACTGCCCGAGCACCTGGCGCCAGTTGCTGGAAATCTGCGAAAGAGAGTTGGAGCAGCAGACCCGCACTCGAAGCCTGCGCGAACGCATCATTCAATTGCTCGGCCCGCTACTCAACGGACGCGAGCCGGACCTCGAAGAAGTAGCCGCACGACTGCAACTACCCACTTGGACGCTTCGTCGCAAGCTGGCCGAAGAAGGCACCCAGTTCCGCAGCATCCTCAACGACACTCGTCGCGACCTGGCGATGACCTACATCCGCGATACGGAGCTTGCCTTCGGCGAAATTGCCTATCTGCTCGGCTTCGCCTCTGCCGAAGCCTTCCAGCGCGCCTTCAAGCGCTGGAGCGGACAGACGCCTGGCGAATTCCGCCGCGCCCAGCGGCAAGCGGGGTGATCAGAGCTCGGTGGCGTCGTCCGCCGGCTCGACAGGGTCCTGCTCGAAAGCATGGTATTCGAGGAGCTCTTCTTGATAGTCGTCCATAGGGCTTTCTCCTGTGCTGTTGGAATTTCAGAAAACAAAGACCATGCCAACAGGCTAAGGTGCCCAGATGAACAAAAAATGAATGTGGAATGCAAGGCACAAAGAAAAAGCCCCCAGGTATTGCTACCTGAGGGCTTTCGATGTGGCGCAGCGGACGGGACTCGAACCCGCGACCCCCGGCGTGACAGGCCGGTATTCTAACCGACTGAACTACCGCTGCGCGTCGGCTGGACTTTCGTCCGTTTCGCAAGACCTTGGTGGCTGATGACGGGATCGAACCGCCGACCCCCTGCGTGTGATGCAGGTGCTCTCCCAGCTGAGCTAATCAGCCGATCGCCTTGCGAGGCGCGCAATTTACGCAGGCACCGAAGGTAAGTCAACACCCTGCTTGAATTTTTTCTTGAGAAGCGGAAACCAGGAAGCCGATCGGCTCGCACGCTCGACAGGCACATTCAGCATCTTCCAACGCACCGGATTGGCGCAGCCAAGAATATCCAAGCCCCAATCGTGATCATCCGGCCCGCCCTGCCCCATACTCCGGACGATGTCCGCCAAAACAGGCACGACTTGAAACCGTAACAACCAACACGTATCACGGCCTTGCCGAAACGAGCGCCAGCCCGAGCCGGGCATCCAATATGTGCTGTCTCACCGCGAGCCGACGCATGACACCCGCTACTCTATGTGTCGCGTCAAGCACCCGGACGGGGTGCTGCTCGAGACGCACGAGCTGTTATGATCGATACGCGATCCAACATAACTACAACGTTTGCCGGAGTGATTCCTTTGCCCTTTGCAGGTGCCCCGCGCTGGCTGCAGCTACATGCGCCCAAGCTGGTCGGTGCGGCATTGATATTCGCCATGTGCGTCAGCCTCGCCTGGCAGACCGCCGGATGGATACGGCTGATGCGCGCGCCCACCCAGACTGTCGCCACCGATACCCCTGTCATTCATAGCGCGCCCGTGCTGGAACGATTGGAGCCTTTGTTCGGTCCTAGCAACGCAGTTGCCGGCAATGCACCACCGCCCGCGACCAACCTGCGCCTCACTTTGCATGGCAGCTTCGTGCATGCCGACCCGGAACGGTCCAGTGCAATCATCCAGAGCGAAGGAGGCAAGCCGCAGCGTTACCGGGTGGGCGCCGAACTGGAAGGCGGCATACGCTTGCATGCGGTCTATCGTGATCGCGTCGAGATCGAGCGCAACGGGCGATTGGAAACACTGCCATTTCCCGCTGCCCGATCGGGGTCCGGCCCCGCCAATTACCTGATGGAAGAGTCGCTCGACCATACCGGGCAAATGAACACGCTGGAGCAAGAGGACGCCGAACTGCTGCGCGAACGGATGGAAGCACTTCGCGAACAAATGGAGGCGGCCGGTAGCGCGCCCGAGGATCACCCGGAGGAGACATCGCCGCCAGAGGATATGCCGAGCGACTCCGACACCGAACAGCCCATGGAAAGCGACTGAACCGATGCCTCTGACTTTTCCCCGTCTGACCCTAGCTCTCTTCATGGCCGGCGTGAGCGCTGTTTCGCAGCCGCTGCTGGCCGCCCCGCAAGCCGCCCCCAGCGGCATCACGCAGAATGACGAGCGCTGGACGATCAACCTCAAGGATGCTGATATCCGTGCGTTCGTCGATCAGATTGCGGACATTACCGGCGAAACCTTCGTCATCGATCCACGGGTGAAAGGCCAAGTCAGTGTCATATCGAAAGCCCCGCTAACGCTGAGCGAGGTCTATCAACTGTTCCTCTCGGTCATGGCCACCCATGGCTTCAGCGTGATCACCCAAGGCGATCAGGCGCGTATCGTACCCAACGCCGAAGCCAAGGCCGAAGGCGGTATTGGTGGCCAAGGAGCCCCCGACAAGCTGGAAACCCGCGTCATCCAAGTTCAGCACGGCACGGCGGCAGAACTGATCCCGCTCATCCGCCCACTGGTTCCGCAGTACGGCCACTTGGCGGCAGTGACTTCGGCCAACGCCCTCATCATCAGCGACCGCAGCGCCAACATCGCCCGCATCGAGGATCTGGTGCGCCAGCTCGATCAGAAGGGTTCGGACGATTACAGCGTCATCAACCTCCAGTACGCCTGGGTGATGGATATCGCCGAAGTACTGAACAATACGGCCAACCGCGGCCAGGCCAAGGGCGGCACCGGCACACAGGTCATCGCCGACTCCCGCACCAACCGCCTGGTTCTGCTCGGTCCGCCAGCCGCACGTGCCAAGCTTGCGGAACTGGCCCGCTCCCTGGACACCCCGACGACCCGCTCGGCCAATACCCGGGTGATCCGTCTCCGACACAACGATGCCAAGGCCCTGGCCGAAACCCTCGGGCAGATATCCGAAGGCCTGAAGACACCGGAAGGTGGTGGCGGCGAAGCCGCAGCAGGAAAGCCCCAGAACATCCTGATACGCGCAGACGAAAGTCTCAACGCCCTCGTCCTGCTTGCCGACCCGGACCTGCTGGCGCCCCTGGAAGACATCGTGCGCCAGCTCGACGTACCGCGTGCCCAGGTAATGGTCGAAGCCGCCATCGTCGAAATTTCCGGCGATATCTCCGACGCACTGGGCGTGCAGTGGGCGGTAGATGCCCGTGGCAAGACCGGCGGCCTCGGCGGCGTCAACTTCGGCAATACGGGGCTTTCGGTGGGAACCGTGCTGAGCGCGATCCAGAGTGGAGAGATACCGGACGACCTGACACTGCCCGATGGCGCCATCGTAGGCATCGGCACCGACCATTTCGGTGCCCTGATCACCGCCCTGTCATCCAACAGCAAGAGCAACCTGCTCTCGACCCCGAGCCTGCTGACGCTGGACAACCAGAAGGCGGAAATCCTGGTCGGCCAGAACGTCCCCTTCCAGACCGGCTCCTATACCACCGACTCGTCCGGCTCGAGCAACCCGTTCACCACCATCGAGCGCAAGGATATCGGCGTTACCCTCAAGGTCACGCCTCATATCAACGAGGGGGCTACCCTTCGCCTCGAACTCGAGCAGGAAATCTCCTCCATCGCCCCCAGCACCTCGCTGAACGCACAAGCCGTTGACCTGGTGACCAATAAGCGCTCGATCAAGAGCACCATCCTCGCCGAAGACGGCCAGGTCATCGTGCTTGGCGGCCTGATCCAGGACGATGTCACCCGCACCGACTCCAAGGTCCCGCTGCTGGGCGACATTCCCTTCCTGGGCCGGCTGTTCCGCTCCACCAAGGATCAGCACGTCAAACGCAACCTGATGGTTTTCCTCCGGCCCACCGTGATTCGCGACGCAGCAGGACTCGCAGCGCTATCCGGGAAGAAATATGGGGACATACGCGTGCTGGATGACGATGCCAGCCGCAACAGGCCCAGCATCCTGCCGAGGAACCCGACCCAACTGTTCGACGGTGGCCAGGGCGAACCAGCTATCGACGTGCGCCCGCACGATCAAAAACCGTAAGACGACCAGGGAAGCAGCGGTCCTCGGGGCCGCCCGCTCGTGACAACACCACGAATATCGCAAGACATGGATTCGACGGCGGCCGCTCAGTCCCGGTAGATCATCTTGCGGGTCATACCGCCGTCGACGATGAATTCCTGGCCGGTCACGAAACCCGCGTTATCCGACAGCAGCCATGCCACCAGCGAGGCAACATCCTCGACACTGCCAACCCGCCCAACCGGATGCTGAACATGATCGGACTCACCCAGCGGCGCCTCATGACGGGCGGAGGGATCGCGCGCATCGATCCAACCGGGGCTGACCGCATTGACGCGAATATCCGGTCCCAGGCTCAACGCCAGCGCATGAGTCAGCGCCAGCAACCCGCCCTTGCTGGCGGCATAGGCTTCGCTGTCCGCCTCGGACTGATGCGCACGGGTCGATGCCACGTTGATAATGGAGCCGTTGTGAGCGCGCAGATAGGGAGCTGCGTGCTTGGCCACCAGCATGGGACCAGTCAAATTGACCGCCAGAACACGGTTCCAATGCGATAACTGAAGGCTTTCCAGCGGAGGGTTGTAGGGCTCGGCAATCGCGGCATTGCACACCAGCGCGTCCAGACGCCCGAATTGTCCGAGCACCTCGGCCACGCCGACCGCTACCTGGCATTCGTGGGCGACATCCATCGCCACGAACCAGGCATTGACACCCAAGGCCTTGGTCACCTTCGAACCGCGTTCGCGGTCCACATCGGCCAGCACGACCTGCCACCCTTCCGCGATCAGCCAGGCAGCGATTCCCAGCCCGATGCCGCGCGCGGCTCCGGTGACCAGGGCAACCTTGCCATTGGTCGGAGCCGCTTGCTCCCCCGACCACTCCATCATAAGGCGGCAAGGCCACGCGCCAGGTCGGCCTTGAGATCGGCGACATCTTCCAGCCCCACAGCGATACGGACCAGCGAGTCCTTGATTCCCGCTGCAGCCCGGTCTTCCGGCGTGAGACGCCCATGAGTCGTGGTAGCGGGATGGGTAATGGTGGTCTTGGTATCACCAAGGTTCGCCGTGATCGACACCAACCGGGTCGCATCGATGAAACGCCAGGCGCCATCCTTGCCACCGCTCACCTCGAAGGCGAGCACCGCGCCGAAGCCCTTCTGCTGACGCTTGGCCAGCTCGTGCTGCGGATGGCTCGGCAGCCCCGCATAGTAGACCCTCTCCACACCCGCCTGGGCTTCCAGCCACTCGGCCAGCGCCTGGGCATTGAAGCAATGGGCCTGCATACGTAGACGCAGGGTTTCCAGGCCCTTGAGGAAAACCCAAGCGTTGAACGGACTGAGGGTCGGCCCTGCTGTACGCAGAAAGCCAACCACCTCTTTCATCTGCTCGGCTTTGCCGGCGACCACGCCCCCCAGGCAACGTCCCTGCCCATCGATGAACTTGGTTGCCGAATGGATGACGATATCTGCGCCCAGGGCCAACGGCTGTTGCAGCACCGGCGTACAGAAGCAGTTGTCCACCGCCAGCATCGCACCGCGAGCATGGGCCAGATCAGCCAGAGCTGCGATGTCCACCAGCTCGGCCAGCGGGTTGGACGGCGACTCGACGAACAGCAGGCGCGTGTTGGGTTTGAATGCCGCCTGCCAGGCATCGAGATCAGCCAAGGGCACGTAATCGACCTGTACGCCGAAGCGCTTGAAATACTTCTCGAACAGCGTGACGGTCGCGCCGAATACGCTACGCGAGACAAGGATATGATCGCCAGCGCCACACAGGCTCATCACCGCGGCGAGAATGGCGGACATGCCGGATGCCGTCGCAACTGCCTGCTCAGCACCTTCCAGGGCCGCGATACGCTCTTCGAAAGAGCGCACGGTGGGGTTGGTATAACGCGAGTAGACGTTGCCGGGAACCTGGCCGGCGAAACAGGCCGCGGCATCCGCAGCGCTACGGAATACGTAGCTGGAGGTGAAGAACAGCGGCTCGCCATGCTCTGCTTCCGGGGAACGATGCTGGCCAGCACGCACCGCCAGCGTATCGAACGCCACCCCTTCCAGATCACTGTTCAGCCGTCCCGCATCCCATTCTTGCGTCATGTCATTCACCTTGAGCCCGACCCAGCACCTGCCGCGCTGGAGCCGCCGGTCAGTTGTTATACAGATCGATGATCGCACTCACCGCGTGAGCCTTGGCCTTCGACGCATCGTTGCGTGCCTGCTCGATCTTATTCAGATAGGCCTCGTTGACATCGCCGGTGATGTATTGGCCGTCGAACACGGCGCAATCGAATGTCTTCACTTCCGGATTGCCTTCCTGCACAGCCTCCTTGAGATCTTCCAGATCCTGGTAGACCAGCCAGTCGGCCCCGATCAGCTCGCAGACCTCTTCGGTGGTGCGCCCATGGGCGATCAATTCGTGGGCGCTGGGCATGTCGATGCCATAGACATTCGGGTAACGCACCGCCGGTGCCGCCGAACAGAAGTAAACGTTCTTCGCACCGGCCTCACGCGCCATCTGGATGATCTGCTTGCAGGTGGTGCCGCGCACGATGGAATCATCCACCAGCATCACATTCTTACCGCGGAACTCCAGCTCGATGGCATTGAGCTTTTGCCGTACGGATTTCTTCCTTGCCGCCTGCCCCGGCATGATGAAGGTACGACCGATGTAACGGTTCTTGACGAAGCCTTCGCGGAACTTGACGCCCAGGCGGTTGGCCAATTCCAGTGCCGACGTACGGCTGGTGTCCGGAATCGGGATGATCACGTCGATGTCATGGTCCGGACGCTCACGAAGGATCTTCTCGGCCAGCTTTTCGCCCATGCGCAGGCGCGCCTTGTACACGGAAATGCCATCCATGATGGAGTCCGGGCGAGCCAGGTAAACGTGCTCGAAGATGCAAGGAGCGTACTGCGGAGCCTTCGCGCACTGACGGGTGTACAGCTTGCCGTCTTCGGTGATGTAGACAGCCTCGCCCGGCGCCAAATCGCGGATCAGGCTGAAGCCGAGCACGTCCAGGGAAACGCTTTCCGAGGCGATCATGTATTCCACGCCTTCGTCGGTGTGGCGCTGGCCGAAGACGATCGGGCGAATGGCGTTCGGATCGCGGAAGCCGACGATACCGTAGCCGGTAATCATCGCCACCACCGCATAGCCGCCCCGGCAGCGCTCATGGACGCCGGAAACCGCCGCGAATACGTCCTCCTCGGTCGGCTGCAACTTGCCCCGCACCGCCAGCTCATGGGCGAAGACGTTGAGCAACACTTCGGAGTCGGAGTTGGTGTTGACGTGCCGCAGATCGGATTCGTAGATCTCCCGCGACAACTGTTCAACATTGGTCAGGTTGCCGTTATGCGCCAGCGTGATGCCGTAGGGCGAGTTGACGTAGAACGGCTGCGCCTCGGCGGAGCTGGAGCTGCCAGCGGTGGGATAGCGCACGTGGCCGATGCCCATGTGACCGATCAGGCGCTGCATGTGACGCTGCTGGAAAACGTCGCGCACCAGGCCGTTGTCCTTGCGCAGGAACAAACGCCCCTCATGACTGGTCACGATACCGGCAGCGTCCTGGCCGCGATGCTGAAGGACGGTAAGCGCGTCATACAGCGCCTGATTGACGTTCGACTTACCGACGATACCAACGATGCCGCACATGTGACGCAACCCCTGCTAGTAGTTCAGGCTAATTCTGGTCATGACGCCGGAGCGTTGCATGCCCTTTATCGGCGACCTCAGCTCTGCGAGCCGAGGCCGCCGGCGATCCATTGACTGGAAAGGCCCAGAATGAGGTTCTTGGACCAGTCCGCAACCATCAGAAAATGCGGCAGCAGGGTCGACTGCTGCCACCACGGGTCCTGGTGTACCGGCGCCAGGCTGAGCAACCCGACCAGCACGACGACCAGCAAGCCACCACGGGCGGCCCCGAAAACCATACCCAGGAAACGGTCGGTTCCGGACAGACCGGTCACCCGGATCAGCTCACCGATCAGGAAATTGACCAACGCCCCCACCAGCAGGGTAGCGACGAAGAGAATGGCACATGCGGCAATCACGCGCGCAGAAGGTGTTTCGATGAATTCGCTCAGATGCTGCGACAAGGCACCGCCGAACATCCAGGCAATCACGCCTGCGATGATCCAGGTGAGCAGCGACAGCGCTTCCTTGACGAAGCCGCGCTTCAAACTGATCAGACTGGAAACGGCGATGATGGCGATAATCGCCCAATCGACCCAGGTGAATGCCACGGTGCAGCCTACGAACGGAAAAGGCGCTGCATTTTAGCAGAGCGCCGGGACTGGGGTAAGCCGCAGCTCACCCCTTCTCGGGCTGGAAGCGCACGACGAAGCCGTTCAGTTTCTGCTGGCGGCTCAATTGATCGCGCAGGCGATCGGCTTCCGCACGCTCGATCACCGGCCCTACGAATACCCGATTCATGCCATCGGCACTGCGGATATAGGCGTTATAGCCCTGACTGCGCAGCGTTTTCTGCAGATTTTCGGCGCTGGCACGATTGGAAAGACTGGCCAACTGGACCGACCAACTGACTGGCAGGCCATTAGCATCAAGGCGGCCTTCCGGCGCCTTTGACGGCACGCTGGGCGTCGGCGAGGCAATCGGCTTGGCGATCTCTTCTTTCGGCGCTTCGGCAGGCGTAACGGGAGCGACCTCTTCTCCCGGAAGCGAAGCGACGGGCTGCGATTCGGGCGGTGTCATTTCGCTCGGAATCGGTTCATCCGGCAATTGTTGCGGCTCAGGCACCGCCGTCTGCTCCATCTCGATCCGAGGAGGCGACGGCGTCTGCGGCATGGAAGGGGCATCTACCGCCACTTGGCGCAACTCATCCTCGCGAGAAAACAGCATCGGCAGGAAAATCACGGCCAGCGCGATAAGCACCAAGGCCCCCACCATGCGTTGCTTGAGCCCTTTATCCAGCAAAGCCATTCCCGCTTCCTCTTAAGCGCGCCGGGCCAACCAGTCAAGGGCCTCGGCCACACAGTAAAACGACCCGAACACCAGGATCTCATCATCCGCTGCCGCCCGTGCGCATTGAGCTTCCAATGCGGCCTCGACACTGCCATAAGCCGCCACGCTCACGCCATGGTTCAGCAAGACAGCTTCGAGCTCCGCCGCCGGACGGGTCCGTACCGTCGGCAACGGCACCACTGCCCAGTTTGCGATCTCACCAAGCAACGGCCGGATTACACCTGGCAGATCCTTGTCGGCCAATAAGCCGAACACCGCTAGGCGCCCCCCCGAGACAGGCCGACTGGCCAGGCGCCGAGCAAGATAATCGGCGGCATGGGGATTATGCCCAACATCGAGCAGCAGCGTGAGAGGCTTGCCATCCCAATCGATCCGACGGCGATCCAGGCGTCCGACCACCCGAGCCCGCTGCAGCGCTTTGCCAATCCGCTCCGACTGCCATGGCAAATCCAGCAAGGCATAGGCCTGCAAGGCCAAGGCGGCATTTTCCATCGGTAAGTCAAGCAAGGGTAGATCGTGCAGTTCCAGGACTTCGCCTTCCTTGGTCAGCCCACGCCAGTGCCAGGCACGATCATCGACTGCCAGATCAAAATCGCGGCCACGCAGGAAAAACGGCGAATCCAGCTCGGACACCCGTTCGAGCAACGTCGTCGGCGGATCGAAGTCGCCACACAGAGCCGGCCTCCCGGCACGGAAGATGCCTGCCTTCTCGATCGCAACGCTCTCGCGCGTATCTCCCAGCCATTCGGCATGATCCAGGCCAATGCTGGTAACCAGCGCCAAATCTGGATCGACCAGATTGACCGCATCCAACCGGCCACCGAGACCGACTTCAAGCACAGCAGCATCGAGAGCGGAACGCTGGAACAGCCAGAAAGCCGCCAGCGTCCCCATTTCGAAGTAAGTCAGGCTGATTTCGCCCCGTGCCGCCTCGACAGCAGCAAAAGCCTCGCAAAGCGCCGCATCCGTTGCCTCCACACCATCGATCTGCACTCTTTCGTTGTAGCGCAGCAGATGCGGCGAACTGTAAACCCCGACCTTGCCCCCCTGCTCCTTGAGCAAAGCCGCAAGAAAGGCACAAGTGGAACCCTTGCCGTTCGTGCCGGTCACCGTGATCACCAGCGGCGCTGGCTTACCCAGTCCTAGCCGGAGAGCCACCTCACGCGACCGATCCAACCCCATATCGATGGCCGACGGATGCAGTTGCTCCAGATAAGCGAGCCATTCAGCCAGAGAACGCGCTGTCATGCCGTTGCCGGAAGACGGGCCGGGCTAGGCATCCCCATGAGCTGGGCAAGCAGCACAGCCAGGCGCGGACGAAGCTCGGCGCGAGGGATGATCAAATCGATGGCGCCGTGGTCCAGCAGGAACTCACTGCGCTGGAATCCCTCGGGCAGCTTCTCCCGCACGGTCTGTTCGATAACCCGCGGACCGGCAAAACCGATCAGTGCCTTGGGTTCGGCGACAATCACATCGCCCAGCATCGCCAGACTGGCGGACACACCACCGTAGACCGGATCGGTAAGCACCGAGATGAAAGGAATTCCCTCCTCCCTCAGGCGCGCCAGTACGGCGGATGTCTTGGCCATTTGCATCAGAGAGATCAGTGCTTCCTGCATACGCGCACCGCCGGAAGCGGAGAAGCATACTAGCGGGCAACGCTGTTCCAGAGCGACATTGGCGGCGCGAACGAAGCGCTCGCCAACAATGGCCCCCATGGAGCCACCCATGAAATTGAACTCGAAGGCACACGCCACGACAGGCATGCCTTGCAACGTACCGCGCATGGACACAAGTGCATCCTTTTCGCCGGTCTGCTTCTGCGCGGCAGTCAGTCGATCCTTGTATTTCTTACTATCGCGAAACTTGAGACGGTCCACCGGTTCGAGCTCCGCCCCCAGCTCCTCACGCCCCTCGGCATCCAGAAAGATGTCCAACCGGGTCCGTGCATCGATGCGCATGTGGTGGTTGCACTTCGGGCAGACATCGAGCGTCTTTTCCAGCTCCGGCTTGTAAAGCACGGCATCGCAGGATGGGCACTTGTGCCAGAGCCCTTCCGGCACGGAGCTTTTCTTCACTTCGGAACGCATGATCGAAGGGATCAGCTTGTCTACCAACCAGTTGCTCATGCTTTCTTCTCCACAGCTTTCACGCCCGGACGCGGCAGTTCCTGAATGCGTCCCAGAGCAAATTCATGATTGTGGCCAAATGTCAGGGCCGGCCCGGCAAATCTGCAACGACTCGCTACAGCGACACCTACCACCAACATCGACCACCTGAGCGACTGCACGGTCGCAATGGCACGAAACCAAAAAACTCGATCCCCCAACAGCGTTGAACCATCGACAGCGACTATCGAGGCCCGAGATGGCATCACGCTAGTGGACGGCCGCGAAACCAAAGCCGTCACATGCCACCATGACCATTCGAAACAGCCGCGAAAACGAATAGAGAGGCTTCGCTACCGGCAAGTTCGAACAGCCGCTACAAAAGCACGAATCTTCTCGGGGTCCTTCACCCCCCGGCTTGATTCAACCCCCCCACTGACATCGACGGCATACGGACGGACCTGGGCGATAGCTGCGCCGACATTCCCGGCCGTCAGCCCCCCGGCCAGAATCACCGGCCTGGACAAACCGGCCGGCACAAGAGACCAGTCGAATGCTTCACCTGTCCCCCCTGGCACTCCGGGCACGTAGGTATCGAGGAGGATGCCGGACGCCTTCCCATAACACGCAACGGCAGCAGCAATATCGTCGCCGGGCCTCACTCTCAGCGCCTTGATAAAGGGCCGATGAAAGCCTTCGCAGTCTGACGGGGACTCGTCACCATGAAATTGCAGAAGATCCAGCGGCACAGCATCAAGAATCTCGTTCAACTCGCACCGGGAAGCATTGACGAACAAACCGACCGTCGTCACGAAAGGGGGCAGCGCAGCGATAATGGCCCGGGCCTGCTGGATCGTTACCGCGCGCGGGCTTTGCCGATAAAAAACCAGGCCAATGGCATCGGCGCCCGCCTCGGCAGCGACCAGTGCATCTTCGACCCGGGTAATCCCACAAATTTTGCTGCGAACGGCTGCCAACGTGCTGCCACCTCAAAAAAGAAAGGCTCGATGGTAACAAATGCCCTTTTAAGCGTCAGCCCGCCAACAGCGGCAATCCCGAGAGGAAATGTGGCCCGATGTAACGCTCCGGTAGATCGAACTCTTCGGGATATTCCACCTGCACAAGATAAAGCCCATAAGGATGGGCGGTTACACCGCCAGCCCGTCGATCACGAGCATCAAGAACCTCTCGCCCCCATCCGACGGGCCGCTCTCCCGCACCGATGGTCATGAGAACCCCTGCGATATTGCGCACCATATGATGCAGGAAAGCATTGGCGCGTACATCCAGCACGATGAAACAGCCCTGCTGTAGCACATGCAGGTGATGAACCGTCTTGACCGGCGACTTCGCCTGGCACTGAACCGCACGAAAGGATGTGAAGTCATGCGTGCCAATCAGACACTGGGCAGCAGCACGCATACGCTGCACGTCCAGCGGGCGATGATTCCAGGTGACCTCCTCCGCCATATGGGCCGGACGGATCTGATCGTTGTAGATCACATACCGATAGCGCCGAGCGAATGCCTTGAAACGTGCATGGAAGTGACTCGGCATCGACTGAGCCCAAGTCACACTGATATCCGGGGGCAGACTGGCATTTCCCCCCATGACCCATGCTTTTAATGGGCGCTCGACGGTTGTGTCGAAATGCACCACTTGACCACTGGCATGCACGCCAGCATCGGTTCGGCCTGCACAAACGACCGAAACCGGCTCAGCCGCAACTTTCGATAACGCGCGCTCCAGAGCTTCTTGAACGGACGGAACACCAGCCTCCTGACGCTGCCAGCCGCGGTAACGGGCCCCCTTGTATTCGATGCCCAGTGCGATCCTGGAAACGCCAGCGGCAGCCATTTCGGCTGCCGCTGCGGGAAGTACTTCAGTCATGAAATCAGGCGAGACGGGCGAGCAACTCGCGCGCTTCCTGTTGCTGGGTGTCGCTACCTTCCGAAATCACTTCGTCGAGAATGTCACGAGCCCCTTCGGCATCGCCCATATCGATATAGGCGCGTGCCAAGTCGAGCTTAGTAGCTGTCTCGTCGGTTCCGGCAAGGAAATCGAAATCATCATCCGCATCCAGATCGGCCACATTCCGCGTGCTGGCCGTCGGCTTCATCGGCTCCTCGTCCGCCTGCGGCTCGAGGCTGTCAGCAAACGCTTCAAGCTCGGCGTTGACCTCATCGAGCTGAGCCGCGAAGTCATCAGCCTCCGGCTTAGCGACGGCAGGAACCTCATCGGCTACCGACAGATCGAAGTCGGCAGGAAGATCGAACTCACTCGCCACCTTTTCCTCTGGTAGATCCAGTGTCGGCAGTTCGGCAGACGGTTCTGCGCGAGCAACGACAGGCTCATCGTCCAGGGAAAGCAGGAAATCATCTTCTTCCACTGCCGGCGCCTTGCTTTCCTCGTCCAGATCCAGACTGAAGTCCGCCAGATCATCACCAAGCCCCGAGGCAGCTCCACCTGCCGACTCATCCGCAAAATCAAGGCCGAAATCGAGGCTTTCCTTGGAGGTCGATGCGGCTGGCTCAGTATCGAGCCCAAAGTCGAGATCGGAATCCAGGCTCAGGTCATCAAGGCCGAGATCATCGGAAGCCGGCGCAGCCGAGCTCTTCAGGTCACGCTCGAGGTCCGCCTCAAGATCGTCCAGGCTGAGGTCGAAAGCATCGTCCAGATTTCCCTGAGCAGCGGGGACCGCGCCCTGTGCCGGCTCATCCAGCGCGAGATCATCCAGATCGAAGCTGTCGAAATCATCCGCCGCCGCAGCAGCAGCCATGCCGCCCGCCAGAGCGACCATTGCTGGGTACTTGGCCTTGAGCTGTTCGACTTCCTGGCCCGCCCCGCCAATCTCACGCAGTTCGTTTTCCTGACGAGCGAAACCTTCACGATCACCCAGCTCCGCATAGACCTCCATGAGCTTGAGGCGCAGGTCCTTGCGATGGGGCTCGTCGTTGATAGCATTCTGCAGAAGCTCAGCCGCCTGATTGAAACGACCATAGGCGATATAAATGTCAGCCTCGCCCAGCGCATCGCTGGTTTGCGCTGTTACGCGCTCTTCCGGCTGCGCCTGCGAGACCGGGGAACGCTCAAGGTCGGCTTCCAGATCCGCGAAACTGTTCTCGGGAAGCTCCGATTCATTATCGAACGCGTTATCGCTTTCTTCATTCAGGGAAAGGCTGTTCTGCAGCTCGGCCTCCTTCATGGCATTGCGCCGCGACAACACCATCAAGCCGACCAGGAGCAGCAGCAGTGCGCTGCCGCCAATGATGCCGAGCAGCATGGGATTGCCCAGAAGATCGTCGATGAAGCTCGTGGGCTGAGGCTCTTCCACAACCGGTTTCGGAGCCGGGGCAGGAGTCGGCTTAGCTGGCTGAGCAGCGGGAGCAGATGCCGGCGGCTTAACGGCATCAGCCGGCTCACTGGCCGGCTGCTGCACGTTGGTCTGAGGAGCCGCGCCGGGTTCGGCGGCCGGCTCCTCACTGTAGTTGTAGTCAGGAGCCGCAGAGGCCGGCGGAGTCGCCGGCTCCTCCGCCGCAGGTGGAGCCGATTGCTCCGACGAAGCAGGCGCTGCCGCCTCGGGCTTGGGCTCATCCGTCCCTCCCCCCGCCCCGGCCTTACCCTGGTTAGCCAGGTCGGCCTGCATTTTCGCGAGCTGGTCATCCTTCAACTGAATCAGTCGTTGCAGTTTTTCCAGCTGACTCTGAAGATCCTCCATCCGGCTCTTCAGCTCTTCATTCTCACGACGGGTGGAATCCAGGCTCTCCTGGGTGACCGCCAACTTGTCGGCAAGGGCCTTACTATCGCCCCCAGTGCCTTTGTCGCCCTTGGCGGTTGCTTTACCGGTATCACCCGAGACCAAGCGCAGGCTGTCCTTGCTTTCTACCCGAGCGGGCGCAGCACCGGCAGTATCACGTTTGGTAGCGTCGAGCTGCCGGGTTCCCGCAGCGACACCTCGCCCTTCACGCCATGCAGTATTTTGCGCAGCGACCTGCGCAATCGCCTCGCTCTGCGAACGGCTGCGAACCTGCTGCTCGTCAGGCAAGCGAAGCACCTGGCCACTCTTGAGGCGGTTGATATTGCCGCCAACGAAGGCATCCGGATTGAGATCTTGGATGGCCAGCATGGCCTGATGGACGGAACCACCCGGAACACGCTGAGCAATATCCCAAAGGGTGTCGTTGGAGCTGGTCCGGTATTCATTACCGCTCAGCGGTGCAGTTCCCGGACGGCTGGCACCAGACGGCTGTGTAGCCGACGCTACCGGGCGCGGAGCTGGCGTCGCAGCAGGACGCGGCGCGGAAGAGGCAACCGGCAATTGCGGAGCGACGGCTGGCGTCGACGGCGCATACAGCGGCGGATCAAGCAACAATGTGTATTCACGCAGAAGACGACCGTTCGGCCAGAGCACTTCGACCAAGAAATTCAGGTAGGGCTCGCGAACCGGCTTACTGGAGGTCACCCGGATAACGCTCTTGCCGTTCGGCTTGAGCACTGGCGTGAACTTGAGGTCGGTCAGGAAGTACTGGCGATCGACACCAGCCTTGTTGAATTCCTCAGGAGAGGCCAGGTTGGGAATCACTTCATTGGCGCTCAGATCCCGAACTTCCAACAACTCGATTTCCGCGACCAACGGCTGGTTCAGCGCGGACTGCAGGGTCACCTCCCCTAGCCCCAGCGCATGCGCCATACCGGAGGACAGCGCCGAAGCAGCTGCAATTGCCAGCACCAGTTTGCGAACCCGAACCATAGCGTTATCCCTTGTTTTAACTTTTTTCTCGATATTCGAGAGGGTCTTAATAGTCGCTGCCTGCCATCCTCACGGACGTTCCCCGCCAGCGAACAGCTAAGCCAGTATTGCCAACCTAGAATAGTTCTTCAAATTTCAGGTAAGTATCTTTGACAGATAGTCTTTTATCAATAACTCACCCAACTGCACTGCATTCAGAGCGGCGCCTTTTCGTACGTTATCAGACGCAATCCACAAATTGAGTTCATGAGGATTGCCCAGCCCGCAACGCAGCCTTCCGACATAGACGACATCCTGGCCGACAGCATCCCCGACTACCGTCGGATAGTCCGGAGACTCTACCCGCTCGATACCTTGAGCGTTATCGAGTGCCGCACAGATTGCCTGCAAGTCGATCATTTTTTCGCTACGCAGCGTCACACTCAAGCTATCGCCGAAGAAAACCGGAGCCTGCACGCAAGTAGCCGAAACGTCCAGCGCAGAAATTCGAAACATCTGCTTCAACTCGGACACCATGCGTTTTTCAAGAAGCGCATGGCCTTCCGAATCCACCTCGCCCACCTGAGCCAAGAGATTGAAGGCAATCTGCCGATCAAAGAAGCGCGGCTCCAGCGGGCGGGCATTCAACAATTCGGCCGTCTGTCGCGCCAACTCATTCACCCCCTCACGCCCCATGGTGGAAACCGAGAGACAAGCCATGACACAGACCTGGCGCAGGTCGAGCAAAGGACGCAACGGAGCCAGACCCATTGCCAAGGCAACCACCGGAGCGCAGGGACTGGTCAGACGATACGGCGCCTCGAGCCCTACCAGGACGTCGGCATTGACTTCCGGCACCACCCGAACCGCATCATCGAGCGACAAGGCGCCGGACAGATCGATGAAAGAGCAGCCAGCCTCGGAAGCACGAGGTGCATATTCTCGCGTAACGGCAGGACCACCTGCGAAGAAGGCCAGACGGGCCTGGGAAAAATCGAACCCGTCAAGGGCACGCACGCGCAGGTTCTTACCCCTGAAGGGCACGGATTGACCTGCGGAATCGCCACTGGCGAGCAGATACAAGGTGGAAACCGGGAAATCGCGCTCCTCGAGGAGCTGAACGAGGGCTTCGCCGACGGTGCCGGTAGCGCCGATCACGGCGATATCGAAGGACTGGCTCATGGTCTGCCTCTGAGAGATAAAACGGAGAGGCACTTTATAGAGGAAAGGGCGGCAGCGAAAGCTGCAAGCTGCAAGCTGCAAGCTGCAAGCTGCAAGCGTCCTGGGTCACCCCTGAGCTTGCAGCAGGCAGCTTCAGCTATCTATTAGCGCTCCAGCAGGATGCGCAGCATGCGGCGCAGCGGTTCCGCCGCCCCCCAGAGCAACTGGTCGCCCACGGTGAAGGCGCCTAGGTATTGGGAGCCCATGTTCAATTTGCGCAACCGGCCTACGGGAACACTCAGAGTACCGGTCACAGCAGTCGGGGTCAGTTCGCGCATGCTGATCTCGCGCTGGTTCGGCACCAGTTTCACCCAGGGGTTGTGCTGGCTGATCATGCCTTCGATGTCGGCAATCGGCACATCCTTGTTCAACTTGATGGTCAGTGCCTGGCTGTGGCAGCGCATGGCACCGATACGAACACAGATACCGTCCACCGGGATCGGGCTCTTGAAGCGCCCGAGAATCTTGTTGGTTTCGGCCTGGCCTTTCCACTCTTCGCGGCTCTGGCCGTTCGGCAGCTCCTTGTCGATCCAGGGAATCAGGCTGCCGGCCAGCGGTACGCCGAAATGCTCGGCAGGGAACGCTTCGCCGCGCATGGCCTCCGCCACTTTGCGATCGATATCCAGGATGGCACTGGCCGGGTTGGCCAGGTCGTCGGCCACCGAGCCGTTGATCGCGCCCATCTGCTTGATCAGCTCACGCATGTTCTGCGCGCCGGCGCCCGATGCCGCCTGGTAGGTCATGGCGCTCATCCACTCGACCAGCCCGGCTTCGAACAGGCCGCCGAGCGCCATCAGCATCAGGCTGACGGTGCAGTTGCCGCCGATATAGTTCTTCACGCCTTCGTTCAACGACTGATCGATGACCTTGCGGTTGACCGGATCGAGGACGATCACCGCGTCATCCTGCATGCGCAGGCTGGATGCCGCATCGATCCAGTAGCCCAGCCAGCCGGCCTCGCGAAGCTTGGGGAAGACCTCGTTGGTGTAGTCGCCACCCTGGCAGGTCAGGATCACATCCAGGGTTTTCAGCTCATCGATGCTGTAGGCATCCTTCAACGGGGCAATGTCCTTACCCACGGCAGGCCCCTGCCCACCGACGTTGGAGGTGGTGAAGAACACCGGCTCGATCAAGTCGAAATCCCGCTCTTCCAGCATCCGCTGCATGAGCACGGAACCGACCATGCCGCGCCAACCGATCAGACCTACACGCTTCATGACGACTACACCTTTCAAGAAAAAGTGGGCCGCCGGCTCACCGGCGGGCCCAAGAGATTACAGATTCCGCAGCGCCGCGACTACCGCGTCGCCCATCCCGACGGTACCGACTTTGGTGGTGCCCTCGGAGTAGATGTCGCCGGTACGCAGCCCCTGATCCAGCACCACGCTGACCGCACGCTCGATGGCATCGGCCGCATCGCTCCGATTGAAGCTGTAACGCAGCATCATCGAGACCGACAGAATGGTCGCCAACGGGTTGGCGATACCCTGCCCCGCGATATCGGGAGCGGAACCGTGGCACGGCTCGTACATGCCCTTGTTGTTCGCATCCAGCGAAGCCGAAGGCAGCATGCCGATAGAACCGGTAAGCATGGAAGCCTCATCCGACAGAATGTCGCCGAACATGTTGTCGGTGACCACCACGTCGAATTGCTTCGGCGCGCGCACCAGTTGCATGGCTGCGTTATCCACGTACATGTGGCTCAGCTCGACGTCCGGATAATCCTTGGCAACCTCTTCCACAACCTCGCGCCACAACTGGCTGGAAGCCAATACGTTGGCCTTGTCCACCGAGCACAGCTTCTTGCCGCGCACACGCGCCATGTCGAAACCGACCCGGGCGATGCGACGAATCTCGCTCTCGCTGTACGGCAGGGTGTCGAAAGCCTGGCGCTCGCCGTTGTCCAGCACGCGAGTGTCGCGCGGCTGGCCGAAATAGATACCACCGGTCAGCTCGCGAACGATGAGAATGTCGAGACCCGCGACCACTTCCGGCTTGAGTGTCGAAGCCTCGGCCAGCTGCGGATAGAGAATGGCCGGTCGCAAATTAGCGAACAGCCCCAGCGCCGAGCGAATCTTCAGCAGACCGCGCTCAGGACGGATATCGCGCTCGAGCTTGTCCCACTTGGGCCCGCCGACCGCACCCAGCAGCACCGCGTCGGCCGCCTTGGCGCGAGCCAGCGTCTCGTCGGCCAGCGGCACGCCGTGCTTGTCGATGGCGGCGCCGCCGATCACGTCATGGCTCAGTTCGAAGCCGAGCTGGAACTTGTCGTTGGCCAGTTCCAGCACCTTCACCGCTTCGGCCATGATCTCCGGGCCGATGCCGTCGCCGGGAAGAATCAGAATCTGCTTGCTCATTGAATCCTCTCGATTGATGGTCGAACCGGCGCTCAAGCGCCGATCCGCTCTCCATAGATTGCCGCGATGCGCTCATCCTGCTCGCGGGCGGAAAAATGTTCCCACTCGATGCCATTGACGTCGGGCGTACTGGTAAAGCCTTCCGCGTCGTCGTCCTCGAACCCGACATGGCGCAGCATTCCAGCACGCTCGGGCATCTGGTTGATCGAAAAATTGAGAATCCCGGTACGCCACATGGCGTATTTGCCCGGCACCACCACAGTCGCGGGCTGGCCAAGGCGACGATCGTAATCGGCGATGGACGCCTCGAGATCGGCCACGGTCAGCGCAATGTGGAAGCGCTTCATGATGTTCGCCTCAGGCTTCGCGAAACAGCCAGGGGCTGCGTTGCCGGTAACTTTCCTCGAAGCCCTTGATCGCATTGGCATCCTGCAAGGTAAGGCCGATGTCGTCCAGGCCGTTGAGCAGGCAGTGCTTGCGGAAAGCGTCGACCTCGACGGCGTACTGCTTGCCATCCGGACGCGTCACGGTCTGCGCCGCGAGATCCACGGTCAACCGATAGCCCTCGGTGGCCTCGCATTGCTGGAACAGTTCGTCCACGTCGCTCTCGGCGAGGATGATCGGCAGCAGGCCGTTCTTGAAGCTGTTGTTATAGAAGATGTCGGCGAAGCTCGGCGCGATGATCGCGCGGAAGCCGTATTCGTCCAAGGCCCAGGGCGCATGCTCACGGGACGAACCGCAGCCGAAGTTCTCGCGGGCGAGCAACACGCTGGCACCCTGGTAGCGCGGAAAATTCAGCACGAAGTCCGGGTTGATCGGACGCTTGGAGTTGTCCTGGTTGGGCTGGCCGACATCCAGGTAACGCCATTCGTCGAACAGGTTCGGACCGAACCCGGTACGCTTGATCGACTTCAGGAACTGCTTGGGAATGATCTGATCGGTATCGACGTTGGCGCGATCGAGCGGCGCGACGAGACCGGTGTGTTGGGTAAAGGCTTTCATGTCGGGTCTCCTCAGGCCTGCATCAATTCACGCACATCGACGAAATGCCCGGCCACCGCGGCAGCGGCGGCCATCGCCGGGCTCACCAGGTGGGTCCGGCCACCGGCGCCCTGGCGGCCTTCGAAGTTGCGGTTGGAGGTGGAGGCGCAATGCTCGCCGCTCTCCAGGCGATCAGGGTTCATCGCCAGGCACATCGAACAGCCCGGCTCGCGCCATTCGAAACCGGCCTCGATGAAGACCTTGTCCAGCCCTTCCTGTTCGGCCTGCGCCTTGACCAGACCGGAGCCCGGCACCACCAGCGCCTGCTTGACAGTCGGAGCGACCTTGCGGCCCTTGGCGACTTCCGCCGCGGCGCGCAGGTCCTCGATACGCGAATTAGTACAGGAACCAATGAAAACGCGATCCAGCTTGATGTCGGTAATCGGCTGATTGGCCGACAGTCCCATGTATTTCAGGGCACGGACAATCGAATCGCGCTTGACCGGATCGGCCTCGGCTGCGGGGTCGGGCACGCGCTGGTCGACCGCAACCACCATCTCCGGCGACGTCCCCCAGCTGACCTGCGGCTTGATGTCTTCGGCACGCAGCTCGACCACGGTATCGAAATGCGCATCCGGATCGGATACCAATCCACGCCATTGCGCGACAGCCTGTTCCCAGAGCGCCCCCTTGGGCGCGAAGGGGCGACCTTCGACGTAGGCGATGGTCTTCTCGTCCACCGCCACCAGCCCCACACGAGCACCGGCCTCGATGGCCATATTGCAGATGGTCATGCGGCCTTCCATGGACAGGTCGCGGATGGCACTGCCGGCAAACTCCAGGGCATGGCCGTTGCCACCGGCGGTACCGATCCGACCGATAACGGCCAGGACAATATCCTTGGCGGTCACGCCGAGCGGCAGCTTGCCCTCGACGCGCACCTGCATGTTCTTCATTTTCTTCGCCACCAGGCACTGGGTGGCCAGCACATGCTCGACCTCGGAAGTGCCGATGCCATGGGCCAGGGCACCGAAGGCGCCATGCGTGGAGGTGTGCGAGTCGCCGCAGACCACGGTCATGCCCGGCAGCGTGGCGCCCTGCTCCGGCCCGACCACATGGACGATACCTTGGCGCACATCATTCATCTTGAATTCGAGGATGCCGAAATCGTCGCAATTCTCGTCCAGGGTCTGGACTTGGATACGCGAGACTTCGTCGGCGATGGCGTCGAGGCCACCCTTGCGCTCCGCCTGGGTGGTCGGCACGTTGTGATCTGGCGTGGCGATGTTGGCGTCGATCCGCCACGGCTTGCGTCCAGCCAGTCGCAGCCCTTCGAACGCCTGCGGCGAAGTCACCTCATGGAGAATGTGGCGATCGATGTAGATCAGCGACGAGCCATCGTCGCGCCGCTTCACCTCATGCATGTCCCAGAGCTTGTCGTAGAGCGTTTTGCCAGCCATCAGCCTATCCCTCATCAGCGTGTTTCTATGCCCTCAGGGCTTGTGAGGATGATCCTAAGGACTTGCATCGAATAACTCAAATTCATATTTTTCATTCAAAGCATTCCCATACGGAATACACCATCCACCTTCAACCTGTGTCTCCCGGAGCATCCATGGATCTCGCCAGCCTCAACGCCTTCATCGCCATTGCCGAGACGGGCAGCTTCTCGGAGGCAGGCGAACGGCTGCACCTGACCCAGCCGGCCGTCAGCAAACGCATCGCGGCGCTGGAACAGCAACTCGGCGTCCGCCTGTTCGACCGCCTTGGCCGCCAGGTAAGCCTCACCGAGGCCGGACGCGCCCTCCAACCACGCGCCTACCAGATTCTCGGCGTACTGGACGACACCCGCCGGGCGCTTTCCAACCTCAATGGCGAGATTGGCGGCCGTCTGACGCTAGCCACCAGTCACCATATCGGCCTGCACCGCCTGCCGCCCCTGCTCCGCGCCTTTACCCGGGCACACCCCCAGGTGGCCCTGGATATCCAGTTCCTCGACTCCGAAGTGGCTTATGAAGAAGTCCTGCACGGCCGCGCCGAGCTGGCGGTGATCACCCTGGCGCCGGAAACCCACGCCACGGTCAAGGCGGTACCGGTCTGGGATGACCCTCTCGACTTCGTCGCAGCGCCGGAACATCCCCTGGCCCGGAACTCGGCGATCGGCCTGCCAGACATCGCCCGACACCCGGCAGTCTTTCCCGGCGGCAACACCTTCACCCATCACATCGTACGGCGGCTGTTCGAGGCCGAAGGCCTGACGCCGAACATCGCCATGAGCACCAACTACCTGGAGACCATCAAGATGATGGTCTCCATCGGGCTGGCCTGGAGCGTGCTGCCACGCACCATGCTGGACGACCAGGTGGCACGCCTGCCGTTGCCGGGCATCCAGCTCAGCCGGCGGCTCGGCTACATCCTGCACACGGAACGGACCCTGTCGAATGCTGCCAAAGCCTTTATGGCCTTGCTCGATGAGCAGCGCAGCGGCCTTGCATGGGAATAGTGGCAACGGCTAACGTGGAGCCAGGACGAACGAGCTGGCGACCGGGCTGTTTCGAATCGGCCGCCATACCTATGAACAGCAGATGGGCCACCGATGGCCAAACCCACTGACCGCACGCCTCCACTCCCCTACATTCCGGCACTCGACCCCGCGGAGTTCGAACAGACCTGGCAAGACGCGCCACGCCTGCTCGCCGCACTGAACGGTGCCCGGTTGGGAGCCTGGTCGTGGGACATCGAAAATGGGCAGGTCAGTTGGTCGCGCGGCGCCCAGGCGCTGTTCGGGCTGGACCCACGGCGCCCGTTGAGCCAGCGAGTCGACTATATCGACCTGATCCCCGAAGAAGACCGTGCCGCAGTGATGCGCTCTTTCCAGGCAGTGCTGACCGGCGCCCCGGAAACCCACTCACTGCGCCACCGTATCCGCTGGCCGGACGGCAGCCTGCATTGGCTGGAAATCAGTGGCCGTCTGCAGCCGGAGAGCGATCGCCCGATGATGATCGGCGTGATCCGAGAGATCACTGCCCAACAGGAACGCGAAGAAGCCCTCGCTAGTTCCGAACGGCGTTTTTCCAGCCTGTTCCGCCTGAGCCCGGATGTCATCATGCTGGTCCGCTACGAGGACGGCGTCATCACCGAGGCCAACCAGCACTTCGAAAACATTTTCGGCTGGCCCGCCAACGAGATCATCGGCCAGACAGCGATGGACCTGGAGCTGTGGGTGGACCTGAGCCAACGCGACCACCTGCGCCGCACCGCGCCGGCCACGCCCGACCCGGTGATCCAGAAGGTCAGCCTGCGCACCCGCCACGGCAATATTCTCGAGGGGGTGCTTTCCAGCCAGTACGTCGAGCTGGAAGGCCAGGGCTTCATCCTCAGCACCTTCCTCGACACCAGCGAGCGCGAACGTGCCGAAGCCGCTCTGCGCGCCAGCGAGGAGAAATTCGCCAATGCCTTCCGCAGCGCGCCCGATGCGGTCGCCATTAGCGAAAAGGCGACGGGACGCCTGATCGAGGTGAACCACCGTTTCGAGCAACAGTTCGGCTGGAAGGCGGAAGAGGCCATCGGGCACACGTCGCTGGAGCTGGGCCTGTGGCCGCGCCCGGAGGACCGTCAGTTCGTCATCGACACGCTGGATCGCGAAGACGTCATCGCCCAGCTGGAAATGCGCTTGAACAAACGCGACGGCACCCAGAGCATCAACCTGATCTATGGTGGGCAGATCCAACTGAACGGCCAGCCCTGCCTGGTGCTCACCCTCCGCGACATCACTCTGCAGCGGGCCCAGGAAAAGGCCTTGGAAGAAAGCCAGGAGCGCCTGACCCTGGCGCTGGAGTCCGCCGACCTCGGCACCTGGGACTGGCACATTCCCAGCGCCATGCTCTATGGCTCCGCCCGCGCGGCGAACCTGCACGGATTGCCGGCGGAGCCCTACCACGGCGACTTCAACCAATTCTTCCGGCACGTCCCGGAGGAAGACCGTGAATACATGCGCCAGGTCTACGAGGAACTCCTGGCGGGCAAGCGCCAGGAATACCAGGTCACCTACCGGATGAACCTGAGTGCCGGCGATGTGCATCATCTGGAGAGCACCGCCCGCCTCTACCGCGACGAGGCCGGACAGCCGCTGCGCATGGCCGGCATCATCATCGACATCACTGAACGGGTGCTGCGCGAACAGCGCCTGGCAGCCTCGGAGGAGAAATTCGTCACCCTCTTCCAGGCCAGCCCGGAACCTATTTGCGTCACCCGCCTCAGCAACGGCGAGTTCATCGAGATCAACCCCAGCTTTAGCGAAACCTTCGGCTGGAAGCCGGAGGACATCGTCGGCCGCAACGCGCCCGAGATCGGCTTCTGGGTCGACTTGGAACAGCGCCGCGCGCTTTACCAACAGCTGCACCGGCAGCAGGGCCTGGATAACGTCGAGGCGCGCTTTCGCACCAAGGATGGCCGCGAGCTGACCTGCATGGTCTCCACCCGCTTCATCCACGTGGAGCGTCAGCCCTGCATCACCACCACCTTTCGCGACATCACCGAGCATCAGCGCGCCGAAGCCGCGCTCAAGGCCAGCGAAGAGAAATTCGCCAAGGCGTTCCACTCCAGCCCGGACGCGATCACCATCACCGAGCGGGACACAGCCCGCTATATCGAGGTCAACGAAGGTTTTTCCCGCCTGACCGGCTACCGGCCGGAAGAAGTGATCGGCCGCACCGCCTACGAGATGAATGTCTGGGCCGACCCGACCGAACGAGCCTTGCTGCTGGAAAAACTGCAGCGCGACGGCCGTGTGCATCACCTGGAGATGCACGGCCAGCACCGTGACGGCAGCGTCCGGGTCGTGGAGGTGTCGGTCGAACCGATCAACCTGGAGGGCACCGACTGCCTGCTTCTCACCGCCCGCGACATCAGCGAACTGAAAAACGCGCAGGCGCAGATCCACCACCTGGCCTATCACGATTCGCTGACCAACCTGCCCAACCGAGCCCTGCTGATCGACCGCCTGACCCAGCAGATCTCGCTACTGAAGCGTCACGACCTACGGGGAGCCTTGCTGTTCCTCGACCTGGATCACTTCAAGCACATCAACGACTCGCTCGGCCACCCGGTCGGCGACGCCGTGCTGAAGATGGTCACGGCACGACTGGAGGCCAGCGTGCGCCTGGAAGATACGGTGGCACGGCTGGGCGGCGACGAGTTCGTCGTGCTGCTTTCCGGCCTCGAAGGCAAACGCTCCGAAGTGACGCGGCATGTGCGCCAGATCGCCGATAAGCTGCGCAAGCTGCTGGCCGAACCCATGCTGCTCGACGGCCAGCGCCTGCAGGTCACGCCCAGCATCGGCATCGCCCTCATTCCCGACCACGGCACGACGCCGGCGGACCTGCTCAAGCGCGCCGACATCGCCCTCTACCGCGCCAAGGATTCCGGCAGGAACGCCATTCAATTGTTCCGCACCACCATGCAGGAAGCCGTCAGCGAGCGACTGCGCCTGGAGAACGACCTGCGCCTGGCAGTCACCCGTGGCGAATTCGAGCTGTATTTCCAACCGCAGGTGGACGCCCGCAGCAATGCCATCGTCGGCGCCGAGGCCCTGATTCGCTGGCAGCACCCGAGCCTTGGCCAGCAGTCGCCGGCCCTGTTCATCCAGCTACTGGAGGAAAGCGGGCTCATTCTGGAGGTTGGCGCCTGGATCCTCAGCGAAGCCAGCCAGATCTGCGCCCAACTGCTCCAGGATGGCCTGGTGGACGAGGACGACTTCAGCCTCTGCATCAACATCAGTCCGCGCCAGTTCCGCCATAACGACTTCGTCGAGCGGGTGGAAACCTGCCTGACCCGCAGTGGCGTGCCCAAGCAGATGGTGACCCTGGAAATCACCGAAGGCATCGTGATTCAGAACCTCGAGGACACCATCGCCAAGATGCATCGCCTCAAGCGTCAGGGTGTCAGCTTCGCGATGGACGACTTCGGCACCGGCTATTCCTCGCTGACTTACCTCAAGCGGTTGCCGGTGGACGTGCTGAAAATCGATCAGTCATTCGTCCGCGACGCCACCACGGACCCCAACGATGCCGAGATCATCCGCGCCATCGTGGCCATGGCGCGCAGCCTGGGGCTGGAAATGATCGCCGAAGGCGTCGAGCAAGCCGACCAGCTGGACTTTCTCCAGCAGCAAGGCTGCCATCTCTACCAGGGCTACCTGTTCAGCAAGCCTTTGCCCCTGAATGAATTCCGCGCCCTGCTGATTCGCAAACCGGAACAATCGGTGCATGCCTGAACGAAAAAGGGCGCCATCACTGGCGCCCCTTTGACAAATGGATATCAGTGTTCCAGAGCCGGCAATTCGCCGCCAATCGGGATGCGCTTCGGCTTGGCCTCTTCAGGCACATTGCGCACCAGATCGATGTTCAGCAGGCCGTTGACCAGCGCTGCCCGCTTGACCTCGATGTGGTCGGCCAGACGGAACGACAGCTTGAAAGCGCGCTGGGCGATGCCCTGGTGCAGATAGGTGACGTTCTCGTCGCTGCGATCACGCTTGCCGCCACTGACCGTCAGCACGCCGCGCTCGACCTGCAACTCCAGGTCGGCTTCCTGGAAGCCGGCAGCCGCAACGACGATGCGATACTCGTCATCACCGTGCTTTTCGATGTTGTAGGGTGGATACGAACTGCCCGCGTCATTGCGCAGGGCCGCTTCGAACAGATCGTTGAACCGGTCGAAACCGATGGACTGACGGAACAACGGAGCCATGGAAAATGCAGTGCTCATAACTAATCTCTCCTGATTTCAGCGAGTGGTTACTTGCGGGACCCGCTAGCGGCATCCCGCATGGTTAGATAGGGACAGCCGAATGAATTTCAAGGGCATCCGCATAGCGAGGGGTTTATGCCGAAAGTCATGCTGATCACAGGGGCGAGTCGGGGCATCGGCGCCGCCACCGCCCGCCTCGCTGCCGCACAGGGCTATGCGCTGTGCCTCAATTACCGGGAGCGCCGCGAAGCGGCCGAGGCTCTGCTGCGCCAGCTCGAAGCCTCGGGAACCGAAGCGATTGCCGTGGCCGCCGATGTCGCGGACGAGGAACAGGTGATGCATCTCTTCGAGCGCCTGGACCAGGCCTTCGGCCGCCTGGATGTGCTGGTCAACAATGCCGGCCTGCTGGAACACCAGGCGCGGCTGGAGCAGATGGACGCCGTGCGCCTGCAGCGTGTCTTCGGCGCCAACGTGATCGGCAGCTTCCTCTGTGCCCGCGAGGCAGTGAAGCGCATGTCCACCCGCCACGGCGGCCAGGGCGGCGCCATCGTCAATCTCTCTTCGATGGCGGCCCGTCTCGGCGCGCCCAACGAGTACATCGACTACGCCGCCGCCAAGGGTGCCATCGACAGCCTGACCATTGGCCTGGCCAAGGAGGTCGCGGCGGAGGGCATACGGGTGAACGGGGTGCGCCCCGGCCTCATCCACACCGATATCCATGCCAGCGGCGGCGAACCGGGACGCATCGAGCGGCTCAAGTCCAGCGTGCCGCTGGGGCGCGGCGGCGCTCCCGAGGAGGTGGCCCGTGCCATTCTCTGGCTGGCCGGCGACGAGGCGTCCTATACCACCGGCACCCTGCTCGACGTCAGCGGAGGCCGCTGAGGGTCATACCGCCGTCGCCAGGCCGGCGAGCGGATCGGAAATGCCCAGCAAGGCATCGATGCGCGCGCAATCGCTTTCCCGGCGAACTTCGGCGAACAGCGCCACCGCTTCCGGATAGCTGCGAGTCAGCATGGCCAGCCACTGCTTCAGGCGCCCCGGCGCATAACGCGGCGACAGCTTGCGCCGGGCCTGTAGCCAGAAGTCACGCAACAACGGCAGCAGCTCGCCCCAGGTCATTTCCTGGGGCGTTTGCCCTGCCTGTACGGCGGCGATCTGCCGAGCCAAGTCGGGGCGGGATACCAGGCCCCGGCCGAGCATGACATCATCGACGCCGCTCACCTCACGGCAACGCCGCCAGTCGTCCAGGCTCCAGATTTCACCATTGGCGAACACCGGCACCTTGACCGCTTCCTGGACCCGCGCCACCCATTCCCAGTGGGCCGGCGGCCGGTAGCCCTCCGCCTTGGTCCGTGCGTGCACCACGATCTGCGCCGCGCCACCATCGGCCAGAGCCCGCGCGCAATCCAGCGCCCCGTCCGGGCTGTCGAACCCCAGGCGCATCTTCGCCGTGACCGGAATCTCCCGCGGCACCGCACGCCGGACCTCGCAGAGAATCGCATGGAGCAGCTCGGGCTCCTTGAGCAACACGGCCCCGCCTCGCGAGCGGTTCACCGTCTTCGCCGGGCAGCCGAAATTGAGGTCTATCACCGGCGCGCCCAGCTCGCAGGCAAAGGCGGCGTTCTCTGCCAGGCACACCGGATCGGAGCCAAGCAGTTGCACGCGCATGGGCGTGCCGGCACGGGTCCGCGATCCGACCGCCAGCTCCGGAGCCAGCTTATGGAAATGGGCGGCAGGCAGCAGGCGGTCGCAGACCCGGATGAATTCGGTCACGCACCAATCGATGCCGCCGACACGGGTCAGCACATCGCGAAGAATCTCGTCGACCAGCCCCTCCATGGGCGCCAGAGCGATCTGCATTCAGGGTTCTCAAAAGAAAAAGGCGCGTAGTTTACGGCGATCGCCGGGACGCGCAAATCCCGGCCGGCGAATGGCTGCGGAGCTTCGCCGAGTCGGCGCGGTCTGCTCATGAAAGGCTACCTACGGAAATACGTTATGAGCGCTATCGCCCCCTTCGTCGCCCTGATACTGGCCATGTTCACCACCGGCATTGCCGGCAGCGAGTCCATTGCTCCGGACGGCAGCGCACGGCTGATCGTCGAGCGCGACAGCTCGTCGGCAAATGCCTGCGATATCGAGCTGTATGTACAGAACAGACTGGCGGCCCAGCTAGGCCCCGGAGAGCGGGCGGTACTGCAAGTCGCAGCGGGAGAAGTCTCGCTGGCGGTCATTCAGGCCACCTCCGGCCCTTGCCTCGAGGCAGCTTCTCCCAGCCGCCCCCAGTCCGCCCTGTTCGCAGCGGGGCAAACCCGGGCATACCGGATCATGCAGGATGCCTCCGGTCTGTTTCTCTCTCCGGTTTCCGAATGACCCTTAGAGTTCCAGCGGATATGGCTGGATCAGCGCTTGGCCATAGCCCTCGACGAACTCCACCGGCATGCGCTTGGGCTTGCCGCTGGACAGTTCGATGCAAACGAAGGTGGTCGATGCGCGCAGCAGGGTCGCCGCATCGGCCGGTCGCACCAACTGGAAACGCCGCTGCATCTTCACACGCTGGTCCGACTCGACGATCCAAGTGGCCAATTGCAGCTCGTCCCCTTCGTAGGCGGCGGCCAGGTAGTCGATCTCATGGCGCACCACCGCCATGGCGCGATCCAATCGGCGATATTCGCTCAGGTCCAGCCCCAGGCTCTGGGAATGACGCCATGCGCAACGCTCCAGCCAACTGACGTAGACGGCGTTGTTAGCATGTCCGAGACCGTCGATATCGTCCGCTTCGACACGGATATCGATCACGAAGGGGGTAGCAAGATCCCAGTTCATTTCACCGCTCCGGCTGGTGGCTATGGCCGGGGAACACACCGTCGGAACGGGCACTCCCGGGTTCGGCCGGCCATTCTAGGCGCTTGCCGCGCCCGAGACCAAGCGATGGCTGCCCGACACAACCGGAGAAACATCCCACTTTGATTTTCCGGCCATCGGACTGCGCACCGATGAAGCCCCAGGCTTTCGTGGACTATCTCGCCGAAGCGATCGGCAGCTGACCCCGACGAAACGCTCAACGTGCCAGAAAGGAAGCATCCTGACGCAGCGCCAGCCCCCGAGCACCGGCTTGCTCTTCCAGCAGCCCCATGACCGCACTCACTACGCGGGGATCGCCAAGAACGCGGTGATGCCCACCCGACTCCAGCAACAGCAGGCGACTGTCGAACCAGTTTTCGTGGATTCGCTCCGCTTCACTTGCCGGCACCATGGTGTCGTCGGCCGCGTGGATCACCAAGCCACGCATATCCAGCTGATAGCGCGTTACATCCAGGTGCGCGGCCGGCATACCGGCGTGTTGCTCGACCAGTCGCACGAAGTGCGCCCGGGCCAAGGGCGGCAGGGCCATGAAGCGGGCGAACTGGCGCAGCACGGTCAATATCCGGCTGGGTGTCCCGATGGTCACCACCGCCTCGCTACGCAACCCCAGCTGGGTTGCGAGCAACACGCTGGCACCACCCATGGAATGCCCGATCACCGCTTTCAGCGGCGGCAGTTCCCCGGCCGCTTCGAGCACAGCGCGAGCGAACAGGACCACGCTGGCCTCCTGCCCTGGCGACCGGCCATGGGCCGGCCCATCCAGCGCAACCACAGCGTAGCCGGCCTGGACCAGCGCCTCGATCAGCGCGGCGAACTGCGTCGGACGCCCTTCCCAGCCATGCATCAGCAAGACGGCGGGCCCGCTTCCCCAACGCAGCGCGGACAGGCCGAAGCGCAGCGTTATGCGCTCCGCACTGGCCAGCAACGGCAGCTCCCAGTTGCGTGGTGGCAGATCGCGGGGCGTCATGAACTCGCGACGCATTCTGCTCGCTACCGCATGCGGAGCCACCCAGCCCAAGGTGGCGTTGATACCGCGAACCCAGTTCAAGCTGCTCATCACAAGACCCTCATCGATTGACGGCGGACAGCGCGACCGCCTGGATGGGCGCCCGACGGGCGTCCGGTATGAACCGAGCCTTCCCGGCTCAAATCACTGCCGATTTCGCGGCCCGCAGCACCCGGTCGGACATCTCGCCCGGCCCCAACGCCCGCGCCAGCACCAAACCGCCCACCATCAACGCCAGGTCCGCCAGCACCTTGTCGGCCTCCTCCGGGCTGTCGGCAAGCTCCGCCATGACCAGCTCCAGATGCTCGGCCAACACGGCACGAAAACCTTCCGGCATGTGCGCCAGCTCGGCCAGCGAACTGGGAAGCGGGCACGTCTCGCTGGTCTCCGCATCGCGGTGCTTGCGCGAGAGATAGAACGCCGCGGCCAGGGTGCGCCGCTCGCGTGCCGGCAAGCTCCGATCCATCTCGCCCATCAATGCACGGCGGCGCCGAAGCGTCTGGCTGAAGGCCTCCAGCATCAGCGCATCCTTGCTTTCGAAGTGCGCATAGAAGCCACCGACCGTCAGACCGGCCGCCCCCATCACGTCCCCTACACTGGGATCGGCCGGGCCACGGCGGATAAGCGCGGCACTGGCGGCGGACAGGATGCGTTCGCGGGTCTGGGCTTTTTTGTCATTCATGGTGAGGCTCCAAAATATTACAACTGAAATATTATGCTCGTAATAATTTTTGGCAAGTCCTCGGGACACCATTCGTCGCCAGAGATAAAGCAGGAGAAAAAACAAAAGGGCCACCCTGACCGGATGACCCTTTAAAAGCCCGCATTGCGGGTTGGAAAAGTGGCGTCCCCTAGGGGACTCGA
>NZ_MUJY01000190.1 GCF_002286785.1 Pseudomonas sp. PIC25 | reverse complement strand
GGTAGGGCGTACTGATGGCCTCCTTGCCCCGGAATTCGAGCACTTGCAGGTCGTGTTCGAGGCCGTCGATGGCGAGGCTGAAGTGGGTTTCGTTGGCGGGATTGAACATGGCGGTTTCCTTGTCCTCGTCTCATCCATTGGTACGCCGCAGCAACCGCTGCAGCAGCCCCGGTGCGGGGCGTCGGAAAGCTTCCAGCAGGCCGGCGGCGTCGATGTCGCGCCGGGCTTCGTCGAACGCCAGGGCGGTGCGCAGCGCCGGCCAGCAGTGCGCCGGCAGGTTCGCCGGGCGTTGCAGTTCGCGGTCCAGTTCCATCGCCTTGGCCTGCTTGGCACTGAGGCGGCGGAACGGGTGGCTGCCGCTGCTCAGTTCGTAGATCACGCAGGCCAGTGCGTAGACGTCGGCGGCGGCAGTGAGCGGCGCGCCTTCCAGCAATTCCAGGGCGGCATAGCGTGGCGTCCAGGCGGCGAAGCGGCTGCGGCACAGGCGCGGCAAGCCGGGCAGTACGCCGTCGAGCGGCTGGCCGAGACCATAGTCGAACAGCCGCAGGCCGTCGGCGGCGAGCATCACATTGCTGGGTTTGAGATCGCCGTGCAGCACGCCGAGGCTGTGGGAGTAGGCCAGGGCCTCCAGCAGCGGGATGACGATCTCGCTCAGCTCCTGCCAGGGCAGGCCACCGGTGCGCTCGCTGAGCAACTGGTCGAGGGTGGGGCCCTTGAGCAGCTCGAGAGTGATGAAGGCGCGCTGGCAAGCGGTGTCCACCTCGAAGCCGAACAGGCGCACCACATGCCGATGGCTGAGCCGTGCGGTGAGGGCGAATTCGCTGTAGAGCAGGGCGTTGGCGTCGGGGTATTCGGCGAAGTCTTCGCTGAGGGTTTTCAGCGCCACGTAGGGCTCCGGGTCGCCGAACTGCTCGCGCAGCAGGTCGCGTGCGCGATACACCGCGCCCATGCCGCCGACGCCGAGCAGGCGCTCGATGCGGTAGCGCCCGCCGAGCACCTCCGGCAGTTCGCCGGGGGCGGTGCGGGTCGTCTCTGGCTCCGCCCGTGCGACCGGTTTGTCGACGGCGCTGGCGGCGAAGGCGAAGTAGGTCAGGTCGGAGGCTTCCGCGGAAGCCAGCAAGGGATCGCTCATCCGGGTTCTCTCATCGGCGGATCACCACCGCGCTGAGGTTGTCGCGGGCCGGGCCGTCCAGCGCCAGGTCGAACAGGCGCTGCAAAGCCATGCCGGTGGACGGCAGGTTGAGGGCGGCGCCGAGGGCGTCCGGCGACAGGCTCTGGTAGAGGCCGTCGCTGCACAGCAGCAGGGTGTCGCCGGGGTAGGTGTCGAATTCGAGGATGTCCAGCACCAGATGCTCGCTGGCGCCCACGGCGCGGGTCAGCGCGTGGGCGGCGGGATGGCGCGCCGCTTCTTCGGGGCTGAGCTGGTTTTCGTCGATCAACTGCTGGACCAGCGAGTGGTCGCGCGAGAGCTGGTAGAGCCGGCCGCGCCGCCAGAGGTAGCAGCGGCTGTCGCCGGCCCAGATGCAGGCGGCGCGCTGGTTGTCCGTCAGCAGGGCGACCACGGTGCTGCCGATCACCGGGTCGGGGCGCTCGGCCGTTACCGTGAGCTCCTGGCCGAGCCGGCGGTTGAGGTGGTGCAGGCACTGGCGTACCCGCCCGACACGCTCTTCCAATCCGCCATCGGCCGGCAGCTCGGCGAGGTTCTCGACGATCAACCGGCTGGCCAGGGCGCCGTTCTGGTGGCCCCCCATGCCGTCGGCGACCACCCACAGGCCCTGGTCGGGCAGGTCGAGGAACGCGTCTTCGTTGCCCGCACGGACCTTGCCGGTGTCCGTGCGGGCAGCGCTGCGCCAGGGGCTGACACTGATTTCCATCAGAGCGTCGCCGGCAGTTTGAAGTCGCGCAGCAGGGCGATGTCGAACGGGTTCGGCGAGCGCTGGCTGTGCAGCAGGTAGTTGGCGCGCAGGCCGCCGAGGTCTGCCTTGAGGATCAGCACGTCGCGACCGCTGTGGTAGTCCACCTGCATCAGGTCGAGCAGGCGGAACAGCGACCAGGGGCCGGTGTTCTTCTCGATGCCCACCTTGCGTCCGCCCAGTTCTTCCACCACCAGGCTGGTGCGCCCGTCGCTGCCTTCGGCGGGCCAGCGGAACGCGGTCTGCACGATGGGGCCGTGACGGTATTCCAGTTGCTGGTCGCCGAAGCGGAAGTCGGCGCGGCCGAGGCTGGAGTCCAGCGAGTAGGGTTCCAGCTTGAACAGCACCAGCGGCTCGTTCGGGTTCTCGGCGAAGAAGCTGCGGCGGATGGTCTGCGCGTGGCTCATCTGGGCGAGGAACTCGCGCGACAGCGGCAGGCCGCGGCCGTCGACGCGGCGCAGTTGATATTCGCCGGCGCTGCCACTGACGAAGGGCTTCAGGTAGCGGTCGAAGAAGCTGTCGGCGACCCCCTGGGCCTTGAAGAACTCGCGGAAGTCGGCGATTGCCACGTCGCTCGCGCTGTGGGCGCTGAACGGGTAACGCTGGCGCAGGGAGCTTTTGTAGAAGGCGTACAGCTCGCTCTGGTAGCGCTGGTTCAGGTAGTGGTAGGCGTCGTTGAGCACCAGCATCCAACTGTCTTCGGCGAGCAGGCCGAGCCAGTTGCCGACCGGCTGCGGCAGGCGCGCGGCGCTGTTGCGCAACTGGTTGATGGCGTCGCGCTGACCGCCCATGCGGGCCTTGGCCAGTTCGAAGGCGGCCTGGTCCGGCGCGCTGGCATGGGCGAGGCCGGCCAGTTGCAGTTGCAGGGCGTCGAGAGCTTGCAGGGTCGGCGCCAGTTCGGCGGAGGCACCGCCGTTGTCGTCGAGCAGACGGTGCAGCGGTTCGAAGCGACGTTCCAGGGTTTTGCGTGCGGTGTCGGGGACGTTCTTCGCCAGGGCGGCCTGGGCCTGTTCGGCGGCGGCGCTGGCCAGTTTGGCGGCCTTGCCGAGCTTGCCCTTGGCGCCTTCCAGCGCACCGGCGGCTTCGCCGGCGCTGTCCGCGGCTTCGGCCAGACCAGCGAAGCGGGTGTTGTCGCGGATTTCCACCAGCAGTTGCAGCAGCGGCGAGTTGGCCGCGGTCAGTCCGGTCAGTTGCAGGGCGCCCTGCGCCGCGTTGCCGATAGGCTCCAGCGCCAGTTGCGACAGGGCTTCGCCCCAATAGTTGGCGTAGTCGCGGAAGTACAGTTGCTCCATCTCCACCATCAGGCGGCCAAGGTCGTTGGCGCTGAGGCTGTCGCCTTCGCCCAGGACCCAGTTGTCGCGCAGGATTTCGCGCACCAGGTCGGCACCTTGGGCGACGTAGAACTTCTGGTAGCCGTTCTGGGTGTAGAAGCCGGGGATGGCGTAGTCGGCACCGACGAACAGCGCGCCCTGCGGGCCGAGGCGCTGGCTCAGGCGGTAGTCCGGCAGGCTGCGGGCCTGGTCGCGGAGCATGCGGTAGACCACGTTGGCCAGCGATTCGCTGCGCAGCACTTGGCGCGCCTGGGCGACCAGCGGGGCGTTGAGCGGGTAGGGCGTGAAGGACTCGCCGAGCAGGCGGTCGAAGTGGCTGTTCAGGCCGTTCTGCGCCACCGCGTTGCCGGCGTAGCGCAGGGACCAGTCGGCGGCCAGCCATTCCTTGAGGAAGCCTGCGTCGCGGCGCTCTTCCAGGTTCAGCATGAGGTAGGCGCGCAGGCTGCCGAGCAGGCGCTCGCGGTCGTTCAGGTTGGCGCGAATCTGCGCTTCGAGCTGCCGGCCGACGCGGGTCAGGAGCAATTCTTCCAGTTGCCGGCGGTAGGCCTGGTGGACGGTCGGGTCGACCTGCTCGCCTTGGTAGAAGCCGCCGCGTTGCAGGTAGGAGACGTCAGCCTTAGGCGGGAAGACCTGAGTCGCAGCGTAGCTGCTGTCCAGGGCCTTGAGGGTCTGCAGGGCGTCGTCCTGCGGGTCGATCGCCTGGCGCTCGCGGCCGAGCTTCTGGGCGATGTCGCGCAGTTGTTCGAGGCGGTCGTGGTTGGCCGAGAAGCCGTTGGCCCAGAACAGGCCGAACAGCACCAGGCAGGCGAAGGCACCGGCATAGAGGGCGCGCTGGCCCCAGTCGATGCGGCGGACTTCCTTCTGGTCCAGCCCGGCGAGGTCGGCTTCGGGGAAGATCACCCGGCTTAGCAGGTGGTTAATGAAACGGGCACGGCCGGCGCGCAGCATCGGCAGGGCCTTGGTGGCAAAGCCGCCCAGGTTGTCGCCCAGGGCGGCGGTTTCCTCGTCGAGTGCCTTGGTGAGGTAGGGCGCGGTGGTCAGGTAGAAGCCGCGCAGTTGGCTTTCCTGCTGGTAGCGGTTGCCGGAAAAGGCCAGTTCGATGAACAGGCACAGGGATTCGCCGATCTTCCCGAGCTGGTGCGGGAAGTCGAGGATGCGGCCACGGCGCTGGGTGTCGCGCTCCTGGTGCATGCGCAGGATGACCTGGCTGTTCAGGCGGCGCAGCAGTTCTTCGAACTCCTGGCGCACCACGCCGGCGTCGGTGCCGTTCTGCTCCTTGCGGAAGCTGACGCCGAGCACTTGGTCGCTCTCCTCGCGGGACAGCTGGTCGAAGAACTCGTCGAAGCCGAGCAGCTGGTCGGCCTTGCTGATCACCAGATAGACCGGTACGTCGGCGCCGAGGCGCTGGCGGATTTCCTGCAAGCGCTGGCGGACCTGGTTGGCCAGGGTTTCCTGTTCGGCCTCGGTGCCGTGGCGCAGCATTTCCACCGGAATGTTCACCAGCACGCCGTTGAGCGGACGGGCGCGGCGGCGGCGCAGCAGGCCGAGCAGGGTGTCCCAGGCGCGGCCGTCGACCTGCTTGTCGGGCTGGGTCAGGTAGCGGCCGGCCGTGTCGATCAGCACCGCGTGGTCGGCGAAGTACCAGTCGGCGTAGCGGGTGCCCGAGACGTCCTTGGTCAGGCGCTCGCTGGCGCCGCGATTGAGCGGGAAGTCCAGGCCGGAGAAGTCCAGCAGGCTGGTCTTGCCGCTCTTCGCGGGGCCGATCACCAGGTACCAGGGCAGCTCGTTGCGCCAGCGTTCGCTGCGGCCACGGTAGAGGCTGGAGCTGCGCAGGGTGACGAGGGCGTCCTTGAAGCGACGGGTGAGGATGCTCTGTTCTTCAGTAATCAGACCCTCGCGGCGCTGGCGTTCCTGGGCCTCCTCGTCGCTGGCCTCGGCCTGCTTGCGACGGGTGGCGCGCCAGCTGCTGAAGACGATGAACAGGCCCCAGGCCAGGCACAGCGCGGCGATGGTCAGCAGGCGGCTGGTCGGGGATTCCCAGAACTTGTAGTCGTTGACCGCGAACAGCGGGCCGACGAACCAGATCAGCAGCGACAGTACCAGCAGCAGGCACAGGCTCCAGACCCAGGTCTTGCGGAAAAAGGCGGCAAGCTTGCCGAAGAAATCCTTCATGGCGTTACGTCCTAGTTACGGCTGTTGCTCGACCTGGGCGGTCGGGTCGACGGGCTGGTACGGTTGCAGAACGGTGTCGCGCTGCTGATCGAGGACCCAGGCGAAGCCGGCGTGCATCACGCCCAGGCAGACCAGGGTGAACAGGGCGACCAGCCACCAGGGCACGATGCGCACTAGGCGTCGGCGGGTGTCCTTCAGGCCCTGCCAGTGCGGCGAGACTTCCCGCGGAACGTCGCCGCGCAACTGGCGGATTTGCCGGTAGAGGCTGTCGCGCACGGCTTCCAGTTCGAGCATGCCGCGTGGCTGTACGCGGTACTTGCCCTCGAAGCCCAGGGACAGGCAAAGGTACATCAGCTCCAGCATCGGCAGGTGCTTGACCGGGTTGCGCGAGAGGCGTTCGAGCAACTGGAAGAACTTCTCGCCGCCGAAGGTTTCGTTGTGGAAGCTCGACAGCAGACTCATCTGCGACCAGGTGCTTTCGTCGCCGCCGGGGGTGGTGACCACCGCTTCGTCCACCACGGTGCAGAGTACGTAGCGTGCGGCCATCACCTGGCTGCTCTCGGCACCGTCATGCAGGGCATGGTGCTCGAACAGCTTGATCGCGCTGCTCAGGGTCGCGTTGAGAGCACGCAGGTCCTCGGTCCCCTGGCTGTGCTTGAGCCGCACCACTTCCGACAGCAGCGGGGCGGCGGCGGCGACCAGCGGGTTCAGACTGATGTTGAAGGTTTCCGCCGGGCGCAGGCGGGCGGCGTAGATCATGCGCTCTTCCAACTGCTCGAACTTCGGTGCGGCGGCGAAATCGGTCAGCGGGCTCTGCGCCGGGGCCTCGCCCTTGCGGTTGAGGATGACTGTCTTGTCATCCTGGCCGTATTCCATTTCCTTGGTGGTCATAGTCAGTTCCTGATTGCCCAGAATTTCAGCTCAAGCCCGGAGAACTCGCCGGACACGTGGAAGGCGAAGCCGCCGGAGCCTTCCAGTTGCGCCAGGTCCTCGGAGCCGAGTTCCAGGGCGAAGTAGGTCTTTCCGGAATGGAACGGAATCTGCCGCGGCGCCACCGGTAGCGGTTTCACCTTGATGCCCGGCAGGTGCAGGTTGACCAGTTGGCGGATGCGCTCCACCGGGCCGACCTTGAGGTGCGCCGGCAGGCGGTTGCGCAGCTCCTCGGAGTCGCACTCGGCGCTGGCGGCGAGTACGAAGGAGGCCGAGCCGAGCAGCTTGTGGTCGTGCAGCGGGGAAACCTGGATGCCGTACTGGCGCTGTTGCAGGAGCAGTTCGATGGCGTGTTGTTCGAGCACCATCGACAGCACTTGGCGGATAGCGTCCATCAGCGTGCGGAACGACAGGCCCTGGTCGCTGTGCTGGTAGCGGCTATTCAGGCGCGGGCGCTTGGTCTCGCTGGCGAAGGTCGCCAGCTCGCCGAGCAGGCCGAGCAGTTCGCGGTAGATCTGCTCCGGGTGGACCCGCTCGACGCCCAGGTAGTGCCGCAGCACCGGCTCGTAGCGGTTGATCAGCTGCAGCATCATGAAGTCGCCGACCTCGGCGCCGCCCACCTTGCCGGTGGCGCGGATACGTTCGGCGAGCACGTCGCCGCGATGGCCGAGCATGCTGATCACTTCCTTCAGGTAGGACACCAGTACGTCGGAGGCCTGGAAATCGATGAAGGTCGCCAGATAGCTGCCGTCGAGGTGGATTTCCTTGTCCAGGGTGGTGTCCTGGATGCTGCAAAGCTGGAGTTTCACGTAGGCCTGGTCGCTCTGCTGCTCGCCCAGCAGCAGGCGGAAGTCCAACTGGCCGATGCTCACCTGGCTGGCGCTGTCTTCGCCGGCGTTGGAGTCGTAGACCTCCTGGTCGCGGGCGATGTAGCGCGCCAGGACGTCTTTCTGCTCGCCCCGGCGGGCCTCGATGTTGTTGCCGGTGGCCAGCGGCAGCGCCAGGTAGACCGGTGTGTTGCTGGTGTTCGGCGGCACGTCGATGGCAATCGCCTTGCGGTCGAGTTCGAACAGGGTGCCGTCCGGCAGGATGCCGCTGGCCTGGTTGAGGACCAGTTGGCCATTACGCAGGGACTGCTTGTCGATCTCCAGATCGAAGAAACCCCAGGCATAAGGTTCCAGCGTGCGGGTGCGGGTTTTGAGCTGGTAGTCGTAATAGCGGTCGCTCTGCTGGAAGTGCTGGGGACGCAGCAGCATGCCTTCCTGCCAGATCACTTTGTGCATGGTCATGGCTTAGTCGTCCTTCTTGGCGAGCGGGTCGACGGCATGGATGCCACGCTCGTCGAGGCTCAGTTCGGCACGGTTGAGCGCCTTGGCCTCGATCGGGATGACGAAGCGCCAGTTGGCCTCCGGCAGATCGCGGTAGGCCGCCAGCACGCCGACGTAGCGGCTGCCCTCCTGGGTGGTGAGCTTCAGTTCGCGCGTCTCGCCGGGACGCAGCTCCAGTTCTTCCTGGGTTACCAGGTCGGGCGACAGGGCTTCCTTCGGACGCTGGTAGAGCGAGAAGAAATCGGCGTTCTCGAAGGCCACCGGGTGCTTGAGTTCGATCAGCCGCACGACGATGGGCGAGGGCCGGCCGTTGAGGTCGGGGTTGAGCCGCTCGCTGCCGGCCAGTTGCAGGTCCAGCTTGGTGAGGTCCGAGTAGGGCGACAGCGCGGAGCAGCCGCCGAGGGCGGACAGGGTGGCGAGCAGGGCCAGGGTGATGAGGCGGGACATGGCGATCATCCTTGGAGGTTCGTGTCGAGGGTGGCGATCAGGCGCACCTGTTCTTCGTAGGCTTGGGCGAAGTCGCGGGCGAACAGGCGTTCGCTCCAGTCGTCGTCGCGTTGCATGGCGTCGTGCAGGCGGCGGTAGGCGCGCCAGCGGCTGCCGGCGGTGGCGACCAGCGGTTTGCTCTCGCGCTCGAAGCGCAGGCTGAGCTGTTCCGGCGAGAGCTGTTCGAGCATCGCCTTGACCGCCGCGCGGCTGGCGGCGACCAGCGCCACCTGGTGCGCCTGCAGGTCGCGGAAGGCGCGGCCAATGGCCTGTTCGGCAGGCAGTTGGCCGGGCTTGCCGCCGCGCAGCAGTACGTTCAGCGCCTCGCGGGCGTCGCTGCTGTGCTTGAGCGGGTTGTTGCCGGCGCTCTGCACGGTGGTCAGGCCCAGGCGCATTTCGTTCTTCAGCTCGGCGCGGGTGCGCAGGCTTTGCTGCAGGTTGCCGACGCAGAGGCGCAGCAACCGGGCGGCGTTCAGCGCCAGGGCTTCGCGGGCGTCGTCATCGAGGTCGTCGAGATGCACGCCGAGGGCCTCGCCGAAGCGTTCCCAGAAACTCGGCGGCAGGCGCTCCGGTTCGGGGGCGGGCTTCGGCGTGGGCGCCGCTTCCGGCATCACCAGCTCGGGGACCGGCAGGCTTTCCATATCGATGCGCGCGTAGTCGCGCTGCTGCGCCGGCTGCTGGCGCGGCGTGGTCAGGGCGATCAGTTCGTCCACCTCGGCGTAGACGCGCTCCTGCTGGTCGAGGGCGGTCAGCGGGTCGAGATCGAGGAAGGCATCGTCGGGGATGATGCTGCCGGCGGGCTGCGGGCGGCCGATGTCGCCTTCGAACGACGCCGGGTCCTGGATCAGCCGTGCGCGAATCTCGAAGTCGCCCAGGCAATAGACGCCGCCGTGCTCGATGCGCTGCGGACGGCCGCGTTGCAGGCTGGCGCCGCTGTCCTTGAGCTGGATGCCGTTGCTGCTGGTGTCGGTCAGGTAGAACGCGCCATCGCGGTAGCTGACCTGGGCGTGGTGCTTGGACACCACGTTCTTGCGATCGGGGATCACCCAGTCGCAATCCTCGGCACGGCCGATCACGCCGCCCGCCTGCTTGAAGGTTTTCGTCGTCAGCAGGCCGGGCACGAATTGCTGCGCGCCGACCATATCGAAGACCAGTTCCATGGTGTGTCGCTCCTCGCGTCAGTTGCCGCGGTTGACCGCTTGCGGATCGCCCAGCGGGCGGTATTCGTCGTCGTTGAACTTGTAGTTGCCGCTGCAACCGGCCAGGGACAGGGCCAGGATCAACAGGGCGGCGGGCCAGTGGCGGTACTGCATGTGGGGGCCTCCGTGGTTAGGGGATAAGGGGTTCATTCGGTTCGTCTCAGAGATCGGCCGGGCTGATGCGCAGGCGCTGCATGCGGTACAGCAGGGTGCGGCGCGGCAGGCCCAGTTCCTGGGCGGCGCTGGTCTGGTTGCCGCGGTTCTTGCGCAGGCAGTCCACCAGCAGGTTGCGTTCGACACGTTCCAGGCGTTCGCGCAGGTTCAGGCTGCAATCGGTGGCGATCAGCTCCTGGCGCAGGCTGAAGTGTTCGGGCAGCAGCTCGCCGCCCTCGCAGAGCAGCACGGCGCGCTCGACCAGGCCCTTGAGTTCGCGCACGTTGCCTGGGAAGGCGTAGCCGGCCAGGTGCTCCAGCGCCGCGTCGGACCAGCGGCAGAGGTCGCGCTGGAGGAAGGCGCAGGCCTTGTCGGCGAAATGCCGGGCGAGGTGGAGGATGTCCTCCTCGCGCTCGCGCAGCGGCGGCAGCTCGATGGGGAAGTGCGACAGGCGATAGAACAGGTCCTCGCGGAACTGGCCTTCCTCGGTCAGGGTGTGCAGGTCGCGGTGGGTGGCGGCGACGATGCGCACGTCCACCCTGTGCGTCTCGGAGGAGCCCAGCGGACGTACTTCGCCTTCCTGCAGCACGCGCAGCAGCTTGGCTTGCAACGGCAGGGGCATGTCGCCGATCTCGTCGAGGAACAGGGTGCCGCCGTTGGCCGCGTCGAACAGGCCGGGGCGGTCACGGTCGGCGCCGGTGAAGGCGCCCTTGCGATAGCCGAACAGCTCGCTCTCCAGCAGGTGTTCCGGCAGCGACGCGCAGTTCTGCACGACGAAGGGCTTGCTCCGCCGCGGGCCGCAATCGTGAATGGCGCGGGCCACCAGCTCCTTGCCGGTGCCGGTCTCGCCGGTAAGCAGTACGTTGACCGGGCTGTGCAGGACCTTGCCGATCAACTGGTAGACGGCGCGCATGCTGGCGCTGTCGCCGATCAGGCCGTAGGCGTTGCCGCCGACTTGCGCGGCCGGCTGGCTGGGTGCTTCGTCACGCGGGGCGCGCAGGCGCAGCAGCAGGTGATGCTGGGCGACGACGAAGGCGCCGAGGCGGCCGAGCGAATCGGCGAACACGCCGAGCTCGCGGGAGGTCTGGGCGGCGGCCAGCAGCAATCCGCTGACGTGGCCCTGTTCGTCATGCAGCGGTATGCACAGCAGGCTGCGCCAGGGGTATGCGGTTTCCGGGAGAAAGCCCGTCTCATGCAGGCCCGGCTCCAATTCCGCCAGGCTCAGCACCTGATTCTGGCGCAGGCAGTACTGCAGCAGTTGCTCGCTGTCGTAACCGTCGAAGTCGCTGGACAGGCTGGCCTCGCACGGTTGCAGCCGGCCGTCGTGCCACGCCGCGCTGAGCATCAGGCGCGTGTGGGTGTCGTCCAGCAGGTAGAGTTGGCTCAGCTCGCAGCCGCACAGTTGCGCCGACGCTTCCACCAGGCGGCCGAGCAGGCTGTCGGCATCCGCCGCCCGGGCCAGGCTGGCGAAGCATTCGAGCAGGGTCTCGGCATAGCGCAGCGGCTGGGGGACCTGGGCGAACATCGGCGGGACCTTAAGCGAACTCACAGACCACCGAACCTTCGCCATCGAGGGTGGCGTGTACGCGCTGCAGGGATTCGCCCGCCGCCATGGCGTCGAGCAGACGGTCCACCACCAGCGGTTGCAGGTGTTGGTCGATCAGGTGGTCGATCAGCCGCGCACCGCTGTCGGCGTGGGTGCAGCGCTCGGCGAGGTTGTCCACCAGGGCTTCGCAGTGGCTGAACTGCAACTGCCGGCGCTCCAGGCGTTCGCCGAAGCGGGCCAGCTTGAGCGCGACCAGCTCGCGCAGTACTTCGCCGTCCACCGGGTAGTAGGGCACCACGCGCATGCGGCCGAGCAGCGCCGGCTTGAAGTGCTGGCTGAGCACCGGGCGTATCGCCAGTTCCAGGTCTTCCGCCGCCGGGCGCTGGCCGCCCTGGCAGAGGCTGGCGATGCGCTCGCTGGCCAGGTTGGAGGTCATCAGGATCAGGGTGTTGCGGAAGTTGATCTCACGCCCTTCGCCGTCGTTGGCCACGCCCTTGTCGAAGATCTGGTAGAAGACGTTCATCACGTCCGGGTCGGCCTTTTCCACCTCGTCCAGCAGTACCACCGAGTAGGGCTTCTGCCGCACCGCCTCGGTGAGCATGCCGCCCTCGCCATAGCCGACGTAGCCCGGAGGCGCGCCGATCAGGCGGGAGACGGTGTGTTTTTCCTGGAACTCGGACATGTTGATGGTGGTAAGGAAACGCTCGCCGCCGTACAGCAGGTCGGCCAGGGCCAGGGCGGTTTCGGTCTTGCCGACGCCGCTCGGGCCGACCAGCAGGAACACGCCGACAGGCGCATCGGGACGGTTCAGCCCGGCGGCGGTGGCACGCATGGCGCGGTCGAGGGCGGCGATGGCCTGCTCCTGGCCACGCACGCGCTGGCGCAGGTCGCTGGCGAAGGTGACGATCTTGCTGTTGTGCTCGCGGGCCAGTTGCGACAGCGGCACGCCGGTCCAGTGGCTGATCACTTCGGCGACCAGGCGCGGGCAGACTTCATGGCTGACCAGGCGTTCGTTGGCCTGGGCAGCGGCCAGTTCAGCCTGGGCTTCGCGCAGCTCGGCTTCCAGTTGCGCCAGGCCCGGCTGCTCCTCGCTCTCGGTGGTTTCTTCTTCCTGGACGTCCACGGCCGGCGCCTGGCGCGCGGTGGCGCAGCGCTTACGCAGATCGAGCAGGCGCTCGGCCAGCTCGCGCTGCCGGCTCCAGCGGGTTTCCAGTTGTTCCAGTTCGGCACGGGCTTCGGCGAGGCGGGTTTCCAGGTGCGCCAGGGCTTCTTCGTCGATCTTCAGGCCGGCATCCAGGTCGCGGCGCACGGCTTCGCGCTGGCGCTCGCCCTCGGCGATCTCGCCGCGCAGGCGTTCCAGGGCTTCCGGCGCGGCGGCCAGGCTGATGCGCACGCGGGCGCAGGCGGTGTCGAGCACGTCGACCGCCTTATCCGGCAACTGGCGGCCGGCAAGGTAGCGGGCGGACAGCTCGGCGGCGGCGACCACCGCGTCGTCGCGCAGGTAGATGCCGTGGCTCTTCTCGTAGACCGGCGCCAGGCCGCGCAGGATGGTGACCGCTTCGTCCACGGTCGGCTCGTGCAGTTGCACGGGCTGGAAGCGCCGGGCCAGGGCCGGGTCTTTCTCGAAGTACTTCTTGTATTCGCTCCAGGTGGTAGCGGCGATGGTACGCAGCTCGCCCCGGGCCAGGGCCGGCTTGAGCAGGTTGGCGGCGTCCGAGCCGCCGGCCTGGCCACCGGCGCCGATCAGGGTGTGGGCTTCGTCGATGAACAGGATGATCGGCTTCGGCGAGCCCTTCACCTCGTCGATCACGCCTTGCAGGCGCCGTTCGAACTCGCCCTTCACGCTGGCGCCGGCTTGCAGCAGGCCGAGGTCCAGGCAGAGCAGTTCGACGCCCTTGAGCACCTCCGGCACCTCGCCGTTGGCAATGCGCAGGGCCAGGCCCTCGACGATGGCGGTTTTGCCGACGCCGGCCTCGCCGACCACGATCGGGTTGTTCTTCCGCCGACGGGCGAGGATGTCGATCATCTGGCGGATCGCCGCGTCGCGGCAGAGCACCGGGTCCAGCTTGCCGTCGCGGGCTTGCTGGGTGAAGTTGTGGGTGAAGCGCGCCAGGTTGGATTCACCGCCGGCGGCAGGCTTGCCGGTGGCCTGCTGCGGCTGCTGGGCCAGGGCGAATTCGCGCAGGCGCTCGACGTTGATCCGCGCCAGCAGTGGCTGGTAGTGGCTGCCGGCGTAGCGCAGCGGGTTGCGCAGCAGGGCGAGGATCAGCGCGGCTTGGTCGATCTGGCTCTGGCCGAGTTCGAGGCTGGCCACCAGCAGGGCGTCCTGCAGCCATTGCACCAGCTCGGTGGAGAACACCGGGTTGCGCGATTCGCTGTGTTCGCCGCGCGGTTGCAGTGCCTTGGCCAGCTCGCCGGGTTCCACTTCGGCATCCTGTAGGGCTCGGGTCAGCAGGCTTTCCGGGCGCTCCAGCAGGCCGAGCAGCAGATCCTCGACGAGAATCTTGCTGCCGCCACGGATTACGCAGCGTTCGGCGGCGGCTTCCAGGTCGCGGCGGGTTTCGGCGTCCAGGGCCTGTACCAGTTGTTGCAAATCGACATTGATCATCGTTTTTCGGTCCTTGAATGGCCCAGGGTGACCAGGCCGTCGGCGCGTTCGCGACCGAGCCAGCTGGTCCAGCCGAGGCGGCAGGGGTTTTCCGCGCCGATGCGCTGGTCGCGGATTTCTTCCGGACGCAGCTCCAGGCGCAGGTCGTAGTCGAGCGGATCGCGCAGGGTGAAGCGCACCAGCGCGCAGAGCGGCTGGTAGCCCGTGCCGATCGGCAGGAATTCGTGGAAACGCTCCCAGCTGAGCTGGCGGATGTGGATGCGGAACTTGCCGCCGCGATCGCGGACCCGCTCGCCGAGTACCAGGCTTTCGCTGAGCTGGCTGTTGGCGCGGCCGAGGCGGTTGCGCTGCGCCGGAATGATCGCCACCCGGCGCTCCAGGCACTGCTCGATGTTCAGCTCGGCGTGCTTGAAGTAGTAGCGCAGCACCGATTCGATCAGCGCCGCCGAGTGGGCACGCAGGCTGAGCAGCCCGAGGTAGGGCAGCAGGCGCTTCCAGTTCAGCTCTTTCGCTTCGCGCAGCGTCTCGCCGCCAAGGCCGATCAGGGCGAACAGGTGCTCGGAGAACGGGTCCTTGGCGCCGCTGCGGAACTGCACGCGGTAGCGGTACTTCTGCCAGATCGGCAACATCAGGCGTTGCAGGCGGTTGTTGAACAGGTCGAGGAAGTCGCGCGTCGGATTGCCGCCTTCGGCGCTGTCGCCCAAAGCCTGTTCGCCATAGAAGGCAGGCAGCGGCGAACCGGCGCCGAACAGGCTCACCAGGTTGATGCGCAGGCGCGCGCGGGTCTCGCCGTGCTCGGTGAAAAATTGCACGCGATCGATATCGCTGCCGGGGAAGCCCAGGCTGGGGTTGGCCTGGAATTCGATGCGCTCGTACAGCGTCTCTTCGTCGGCATCATTGCGGTCTTCCCGGCGCAGCCGGTCCAGCACCAGCAGCACACCCTGGAACAGGTTGTACTCGCGGATGCCTTGGCTGAGCCGGCTCAGAGCAGGGGTTGCATGCCCATGCGTGGCGTCCATTCGTATACCTCTCCTTGGGTGCTCTTCACGCGCAGCTCGTGGTAGGAGTTGAGGCTGGCGTAAAGGGCGAAGAATTCATTGAGTACCGACGCGAAGACGAACACGTCGCCTTCGCCGATATAGCCCTGCGGGTCGATTTCCAGCTCGGTGCGCACGCCGCGCACCGGCAGGCCGCGGTACAGGCGGTCGACGTGCTGGTGGCGGATGCTCATCAGCCCGTCGAGCTGCTTGCGGCTGACCCTGGCGGCCTTCTGGTCGTAGTAGCGCGGCAGGTCGTAGGTCTCGAGGATCACCTTGAGCGCCTCGACGTTGGCCAGCGACAGGTAGTTCAGCGACATGTTGCTGATCAGCTTCCAGAGGAAGTCGCGGTGCAGCGGCGGCGCGTAACTCGGCGTCGCCGGGCAGATGTTGCGGAACTTGAGAAACTCCGGGGTGCCTTCGCTGGCCTCGCAGATCGCACCTTCCTTCAACTGGCTTGGCAGGTTCTGGTTGGTGCAGGTCAGCTCGATGGACAGCGTTTCGTGCTGCTCCAGGTCGCGCAGGCCGAAGCTCAGGTAGGTCTCCAGGCCGTCGCCGAGCATGGATGGTTGCTGGCGCACGCTGTAGTGCGGCCGCGCCACCGGGACGTCGAAGCTCCGGTCGTGCTCGAAGGATTCGAACGGCACGTACTCCTCGTAGCCGGTGCCGCCGGGCTTCCAGCCGGTGACGCGATCCACCGAGAACACGCCGCAGTGGCGCGAGTCGAACTCCGCCGGCAGCAGCAGGTACTGGTCCTGTTTGCCGTCCAGGCGGATCGGGATGGCATCGTGGCTGAACAGGTTCGCCACCGGCGTGCAGTACAGGCGCACGTTGTCCCGCGTGGGGCGGATGCGCTGCGCGCCGGCCTTGTGGATGTGGAAGCGCAGCAGCAGCCCCTGGGTTTTTTCGAGCAGCGCCTCGGGCAATCGCTGGATCGCTTCCAGGCCGCCGATATCGACGAACAGGAATTTATCCTGGAAGGCGTAGTACTCCTGTAGGAAGCGGTAGCCGCGGAAGGTGTTCAGCGGATACGGAATGAGCGCTTCGTCTTCGGCGAAACCCACCGGGCTCACCTTGTCGGCGCCGAGAGTCAGGTCGGCCTGGGCGTTGCCGTTGGCATCCTTGCTCAGCGGCTGGCCCTCGGCATCCAGCAGCACCACTTCGATCCTGCCGAGGTAGCGCAGCAGGCTCAGGTAGAGCAGTTGGGCAATGTAGCGCTCGCCATGCAGATGCAGGCGCAGTTGCTTCAGTTCCAGATCGTTGACGTGGCCCTTGGCGGTCATCGTCAGGCGCAGGTCGAGCAGCGCGCCGTCGCCTTTCGCCGAGTAGTTCAGGCCGGTCAGATCCAGCGGCAGGACATCGGTGGGGTAGCAGGTGCGGAAACGGCACTTCACGCCCTGGATCGGCTCGGATTCCACCGGCGTGCCACGCGGCACCTTCAAGGCCGACCCGGGGCGCTGCAGCGGCTCGAACTGCAGCATGCTGAACGACGGCAGCGGCCGCATGTAGTTGGGCCAGAGCAGATGCATCAGCGAATGGGTCAGCTCCGGCAACTCGTCGTCCAGCTTCTGTCGCAACCGGCCGGTGAGGAAGGCGAAACCCTCCAGCAGACGCTCCACATCCGGATCGCGCCCGCTCTGCCCCAGGAACGGCGCCAGCGCCGGGCTACGCTCGGCAAAGCGCTTGCCGAGCTGGCGCAGGGCGGTGAGTTCGCTCTGGTAGTAGTGGTTGAAAGACATGTATCGGTCCTTGATCAGTCGGCGCTGGTGGGGTGGCCCGTGCGAAAGATGAGGTCATTGAGCCGCGACGCTGCGGAAATTGAGGCAAACGTCAGCAACCCACCGGCAACGCAATAGAACGCCGCACGCAATGGGTGGCTTGGCAATAAAAACCAGGCGGTAGTCAGAACAAATGCCACGCCCAGTGAAATCTTCACTGCTTTGAGCGGAATAATCGCCGCGGAAGCGTCGAATACAATAAAAAGCAGAATCACCAGTAGAGTAACGGAACCGGGCGCTATGCCTCTTGAGCCGAAATCGCCGATCCAGGCTTTATAGAGTTTATGCGCGATATCGTTGAGTCCGACCAGCAGGGCGAAGGCTGCACTGTGTATGCATAGGTTTATAGCGCAGACCCTTATTTTATTTTTCATCAGTGCCTTCCGGTTGGCTCAAAAGTTGGGCGGGCGACTGGTTGGCCTGGTTTATACATCAGTGACGACACTAAGGTGGGGTTAATCATTATCAATGACCTCATAAGACGTATTGCTGATGAAGTAATTGAGCCAATGCTCCTTCCACTCCGGCATTCCAATTAGATAGCGGCCTGATCCATTCATGAGCGAATCGTTGGTTTGGCTATTGATAAAGTCATTTATCCGCCACCCAACTATGAGCGCCAAGGCTGAGAACATGCCGACGGCCCATAACGTTCCTCGGACTGGGAAATGATTCATCATGTGTTCTTGCCCATTTGCGCAAGCTTTCTAGACGCGTAGATGGCTGCAAGTGACAAGCAACCGGAGAGACCCGCAAAGAAACACCCCCGCAATGGATGCTCCGGAAGCAGATAATAAGCACTGCGGCGGCTAGCACGCAGGAGAGTACTGCCTTCGTTTCCATGCTGGATACCAAGGCGATTAGAATGTTCGCCAAGATGAAGGCGATGAAAATGAGCTGGACGGCAAGTCCAATTGCAATGCCCTTGGCGAACGGCGAACCGAACCATCTGGCAGAGATTTGAAAGCCGAGGATGGTGCCTACTGGGAACAGCAGGCACGCGGCAGCGTGGCACCCTAATGCCCTGATTCGCTGACGGTTCATCTTCGAACTTTCCATCTTTTTGTCTCGTATATTGGTAACTGCTCAGCCCCATGACCGCCAATTGATCAGGCTGGTGCTTGATTCAGAAAATAAGTGCCGATGGCATGCAGTACGGGAACTACTAGTAGGCCGCAGAAAGCAAGAGCACGATATGTCAGGGTGTTCCTAGGTTTTTCGAATAATCCAGTTATTGCTACCGCTAGGCAATAAATAGCTAATAGGCCAAATAGATCGCTATCTGCCAATACAGATAGGTAACCTGAAAGACTCATGCTCGATTGAACTCCATAAAGTTCCAGCGATAGAGCTGAAAGATTTTCAGAAAATCCTCACGGGTCGACCCCGTTGTCAGGTTTTTATAATTCCAACCTGCGCTTTGCTTCTCATAAACTCCACTCTCAATAGGCATGCCGGCGTACCCGTCATTCTGTGGATCTGCCATGTTGGAACCAAGCAAGCGACGTACCGTAGTGAATGGTCGGACACTTATGCCACTAGTATTGCCTTGTTTAATCTCTATTTGCTGAGGGCTGACGCTCATTGCAACCTGTATATGGTGAGCCACGTCGCCTGGTCGATCATGTGCTTGAGCTAATATATCGCCAGGCTTCAGTTCTGCCGCAGTGGCGACTGCAACCACATTCTCACCGACACGCTGCATATCGGGGGCACCATATGTCAGCATAACCATTTCGGTGAACCCATACATGTGGCTCAGATAGCGATCATGCTCATCTGGCTGATATATCTCCATGTTTCGATATTCCCTCGTTCCGGTTTTCAGCTTGACCGGAAGCTGGCGTGCCGAGGCGAATTCACATAGCAGACGAATAGCAAAGTCTTCACAGGTAAAACGGTTGTTTCTGATATTTCCGTTTCTGTCCCAATACTGTTCTGCCACAAGCCGTTCGGCGATAGATAGGGCAGCATTGTGATACTCATTGATGTAAGCATCGGTCCAGAAATTTATTGTTTTCCAGAATACCTTGAGCTTAATTTTCTTAACGGAATTCTGAGAGTTAGGGGAAAGCGCAATGGCGCGTGCGGTGAGAGAGGTAAGAACATCGGAACTCATGCTACCCCTCCAAGATTGCGGTGAAGAAGTCGATCGAATCGCCCGCATTCCCAAATACCGTTTGGCTCTTCCCTGCAGAATCTGAGTAGCTCTCGATCCACTCACCTTGGGGACTACGCAGCCGGTATGGAATGCCCTGTAGTGGATTGCCATCCTGATCTTCGATCAAGATGCACTGGCTATGGTTAGCGATAGCCAAGGCTTTTGGTGGCGTGAAAGGCGCTGGAGTAAAAGTGGTCCCAATCAACACCGTCCCCGACCCCGCGACCACGGTATTGCCGTGGCTGCCCACGGTCCCGATGGTGGTGGCGGGCATGCCGTTGATCAGCACGTTGGGGATCGTCGCGCTGGCCAGGGCGCTGCCGCAGGCGGTGGGGTCGCCCTGGCGGGCGGCGGGCTTGCCGTCGAAGAGGACGTTGGGCGAGCCGGCGACGATAGGGTTGGTGCCGTGGCCGGGGACCGGGCAGGCGGTGGGGTCTCCGAGACGGGCGGCGGGTTTTCCGGACATTGCGGCTCTCCTTAGTTCACCTTGACCTGTCCGCTGCCATCCAGGCGCGCGGAGAAGCTGACCTGGCGCTTGAAGCCATCGACTTCCAGCAGGCCCTCGATGGAAAAGGCGAGGGTCAGCGGGTCGTGGTCGCGGGGCAGTGAAACCACCCGGACCTGGCTCAGGCGCGGTTCGTATTTTTCGATGAAGCTTTCGATGGCGCTGCGGGCCTGTTGCAAGGCGTCGTGCAGCGACAGGCGCATATCGTTCAGATCGGGCAACCCGTAGTCGGGCAGCGTCTGCACGCTGCCCGCACGGGTGCTGAGCATCTTGGCCAGATGGGCAGCCACCGACGCCATGACGGCGACCTCGCGGCTCCAGCCAGCGCGCTGGCCGGCTTCGCCACCGAGGCGTTCGAAAAGGCTGCCGTATCCGTTCATGGCTCAGCTCCTGCTCACTCTTTGTCCAGCTTGCCGACCAGCGACAGGGTGAAGTCCGCACCCATGTACTTGAAGTGCGGGCGCACGCTGAGGCTGACGCGGTACCAGCCCGGCTCGCCTTCCACGTCGCTGACGATCACCTGGGCGGCGCGCAGCGGGCGGCGGCTGCGGACTTCAGCGCTGGGGTTCTCCTGGTCGGCCACGTACTGGCGAATCCACTTGTTGAGCTCCAGCTCGAGGTCGGTGCGCTCTTTCCAGGCGCCGATCTGCTCGCGCTGCAGCACCTTCAGGTAGTGCGCCAGGCGGTTGACGATGAACAGGTAGGGCAGTTGGGTGCCGAGCTTGTAGTTCAGTTCCGCGGTCTTGCCTTCCTCGCTGATGCCGAAGAACTTCGGCTTCTGGGTGGAGTTGGCGGAGAAGAACGCGGCGTTGTCGCTGCCCTTGCGCATGGTCAGGGCGATGAAGCCTTCTTCGGCCAGCTCGTATTCGCGACGGTCGGAGACCAGCACTTCGGTCGGGATCTTGGTCTCGATCTCGCCCATGCTCTCGAAGTGATGCAGCGGCAGGTCTTCCACCGCGCCACCGCTCTGCGGGCCGATGATGTTCGGGCACCAGCGGAACTTGGCGAAGCTGTCGGTCAGGCGGCTGGCGAAGGCGTAAGCGGTGTTGCCCCACAGGTAGTGCTCGTGGCTGTTGGCCACGTTTTCCTTGTAGACGAAGGTCTTCACGGGGTTGTCTTCCGGATCGTACGGGTTGCGCAGGAGGAAGCGCGGTACGGTCAGGCCGACGTAGCGGGCGTCTTCCTGTTCGCGGAAGCTCTGCCACTTGGCGAATTGCGGGCCTTCGAAGTGGTCCTTGAGGTCCTTCAGGTCCGGCAGGCCGGTGAAGCTTTCCAGGCCGAAGAACTTCGGGCCGGCGGCGGCGATGAACGGGGCGTGGGACATGCAGGCGACGCTGGCGACGTACTGCAGGGTCTTCACGTCCGGGGCACTCGGATCGAAGAAGTAGTTGGCGATCAGGGCGCCAACCGGCTGGCCGCCGAACTGGCCGTACTCGGCGGTGTAGATGTGCTTGTAAAGGCCGGACTGGACGATTTCCGGGCTGTCCTCGAAGTCATCCAGCAGGTCCTGCTTGGAGGCGTTGAGGATTTCCAGCTTGATGTTCTCGCGGAAGTTGGTGCGGTCCACCAGTAGCTTCAGGCCGCGCCAGGAGGATTCCAGGGCCTGGAATTGCGGGTGGTGGAGAATCTCGTCCATCTGCCGGCTGAGCTTGGCGTCGATCTCCGCGATCATGCGGTCGACCATGGCCTTCTTCACTGGCTCGCCGTCGTTCTGCGGCTTGAGCAGTTCTTCGATGAAGGCGGAGACGCCGCGCTTGGCGATGTCGTAGGCCTCGTCGTCCGGGGTCAGTTTGGTTTCGGCGATGATGCGGTCGAGAATGCCGAGTTCGGCCGCGCTGCGGCCGCTTTCCACTGCTGCGCTAGTGCTCATGTGTTGGCTTCCTTGTTAACGGTTCAGGCGTCCAGCTTGTCTTTGGCGGCGAGGCCGAGTTCGCCGAGCACGCGATCGCGCGAGACGTCGTCGGCGAGCACGCTCTCGATCGCCTTGCGGAAGGCCGGGGCGTTGCCCAGCGGGCCTTTCAGGGCGACCAGGGCGTCGCGCAGCTCCATCAGCTTCTTCAGCTCGGGGACCTGGTCGACCAGGTTGGCCGGGTTGAAGTCCTTCATGGAGTTGATCTTCAGCTGCACGGCCAGTTCGTCGTCGGTGGCTTCGTCCTGCAGGCGGTTGGGCACGCCGAAGGTCAGGTTCAGCTCCTGCTTGGCCAGGACTTCGTCGAAGTTGTTCTTGTCGATGCTGATCGGCTTGCGGTCTTCGATCTTGCGATCGTCGGCGCGCTGGGTGAAATCGCCGAGCACCATCAGTTTCAGGGGGAGTTCGATCTCTTCCTGAGCGTTACCGGTGGCCGGCTTGAAAGTGACGTTGATGCGTTCCTTGGGGGCAACCGAGCCTTCTTTGGCCATGGGTGTTCTCCTTTGCGTTTACGGCCCGGAGGCCTAATCGAGCACCACTTCAAGGTCGAGGTGGCACAGTCTTCGATAGATCTCTTCCTTGCGTTCACGCACCGCGTGGTTCTGCGGCAGCAGCTCACAGCAGCTGTGCAGGAGGCGCAGCACTTCCAGGGCGAGATCGGGTTCCCAGGCGCCGAGGCCGGAGGCTTCGAGCGTCTGATCGAGGGATTCGAGTTGGGTCTTGGCCAGTTCGTACTTCTTCGCCTGGTAGCAGAGGCGGGCCAGGGTGAGTTGCCAGAAGAAACGCTCGCGGCCGCCGCGGGCCTGGGCCAGGCCTTGCTTGAGTTTCTGCACGGCGGGCTTGAGACCGTCCTTGCGCAACTGCGGCAGGACCTGTTGCAGCGCTTCTTCCCAGGCGGGCGCCGCGCCTTGCTCGGCGGGCGCGCTGTCGCGCACGGCTTCCGGCGCTTGCAGGTGGGGCATGACGTAGCCGCCGATCCAGGCCCGGGTCTCGGCGTCGGCGAACGGTTGTCCGTCGTGGAAGCGCAATTCTTCGAGACCGGGCACGCGTTCGAGAAACAGGCCGAGCTGGATTTCCACTTCGCGCATGGCCTGTTCGGCGTTCAGTTCCTGCAGGCATTCCCAGACCAGGCGCTGGCCGTCGAGCCAGAACGGCGCGCGGGCGATGCTGGCTTCCAGGTCCACCAGCAGGTCGGCGTACTGGCCCTGCTGGAAACGCTCACGGTAGCTGGCCAGCTTGTCCGCCGGCAGGTTGCGCAGGGCGGTGATCTGTTCGGCGTTGCGTTCCGGCAGGCTGTCGATCGGCAGCCACAGCAGGGTTCGTGACAGGCGCAGGGCGCGCAGGTCGCTGGCCTTCTGCTTGAGCCACCAGGCGCACAGCGGACGGGCCTGGTCCTGCAGTTGGCGCAGGCCTTTGTGGGCGTCCTTCTCGTTGTCGATCGGCGTGTTGCTGGTGAGGATTTGAGTGGCGACCTGCTTGACCTGGGCAATGGCGGCGCCGACGGTGCCGGGCTCCGGCTGGCCCTGGCTGGCGCGATTGACCATCTCTTCGACGCGGCGGCAGAGCGGCAGCAGCAGCGGGGCCTCTTCGCCCAGATGTCCGGAAAGGCAGGTTTCCAGGCCGCGCAGGTGCTCGCCCAAGGCCCGGAACAGCGGCAGTTGCTCGCTCACCGGCACGTGTTCGGCCAGGGCCTGTTCCAGGCGCGGCAGCAGCCAGTTGAATGCGGCGATGCGGGTGCGGGGCTTGCGGGGGTGAAGGTCGGCCCAGTGTTGGGCACAGAGGTGATGCAGCAGGGCCAGGCCTGCCTGCAGGCCGACGAAGGATTCGCGCTGATGCAGGCTCCAGGTCAGCCAGGTGGCGGCGCGCAGATCCTTCGAATGCAGGCGGAGCAGCGTCTCGCTGCCTTCGCGGATCTTCTGCCAGTCGATGCCGCCGGTTTCGTGCAGCGACGAAGCCTTGCCCAGCTCCGTTTCGAGCAACTCGTATTCGGGGGAATAACGCACATCTTCGCCAGCGAAATTCCCCTCCGAAACAGGGGACTTTGCCAGCTCGAGATAATGCGCGGTGAGTTTGCTTGAATACGTCATTCCGTGACTCGAAAAAGTTAATTCGTCACTCTTGCCACGCTTCTTTTAATTACCGTTACAACGAAGCGGAAGAGCGAACTGCGCAACTTTTTGCGCAACTGTCGTGTGCAACAAGTTGCGCATAATCCTTATGGGAGCGGCATCCTAGACGCATGGCAACGTGCCGGCAACCCATCAAAATGTGAATTGGGTAACAATAAGTGGGTTGGGCAGACAATTTCTCAGTGAAGAAGTTCTCAATAAATAAAATCGAATGAGAACAATCCTGAGATCGCCTAAGAAACGTGTAGGAAATAAGCGATTTGCATGTAAGCAATGGCTTGCTAGCCAATTGCTATTATCTGTTTCAAGTTCGAAATATATGTAAGGAACTTGTAAAGACTATGCGGCGAAAACCGGCCCGCTTCGCCAGGCAGGCCGGTGAGAGTGATATCAGTTCGCGAGGGCTTCGGACCAGAGGCTGACGGTCAGGCTGTGGCGTTCGCCAGGCGCCAGGTGCACGGCGTCGTCCAGCAGGTTGGCCGTTTCGATGCAGAGCATCCGTTGCCAGGCATCGTCGGCGAACTGGGAAAGCCGCCGCGCCTTGTCGATCCACGGGTTCCACACCACCGCCGAGTGCGAGCCGCTGGCTTCGAGCTGGATGCTGCGCTGCCAGCCCGGATCGAGGATGGCGATCCGCGCCGGCGTGTCCAGATAGATGCGGTCGGTCTCGCCGGTGAAGCGCAGGTCGCTGTCCTGGTGGCGCTCCTGCCAGTTCTCCAGGGTTTCGATATAGCGCTTGCCGGTCAGCCCCTCGACGCGCACCTGGTGGATGTCGCTGACTGCGAAGTAGCTGTGCAGCGCCTGGGTCAGGGACACCGGCATGTTGCCCTGGTTGTGACTGGTCAAGGTGAGGGTCAGGCGTTCGTCGAGCTGGATGGCGAGCGTCAGGGCGACCGGATGCGGCCAATCCGGCAGGCCGCCTTCCGGCTGGATGAAGGCGAACTCCAGGCGCACCGCGCCCTCTTCCGCATTGGCGCCGAGCAGTTCCCAGTCCAGCCCGCGGACTTCGCCGTGGGCCGGGGCCGGTTGCTCGCTGCGGCGCATCGCCTGGACGGCCAGGGGATTGCGCGCCAGGTCGCCGAACCAGGGCCAGCACACCGGGATGCCGCCGCGTACCGACTGGCCCTTTCTGAAGCCGGCCTGCTCACTGAGCCAGATCAACGGCGGCTGGCCATCGCGCTGGTAGCTTAGGACCTGCGCGCCCTGCTGGGCGACCAGCAGCTCGGCGGCGTCGGTGCGGACGCGCCAGCAGACCAGTTCGTCCATCTCGACCCGCTCGATCTGCGGGGATGTGCGGGAGGGGTTCATGGCGAGGACTCCTTGCTGGGTAATGAGCGCATTAGGGTCTGTACGAAAAGTCGTCGAGCGAAGGTCAGGCTAGGCAAAAATCGGTGAGGAAGCGGAGTTTACAAGTTGTAAATGAGCATTCCGAACCGATTTTTAACGACGCATCACCGAGCGCAGGCACTTTTCGTACAGAGCCTAGAAACGGGATGACGATAAAGGCCAATGCCCGCTTGGACAGGTTGGCCGTGATTCTGATCGACACCTACCATTAGTTTTCTGCTGACGGATGGAGCCGCGAATGCGCAAGTTGCTGATCGTCGTCACACTTTCTCTGCTACTCGGCGCACTGATCTGGTGGTGGCAGCGGCCGCAACCCTTGACTGTGCGGCTCGCCGAGGTGGAGCGGGGCGCGGTGGAAACCCTGGTCGCCAACACCCGCGCCGGCACGCTCAAGCCCTGCCGGCGCACGCACCTGTCCTTCAACCTCGGCGGCCAGGTGACCGAGCGGCGGGTGGATGAAGGGCAGCGGGTCGCCACCGGCGACGTCCTGATGCACCTGCGGCAGGACGAGCAGCAGGCCCGGGTACGCGAGGCCGAGGCGCGCCTCGATGCCCAGCGCAACAACCGCGAGCAGCGCTGTCACCAGGCCAGCCTGGACAAGCGCGACCTGCAGCGCCTGCGTCATCTGGCCGAGCGAAAGCTGGCCGCCGCCGACCGTCTCGACCAGGCCGAGACCAAGGCGCGTCTCTCGCAATTGGCCTGCGCCGCCAGCGATGTGTTGATCCGCGAGGCCGAGGCGAGCCTGGCCTTGCAGCGCTCCCTGTTCGACCAGACGGTGCTGCGCGCGCCCTTCGACGGTATCGTCGCCGAGATCAACGGCGAGGTGGGGGAGTTCGTCACGCCGTCGCCGCCGGGCATCCCGACCCCGCCGGCCATCGACCTGATCGACGACAGTTGCCTGTATGTGGAAGCGCCCGTCGACGAGGTGGACGCCGCCCGCGTGCGCCTCGGCATGCCGGTGCGGATCAGCCTGGATGCGTTCCGCGGGCGCCATTTCGACGGCAAGGTGAGCCGCATCGCGCCCTTCGTCCGCGACCTGGAAAAGCAGGCGCGCACCGTGGACGTGGAAGTGCGCTTCGACCAACCGCCGACGGACGTGGCCCTGCTCACCGGCTACAGCGCCGACGTGGAAATCCTCCTCGAGCAGAAGCCCGACGCCCTGCGCATCCCCACCGAGACCCTGCTGGAAGGGCGCAAGGTGCTGCGCTACGAGCCGGCTGACGGCGTGTTGCGCGAAGTATCGGTGGAAACCGGCCTGGCCAACTGGCGCTGGACCGAGGTGACCGCCGGTCTGGAACCGGGCGTGCGCATCCTCTCCAGCCTCGACCAGGAAGGCGTCGAGGATGGCGTGAAGGTGATTGCGGAGGACGCCGGGGAGCGGCCGCGATGATCCGTCTGCGCGGCGTGACCCGCTGCTTCCAGCTCGGCGAGCAACGGGTGATGGGGTTGGACGATGTCGACCTGGACGTGGCGGCGGGCGACTACGTGGCGGTCATGGGGCCGTCCGGTTCCGGCAAGTCGACCCTGCTCAACGTGCTCGGCCTGCTGGACGCGCCGGACGCCGGCGAATACTGGCTGCAGGGAGAGGCCACCGCCGGGCTCAGCGAGGGGCGCCGGGCCGAGCTGCGCAGCCGGTTGATCGGCTTCATCTTCCAGTCCTACCACCTGATCCCGCGTCTGACCGCGCTGGAAAACATCGAGTTGCCGATGCTGCTGGCCGGCATCGACCCCGCCGAGCGGCGTCGGCGCAGCAGCGCGTTGGTCGAGCGGCTCGGCCTCGGCGACCGCATTGCCCACCGGCCGGGCGAGCTGTCCGGCGGCCAGCGCCAGCGGGTGGCGATTGCCCGGGCGATGATCATGCAGCCCTCGCTGCTGCTCGCCGACGAGCCCACCGGCAACCTCGATAGCCGCTCCGGCGCCGAGGTGGTGGCCTTGCTGGAAGAGCTGAACGGCGAGGGCCTGACCCTGATCGTGGTGACCCACGATCCATCCCTCGGCCAGCGCGCGGCGCGCCAGTTGAACATGCGCGACGGCCGGATCATCGAAGATATCCAGCGGGAGCGGTGCGATGCGCGCGGCTGATGTCTTTGCGTTCTGCCTCGGCGGCCTGCGCGGGCACCGTTCGCGCAGCCTGATGCTACTGCTGGCGGTGGGCATCGGTGTGATCGCAGTGAACCTGCTCACCGGCCTCGGCGAAGGCGCACGGACCTTCGTGCTCGGCGAGTTCTCCGTGCTCGGGCGCAATACGCTGATCATACTGCCCGGACGCAAGGAAACCACCGGCGGCATGCCGCCGATCACCGGCCTGGCGCCTCGCGATCTGAGCATCCAGGACGCCGAGGCCATCGCCCGCCTGCCCGGCATTCGCCGGGTCGCGCCGTTGCAGGCCGGGCAGATGGAAGTGGTGGTCGGCAACCGCAACCGTGAAGCCTTCACCATGGGCACCACCCATGATTTCTTCGCCATCCGCCAGCTCGACGTCGCCCAGGGCCAGCCGCTGCCGGCGATGGAGATGGGCCGGGCGGAGTCGGTCTGCGTGATCGGCGGCAAGCTCAAGCGCGAGCTGTTCGGTGACCGCCAGGCCCTCGGCGAATGGCTGCGCGCCGGCGACCGGCGTTTCCGCGTGGTCGGCGTGCTCAGCGAGCGCGGCGAGTCGTTGGGCATGGACTTCGGCGAGATGCTCATCATTCCCTTGGCCAACGCCCAGGCGCTGTTCAACCGCGAAGGGCTGTTCCGGGTATTCGCCGAGGTGCGCGGGCCGGCCTTCGTCGAGAGCGGCAAGCGGCAGATCCTGGCGACGATCAAGGAGCGCCACGAAGGCAAGGAAGATATCACCGTGATCAGCCAGGACAGTATGCTCGCCGCCTTCGACGACATCCTCGCCGCGCTGACCCTGGCGGTGGCCGGGATCGCCGCCATCAGCCTGCTGGTGGCGGGCATCCTGATCATGAACGTCACCTGGATCGCGGTGAGCCAGCGCACGGCGGAGATCGGCCTGCTCAAGGCCATCGGCGCCACGGCCGGGCAGGTGCGGCTGCTGTTTCTCGGCGAGGCGGCGCTGCTCGCCCTCAGCGGTGCGCTGGCGGGACTGCTGCTCGGCGAAGCGCTGCTCTGGCTCGGCCGCCAGGCCTGGGGCCTGCCGCTGCATGCGCCGCTCTGGGCGCGGGTCAGTGCGGTGCTGCTGGCGTTGTTCACCGCGCTGTTGTTCGCCTGGCTGCCGGCCAGCCGCGCGGCGAAGTTGGAGCCGGTGGTAGCGCTGCGACCGGCGGGGGCGCGTTGATGAATACCTTCTTCTTTATAGGAACGGGCAGGGCTCGATGTGCCTGGCCTTTCCCGGATAGCGCTGCGCTTATCCGGGCTACGGGCGGGGTTGTCCGAAGGATTGGTACCCGGCGTGCTCTTGTAGGCGCGCGCGTTGCTCGCGAAGCTGCTCGCCAGCAAGCGGGCGCCTACGAAGAGCAGGTGCGGCGTGTCGCTGAACGGTGGGGGCGGTAAGGCCATGATGCGCTGGGAGGATGGCTTCCGGCTCACTGCGTCGGCGCTGGTCAGCCGCCCGCTGCGTAGCATCCTGACGTTGCTCGGCGTGGCTATCGGCATCGCGGCGGTAGCGCTGCTCACGGCGATAGGCGAGGGGCTGCGTAGCTATGTGCTGGACAACTTCTCCCAGTTCGGCACACGCATCGTCGCCATCCATCCGGGCAGGACCCAGACCGGTGGACTCGGCGGCCTACTCAGCAGCGTGCGTCCGCTGAGCATCGCCGACGCCGATGCCTTGCGCCGGCTCGGCCATGTCGAGGCGGTGGTGCCGATCATTCAGGGCAGCGGCGACGTCCAGTTCGGCCAGCTCAGCCGGCGCAGCGATGTCATTGGCGGCGGCCACCAGTTGGCCGAGGCCTGGCGCTTCAAGCTGGCGCTCGGGCAGTTCCTCCCGCCGGCCCGCGACGGCCGCTCGCCGCCCTACGTGGTGCTGGGCCACAAGCTGCGCACCGAGCTGTTCGGCGAGGAAAACCCACTGGGCGAGCTGGTGCGGGTCGGCGGCACGCGCTTCCGGGTGATCGGCGTAATGGAGAAGAAGGGTCAGTTGCTCGGCTTCGACCTCGACGACATCGCCTACATCCCGGTGGACTGGGCGCAGAGCCTGTTCAACCGCGAGGGGCTGATGGAAATCGACGTGGTGTTCAACGCCGGCATCGGTTCGGCACAGATGGCCGAGCGCATTCGCCGGCTGCTGATCGAGCGGCATGGCGAAGAGGATTTCAACCTCACCACCCAGGACGACATGCTCGGCAGCCTGAACCGCATCCTCGGCACCCTGACCATCGCCATCGGCGCCCTTGGCGGCATCTCCCTGCTGGTGGGGGCGGTGGGCATCCTCACCATCATGACCACCACCGTTGGCGAGCGCACCGCCGAGATCGGCCTGTTGCGCGCCATCGGCGCGAGCCCAAGGCAGGTGCTCGGGCTGTTCCTCGCCGAAGCGACCCTGCTGTCCCTGGCTGGCGGCGTGCTCGGCTTGGGCGCGATGGGCCTGCTGCTGCTCGCCCTGCACCTGGGCGTGCCGGCGTTGCCGCTCAGTCTGCAACCGCTGTTTCTGCTCCTGGCGCTGGTGTTGTCGGCGCTGATCGGCATCCTCGCCGGCCTGGCCCCGGCGCGGCGGGCGGCACGGTTGCATCCGGTGGAGGCGTTGAGGGATGAGTGAAGCGTTGAGGCGGGGTGGGCTTGAGTCCGCCCCTCAGCCTCTCCCAAATGAGTAGAGGGGACCGTCCCTGCATGGCGTTGCCTCGCGATTCGCCACTGCTTTGATGTTCGCATGGACTTGCGAACCCACCCGGACCGCTCCCTCGCCCCTTTGCGGAGAGGAGGCGGAGGAAACAATCCAATCCACAACCCCCCCTTGATATGCCATCACTCTCGGATGAAATCACCCCGAAAAGCACCAACCCACCCATAGATCGAACACCGCCAACCTGCTGCGATCCGATCACCTTCTGACGCCAAATAACGGACAAAACCACACCATCGTTACGTTCGTCGCCTGGCCGGAATGCTGGCGCGGGGAAACTATAGTGATATCAGTTTCCCTACAGTTTCTAAGGGTGTTTCGACGGTGAGACAACCGCGCTTACAGGCCGACACCCGAGGCACACTGACGATGATGGCCGCTGAGCACATTGTGCCCGCCACGGAACAGTCCGACCTCGGGCTCGCCCTGGTCCGGGCCGGGCGTTTGTCGGAGGCGGATTACAACCGCGTGCGACGCATGCAGGCCGCGCAGGACGATGGACCGCCGCTGGCGACGCTGCTCAACCGTCTCGGATTGGTCTCCGAGCGCGATATCGCCCAGCAACTGGCCGAGCTGCTGGGTGTGCCGCTGGTGGATGCGGCGGAGTTCCCGGTGGCGCCGCTGCTGGGGGAGCGCTTGTCTTATCGCTTCCTCAAGGAATGCCGGGCGCTGCCCCTGGAACTCAATGACGGCGAGCTGCTGGTGGCCATGGCCGACCCGCAGGACCGCTTCGTCCGCGAGGCGCTGGCGCTGGCGGCGGGTTGCCGGATCGCGCCGCGCGTCGCCCTGGGCTCGGAGATCGAGGCCGCCATCGAACGTATCCACGGGCAGGGCAAGAGCCAGATGGGCGATATCCTGTCCAAGGTCGAGCCGGCCGAGCAGGACCGCGTCGAGGACGTCGAGCAACTGCGCGACCGCGCCAGCGAGGCGCCGGTCATCCGCCTGGTCAACCTGATCATCCAGCGCGCGGTGGAGCGGCGCGCCTCGGATATCCACGTCGAGCCCTTCGAAAGCCGCCTGAAGGTGCGCTATCGCATCGACGGCGTGTTGCAGGAAACCGAAGCGCCGCCGGTGCAGTTGTCGCCGGCGGTGATCTCGCGGATCAAGCTGATGGCGCGGCTGAACATCGCCGAACGGCGCCTGCCGCAGGATGGCCGCATCGAGATGCGTGTGCAGGGCAACGACTTGGACATTCGCGTCTCCACGGTGCCGACCATGCACGGCGAGAGCGTGGTGCTGCGCCTGCTCAACCGCGAGAGCGTGGTACTGGATTTTGCTGCCCTTGGCTTCAGCGAGCAGCCGTTGCAACGGTTGCGCAGCGTGCTGCGGATTCCCCACGGGGTGCTGCTGGTCACCGGGCCCACCGGCAGCGGCAAGACCACCACCCTCTACACCGCGCTGAACACCCTGAACACCAGCGAGAGCAAGCTGATCACCGTGGAAGACCCGGTGGAGTACCAGCTCGAAGGGGTCAACCAAATCCAGGTCAAGCCCGCCATCGGCCTGACCTTCGCCAACGCCCTGCGCGCCATCGTCCGCCAGGACCCGGACGTGATCATGGTCGGCGAGATGCGCGACCTGGAAACCGCGCGTATTTGTATCCAGTCGGCGCTGACCGGCCACCTGGTGCTCTCCACCCTGCACACCAACGACGCGCCGAGCAGCATCGCCCGCCTGCTGGAGATGGGCGTGGAGGACTATCTGCTGACCTCCACCCTCAATGCCGTGCTTGCCCAGCGCCTGGTGCGCAAGCTCTGCGTGCACTGCCGCGAGCCCTATCAGCCGTTGCCGGAGATGCTCCGCGAGATGCGCCTGGAGGCGTTCGCCGCCGGCCAGCCGGTGACGCTCTACCACGCCCGTGGCTGCCCGATCTGCAACGGCACCGGCTACCACGGCCGCATCGCCATCATCGAGGTGCTGACCCTCAGCGATACGCTGCGCCGCTTGATCCTTCAGCACGCCGACGCCGGCAGCCTGATGCTCTGCGCCCGCGAAGAGGGCATGTTGACCATGTACGAGGACGGCTGCCTGAAGGCGCTGGCCGGGGTCACCAACCTCGAGGAAGTGATTCGTGTCACTCAGGAGTCCTGAGATGGCGCTCTTCCATTACCGCGCGGTGAGCGACAGCGGCGAGGTCCAGCAGGGCCAGGTGGAAGCGGTCGACGAACAGGCCGTGCTCGAGCAGTTGCGTGCGCGCAGCCTGATCCCTATCGAGATCGGCAACCGGCGCGGCTGGCAGGACTGGTTGCAGGTGGACGTCGGCACGCTGCTGCAACGCTCGCGCGGGCACCGGCTGGTGCTGCTGTTCACCCAGCAGTTGGCCTTGCTGCTGCAGGCGGGCGTGCCGCTGGACCGCTCGCTGGAGATCATGCAGCGGGTCAGCGCCGACCTGCCGATGCAGCAACTGATCGCGCCGATCCAGGAGGGTGTGCGGCGGGGCGCCAGTCTGTCGCGGGTGCTCGGCGAGCGTCCGGAGCTGTTTTCCGGCTTCTACATCAGCCTGGTGCAGGCCGCCGAAGTGGCCGGCGACCTGGCGGAAGGGTTGGGCAGCCTGGCCTATTACCTGGAGCGCAGCAAATCGCTGCGCGACAAGCTGGTCTCCGCGCTGATCTACCCGCTGATCCTGCTCGGTGTTTCGGCCACTTCGTTGCTGGTCATCCTCGTCTATGTCATCCCGCAGTTCCGCCAGTTGTTCGACGACATGGGGGCCAGCCTGCCGTTTTCCACCCAGGTGGTGATCGGCCTCGCCGAAGGCTTGCGCGTGGCCGGACCCTGGCTGCTGTTGGCGGCGCTGGCCGCCGCCTGGGGTGTGCGCCGGGCGCTCCGCCAGCCGGATTACCGCCGCCGCTGGGACCAGGCCGTGCTGCGCCTGCCGTTGCTCGGCAGCCTGCGCCGACGCATCGAAACCGCTCGCTTCACCCGCAGCCTGGGCACCCTGCTGAAAGGCGGCGTGGCCCTGTTGCAGGCCCTGAACATCGCCCGCCAGACCCTCGGCAACCAGTTGATGCTGGAGCAGGTGGGCATCGCCGCGGAGAGCCTCAAGCAGGGCCGTCAACTGGCGGCGCCGCTGCTCGCCACCGGGCTGTTCCCGGCGCTGGCGATGCAGATGATCCAGGTGGGCGAGGAAACCGGCCATCTCGACGAGATGCTGCTGAAGGTGGCGGACACCTACGACCGCGAAGTGGAGATATCGATGCAGCGCCTGCTGGCGGTGCTCGAACCGCTGCTGATCGTCGGCCTGGGCCTGCTGATCGCCGGCATCATCCTGTCGGTGCTGGTGGCCATCATGAGCATCACCGAACTACCGATCTGAAGGGGAACCCGCATGAACCCTGAACCGCGCCCCTCGTCCCCGTGCCACCGTCACGCGGGTTTCACCCTCCTGGAAATCCTCGTGGTACTGGTCATCCTCGGCCTCATGGCGAGCCTGGTCGGCCCGCAGGTGTTCAAGCAACTGAGCGGCTCCAAGACCAAGGCGGCGGCGTTGCAGATCCAGGAGCTGAGCGCCGCGCTGGACCTCTACCGCCTGGAGCTGGGCAGCTACCCCACCACCGAGCTGGGCCTGGAGGCGCTGATCACCAAGCCGCGCAACCTGGACAACTGGAACGGCCCGTACCTGAAGAAAAGCGTGATTCGCAAGGACCCCTGGGGCAACGACTACCAGTACCGCTCGCCGGGCGAGAACGGCGAGTTCGACCTGTGGAGCCTGGGCGCCGACAACCGCGAGGGTGGCGACGGGGAAAACCGCGATGTGCACAGTTGGGACTGACAGCCGTGGCTTCACCCTGCTGGAGCTGCTAGTGGTGCTGGTGGTCGCCAGCCTGGCCATGGGCCTGGTCGGCCCGGCGTTCCAGCGGCTGCTGCCGGGCCTCCAACTGGAGACCGAAGGGCGCAAGGTGGCGGCACTGCTGCGGCATGCGCGCAGCCAGGCGATCCTCAGCGGCGTGCCGGTGGCGATCAGCCAGGACCCCGAGACCGGCGGCCTGCGCCTGAGCTACCGGGAGCAGCCCTATCGCCTGCCGGCGCACCTGACCCTGAGTCTGGAAGGCGGCCCCGGTGGCGACAGCGAGCAGATGGGCAGCACGCGCATCCTCTTCTATCCACAAGGCGACTCGTCCGGCGGCAGCCTCAACCTGGAGGGCGAAGAAGGACGCGGCCAATTGATCGAGGTCGACTGGCTGAGCGGCCGGGTGCTGCGCAGCGCGGCCAAGGCGAACGACGATGAATAAGGAAAGCGGTTTTACGCTGCTCGAAGTGCTGGTCGCCTTCCTCATCCTCGCCCTGAGCATGGCCGTGCTGATGCGCATCGTTTCCCAGGGGCTCGACGTGCTCGGGCGGGCCGAGCGGCACCAGGTCGCTCTGCAACTGGCTGAATCCCGGCTGGTGGAAGTGATCGCCCGTTTCCGTCCGGAAGACCGCGGCACCCAGGAAGGGCGGCTGAGCGGCGGCTACCGCTGGCGCAGCGAAATCGAGCCGTTCCGCTTCGACAACCAGGAAGCCGGCGAGCGCTACAGCATCGCGCCCTGGCAGATTCGTGTCTCGGTGAGCTGGGGCCGGCGTCCGGGCGAGCGGGTCACCTTGAGCACCGTTCGCCTGGTCCGGGAGACGCCATGAAATACCGGACGCGGGGCTTCACCCTGATCGAGCTGATGGTCGCCCTGACCCTCACCACGCTGGTGGCGATGCTCGCCTACGGTGGGTTGCAGATCACCCTGGACAGTTGGCGGCGGGCGGAGGCCCGGCAGCAGGCGATGGAACTGCGCTCGCTGTCGCAATCCCTGCTGCGCCGGCTGTTGGAAAGCCCGGTGCCGTTCAGCGTGACCGACGACGAAGAGGTGGCCCAGGCCGCCTTCCGGGGCGACGAGGGGACGCTGCTCTTCGTCGCGCGCCTGCCAGCCCTGGACCAGGGCGAGCGGCTCTACTGGATTCAGCTTGCCCAGGAAAAACAACTGACGCCCAAGGGGCTGCGTTGGCGCCTGCTCATGCGCTACCTGCCGTTCGAAGAGAGCCAGACGCTGAACTGGACAGTGCTGGAGCAGGCCCTGGTTGACAGCGCCGAGCCGCGGGTGCTGCTCGATGGCATGCCCAGAGCCTGGCGTTTCGCCTACCTCGACCCGCGCGCGGAACGCGGCAGCGAATGGCTGACGGAGTGGCGGCAGCGCGGCGACCTGCCGATGCTGATCCGGCTCACGCCGGCCAGGCGCCGTGGCGAGGCGGTGGGAGAGCTGGTGGTGGCACCCCGGGAGCGCGCCCATGCGATCCTCGGCAGCCGTTGAAATTGTCCGCCGCGACGGTGGCGTCGCCCTGGTCAGCGTGCTCTGGCTGCTGGTGCTGGTGTCGCTGCTGGCGCTCAATCTCTCCGTCGGCAGCCGTACCGAACTGCAACTGGCCGGCAATCTGCGCCTGGCCGCTGGTGCCCGTCTCGCCGCCGACGCGGGGGTGAGTTGGGGCCTGTGGAGTCTGATGCAGGCGGACGGTGCCGGCTGGCTGGCGGACGGCAGCAGCCGGACCCTGGCGCTCGACGGCTACAGCGTAGAGGTCGCGCTGTTCGACGAGCAGGGCAAGATCGACCTCAACGAAGGCGACCCGTTGCTGTTGCAAGGGCTCTTCCAGTCCGTGGGTCTGGATGAAAAGGCCGCCCTGGCCCTGACCGACGCGGTACTCGACTGGCGCGACGAGGACTCGTTGGTGCGGCCGCAGGGCGCCGAGGAGGAGGCGTACAAGGCGGCCGGCCTGCTCGGTCCGGGCAACGGCCCGTTCGAGCGGCTGGAGGATTTGCGCAAGGTGCTCGGCATGAGCGAGGCCCTGTACCGGCAGGTGTTGCCGGCGCTGACCCTGTATTCCAACAAGGCCGAGATCAATCCGCTGGTGGCGCCGCGCGAGGTGCTGCTGGCACTGCCCGGCGTGGACCCGGCCAGCGTCGACCGCTTCATCGAAGAGCGCCGGCGCAATTTCGAGAGCGGCCAGCGTCCGCCGATGCTCGGTGGGGTCGATTCGCGGTTGCTGGCTCCCAATGCGCCGGGAGTGAACTACTCTATCGTTACGCATACAGCCGTGGGTGCAGGCGCACGGGTCGGGCAGCAGGTAGTGGTCAATCTGCGCGGCCGCGGGCAAGGCTTCGATATCCTGCAGACCGCTCCGCTGGGCGATGGGGCAATCACTGTTGAAGGTTCCTTCGATAAAAGGGACGTTCCATGACGAACCACGTCCAATGGGGAGCGCTCGGCCCCACGGTCAGCTCGCTGACCACCCTGGCGCAACGCTTCTGGCTCTGGTGGAGCCAGGAACTGCTCGGCCTGATCCCGCCGGCTTGGCGCGAGCGCCTGCGGCGCCGCGGCAACCTCCTGCTCATCGCCCTGCACGACACCCACTGCGACATCCGTTGCGGCACCTACACGCAGACCGAAACGGCGATCAGCAGCCCGTTCGGCACCGACGGCGAATGGCCGCCGACCCTCGCCGCCACCCTGCTCGAACGCGCGCCGAAGGCCGACCGGGTGATCCTCTTGCTGCCACCCGGAAAGGTGCTGCGCAAGGTCATCGGCCTGCCGTCGGCCACCGAGAGCGGCCTGGAAAACGTGCTGCGTTTCGAGATGGACCGGCACACCCCGTTCAGCAGCGAGCAGGTCTATTTCGGCTACCGCATCCTCGAACGCGACCGTGCCCGCCAGCGCCTCCAGGTGGAGCTGCTGGTGGTCCTGCGCGAATACCTCGACGGTCTGCTCAAGCACCTCGACAGCCTTGGCGTGCGCCCCTCGCTGGTGACCCTCGGCAATGACGACGGGCGCTGGAGCGGCGATGCGGTCAACCTGCTGCCGGGCAGCCGCCGCCACGGGCGCCCGGGGCGCTGGCGCGGCAATCCGCGTTTGCAGGCGATCGCCGGCCTGGTGATCGTCGCGCTGCTGGTGGCCTTCCCGCTGCTGCTGCAACGCCAGCGGACTGCCAGCCTGAACGATGCGCTGAGCGGGCCGCAAGCGGTGGCCGAGCGGGCGGCGAAGGTACGCGACGACATCCAGCGCCTGGAAAGCGGGCGCGACTATCTCCAGGCCCAGCGCATGCGCGCCACGGAGCCCCTGCTGCTGCTCAAGGAACTGACCGGGTTGTTGCCGGACGGTACCTGGCTCAGCCGTTTCGAGCTGATCGGCGAACGGGTGCGGATGGAGGGCGAATCGACCGAGGCGTCGGCGCTGATCGGCCTGCTCGAACAGTCGCGGATGCTGCAGAACGTCAGCTTCGCCTCGCCGGTTACCAGCAACCCGCGAACCCAGAGAGACCGCTTCAGCCTGGTTGCCGAGCGCCGATCGCCGGCGGAGGGGACGCCATGATCCCGCTGCGTCTGCGCCAGTTGCTGGCGCTGCTGATCCTCCTGGTGCTGCTTGTCGCGGTGATCGGCCTGGTGCTCGGCCCGCTGGTCGAGCGCTTCCTCAGCGACGAGGAAAGCATCGACAGCCTCAGCCACCGCCTGGAGGTTTACCAGCGTCTGGCCCATGAACTGCCCGCCCAGGAAGCGCGCCTGGTCGAATTGCAGCGCAGCGATCCGATGAGCCGTCTGGTGGTGGCGGAGAGCCGCCCGGCGCTGGCCGGCGCCGGCTTGCAGCAACTGATCGGCCATCTGATCGGCGGGGTGGGGGCACAGGTGGTGAGCACCCAGATCGTCAGCCGGGCGGAGGCCGAATCGCCGCTCCCGGCGGTGGGGCTCAAGGTGCACATGCGCGGCGAGAACGAGCAACTGGTGCGCCTGCTCTACGACCTCGCCTACCACGAGCCGCTGCTGCTGGTGGAAAACCTGGTGGTGCTGAGCAACCCGCGCGTCGACATGCAGCGCCTGCGCCGGCCGGAAGACCTCCAGGCGGTGCCGTCGCTGGACATCAGCTTCGACGTCAAGGCGTTCATCGCCAAGGAGGCCAAGCCATGAGCTGGCTTCCGTATCTTCGGCGCGTGCTGCTCGGCGGTCTGGCGCTGGCCTCCCTGGCAAGGGCCGAGGACCCGCCGCCCGCGCCGGACACGGCCTCCGCCACGGGGGCGCCGCCTTTCGGCGAATTTCGCGAAATGCTCGAACGACCGCTGTTCAGCAGCACCCGCCGCCCGCCAGTGCTGCTCGGCGAAGCCCAGGAAAACCTCGACGCCAGGCAATTGCGCGAAGCCTGGCGCCTGACCGGCATCGTCCTGCAGGACGGCCGCCAGCTGGCGACCTTCAGCCAGCGCCAGGGCGATCAGCGGCTACGCCTGGAGGTGGGCATGGTGCTGGTGGACGACTGGCGCCTGGAGCGCATCGAGCGCGATCAGGTGCTGCTCGGCAACGGCATCGCCCAGGTGGAAATGATTCTGCGCGAACCGACCGCTGCGGAGACGCCACCGGCCCTGCCGGCGGCGGCCGACCAGCCGGAGCGGAACGCGCCAGCGACCGGCGGGGAACAGTCCCCGCCGGCGGAAAAGCCGGCACCGGCCGAACCGGCCAAGCAGGGCTGAGAGGAGCATGCAGATGAAGACTTTCACGCGTTTCGGCCGGTCCTGCCAGATCGGCGGCTACTACCTGCTGCTGGTGTCCTGCGCGACCATGCCCGGCAGCGACCGCGCCACCTTCGACAACCCTTGGGTCCGCGGCGACGAGGCCGCGCCGGCCGAGGCCCCGGTTCCCGCCTCGGCGAGGGCGGCCGGTCCGACGCCGGCCGAGCTGCTGCGCCGCGACAACGTGTTGCCGGCCGCGCGCACCGCCAGCGGCCCGCGCGCGGAGATCTACCGGGGCTCCGGCAGCCTGGTCGATCTCGGCAGCGGCGTCGCCGAGCCGGCGGCCGAGGAGGGCGAGATCACCCTCAACTTCCAGCAGATGGAGATCGCCGAGGTGGTGAAGATCATCCTCGGTGAAATCCTCGGGGTGAACTACGTGCTGGACAAGAACGTGACCGGCACGGTCAACCTGCAGACCAGCCGGCCGCTGACCCGCGACGCCCTGCTGCCGACCCTGGAGACGCTGTTGCAGGTCAACGGCGCGGCGCTGGTCAAGTCGCGCAACTTCTACGAAGTGGTGCCGATCGAGGCCGCGCCGTCGGCGGCGCTGGTGCCGCGCCTGCATGTCGCGGACATGCGCGGCTATCAATTGCTGGTGGTGCCGTTGCGCTACATCTCGGCGGGCGAGTTGCAGAAAATCCTCGAACCGATGAAGCCGGCGAAGGGCCTGATGAACGTCGACGAGCGGCGCAACCTGCTGATGGTGGCCGGCACCCAGGAAGAGCTGAACAACATCCGCGAGACCGTGCGGGTGTTCGACGTGGACCAGTTGCGCGGCATGTCCGTCGGCCTGTTCCGCCTGGAAACGGTGGACGCGCGGGTGGTGCTCAAGGAGCTGGAGACGATCTTCGGCGATGCCGCCAGCGGGCCGCTGGCCGGCATGGTGCGCTTCCTGCCCATCGAGCGGCTCAACGCCTTGCTGGTGATCACGCCCCAGGCCAAGTACCTCGACGACGCCCGCCAATGGGTCGAGCGCCTCGACCGTACCGAGGGCGGCCAGGGCTCGAACATGTACGTCTACTACGTGCAGAACGGCAAGGCCGAGCGCATGGCCGAAATCCTCAGCCAGCTCTTCGAACGGCAGAAGCCCGCCGGGGAGGGCGGCCGGCCCACTGTAACGCCGCCGCCACCGGTGCCGGCCGCGGGCGAGGTGGCCGCCGGTACCGAGCCGGTGCTGGTCGCGCCCGGCGGCGACGGCACCAGCCTGGAAGTCGGCGAGGTCAGCATCATCGCCGACGACGAAAACAATGCCCTGCTGATCATGGCCTCGCCGATCGACTACGAGAAGGTCATGCGGGCGATCCAGAAGCTCGACGTGCTGCCGTTGCAGGTGCTGGTCGAGGCCACCATCGTCGAGGTCAACCTGGAAGACGAACTGCGCTACGGCCTGCAGTGGTTCTTCAAGAACTCCATCGACGGCAAGACCCTGCGCGGCACCCTGGGACGTTTCCCGCTGACCACGCCGGCCGACCTCACGCCCACCGGATCGCTGACCCTGTTCGACGCGGCCGGCGCGCGGGTGTTGCTCGACCTGCTGGCGTCCGACTCGAAGATCAACGTGATTTCCTCGCCGACCCTGCTGGTACAGGACAACCGCACCGCCACCATCCGCGTCGGCGACCAGGTGCCGGTGCGCACTTCGGAAACCACCAATACCAGCGGTACCGTGGGCGAGGATTCGGCGCTGGTGACCAGCACCATCCAGTTCCGCGACACCGGCGTGCTGCTGGAGGTGAAGCCGCGGATCAACGCCGGCGGCATGATCGCCCTGGAAATCACCCAGGAAGTGAATGACGTCAAGCCGACCACCACCTCCGGCATCGACTCGCCCACCATCACCCAGCGGCGGATCAACACCAGCGTCGCCATCCAGAGCGGCGAAACCCTGGTGCTCGGCGGGCTGATCAAGGAAAACAACGGACGGACCAACGAAGGGCTGCCTTACTTGCGCCACGTCCCGGTGCTCGGCTGGGCCTTCGGCAGCAAGGGCAAGAGCCTGAGCCGCACCGAACTGGTGGTAATGATCACGCCGACGGCCGTGACCAAGCTCGACGAAGCGCGCGAAGTGACCCGGGAATACCGCAACAAGCTCAAGGATGTGAGCCTGCCCCAGGATGCCTGGTTGCGACAGGGGCGGCAGTTATAGCCCTGCCGCGCCGCCATTCGCGAATGCATGCGCTCCCAAGGTTGCTCCCGCTTCTGTGGCGGTGAATCATGCGTTTCTGCCCTGGCGAGGAGAGCGAGCGGTCCTCCGGAAAAGGCTTGGACACCCTTGAGAAAACAGTCCGGGCCTGCCTGCACCGATAGTTCACAACCGTTCTGCCGACCCGAGACCTCGCGTTCCGCGCTGCTTCGAGGGCGGCATCAACGTCACCCGTCTGCTGGGCAGCACCCACGTGCTTTTCTGCGCTCCTCGCCGAGACCCGCGCCTCCCGTTCGGAAACAGCGACCCTGAAGGATTTCGCCGCCGGCAATTTCTATGTCTGCGGCGCCTCCGTGACCAAGGATTGCGTCATTCCTCGCATGGAGACGGCACCACCTTCGTCGCCGATACCGTCGGCACGGTACGCAACGCCGATAACGTCAAGCTGGTCGACGTGGTCCTGAGCGACAGCGTGTTCAGCGCGGCGCAATTGACTGTGGTCCGCGATACCAACGGCGATGGCCTGGTCAGTGCCGGCGAGCCGGCCTTCAACAACCTCGCCAGCGCCCAGGGCACTGGAGTGCTCAGTGGGTTGCCCATCGGCCCGCTCAGCGACGATGCCAGTTGCGAGCTGTGCCTGCTGCATAGCGAGTGACGAAACGGGCTGGAAGACAGACAAGGGCGCTGCAGGAGCGCCCTTTTTCATGTTTGTATCACCTCGTGAACGCAGGATGTTGCCCGGCCATGGCCCGCGAGCCCGTAACCACGGGGCTTTCCGCCTGGTCGGGGATGCCCGTTGGGCAGGTGTGTTTCAGCGAATGGACAGCCGAAGGCGATTTCCGTATGGCCGGTGGAAAGGTTCTTCCGGGTATCTTCCGATATCCCAATAAAATCCATTTATATCAATAGCTTATGTGTGTGGCCCGGTAATTGAATACGTGTCGGTCGAGGAATCCCGAGGGGTTCCGGTTCGCCTTGTCCGGTGGCCGTTGCAGCACCGCCGGAAAAGCGATGACAAACAGGCCGCGCAATCGCTACGGATCGGGTTCCGGTTCAGGTATGGGGAGCGAGTTCCCTGGCCGGCATTGCGCGGTTCCAACGTCTCCCGGCGGCGGGATGGCCAGTCGGGGGGAGGAGCATGGCTATGCACACGCATCAGTTATTGCAATCGCTGCCGCGCTGTTTGCTGAGTGCGGCGCTGGTGGCGGGGATGGCGTCCACGGCGGGAGTCTATGCCGTCGACGGCGCACCGCCAGGACTGTTCGAACTGGATGGCAACACGGTCGACGCCGCCGCAGCCGGTGATGACTGGGGCAGCCTGCACCTGGGCAACCAGGCGGGTTCGCCGGCGGCCTTCACCGGGATCCTGTCGGACCCGGCACCGGTCACCATCTATACCCAGGGTGGATCGAAGGATGTCAACGACGTCACCCAATGGCGCTACACCAATGGCTCGGTGCCGGACAAGGACGACATCACCAACGCCTACGCTACGGCCTACGTGAACCCGGCCGATGTGACACATAACAGTCAGGTGGTACACGCGGCGGGTGACCTGATCATCTACTTCGGGCTGGATCGCTTCGCCAATAATGGCGATGCCTTCGCTGGTTTCTGGTTCTTCCAGAACAACGTCACCCTGGGCGCCAACGGCCGCTTCAACGGCCAGCACGTCGCCCGCCAGGGCATGGAAGGCCAGCCGGGGTACGTGCCGGGGGACTTGCTGGTGCTGGTCGAGTACCCGCAGGGCGCCAATGCCCAGCCGGAAATCAAGGTCTACGAATGGGACCCGCTGGACTTGGATCATGACAACGTGGCATCCAACCTGGACGAGCGTTACAGCTCGGCCAACGCCAAGTGCGACGGCACCGGCGACAAGCTGGCTTGCGCCATCACCAACGTGGCCAACCTGCCGGGTGCTCCGGAATGGCCCTACACGCCGAAGAACGGCTTTGCCGGCATTCCCTTCGAGAGCTTCTTCGAAGGCGGCATCAACGTGTCGAAATTGCTGGGCGGCGACGTACCCTGCTTCAGCAGCTTCCTCGCGGAAACCCGCTCGTCGCGTTCGGAAACCGCACAGTTGAAGGACTTCGTGCTAGGCGACTTCAACCTCTGCAGCATCGCGGTGACCAAGCAGTGCACGGCAGCGGTGGATGCGGGCGATGGCGGCAACAGCGTGCTGGTCAACTACAGCGGTACCGTGACCAACGACGGCGGCCTGCCGCTGTTCGACGTGACAGTGACCGATGACATGGGCACCACGGATACCGCCGACGACGTGGTGGTCTTCGGACCGGCCACTCTGCAACCGGGCGAGTCGCAGCCGTACAACGGCAGCTACAGCACCCTGTCCATCCCGGCCACGGACGAGGTGACCGCGGTGGGCCATCGCAACGGCACGTCGGTGGAAGCCACGGCGGAAGCGTCCTGCTCGCCGACGGTTACTCCAGCCCTGGCGGTGGACAAGGCATGCACCGCGAACATCGCCTCGGGCGGTGCGGGCATCGATGTGCTGTTCAACGGCACGGTGACCAACACCGGTAACGTGGCATTGGAAAATGTCATGGTGGTGGATGACGGCGGCACGCCGGGCGACACCAGCGACGATGTGACGGTGCTCGGCCCGGTCACCCTGAACGCCGGCCAGTCGATGCCGTACAACGGCAGCTTCAGTGCCAGTGGCAGCAACAGCTCCACCGACACCGTAACCGCCACCGGCTCCGACGTGCTCACCCAGAGCCCGGTCGAGGCCACGGCGCAAGCGACCTGCGAGGCGGATGTGACACCGGCCATCGAAGTCACCAAGCAGTGCAGCGCGAACATCAATACCGGCGGTACGGGTATCGATGTGCTGTTCAACGGTACGGTGACCAACACCGGCAACGTCGCCCTCGGCAACGTCACGGTGATGGATGACAACGGTACGCCGGGCGACTCCAGCGATGACGTCACGGTGCTCGGCCCGATCAGCCTCGCTCCCGGGGAGTCGGCGAACTACAACGGCGGCTTCAGCGCCAGTGGTTCCAGCTCCACCGACACGGTGACGGCAAGCGGTGCCGATGTGCTGACCCAGAGCCCGGTGGAAGCCCAAGCCTCCGCGTCGTGCAGTGCGGATGTGACACCGGCCATCGAGGTCACCAAGCAGTGCACGGACGCGCCGGCCTTCGGCCAGGCGATCCTGTTCGACGGCACGGTGACCAACACCGGCAACGTCGCGCTGCTGAACGTGACGGTGGTGGACGACAACGGTACACCGGGGGATACCTCGGACGACGTGACCTTCAACCTCGGTGACCTGGCTCCGGGAGCCGCGGCCAACTACAACGGCGCCTATACGCCGAGCCTGGCCGGCTTCTACACCAACACCGTGGTGGCCACCGCCGAAGACGCCGTGGAAAGCTCGCCGGTGTCGAGCAGTGCGGACGCCACCTGCGAGGTCCCGCCGCCGCCGGAAGGCGAAGGCTGCACCCCGGGCTTCTGGAAGAACAGCCCCGGCAGTTGGGGCCCGACCGGCTACAGCCCGAACCAGACTGTGGGTTCGGTGTTCAGCCTGCCCAGCGGCCAGTTGGCCAACCAGCTCGGCGGCAACAGCCTGATCCAAGCGCTGAACTATGCCGGTGGTACCAACCTGCTCGGCTCCGCGCAGATTCTCCTGCGCGCGGCGGTCGCGGCAGTGCTCAACGCCAGCCATCCTGACGTGGATTACCCACGGACGGCGGCTTCGGTGATCGCCGACGTCAACGCGGCCCTGGCCACCAAGGATCGGGCAACGATCCTGGCCCTGGCAGCGGCGCTGGATGCCGACAACAACCTGGGATGCGATCTGGCGAATGACAATTCGTTCTGATCGTACTTGAGCCCGGCGACAGGGAGGGCGCCGGGTGAGGGGAAAACGAAAGCGCAGGGCCAGTGCCCTGCGTTTTTTTGTGCTGCGAATTTATCGGTTTTATCTGTGTTAGTTGTTGTGGCTTTGGATGAAGCCCTCTGGGCACAACCTTTCTTCTGGGCGAGGCAAAACCCCTCTCCCCCGCCCCTCTCCCGTAAACGGGAGAGGGGAGTTCGTGCCGCCCGGCGCAGCGCGGTAATCCTGACGCTTTGGCATTGCCAGAAGGCTTGTAGAAAAGGTTGGGCCAACTCCGACGCCCCCGTCAGGAGGCCGAGCGGAATCGTCGTGTAGGGGGACGAGCGGCATGGATGTCGCGAGAGGCGCGATTGGCCAGGGATGGCCCTTCGCGCCGGGCCCCCGGAACGGCGATGGAGGGAGGGAACCCCGGCGCAGCCGGGCGGGGACGCCTAGTTCGGATGCCGGGGCAAGCCCTCTTGGTTACCTTCTGGGGCGACTGCCAGAAGTAACTCGCCGGGGGGCGAAACAAGAAGTCTCTAGTGAACTCGGTAGTCGGTTGGGCTCAGGAGCTTTCAGCAATGCTTGATGTAGCCAGAGCCCATTCATTCGCCCCTACAGGAGCTTCGGACATCCCTGTCCGCCCCGATCAGCGGTTGCCGTTCCCCTTGCCACCGCTGGTAGTGGTGCTGCTGCCGGACAGGCTGACGCTGACGGTGGCCGAGGCGCTGTTCTTGCCGTCGCTGATGGTGTAGCTGAACTGGTCGCTGGACTTGAAGCCCTTGGCCGGGGTGTAGGTCAGGGTGCCGTTGCTGTTCAGCTTGACGCTGCCCTTGCCGCCCTGGGTGAAGGTGACGACGTTGATCGCATCGCCATCCGGGTCGCTGTCGTTGGCCATGACGGCGATGGTCACGGCGGAGACGCTGGCCAGGGTGGCGCTGTCGTTCACCGCCTTCGGCGCCTGGTTGGCGACGCTGGACGGGTTGTCCACCACGAAGCTGGCGCTGCCGGTGGCGGACAGGCCGTTGGCCGTGGCGGTGGCACCGACGCTGTAGAAGCCGTCGACGGCGGTGCTCGCTGCGCTGACCTGCAGGGTGGTGCTGGCGGTTGCGCCAGGAGCCAGGCTGAGGCTGGCGCTGCCCAGGCCGGCGCTCCAGCCGCTCGGCTTGTTGGCGCTCAGGCTGAAGCTGCTGCTGGCGCAGCCGGCGCTGTCCTTGTTGGTCACGCTGACAGTGTAGGTGTAGCTGCTGCCGGCCGGCAGCCAGGTGCTCTGGCCGGGGGTGACGCTGATGCTCGGTGCGGCACGGGTGCAGGTGGGGACTGCGGCGCTGCCGCCGAAGTCGACGCTGACCAGGGCCTGGCTGGCGTCGGTCCACTGGGTGGTGAGGGTCATGCCGTTGGCGCTGAAGCTGCGGCCGCCGACCAGGGCGGCATCCTTCATGTCGACGAAGTTGCTGCCGGCGGTCATGTCCAGCAGGTAGCCGCTGTTGCCGTTGGCCGGGCTGGCTTGGCGCACGGAGACGCCCTTGAACACATTGTTCACGTCGACCACGCCGCGGTCGGTGAGCTGTGCGTCGAAGCCGACCGGCTGGCGGAATTCCACGTAGAAATAGCTGGGCTGGCCGCTGGCGTCGGTGCCGTTGGCGATCTTCAGGATCTTCGCGCTGCTGGTGGCGCTGCTCATGGGCTTGAGGTAGAAGCTGCCGGCGCTGCCGACGGTGATCAGGTTGCCGCTGGCCAGCCAACCCAGGCGCTCCTTGGCGAAGCCGTTGAAGTGCCCGACGGTGCCGGAGTAACCCATGATGTCGAGGGTGTCGCCGTATTCCTGGGCGGTGCAGGTGCTGCCCAGGCTGGTGTCGCCGCAATCCAGCGCGTGGGCGTGGTGCAGGCCGAGGTTATGGCCCATCTCGTGGGCGACGGTGCGCAGGATCAGGCTGTTATGGATCCAGGCGGCGGAAGGCTTGGTGCCGACCTGGCCCATGCCGCTGTAGCCGCAGGCGTTCTTCGGGAAGACATAGACGAAGCGGTCGTAGTTGGCCAGGGTGTAGCCAGAGGCCTGGGCCGCTTCCTTGGCGTACTTCTCGATGGCGAAGCCGTCGCACACGGTGCTGCTGACCGGAATGGTGTACCAGCCGGCGACTGTGCCAGTGAGCCAGGTCTGCTGGTTGGAGTTTTCCTTGAAGAAATCGCTGACGCCGCCGGCACCGAACAACAGGCTACTGGCCTGGCTGGCGGTCCACGGCTTGTCGCTCGGCGCATCCTGGAAGTTGACCAGGATGGCCAGGGTGCGCTGGGCGCCCAGGGTGTTGGGCAGGGCGCTGGTGGTGCCGGTGGAGGTGGTGGTCGTGGTGGCGCCATCGGCGAGCAGCAGGGTGCTGTCGTCGGCGATCACCAGGTCGCCCTGGATCGGGTCGATACCGGGCTGGGCGCTTTCCAGCAGCCAGCCCTGGGCGCGCACCGGGGTGCCGCTCTGCCATTCCTTGTCGCGACGGGCGAAGTGCAGCTCGAAGCGTTCGCCGAAGGGCGTCTTGAGGAAGTGGCGCAGCTTGTGGGAGCCGTCCTCGTAGTCTTCGTAGAGGACGTCCAGTTCGCCTTCCAGCTCCACGCGCTGTTCCAGCTTGGCGAGCACCTCGGCCGGCATGCCGCCCTGGCGGTCTTCCGGAATAACCACGCGCAGCACCTCGGCCGGATGGCTCTGGACCAGTTCGCCGAGCAGTTGGCGACGCTGTTCGGCCTTGGCGGCGAGCTGCTGGCGCAGGCTGGTGCGCTGGCTGGCATCGGCTTTCAGCCAGCGCTTGTACTGGGTCAGGAGTTCCGTGGTGCGTGCGCTGGCGGCCTCGCGGGCCTCGCTGACGTGGGCCGCGGTGGCGGTGTGCTCATGGTCCGTGTGGGAAGCGGCTGCGGCGAGGGACGTGCTGGCGACGAGCACGCAGGTGCAGAGCAGGGACGCGGCGAAGGGCCGGGACAGGCGCATGGGTCTCTCCTGAATCGAGTCAGAAGAAAGTCCTCTTCACGGCTGTCCATAGGAGTTCTCCTTCGGCAGTTCGGCGATCCCGGTGGGACCCGTGACTTTGCGTCGCCAGGTTGCCCTGGCTTTGCCTTTGTCGGGAGAGGAGCTTTCTGTCTTGCTGTTACAACAGGGGTAGCGAACTACCCGGTTAAAGCCCCTCGATCAGGGTGCAGGCTTTGACGCCCGAAATCCGACCTTGAAAACCTCAGTGTTCACTGCCGAAGCAGCGGGGAATTTCCTGTTTCACATACGCATTCGCGGTGTTCAGTTTTGCGTACATGCGTAATGGGTGCGGAATCTATCATGGGGTTTGATCATTTTTTATACATATATGGCATAGGTGCCGCTTCGTTTGGTTAAAAAATGATCTGGAACTTTTTCGTCGAACAAGCGAAACGGCGACGCTAGAGCATCTGGTTAAAAAATGAACAGTTGATAAGGGGAAACGACCGCTCATCCCCTCGATGCAGGGATCGTGAGGGCGGTCACATTGCGCTCAGGGCAGCAGGTCGGTGTCGTCGACTTCGTCCCACAGCAGGATCACCGGTTTGCCGCTGGGGTGGATATGCTGCAGGACCCGCGTCTTGCGATGCAGATGTTGCCAGGCGAGGAAGGGGGCGTCGCCGAACAGGGGAAAAACGGTCAGACCGTTGTTGTCCGTTTTCCCGGTGTTCGACCCGGCGTCGCATCGACCGGTTGAGGCCGGCGGTGGATGGTCGGATGACCTGCGTCCGCTTTCGATCATGACGGGTTGCTCCGAAAAGAGCGCTGCCGCGATTACCTGACCGAATCGTTCGAGTCAGGGGTGAAGAATGAATAGCAAAGGCCGCGCCATCGCCGTATCGCCTTGATCGACAAGGCTTTTGGCGAGAGCGGGGGAGAGGCGGCGGTGGATTTGTTGCACCCGGCTTACAGGCATCTTGACTAGCGGATGCCGTACTTCTCCATCATGCGGTAGAGCGTGACGCGGGAAACGCCGAGCATCTTGGCGGCCTGCGAGACATTGTTCATGGCGTGGCCCAGGCAACTGCGCACCGCGAGTTCTTCGGCATGGGCGCGTGCTTGTTCGAGGGGGACCACCTTTTCCTCCGGCTTGCTTTCCTCCAGGCCGAGGTCCTTCGGCGTGATCATGCGGTTTTCGCTCATCACCAGGGCGCGGCGGATGCGGTTGATCATTTCCCGGACATTCCCCGGCCATTTGTATTGCAGCATGGCGGACATGGCCTGGCGGGTGAAGCCGCGTGCGCTGGTGCCGTATTCCTTGCCGAACTTGTGCAGGAAGTAGAGCGCCAGCAGCTCGATGTCGCTGCCGCGTTCGGCCAGGCGCGGGACATTGATATTGAGCACGTTGAGGCGGTAGTAGAGGTCCTCGCGGAAGCGTCCCTCGTCGACGGCGCGTTCCAGGTTGGCGTGGGTGGCGGCGATCACCCGCGCGTTGCTGGTCAAACTCTGGTTGCCGCCGAGGCGCTCGATGGTCTTCTGTTCGAGAAAGCGCAACAGGTAGACCTGCAACTGCGGCGGCAGGTCGCCGATCTCGTCGAGGAAGATGGTGCCGTTCTGCGCGGCCTCGATGCGCCCGATCTTGCGCTTGTAGGCGCCGGTGAAGGAGCCCTTCTCGTAGCCGAACAACTCGGCATGGATCAGTGTTTCCGGCAGCGCGCCGCAGTTCACCGCGACGAAGGGCCCGCTACGTTGCTGGGAGCGCTGGTGGATGGCACGGGCGATCATTTCCTTGCCAACGCCGGTCTCGCCCCGGATCAGCACCGGCGCATCGACGGCGGAGACCCGGCGGATCTGGTCGAAGATCGCCAGGAACTGCTTGCTGCCGCCGACCATGTGGAACTCTTCCACCGGCATCAGCACGTTCTGCTCCAGATCGCGGAGCCGGGACATGCCGTGCAGGTGGCCGAGGGCGCACTTGAGGTGGGTGTTGTCGCTCAGCGGCAGGGTGAAATAGTCGTAGAAGTGCTCGTAGATCAGGCGGCGGAAGTCGAGGTTCTGCAGGTCTTCCGGGCGGGTCAGGGCGAGCCAGGAGACATGCTCGTCGGCGGCCAGGAGTTCCTCGAGCTGTTCGTAGCGTTCCTCGTTGACCCCGCGCAGCAGGGCGACACCCACGCGGTAGGTGTGCTGCTTGAGCAGCGACTGGGCCATGGCGGTGCCGTTGGCGCGATCGAAGACCCAATCTGGAATCTGCAAATCTGCATGCAGATGTTCATCGCCGGGCAGATCGAGAAGAAGGGCGCGGCGGGGTGATTCTGGCAATGGACGGGCTGTCGCGGACATTTGTTAAGTCCTTGAAACACTTGGCCTAAAGAAGCTCATGCGAGCCGGTGCGCCCCATGCTTGAGTGTAGATCAGCGGTGACAGTCGCCTGTCTTGACGACGAAAGGTATGGCGCGGCGCCACCACTCATCGGATGCACTGTAACGAACTGGAAACCGCACCTCGGGCCTCTATAGTCAGCTGTAGCAGGCCGTTGAAAAACGTAGGCGAGGCAGCCGAGAAAGCGCAGTTTACGTGCTGTAAAAGAGCATTTTGACTGGGCTCGCATCCGAGGCTGTTTTTAACGCCTTATCGGCAACGCAGGTAGTTTTTCAATGGCCTGATAGACGTGCGAGGTACATCGCCATGTACAGTCACTATTTCGGCTTCACCGAACTGCCCTTCACCATCGCCCCGGACCCACGCTACCTGTACCTCAGCGCACAGCACCGCGAAGCCCTGGCCAACCTGCTCTACGGCATCAATTGCAACGGTGGTTTCGTGCTGCTCACCGGCGATGTCGGTACAGGCAAGACCACTGTCTGCCGCTGCCTGCTCGAACAGTTGCCGGTCTCGACCGAAGTGGCCTTCATCCTCAACCCGAAGTACGGCATCACCGAGCTGCTGGAAGCGATCTGCGACGAGTTGAAGATCGACTACCAGCACAGCCGCAACCGCATCAAGGGCTACATCGACGCCCTCAATGCGCACCTGTTGGCGGCCCATGCCCGTGGTGTGAACACCGTGCTGATCATCGACGAGGCTCAGAACCTCGGCCTCGACGTGCTGGAGCAGATCCGCCTGCTGACCAACCTGGAAACCAGCAGCCAGAAGCTCCTGCAAATCATCCTGATCGGCCAGCCGGAGCTGCTGGACAAGCTGGCCCGGCCGGAACTGCGCCAGCTCGACCAGCGCATCACCGCGCGCTATCACCTCAACGCGCTGACCCGCGCCGAGCTGGATGCCTACGTCAGCCACCGCCTGGCGGTGGGCGGCAGTGATGCGCCGCTGTTCAGCCGTGCCGCGCTGCGCCGGTTGCACCGGCTGACCCGTGGCGTGCCGCGAATGGTGAACATTCTCTGCGACCGCGCCTTGCTCGGTGCTTTCGTCGAGCGCCGCAACAAGGTCGGCTGGCGGATCGTCAATCAGGCGGCGCGTGAGGTCCTGGGCAGCCGTCCGAGGCCGATGCCGGTCTGGCGGATGGCGCTGTTTTCGCTGTTTCTCCTGGTGCTGTTGCTGGCCGGCTTTCTCTATCCGGGTGGGCGCGACATCGCTGCCCTGGTGCATCTGCCTGGCCAGGAGACGCCCGCGCCGGCCGCCATGCCCGCCCCGGTACCGGAAGCGAGCGTGGCGCCGGTTTCCGTACCGGAGGTCGAGCCGGACCTGCTGGTCGCCTCGCTGGAGCCGACTGCGGCGGGACCTGCCGAGGGACTGACGCCCGCGTCCTCCGAACCGATGCCTTCGCGCAGCGGCCCGGGTGACTGGCACTGGCCCGAGGGCACCGATCTCGCCGCCACCGAGCCGATGGCTTATCAGGCGCTGTTCCGTGCCTGGGGGATCGCCTATGACCCGACCTCGGCACCGGTGGTCTGTCGCTTCGCCCGCAGCCATCAGCTCGGTTGCCTGTTGCAGCCAGTGGACCTGGACGAACTGCTCAAGTTGAACCAGCCGGCGGTGGTCAGCCTGAACAACTCGGTGGGGCAGCGATTCTTCGCCACCCTGCTGCGCATCGATACCCAGACCGGTGTCGCCACCCTGGAGGTCGCCGGGGAGAACCGCGAGGTCGACCTGGCCGAGCTGCGCGTCTGGTTGAACGATCGTCAACTGGTGCTCTGGCGCTTGCCGCCGGGTTACCAGGCACCGTTGCGTCCGGAGGCCAGCAGCCCCCTGGTGGGGTGGCTCGACCAGCGTTTCGCACAGTTGCAGAAGCGGCCGCCGCGCGCCTTGAAGGGCGAGCGCTACGACGAGGAACTGCAATTGCTGGTGCTGTCCTTCCAGCACCATTACCAGTTGGTCACCGACGCGGTGGTGGGGCCGCAGACGCTGATCCAGCTGAGTGCCCTGACCGAGCCGGACATCCCGCGGCTGACGGCCACGGAGTCAGAATGGGAGTGACCCATGTCCTACATCCTCAACGCCCTCAAGCATTCGGAAAGCCTGCGGACCCGCAGTGACGTTCCGCACATCGATACCCAGCAGGAATTCGTCGAGCTGCACCAGCAGCGAATGGAGGACCGCCATTGGAAAGGGCTGGCGCTGCTGGCCGCGGGCGCGCTGCTGGCGAGCCTGGCCGCATGGTTGTTGCGCAGCCCACCGGATGAACCGGTTGCACCCGCACCCGTGCCGATGGCGTCCGTCGCGAAGGAAGCTCCGCCTCTGGCTCCGACAGCCGTGATCGACGAACCCGCTTCGCCCGCAGAGTCCGCACCGGGAGCGGCCACGTTGCAAGGGATGGTCGGGGTGCGCATCCAGGTCGAGGACGAAGAAACCCAGGCCGCGCCGCTGGCCCTCGAATTACCGGTGCGGGCCGGACGTGTCCCGGCGGCCGTATCTGCGCCGGCACAAGGGCAGGTAGCGCCGCCGGTTGCCGTCTCGCCTCCTGCGGATGCGGTCGAAGCGTCGGCGGACGAGCTGGGCGATGCACAGCACTGGAAGAAGCTGCCCTCGGCGATTCAGAAACAGTTGCGCGACATGGCATTCAACGCCCATGTCTATTCGGCGAACCCGTCGTCGCGTTTCATCCGCGTCAGCGGCCGGACGCTGCGTGAGGGCGATGCGTTGAACGCCGAGCTGCACCTGCAACAGATCACCCGCGACGGCCTGGTGTTCACCTACCGGAACGGGCGCTACTGGCTGCGTTTGAATTGAGGCGGGGAGCGGAAAATGAAAAGGGCCGCTGAGCGGCCCTTTTCTTGTGTCACTTGGCGTACACCACACTCGGTAGCCAGGTGATGATCGACGGCCAGAGGTAGGCGATCACCAGCATGCCGAGCTGGATCAGGATGAACGGCACCACGCCCTTGTACATGGTGCTGGTCGGCACCGAGCTGGGCGTGACCCCGCGCAGGTAGAACAGCGAGAAGCCGAAGGGCGGCGTGAGGAACGAGGTCTGCAGGTTCAGCGCGATCATCACGCCGAGCCATACCGGGTCCAGGCCCATGGCCAGCAGCACCGGGCCGACGATGGGCACGACGACGAAGGTGATCTCGATGAAGTCGAGGATGAAGCCGAGCAGGAAGATCACCAGCATCACCACGAAGAAGGCGCCGAACACGCCGCCGGGCAGTTGCTCGAACACGTCCTCGATCAGCACTTCGCCGCCGAAACCACGGAACACCAGGGAGAACAGCGAGGCGCCGATCAGGATCAGGAACACCATCGAGGTGATCTCGGTAGTGCCATAGGCGACTTCGCGAAGCTGTGTGAGGCTCAGCTTGCGCTTGAGCAGCGCCAGCAGCATCGCGCCGAGGGCGCCGAGCGCCGCTGCCTCGGTGGGCGTGGCGTAGCCGGCGAGGATCGAGCCGAGCACGGCGGCGATCAGGATCAGCGGCGGCATCAGGGCGCTGAACAGCTTGCCCCATTCGATCGGGCCGAGTTCTTCCTGGGGCAGGGCCGGCAGCTTCTTCGGCTGGGTCACGGCAACGAAGATCAGGTAGAGGATGTACAGGCCGACCAGCACCAGGCCGGGAATCAGCGCGCCGACGAACAGGTCGCCCACGGAAACGGTCTTCGGCGAGTAGATGCCCATCTTCAACTGGGCCTGCTGGTAGGCGCTGGACATCACGTCGCCGAGCAGGACCAGGATGATCGACGGCGGGATGATCTGGCCCAGGGTACCGGTGGCCGCCAGGGTGCCGGTGGCCACCGCCGGGTCGTAGCCGCGGCGCAGCATGGTCGGCAGCGCCAGCAGGCCCATGGTTACCACGGTGGCGCCGACAATGCCGGTGCTGGCGGCGAGCAGCGCACCGACCACGCAGACGGAGATGGCCAGGCCGCCGCGCAGGGTGCCGAACAGCCGCGACATGGATTCCAGCAGGTCTTCCGCGACCCGTGATTTCTCCAGCATCACCCCCATGAACACGAACAGCGGCACGGCCAGCATGGTCTGGTTGTTCATGATGCCGAACAGGCGGTTCGGCAGGGCGTGCAGGAAGCCGGCGTCGAAGGTGCCGGTGAGGACGCCGATACCGGCGAAGGCCAGGGCCATGCCGCCAAGGGTGAAGGCTACCGGGTAGCCTGCCATCAGCGCGACGCAGATGCTGACGAACAGCAGGATCGCCATCAACTCAGCCATGCTTCACCTCCGTGACGGGCTGGCGGCCGGTGAGCAGGTAGCCGGCCTTGATCAGCTCGGCCACGCTCTGCAGCAGCAGGCTGACGACCAGAACCAGGATGATGCTCTTCTGCAGGTAGACGAAGGCGAGACCGCCGGCCTCGTTGGATTTCTCTGCGGTCGCCCAGGAGGTGGTCACGTAGTCCCAGCTGTTCCAGCCGAGAAACAGACACACCGGGATCAGGAACAGCAGGTTGCCGACGATCTCCACCAGCGCCTGGCGGCGTCCGGAAAACTTCTGGTAGAAGATGTCCACCCGCACGTGGGCGCCGCGTTGCAGCGTCCAGGCGGCGGCACCCATGAACACCAGGGCATGGGCATAGAGCACCGCCTCCTGGAGGGCGGTCGCGCCGATGCCGAAGCCGTAGCGCAACACCACGACTACCGCCGTGCCCAGGACCAGGAACAGGGTCAGCCAGGCGCAGCCTCGGCCGAACAGGGAGTTGATCGCATCGAGCCCGTGCGCGACGCGGAGCAAGGGAGGGACTTTATCGGACATCGGGGGCCCTTTTTTTCTTATGGATAAGGGGACACGACGGCCTTTGTGGGGCCGCCACGGTGTAGTACCGCATCCAGCGGCGCCAAAATGCCATGTCCGCAGCACGCATACTGAGCGATGGCACGTATTTTCCTGTCTGTCTGCGCGACTCGGCCCGCCATTACGAGTAAGGTTCTTCGCGCGGCCGGCGCGGGATTCTAGGCATGGCGAAGTGATCGCAGCAATGCCGCTGCAACTTTAGTCGTACCGGCTACGCTTGAGAGTCACGTCCCCCGTATGCTAGCAATGCCACGTTTGTCCATCGGTGATCCCGTTGGTCAGACCACTACAACAACAAGGAGTACTGCATGAAACGTCGCGACATACTCACCGCCGCCGGGGTCGGTCTGGCCGCCACTGCGCTGGCCGGTTGCCAAAAGCAGACCGAGACCGCATGCGAACAGCAAAGCACTGGTCAGACCTTCAACTGGAAGATGGTCACTTCCTGGCCGAAGAACTTCCCCGGTGTCGGCGTGGGGGCCGAACGCTTCGCCAAGCTGGTCGATGAAATGAGCAACGGCCGCCTGAAGATCAAGGTCTACGCGGCTGGCGAACTGGTTCCGGCGCTTGAAGTCTTCGACGCGGTTTCCCGTGGCACCGCCGAAATGGGGCACGGTGCTCCCTATTACTGGAAAGGCAAGGTCCCGGCCGCGCAGTTCTTCTGTGCCCTGCCGTTCGGTCCGAATGCCCAGGAAATGAACGCCTGGCTGCATAAGGGCGGCGGCATCCAGCTGTGGGAAGAGGTGTACAAGCCGTTCGGCGTACTGCCGATGGCCTGTGGCGCCACCGGCGTGCAGACCGCCGGTTGGTTCAACAAGGAAATCAACTCGGTCGACGACTTCAAGGGTCTGAAGATGCGTACCCCGGGCCTGGGTGGCGAAGTGCTGACCCGCATGGGCGGTACCGTGGTCAACATGCCGGCCGGCGAGATTTTCACTGCCCTGCAGACCGGTGCCATCGACGCCACTGAGTGGATCGGCCCGTACAACGACCTGGCCCTGGGCCTGCACAAGGCTGCCAAGTACTACTACACCCCGGGCTGGCAGGAGCCGAACGTCACCTTCGAACTGGACGTCAACATCAAGGCCTGGGAAACCCTGCCGGCGGACCTGCAGGCCATCGTTCGCGCGGCAGCCCGCGACGTCAACGGCGACATGCTGGATGACTACAACGCGCGCAACATGGAAGCGATGGAAACGTTGAAGAAGGAAGGCGTGGATGTGCGCCGCCTGCCCGACGAAGTGCTGGCCAAGCTGCGCGAAGTCGCGGCCGAGGTGGTGGATGCCACCGCCGCCGCCGACCCGGTGGCGACCAAGGTCTGGGAACAGCAGAAGGCCTATCTCCAGCGCTTGTCCGACTACGCGGAAGTCAACGAACGGGATATCTACAACATCCGCCGCAGCTGATGCCCTGTAGTTGAAAGGAGCGCCGGCGCAAAGCCGGCGTTCTGCTTTCCGGGGTCGAGGATCGTTGGGCGAATCCGTATGCGGCGGCCTGGGTCCCTGTAGGAGCGAGCTCTGCTCGCGAATGGGGTAACAAAAAAGCTTCGCCAGCAGAGCTGGCTCCTACAAGGCGGTCTGGTGTGGTGCGTTCCCGCAGACTCAGCTGCGCCGCGGCGGAACCGGACGGGTACGACCACTGCCGTCGATGGCGACGAAGACGAACACCGCCTCGGTGACCTTGCGCCATTCGCTGGAGAGCGGGTCGTCGCTCCATACCTCGACCAGCATCTGGATCGAGCTGCGGCCGATCTCCAGGGTCTGGGTGTAGAAGGACAATTGCGCCCCCACCGCCACCGGAACCAGGAACGCCATGCGGTCGATGGCCACCGTGGCGACACGACCGCCGGCCACCTTGCTGGCCATGGCGGTGCCGGCCAGGTCCATCTGAGATACCAGCCAGCCACCGTAGATATCGCCGAAACCGTTGGTTTCGCGCGGCAGTGCGGTGATCTGCAAGGCCAGATCGCCTTGGGGGATCGGGTCTTCCTGTTCTAAATCGTTCATGGTCGGAGGCTCGCGGCGCGGTTGTTGTTCTGTGCGCAGAACCCGCGTGGTGGCGGGCCGGCGATTATACCGACTGGCAGGTCGGCCGACGACTGCGAGGCCGTCGAAAACGTCAGGATATGTTGCCGCACCCTTAGGGGAAAGGACGTCGTTCGCACGTCACGCAATTGTCACATTGAGTTCATAGAGTGGTCACACGGCCTCCCGATACTGGCCGGCGCCAACCAATCACAATCCTTGCTAGGAGCATGGCATGAAACTGAAGCGTTTGATGGCGGCCCTGACTTTCGTCGCCGCTGGCGTGAGTGCCGCAACCGCGATCGCCTCTGTCGATCCGGCCCTGCCGAACTACGAAAAGACTTCCGGCGTTTCCGGTAACCTGTCCAGCGTCGGCTCCGACTCTCTGGCCAACCTGATGACGCTCTGGGCCGAAGAGTTCAAGCGTAACTACCCGAACGTCAACATCCAGATTCAGGCTGCCGGCTCCTCCACCGCGCCGCCGGCCCTGACCGAAGGCACCGCCAACCTCGGCCCGATGAGCCGCGCCATGAAGGATAACGAGCTGCAGGCCTTCGAAGAGAAGTATGGCTACAAGCCGACCGCCATCCCGGTGGCCATCGATGCCCTGGCTGTGTTCGTGCACAAGGACAACCCGATCAAGTCCCTGGATATCGCCCAGGTCGACGCCATCTTCTCCAGCACCCGCCTGTGCGGTGGCGAGAAGGACATCAAGACCTGGGGCGACCTGGGCCTGACCGGCGAGTGGGCGAACAAGCCGATTCAACTGTTCGGTCGCAACTCGGTATCCGGTACCTACGGCTACTTCAAGGAAGAGGCCCTGTGCAAAGGTGACTTCAAATCCAACGTCAACGAGCAGCCGGGTTCGGCTTCCGTGGTGCAGTCCATCTCCAGCACCCTGAACGCCATCGGTTACTCGGGCATCGGCTACAAGACCTCCAGCGTCCGCGCCGTGCCGCTGTCGAAGAAAGGCGGCGAAGCCTACGAGGCCAACGAAGAGAACGCCCTGGCCGGTAAGTTCCCGCTGGCCCGCTTCTTCTACGTCTACGTCAACAAGGCGCCGAACAAGCCGCTGAGCCCGCTGGACGCCGAGTTCGTCAAGCTGGTCCTGTCCAAGCAAGGTCAGGAAGTGGTGGTGAAGGATGGCTACATCCCGCTGCCGAAGAAAGTGATCGACAAGACCATGAAGGAACTGGGTCTCTGATCCGGTAATGGCTGCGGCAGGGACGCCGCGGGCGAAAGCCTGACGCCACAGTGTAGCCCGCCTCTCGTTTTCGATGGGCGGGCGTCGCTGCGTCACCACGCTGTAACTTTTCTGTCACACATGGCCGCTAGGGTGTGCGCATGAATGACTTGGCTAACGCTTCCATGACCGCTTCCTCGAATTCGCACCGGCTGGACTTCAATACCCCGGCCCTGCAGCGCAAGCGCCGCATCCGTGCCCTGAAAGACCGTCTGGCCCGCTGGTGCGTGTCGATCGGTGGCCTGGCCGTGCTCGGGGCCATCACGCTGATCTTCTTCTATCTGGCCCACGTGGTCCTGCCCATGTTCCAGGGCGCCGAAATGACCGCACGCAAGCCGCAGTCGGCGGCCTGGCTGGCCGAGGCGGGCGAGCCCCTGCTGCTGGCCATCGAGGAGCAGAACCAAGTCGCCATGCGCCTCAGCCGCAACGGCCAGGTTCAGTTCTTCGACGTGAAGAGCGCCGCGCCGCTGACTCGCATCGAATTGGCGATCCCGCAAGGCGTAGAGGTCGCCTCGGTTGGCCAGGACGTTCCCGGCAGCAACCGTGTCGTTCTCGGTCTGTCCAACGGCCAAGTACTGGTGCTCCGGCACGTGTACAAGGTGACCTATCCGGACAACAAGAAAACCATCAGTCCGCAGATCGAATATCCCTACGGCGAAACGCCTATCGTCCTGGACCCGCGCGGCAATGCGCTCGATCACGTAGCCATCAGCGAGAGCAGTTCCGGTCTGATGCTGGCGGGTTCCACCGGCAGCGAAGTGCATCTGATCAGCCTGAGCCGCGAAGAGAACCTGCTGACCGGCGAGGTCAACCTGGAAGAGGAGCGCATCGCGCTCCCGCAGATCGCCGATCCGATCAAGCAACTGCTGATCGACCCGCGCCAGCTCTGGCTCTATGTCTTCAATGGCCGCGCCACCGCCGACGTGTTCGACCTGCGCAAGCGGGTGCTGAACGGCCGCTATACCCTGCTGCAGGACCCCCAGGCCGAGGTCTCCAGCGTGTCCGCGCTGCTGGGCGGTATTTCCCTGATGGTTGGCGACTCCAAGGGCGGTATCCAGCAGTGGTTCATGGTCCGCGACCCCAACGGCAAGGCGGAGCTGAAGAGCATCCGCAGCTTCCAACTGGGCAACGCCGCCATCACCCAAGTGCTTCCGGAAGAGCGCCGCAAGGGTTTCGTCGCCCTGGACGCCACCGGCACCCTGGGGATTTTCCATAGCACCGCCCACCGGACCCTGCTCATCGAGCCGGTGGCTGAAGGTGCCGCCATCGCCGCGCTGTCGCCGCGAGCGAACCGCCTGATAGTGGAGTCCAAGGGGCAGTTCCAGCGTTTCCTGATCGATAACCCACACCCGGAAATTTCCTGGAGCGCGCTCTGGGGCAAGGTCTGGTACGAGAGTTACGACGAGCCCAAGTACGTCTGGCAGTCCACGGCAGCCAACTCGGATTTCGAGCCCAAGCTGAGCCTTTCGCCGCTGGCCTTCGGCACGTTGAAGGCGGCCTTCTACGCCATGCTGCTGGCGGCCCCGCTGGCAATTGCCGCGGCGATCTACACCGCTTACTTCATGGCCCCGGCGATGCGCCGCAAGGTCAAGCCGGTAATTGAGCTGATGGAAGCGCTGCCGACGGTCATCCTCGGCTTCTTCGCCGGCCTGTTCCTGGCGCCCTACTTGGAGAACCACCTGCCCGGCATCTTCAGTCTCCTGCTGCTGACGCCGCTGGGCATCCTGCTCGCCGGCTACGTCTGGAGCCGCCTGCCCGAGTCGGTGCGCCTGCGCGTGCCGGACGGCTGGGAAGCGGCGCTGCTGATCCCGGTGGTATTGGCGGTTGGCTGGTTCGCCCTAGGCATGAGCGGACACCTGGAGAACTGGCTGTTCGACGGCAACATGCGCCTGTGGCTGTCCAACGACCTGGGCATTCCCTTCGACCAGCGCAACGCCCTGGTGGTCGGCCTGGCCATGGGCTTCGCGGTGATCCCGAACATCTATTCGATCGCCGAAGACGCCGTGTTCAGTGTGCCGAAGAGCCTCACCTTCGGCTCCCTGGCCTTGGGCGCCACGCCCTGGCAGACGCTCACCCGCGTGGTGATCCTCACCGCCAGCCCCGGCATCTTCTCAGCGCTGATGATCGGCATGGGCCGTGCCGTCGGCGAGACCATGATCGTGCTGATGGCCACCGGCAACACGCCGATCATGGAAGCGAACATCTTCGAGGGCCTGCGTACCCTCGCCGCCAACGTGGCGGTGGAAATGCCGGAGTCCGAGGTGGGCAGCACCCACTACCGCGTGCTGTTCCTCGCCGCGCTGGTGCTGCTGTTGTTCACCTTCGTGATGAATACGCTGGCCGAGCTGATTCGTCAGCGGTTGCGCGGCAAGTATGCGTCGCTCTAACGGCTTGGAAAGGTAGACGTCCGTGAAACAGCAAACCCTGAAAACCTGGTTCAAGAGCGGCTCTCCCTGGGTCTGGCTGAATGGCGGCGCGGTGTCGATCGCCATCATCATGACTCTGGGGCTGCTGGCGCTGATCGCCGTGCGCGGCCTGGGCCACTTCTGGCCGGCCAATATCATCGAAGGCACCTACCAGATTCCCGGCGAACCGGCGAAGACCCTGGCCGGTGAAGTGGTCCAGGCCGAAGAGGTGCCGCGTGCGCGCCTGGCGGCCTCGGGTCTGCCGGTGAACGTGGAAGGCGGCGAATTCATGACCCGCGAGCTGCTCAAGGTGGGCAACCGCGAAATCTTCGGTGCCGACTTCAGCTGGGTGATCGGCGAGTGGCTGAGCGACGTGCGCCGCCCGGCCGAGCTGATGGCCATCGAGCGCCGCGAGTGGGGCAACTTCTACGGCTATCTGGTCAACGTCAAGGAAAGCGGCCAGGTAGTGGCCGAGGGTGAGGGCGCCTGGGACGAGTTCCAGAAGCGTATCGAGCGCGTGGACCTGCTGCATACGCAAATCGAGCGTCTGGAGAAGAAGGACATCGGCCGTATCAACGCCGGCCTCGAACGCCTGCGCCTGAAGACCCGCAAGCTGGAACTGCAAGGACGCCTGGACGCCGTTGCGCAGGCCGAGCTGGACGCCGAGCGCGCCGAACTGGATGCCGGGTACAAGGTGCTGGAGAGCCAGCTCGCCGACCTGCACCAGCAGTTCCAGCGCGACAGCGTCACCGTGAAGGTGAGCGATGGCCGCGAGATCGAGCTGAACATGGGCAAGGTGGTCCGTGCCTACCGGCCGAACGCGATGTCCATGCTGCAAAAGTTCGGCTTCTACTTCGGCAAGCTCTGGGAGTTCGTCAGCGACGACCCGCGTGAAGCAAACACCGAAGGCGGCATCTTTCCGGCGATTTTCGGCACCGTGATGATGGTGTTGCTGATGGCCGTGCTGGTGACGCCGTTCGGTGTGATCGCGGCGGTCTACCTGCGCGAATATGCCCGTCAGGGCCCGCTGACCCGTGTCATCCGCATCGCCGTGAACAACCTCGCGGGTGTGCCGTCGATCGTCTACGGCGTATTCGGCCTGGGCTTCTTCGTCTATGTCCTGGGCGGCTCGCTGGACCGGCTGTTCTTCCCCGAGGCCGCGCCGGCGCCGACCTTCGGCACCCCCGGCCTGATGTGGGCCTCGCTGACCCTGGCCATCCTCACCCTGCCGGTGGTGATCGTCGCCACCGAAGAAGGCCTGGCGCGGATTCCCCGTGCGGTGCGCGAAGGCTCCCTGGCCCTGGGCGCGACCAAGATCGAAACCCTGTGGAACGTAGTCATTCCCATGGCCAGCCCGGCGATGATGACCGGCCTGATCCTCGCCGTGGCGCGTGCTGCCGGCGAAGTGGCACCGCTGATGCTGGTCGGTGTGGTCAAGCTGGCGCCGAGCCTGCCGCTGGACGGTAACTACCCGTACCTGCACCTGGACCAGAAGATCATGCACCTGGGCTTCCATATCTACGACGTCGGCTTCCAAAGCCCCAACGTCGAGGCCGCGCGGCCGCTGGTATACGCCACCGCGCTGCTGCTGGTGGTGGTGATCGCACTGCTGAACTTCAGCGCGGTGTACATGCGCAACCACCTGCGCGAGAAATACAAGGCCCTGGACCATTGAATCTGAGCCGCAAGCCTCAAGCCGCAAGCTCCAAGTGGAAGCCTGCGGCGATGGGCTTGCAGCTCATAGCTTGCAGCTTGCCGCTGCGAACGGAGTGAGCATATGCAACACGAAACCCACAGCCATGGCATCGACATCGCCGCCCTTGGCCGCGACAAGCAGAACCTGCGTCTGGCCGAAGAAACCGTGGCCATCGAAGTGCCCGGCCTGAACCTGTTCTACGGCGACAAACAGGCGCTGCACGGCGTGTCGATGAACATCCCGAAGCAGCGTGTCACCGCCTTCATCGGTCCGTCCGGCTGCGGTAAGTCGACCTTGCTGCGCTGCTTCAATCGAATGAATGACCTGGTGGACGGCTGCCGAGTGGAAGGCGAGATCAACCTGGACGGCCGCAACATCTACCGCAAGGGTGAGGACGTCGCCGAGCTGCGTCGCCGCGTCGGCATGGTGTTCCAGAAGCCCAACCCGTTCCCCAAGAGCATCTATGAAAACGTGGTCTACGGCCTGCGCATCCAGGGCATCAACAAGAAGCGCGTGCTCGACGAAGCGGTCGAGTGGGCCCTCAAGGGCGCTGCACTCTGGGACGAGGTCAAGGACCGCCTGCACGAGTCCGCCCTCGGCCTCTCCGGCGGCCAGCAGCAGCGTCTGGTGATCGCCCGTACCATCGCCGTGGAGCCGGAAGTCCTGCTGCTCGACGAACCCTGCTCGGCACTGGACCCGATCTCCACCCTCAAGGTGGAAGAGCTGATCTACGAACTGAAATCCAAGTACACCATCGTCATCGTGACCCATAACATGCAACAGGCCGCCCGGGTGTCCGACTACACGGCGTTCATGTACATGGGCAAGCTGATCGAGTTCGGCGACACCGATACGCTGTTCACCAACCCGGCGAAGAAGCAGACCGAAGACTACATCACCGGGCGCTATGGCTAAAAAGACAGCGACAAGCCGCAAGTTTCAAGCGGCAAGCAAGAGCAACCAGTGCACGATACTCAGCTTGCAGCTTAAGGCTTGCAGCTTGAGGCTTTCGCGGAGCGAACATGATCGATAAAGACAGCCTTACCCACCATATCTCCCAGCAATTCAACGCCGAGCTGGAGGAAGTGCGCAGCCACCTCCTGGCCATGGGCGGGCTGGTCGAGAAGCAGGTCAACGACGCCGTCACCGCGCTGATCGACGCCGACTCCGGCCTGGCCCAGCAGGTACGCGAAATCGACGACCAGATCAACCAGATGGAGCGCAACATCGACGAGGAGTGCGTCCGCATCCTCGCCCGTCGCCAGCCGGCGGCTTCCGATCTGCGCCTGATCATCAGCGTGTCGAAGTCGGTGATCGATCTTGAGCGCATCGGCGACGAAGCCTCGAAGATCGCCCGCCGCGCCATCCAGCTCTGCGAGGAAGGCGAATCTCCGCGCGGCTACGTCGAGGTCCGCCACATCGGCGACCAGGTGCGCAGGATGGTGCAGGAGGCGCTGGATGCCTTCGCCCGCTTCGATGCCGACCTGGCGCTGTCGGTGGCGCAGTACGACAAGACCGTTGATCGCGAATACAAGACCGCCTTGCGCGAACTGGTCACCTACATGATGGAAGACCCGCGTTCGATCTCCCGCGTACTCAACGTGATCTGGGTGCTGCGTTCGCTGGAACGCATCGGCGATCATGCGCGCAACATCGCCGAACTGGTCATCTATCTGGTGCGTGGTACCGACGTCCGCCACATGGGGCTGGCGCGCATGCAGGAAGAAGTGCAGGGCAAGGAATAAGCCCCGGCGGCGGAAACGGTGCTCGATACCGGCAAGATCGATGTCCCGCTTCCGTTGGCCTTTGGCCAGTGTCCAAGGCTATGCTTAGGCCATTCTTCAGGAGTGGCCAATGACTAAAGTCCGTGTGTTGGTGGTGGATGACGCGTCCTTTATTCGCGATCTGGTGAAAAAAGGGCTGCGCGACCACTTTCCCGGCATCCAGATCGAAGAAGCGATCAATGGGCGCAAGGCCCAGCAGATGCTGTCCCGTCAGCCGGTCGACCTGATCCTCTGCGACTGGGAAATGCCGGAGATGTCGGGTCTGGAATTGCTCGTCTGGTGCCGCGAACAGGCCGAGCTGAAAGGCGTTCCCTTCATCATGGTCACCAGCCGCGGCGACAAGGAGAACGTGGTCCAGGCCATCCAGGCGGGCGTCTCCGATTACATCGGCAAACCCTTCTCCAATGACCAGTTGATCACCAAGGTGAAAAAGGCCCTGCACCGCGCCGGGCGCCTCGAAGCCCTGGCTGCCAGCGCCCCGGCACGCAGCCTCGCCGGCGGCCTGCCGAACGATTCGCTGGCCGCGCTGACCGGCGGCAAGGCCGAGGTGATCAAGCCCACGGCACCGGAACCCGCACCCCGTTCCGCCCCCGCCCCCGCCCCCGCCCCCGTTCCGGCGGCTTCGGCCAAGCCGGCTGCACAGGCGCCCGGCGGTCGTGGCCAGGGACAACTGCGCCTGCCGGGCGGCAACATGGCCTGCGTGATCAAGGCCCTCAGCCTCAAGGAAGCCCTGCTGGTGGTACGCCGCGGCGATCCGCTGCCCCAGGTACTGGAAAGCGCCGTACTCGACCTGGAGCAGGGTGAAAGCGCCGAAGTGGCGCGCTTGAACGGCTACCTCCACGCCGTTGCCGCGCTGGAGCCCAAGCCTGACAGCGACTGGCTGCAACTGACCTTCCGCTTCGTCGACCGCGATCCGCAAAAGCTCGACTACCTGTCCCGCCTGATCGCCCGCGGCACCGCGCAGAAGCACTTCGTGCCCGGCGCCTGATCGCCCGGGAACTGGCTTCCCGTCGCTCCGACCTCAAGGTTCAATCGTGCTTTCGCTCCTGGCATATGGCGGCGTAAGCCGGGGGGAAGTAGCGCCAGCGCAGGGGTAATACTTTCCATAGCGCTCTGACGACCCGCGCCAGGCCATCCAGGCGGCGTTGGTCTTTCGGCGTCCATGGCAGGCCCAGGCGTTCACGTAGCGGCGCGGGCAGGGTGCCCACCGCCAACCAGCGGCCGCCCCGATCGAACAACGGGCGCAATAACCACCATAGGGGACCGCGCATCCAGGCATAGGGCGGCGGCAGGTTCCTGTTGCCGGCAAGGTACCAGCGCGCCACCTCGGTCAGCTCCAGCCGGTTCTCCAACATCTCCTGCCAGTAGGCCCTGAACGCCGCATAGTCGGGCGGAACCGCCGTCATTGGCAGTCCATAAAGGGAGTACCACTGGATCGACTCCTGGTACAGGCGCTCCTGCCTGGCCTCGTCGAGTGGTGTGCCGAACAGGGCCTGCACGGCGATCTGCCCTTCGAAGAAAGTGGCGTGTGCCCAGTAGAAAAGCTCCGGGCTCAGGGCATGGTAGCGGCGTCCCCGGGCGTCCTGGCCTTTGATGGAGCGATGCCAGTCGCGAATCTGTAAACCGATACCTGGCGCCCGTGTGCCGCCGTAAACCACCGCGAGAATCGGCGGGATGGAGCGGAGCAGGCGGTTCCAAGGATTTCGGAACAGATCGGAATGCTCCAGCACGCCGGCTGCCAGGCCCGGATGCAAGTTCTGTAGCAGGCCAACGCGGCTGATCAGCAGCAATCCACGCAGATCGCCGAAATAGCGCCAGGTCAGCGAATTCGGCCCCAGTGGGTGTGTTGGCTGTTCGGCCGAAACGGGATGCGTTGCCTGCATGTTTGGTGGCTCCTGGAAGATTGCCTGCCACCCATGCTAATGCGAGTATCTGCTCGCATTAAACTCGCAATGGAGCGGTCATGCGCAAGCGCCCCAGTCAGCAGCGTTCGCAGCAGATGGTGGAAATCCTCCTGGAGGCCAGTGGCCGAGTGATCGAGCGTCAGGGCCTGGGCAGTCTGACCACCAACCGCGTCGCGGCCGAGGCGGGCGTGAGCGTGGGTTCTCTGTACCAGTACTTTGCCAATAAGCAGGAACTGCTCGAAGCCCTGCTCGATCGCATGGCATTCGATATCACGCGCCTGATCGATGGTCGCCTGCCGCAATTGCTGGAAGCCGACGCCAGGACGGCAGTGAAAATACTGATCACCGAGGTGCTCGCGTTCATCCGCAGGGGCGATGGCCGCTACCGGGTACTGGTTCGTCACTGGCAACAATTACAGGCCCTGCACGTGGTCGACCGATTGGAGCGACACTTGGCCGAAACCTGTCGCCGTTACCTGCTGCGTCACATGCACCAGTTTCCCCTCGACAACCCCACCCCCATGCTGTTCGTCATGATCAACGCTACCCTGATGACCCTGGTTCGCTACCTGTCCCTGGACGAGCCGCCGTTGAGCGAAGAAGAGTTGGTCGACGGCCTTGCCGATATGCTGGCCGCTTATCTGGTTGCCGCAACGGGCAGCCGTGCTCCGGAATCCTGACCGCCTGTCGGAAAATTCGTGCCAGTGAGGACTGTCGCACAACCGCGACGGGCGTGCCTCGCGGGGCCGTGTGCGCGCTGCTAGTCTTATCAGCCCGGATACTCATAAGTACTAGATCCGTGACGTTATGCTAGGGCGCCTGATTCTTCTCTGCGGTTTGTTGACCGCGACCGCGCCGGTCGCGGCCCTGACCATCTACAAGTACACCGATGCCAACGGCGTGGTCACTTATAGCGACAAAGCCGTGGCAGGGGCAGAGGTGTTCGTCTTCCGCGACCGCATGGTCGAGCGGCTGGACAACCTGGTGAAGCTGGAGACCAAGAAGCACGACGCCGGCGAGACGCTGCTGGTGCGTAACGATCTCTATGCACCGGTGGAAGTCGAGTTGAGCCTCAAAGGCGTGGAGAACGCCCTCGGCGCGCCGGAGAAGCCGATTCGCTGGGTGCTGCCGCCGCGCAGCAATATCCGCCTCGCCACCCTGGCGCCCCGCGATGCCGACAAGCCGATGCGCTATACGCCCAAGCTGCGCTACGCCATGGGTGACCCCCGCCTGAAACCCTCCTTGCACCGTTATCCGCTGCCTTGGCGCGGCGGCCCGTTCCGCCTGACCCAGGGCGCCAACGGCAAGTACAGCCACTTCACCCCGAAGGGCCGCTATGCCATGGACATCGCCATGCCCGAAGGCACGCCCATCGTTGCCGCGCGCAGCGGGATGGTGGTGAAGATCGAGAACGGGCAGAGCGGGCGCGGCAACAACCCTTCCGGCAACTACGTGCGCATCCTCCACGACGACGGCACCATGGGCGTCTACCTGCACCTGATGAAAGGTTCGGTCAGCGTCCGCGAAGGCCAGCGAGTGGAGGCCGGCAGTTTCATCGCCCGCTCCGGCAACACCGGCAACAGCACCGGGCCACACCTGCACTTCGTGGTCCAGCGCAACGTCGGCTTGGCCTTGGAGTCTATCCCCTTCCAGTTCGCTCAGCCGGTGGACAGCCTGCCCAACTTTGCAGTTGGCGGCGAATAAAAAAGCAGCGGCAAGCCATAAGCTGCAAGCGACTCAGTGCTGCCTTTACTTGCCGCTTGAGGCTTGGCGCTTGCGGCCGCTTTAAGCTAGCTTGAGGACCTTGGCCAGGACGATCTTCGGGCCTTTCATCTTCTTGATGACGATGCGCAGGCCTTCGGTCTCCACCACTTCTTCTTCTTCCGGCATGCGCTTGAGGGTCTCATAGACCAGCCCGGCCAGGGTTTCCGCTTCGATGTGGTCGAGGTTGAGGCCGAGCAGGCGTTCCACCTTGAACAGCGGGGTGTCGCCACGTACCAGCAGGCGACCCGGCTGGTAGGCGAGGATGCCGCGCTCGGCCTTGCGGTGTTCGTCCTGGATATCGCCGACCAGCACTTCCAGAACGTCTTCCATGGTCAGGTAGCCGATCACCTTGCCGTCGGCTTCCTCGACCAGGGCGAAGTGCGAACCGCCCTTGCGGAACTGCTCCAGCAGGCGCGACAGCGGCATGTGCTTGGACACGTGCTCGATGGGGTGGATCAGGTCGCTGAGCTTGAGCGCCGAGGGCAGCATTTCCAGCAGCGACAGTTGCAGCAGCAGGTCCTTGATGTGCAGCAGGCCGATGAACTGGCCGGCTTCCTCGTCGTACACCGGGTAGCGGCTGTACTTGTGCCGGCGGAACACGCTGAACACTTCGTGCAGCGGCGCGTTGCGTTCGAGGTAGACCAAGTCCTCGCGGGAGTTGGCCCAGTCCACCACTTCCAGTTCGCCCAGCTCCACGGCCGAGGCCAGCACGCGCATGTCTTGGTCGCTGGGGTCGCGGGCGCGGCTGGAGTGCAGGATCAGCTTCAGCTCGTCGCGGCTGTAGTGATGCTCGTGGTGCGGGCCGGGCTCGCCCTGGCCGGCGATGCGCAGGATGGCGTTGGCACTGGCGTTGAGCAGCCAGATCGCCGGGTACATCAGCCAGTAGAAGGCGTACAACGGTGCGGCCGTCCACAGCGAGAGCAACTCGGGCTTGCGGATCGCCCAGGACTTGGGTGCCAGCTCGCCGATCACGATGTGCAGGTAGGAAATGATGAAGAAGGCGCTGAAGAAGGCGATGCCGTGGATCAGCGCCGGCGAGCCGATGCCGAGGGAAGTCAGCAGGGGTTCGAGCAGGTGGGCGAAGGCCGGTTCGCCGACCCAGCCGAGGCCGAGGGAGGCGAGGGTGATGCCCAACTGGCAGGCCGACAGGTAGGCGTCGAGCTGGCTGTGCACGCGGCGCAGCAGGCTGCCGCGCCAGCCGTGCAGGTCGGCGATGGTCTCCACGCGGGTGCCGCGCAGCTTGACCATGGCGAACTCGGCGGCGACGAAGAAACCGTTGAGCAGAACGAGGAAGAGGGCGAAGAGAATCAGGCCGAATTCGGCGAAATAGGCGCTGGCGCTAAAACCGGAAGGGTCCATGGGGGCGGTTTGTGTCTTGTGATTCCAGATAGATGGGGACGGGAAAACGTATCTCAAGCCCCGCAGACTAACCGCAGGTGGCTGACTTGCCCAGGCCCGAGTGGGAGCCGGTCAGCGCTTGACCACCTGTTGCGCCGGAAAATGGCAGGTGAAGGTGCTGCCCTTGCCGAGTACGCTGCTGATGTCCAGGCGCGCGCGATGGCGGATCAGCACGTGCTTGACGATGGCCAGTCCCAGCCCGGTGCCGCCGGTGTTGCTGGCGCGGCTGGAGTCGACCCGGTAGAAGCGCTCGGTCAGGCGCGGCAGGTGCTTGGCTTCGATGCCGATGCCGGAATCCTGTACGGCGAGGTGCGCGCCCTGGTCGTCGCCCCACCAGCGGATGCGGATCTCGCCTTCGCTCGGGGTGTACTTCACTGCATTGAAGACCAGATTGGAGAAGGCGCTGCGCAGCTCCGCCTCGCTGCCCTTGAGGCGCAGGTGCGGGTCGGCCTCCAGGCTGATGCGGTGGTTACGCTCGCCGGACAGGGCCTGGGCATCGTTCTTGATGGAGAGCAGCAGTAGATCGACGGCCACCGGCTGGCTGTCAGACGGGTAATCGGTGGCCTCCAGCTTGGCCAGCAGGAGCAGGTCGTTGAGCAGGTTCTGCATGCGTCCGGCCTGCTGCTGCATCTGCTGCAATGCGCGCAGCCAGCGCGGATTCACGTCCTCGACGTTGTCCACCAGGGTTTCCAGGTAGCCGGCGATCACCGTCAGTGGCGTGCGCAGCTCATGGGAGACGTTGGCGACGAAGTCCTTGCGCATCTGCTCCAACTGGTACAGCCGGGTGACGTCGCGAACCAGCATCAGGTGCTCGCGGTTGCCGTAGCGGGTGATGAGGAATTGCAGGCGCAGGCGGTCGCTGATCGGCGAGGGCAGGTCCAGCGGCTCGCGGTAATTGCCCTGCTCGAAGTATTCCTTGAAGCGCGGATGGCGGACCAGGTTGGTGATCGGCTGGCCGCTGTCCTGCGGCGTCTTCAACCCGAGGAGGGTTTCCGCCGCGCGGTTCCACCACTCCAGGTTGCCGTCGCTGTCGAGCATGATCACCGCATCGCGCAGGGCCGCGGTGGATTCCTGCACGCGGTCGATCACCGCCTGCAGGCGCCCGCGGACCTTCTGGTCGCGGCGTTGCAGGTGGTAGATGCTGTCGAACACCTCGCCCCACAGGCCGTAGCCGTCCGGTGGCGGCTCGTCGGGTTTGTGTTCCTGCAGCCATTTGTGCAACCGCAGGAGCTGCGTCAGCGTCCAGCCAAGATAGGCGCCGAGGCCGATCACCAGCGCCCAGGCGTATTGCCCCGTGATCAGGCCGAGCAGCAGGCAGCCGCCCAACAGAAGCAGCAGACGGCGCACCACGGCGCCGCGCCAGTTTTGATTCACCTATCGCGTCCTTGTCGACGGCCCGGTGGGGCGGTCTCAGCTTTTGGTGGAGAAACGATAGCCGGTGCCGCGCACCGTCTGCACCAGGTTCTCGTAGGCATCGCCGAGCGCCTTGCGCAGGCGGCGGATGTGCACGTCTACCGTGCGCTCCTCGACGTAGACGTTGCCGCCCCAGACCTGGTCGAGCAACTGGCCGCGGGTATAGGCACGCTCCTGGTGGGTCATGAAGAACTGCAACAGGCGGTATTCCGTGGGGCCCATTTCGGCTGGCTTGCCGTCGATGGTAACCCGGTGGCTGATGGGGTCGAGCAGCAGGCCGCCGACCTCGATGGGTGCCTCGGTGTCGCTGGGGCCGGCGCGGCGCAGCACGGCCTTGAGGCGAGCGACCAGTTCGCGCGGCGAGAAGGGCTTGGTGATGTAGTCGTCGGCGCCGACCTCCAGGCCCTGGATCTTGTTGTCCTCTTCGCCCTTGGCGGTGAGCATGATGATCGGGATGCCGGCGGTCAGTTCGTCGCGCTTCAGACGGCGCGCCAATTCGATGCCGGAGGTGCCGGGCAGCATCCAGTCGAGCAGGATCAGATCGGGCTTGCGGTCGACGATCACGGCGTGGGCCTGCTGGGTGTTCTCCGCTTCCAGGCACTCGTAGCCGGCCATTTCCAAGGCCACCGCGATCATTTCGCGGATTGGGGCTTCGTCGTCAACGATGAGGATGTTCTTGCCAACCATGCTAGAGCCTCGGGTCGTTTTCTCTGTTGCGCCGCATTAGATAACGGAATTATTGCAGCGATGTGACAGGCGGGCTGCAAGCGGGGTTGGAAAGCCCGACGGTAGACAGGGCGCGCCGGAAACCGGAACGGCTTGGCAAACGGCGCGCCGGGCGGGCAATCAGCGCAGCGCGTAATCCAGTACCAGGCCAACGAAGATCGCCAGCCCGGCCCAGTGGTTGTGCAGGAAGGCGGCGAAGCACTTCTGCGGATCGCGGCCGCGCGTGCTGTGGAACTCCCAGGCGAAGCAGGCCACGGCGACCAGCAGGCCGGCGTGGAACCAGAGGCCCAGGTGGAAGCGGCTGCCGGCCATCAGCAGGCAGAACAGTGCCATGCCCTGGAGAGTGGCGATGATCAGGCGGTCGGCATCGCCGAACAGGATGGCAGTGGACTTCACCCCGATCTTCAGATCGTCCTCGCGGTCGGCCATGGCGTAATAGGTGTCATAGGCCACCGTCCACAGCAGGTTGGCGATGTACAGCAGCCAGGCTTCGGCCGGCAGGCCGCCAGTTTCGGCGGTGAAGGCCATCGGCATGCCCCAGGAAAAGGCCGCGCCCAGCACCACCTGCGGATAGAAGGTGTAGCGCTTCATGAACGGGTAGGTGGCGGCCAGGGCCAGGCCACCGAACGACAGCCAGATGGTGGCCATATTGGTGAACAGCACCAGTACGAAGCTCAGTGACACCAGCACGGCGAACAGGATCAGCGCCTCGCGCGGCCGAACCTTGCCGCTGGCCAGGGGACGGGCCTTGGTGCGGTTGACGTGGCCGTCGAAGTCGCGGTCGGCGTAGTCGTTGATCACGCAGCCGGCGGCGCGCATCAGGATCACGCCGAAGACGAAGATGAACAGGTTCTTCGCGCTCGGCACTCCCTCGGCCGCCACCCACAGCGCCCACAGGGTCGGCCACAGCAACAGGTAGATGCCGATGGGCTTGTCCAGGCGCGTCAATTGGATGAAGTCCCAGGCGCGGGGATGCAGGCGGTTGAGCTGTTGCAGCAGGTTCAGGTACATGCGGCTTCTCCGGGCGGACTGCGGCGGATTATACGTGGCCTGGGCGGGGGAGCGGTGGGCATCATGCCGGCCTGCTTTTGTAGGGAGCCAGCTCTGCTGGCGAAGCTTTTGCGTGGTGCCGTTTTCGCGAGCAAGCTCGCTCCTACAAGATGGTATTGGGCGAATTCGCCGCGATGACTCAGGCGTCGAGTTCGGCCTTGTGCCAGAGCGCCGGCAGGAAGACTTCCGCCACCAGCACACCCAGGTCGCCCCGGCGGAAGCAGGAACGACGGCCCCACAGACGTTCCGCGCGGACCTCGACGGGCAGCCAGACGGCGGGGTAGCGGGTGACTTCGATAGGACCGCGAACGAAGGCGCGGTCGCTGAACAGCAGTTCGCCCAGGGAGCGGCTGCCCAGTTCGCCGAGCGCCAGACCGGAGCCTTCCAGGGCGCCACGGGCGGCCACGCTGCGGGCGAACACCCAGGCGTCACCGTGACCGCGCAGGTAGACCTCGCGCACCCAGCCCTGGCTGCCGGTCGGCACGCCGAGCGCGGCGCATTCGTCGGCACGCAGCACCTGCCAGCCTTGCAGCAGCGGTTCGACGGCGAAGGCACCCTGGGACAGAGCGGTCAGGCGGCGGGTCAGCGACCCCTGGTCGAACAGCCAGTCGCGCACACCGGCGCAAGGCGCGGGATGCAATTGCGCGGCGGTCAGCCAGCGGGGCGGATGAGCAAGGGCGGCGTCAGGCACGGCGGGACAAGGCCAAATGAAGAGCCCGGGAGTTTAAGGCAGCGGCAAGCCTCAAGCTACAGGCTTCAGGCCGAAGGCTTCTCTTGCCGCTGCATCTATGCCCACCCTTCCAGGCGCATGGTGGCGCGGACCAGGCGCTGCTCTTCCTGCTCGATCTCCTTGAGGTTGTCGCGAATGCTGTGGATATGTTCGCGGGCGGCGCGCTGGGCCTGTTCCGGCAGGCGCTCGATCACCGCGTGGTAGAGGCGGGCGTGCTGGCGGTCGATCTGCTTCATCCGGGGAGGGCGGTGGTAGAGGTTGTTCACCGAGGCGAACACCGTGCTCAGCATCAGGTCGGTCAAGGATTGCAGGGTGTGCACCAGCACCGGGTTGTGCGAGGCCTCGCAGATCGCCAGGTGAAAGGCATGGTCGAGACGGGCATGTTCATGCGGGTCGTGGCTGTGCGGTTCGGCGTGCGCGGCGAGCATTTCTTCATAGCGACGGGTGAGCAGGATGAAATCCGCATCGGTGCCGCGCAGCGCCGCCAGGCGCGCCGACTCGCCCTCCAGCAGCGCGCGGACCTCCAGCAGGTCGTAGAGAGTACGCGGCTGCGAGCTGAACAGGTGCATCAGCGGGCTGGCGTCGCTCGGCTGGGTCAGGCGGGCGACGAAGGAGCCACGCCCCTGGGCGGTCTCGACGATGCCGCGCCCGCGCAGCACGCGCAGCCCCTCACGCAGTGCCGAGCGGGAAATGCCCAGCTTCTCGCACAGGCGCCGCTCCGACGGCAGCGCCTGGCCAACCTTGAGCACGCCGTCGAGGATCAGCCGTTCGATGCGCTCGGCCACCACGTCGGCGAGCTGGCGGCGTTGTTCCGGTGTCGTTTCCAAGGGCATGAGGGCTTCTCCTGAACTGGTAGGACCAGTTTGAAAGCGGTTCGTGAGAACCCACTTTAACCCGCTGAATGGGCGGTGCCATGGGGCTTTAGTCGGAGTTTGCGAAAAAGCCCGGCGAAAGAACTGGTCGGACCAGTGTTTCGCGTCGTGGACGGAGCGCTTCGCCCGGGCTAATCATGCCGGCCATCCCGCGCCGTGCGGATTTGCCGCGGTGCGCACAACAACAATGATTCCGACACGAGCCTGCCATGAGCATTCTGTACGACGAGCGCGTCGATGGCGCGCTGCCGAAGGTCGACAAGGCGGTGCTGCTCGCCGAGCTGCAGCAGCAACTGCCTGACCTGGAAATCCTGCACCGCCGGGAAGACCTCAAGCCCTACGAGTGCGATGGCCTGTCCGCCTACCGCACCACGCCCATGCTGGTGCTGTTGCCGCGCCACGTGGAAGAGGTCGAGGCGATTATGAAACTTTGCCACCGGCGCAAGGTTCCGGTGGTCGCCCGTGGCGCCGGCACCGGCCTGTCCGGCGGCGCCCTGCCGCTGGAGCAGGGCGTGTTGTTGGTGATGGCGCGCTTCAACCGGATTCTCGACGTGGACCCGGAGGCCCGCCTGGCGCGGGTCCAGCCCGGCGTGCGCAACCTGGCGATCTCCCAGGCTGCTGCGCCCCATGGCCTTTATTACGCGCCCGACCCGTCCTCGCAGATCGCCTGCTCCATCGGCGGCAACGTGGCGGAGAACGCCGGGGGCGTGCACTGCCTGAAATACGGCCTGACCGTGCACAACCTGCTCAGCGTGGAGATCGTCACCGTCGAGGGCGAGCGCCTGACCCTCGGCTCCGATGCGCTGGACAGCCCCGGCTTCGACCTGCTGGCGTTGTTCACCGGTTCCGAAGGCATGCTCGGCGTGGTCACCGAGGTCACCGTCAAGCTGCTGCCCAAGCCGCAGGTGGCGAAGGTACTGCTGGCCAGCTTCGATTCGGTGGAAAAGGCTGGCCGTGCGGTGGGCGACATCATCGCCGCCGGCATTATTCCCGGCGGCCTGGAGATGATGGACAACCTGGCGATCCGCGCCGCCGAGGACTTCATCCACGCCGGCTACCCGGTGGACGCCGAAGCCATCCTGCTCTGCGAGCTGGACGGCGTGGAAGCCGACGTCCACGACGACTGCGAGCGGGTGCGCCAGGTGCTGGAAGCGGCCGGCGCCACTGAGGTGCGACTGGCCCGCGACGAGGCCGAGCGCGTGCGCTTCTGGGCCGGGCGCAAGAACGCCTTCCCGGCGGTGGGGCGCATCTCCCCGGACTACTACTGCATGGACGGCACCATCCCGCGCCGCGAGCTGCCCGGCGTGCTGCGCGGCATCGCCGAGCTGTCCGCCGAATACGGCCTGCGCGTGGCCAACGTGTTCCACGCCGGCGACGGCAACATGCACCCGCTGATCCTCTTCGACGCCAACCAGCCCGGCGAGCTGGAGCGCGCCGAAGCCCTGGGCGGCAAGATTCTCGAACTCTGCGTGAAAGTAGGCGGCAGCATCACCGGCGAGCACGGCGTCGGCCGCGAGAAAATCAACCAGATGTGCGCCCAGTTCAACGCCGACGAGCTGACCACCTTCCACGCGGTGAAGGCGGCCTTCGACGCCACCGGCCTGCTCAATCCCGGCAAGAACATCCCGACCCTGCACCGCTGCGCCGAATTCGGTGCCATGCACGTCCACCACGGCCAGTTGCCGTTCCCTGACCTGGAGCGTTTCTGATGACTGCCCACGACGCCAGCGAAGCCCTGCTGGAACAGGTCAATCGCGCCCTGGTCGCACGCACGCCGCTGCGCATCCGGGGTGGCGACAGCAAGGCTTTCCTCGGCCGCGAGATGGCCGGCGAGACGCTCGACCTGCGCGCCCATCGGGGCATTGTCACCTATGACCCCACCGAGCTGGTGGTTACCGTCCGCGCCGGTACGCCCTTGGTCGAGCTGGAAGCGGCGCTGGACGCCCAGGGCCAGTTGCTCGGCTGCGAGCCGCCGCACTTCGGGGACGCCACGGTGGGCGGGATGGTCGCCGCCGGGCTGTCCGGCCCGCGCCGGCCCTGGTACGGCGCGGTGCGCGATTTCGTCCTCGGCACCCGGCTCATCACCGGCCAGGGCAAGCACCTGCGCTTCGGCGGCGAGGTGATGAAGAACGTCGCCGGCTACGACCTGTCGCGGTTGATGGCCGGCAGCTTTGGCTGCCTCGGCGTGATCACCGAAGTCTCCCTCAAAGTACTGCCCAAGCCACGCCGTCGCCTCAGCCTGCGCCTGGAGCTGGACGTCGAACGGGCCCTGCTCAAGCTGGCCGAGTGGGGTCAGCAGCCGATCCCGATCACCGCCGCCAGCCATGACGGCCAAGCACTGCACCTGCGCCTGGAAGGCGGCGAAGGTTCGGTGGCCGCCGCCCGCGAACGGCTGGGGGGCGACGAACTGCCCGATGCCTACTGGCACGACCTGCGCGAGCAGCGCCTGGACTTTTTCCACGACCCGCGCCCGCTGTGGCGGCTGTCGCTGCCCAACCACACACCGGCGCTGACGCTGCCCGGCGCGCAACTGATCGACTGGGGCGGCGCCCAGCGCTGGTTGAAGTCCGAGGCCGAGGCGGACGTCATCCGCGCCATCGTCGCCGAAGTCGGCGGCCATGCCAGTTGCTTCACCCCCGGCCGGGCCGCCAGCCCGCTCCACCCCCTTTCGCCGGCGCTGCTGCGTTATCACCGCCAGCTCAAGGCACAACTCGACCCGCTGGGAATCTTCAATCCCGGGCGGATGTACGCGGAGGTCTGAGGTCGAGTCATGCAAACCAACCTGAGTGAACATGCCAAGCGACTGCCACGCGCCGACGAGGCCGAGCGCATCCTGCGCAGTTGCGTGCATTGCGGCTTCTGCAATGCCACCTGCCCGACCTACCAGGTACTGGGCGACGAGCTGGATGGCCCGCGTGGGCGCATCTACCTAATCAAGCAGGCGTTGGAAGGCAGCGACATCAGCGAGAGCACCCAGGCGCACCTGGACCGCTGCCTTACCTGCCGCAACTGCGAAACCACCTGCCCCTCCGGCGTGCAGTACCACAACCTGCTGGACATCGGACGCGTCTATGTCGAGGCGCGTGTGCCCCGGTCGCTGGGCGAACGGGCCCTGCGCGAGGGGCTGCGCCGGATCGTGCCGAATCCGACCCTGTTCGCTGCGCTGCTGCGCACCGGCCAGGCGTTCCGCCCGCTGCTGCCGGGCGCGCTCAAGGCCAAGCTGCCGCGCGCGGTGAAACCGGCGCGGCCGAGGCCGCAGACGGACCATCCGCGCCGCGTGCTGATGCTGGAAGGCTGCGTACAGCCGGGCCTGTCGCCGAACACCAACGCTGCCACCGCCCGCGTGCTCGACCGTCTCGGCATCGCTGTCACGCCGGCCCGGGAGGCCGGCTGCTGCGGGGCGGTGGACTACCACCTGAATGCCCAGGACGCCGGCCTCGAACGGGCTCGGCGTAACATCGACGCCTGGTGGCCGGCCATCGAAGCCGGTGCCGAAGCCATCGTGCAGACCGCCAGCGGCTGCGGTGCCTTCGTCAAGGACTACGGCCACCTGTTCGCCAGCGACCCGGCCTATGCGGCCAAGGCGGCGCGGGTCAGCGCTCTGGCCAAGGACCTGGTGGAAGTGTTGCGCGCCGAGCCGTTGGAGCGCCTCGGCGCGCGCGGCGACCTGCGCCTGGCCTTCCATTGCCCCTGCACCCTGCAGCACGCCCAGAAGCTGGGCGGCGCGGTGGAGGACGTGCTGCGCCGCCTCGGTTTCCACCTGACCGACGTGCCCGACGCGCACCTCTGCTGCGGCTCGGCCGGCACTTACTCGATCACCCAGCCTGAGCTGTCGCGGCAGTTGCGCGACAACAAGCTCAATGCCCTGGAAAGCGGCAACCCGGACGTGATCGCCACCGCCAACATCGGCTGCCAGACCCACCTCGACGGCGCGGGCCGGACGCCGGTGCGGCACTGGATCGAGTTGGTGGACGAGGCGATGGGATGAGCGGGAGCGGAACGCGTATCGCCGCCGAAAAAATACCGCCGGCAACGAACCCCGGCAGATCGAACAATGAAGAAGGAGACCGCATGTACAGCAAAGCCGTCCTGACCCAGCAGGAAGTCAGCCGAATCCTCGCCGCCGCGCGGGCCGAGGCCGAGCGCAACCAGTGGGCCGTGGCCATCGCCGTGGTCGATGACGGTGGCCATCCGCTGGCCCTGGAGCGCCTCGATGGGTGTGCGCCGATCGGTGCCTACATTGCTACCGAGAAGGCCCGCACCGCCGCCCTCGGCCGGCGCGAATCGAAAGGCTACGAAGAGATGGTCAACGGCGGGCGCAGCGCCTTCCTCTCCGCGCCGCTGCTGACCTCTCTGGAAGGCGGTGTGCCGATCAAGGTCGACGGCCAGGTGATCGGTGCCGTCGGCGTTTCCGGTGTCAAAGCCGAACAGGATGCCCAGGTGGCGAAAGCGGGAACGGCGGTGCTCTGACCGCCCTTTCGCCGACCTTCACCTTACCGGAGAGCTGAAATGACCGAACGCTTGCAACGCCACCGCCTGCACATCGCCGCCAACCTGCTGCGTTTCATCGAGGACGAAGCCCTGCCGGGTTCCGGCGTGGACCCGGAGCGCTTCTGGCAGGGCTTCGACGCCCTGGTCCACGACTTGGCACCGAAGAACCGCCAACTGCTGCTGGAACGCGACCGCCTGCAGGCCGAGCTGGATACCTGGCATCGCGAACATCCGGGGCCGATCGCTGACATGCCGGTCTATCGTGCCTTCCTCGAATCCATCGGCTACCTGCTGCCGACGCCCGCTTCGGTGCAGGTCAGCACCGCCAACGTCGACCGCGAGATCACCGAACAGGCCGGTCCGCAGCTGGTGGTGCCGGTGATGAACGCGCGCTACGCGCTGAACGCCGCCAACGCCCGCTGGGGTTCGCTGTACGACGCGCTCTATGGCACCGACGCCATCAGCGAAGAGGGTGGTGCGCAGAAAGGGCCGGGCTACAACGACGTGCGCGGCGCCAAGGTGATCGCCTTCGCCCGTGCCTTCCTCGACCAGGCCGCACCCCTGGCCGACGGCAGCCATGCCGATGCCACGGGTTACACGGTGGTGGACGGACGCCTGCAGGTTGCCCTGAACAACGGCAGCCGCACCGGCCTCGCCCAGCCAGAGAAGTTCGCCGGCCACCAGGGCGATGCCGCCCAGCCCGTGGCCGTGCTGCTGAAGAACAACGGCCTGCACGTCGAGATCCAGATCGACCCGGCCAGTCCCATTGGCCGGACCGACGCCGCTGGCGTGAAGGACCTGCTGTTGGAAGCGGCGCTGACCACCATCATGGACTGCGAAGACTCGGTGGCCGCCGTCGATGCCGACGACAAGGTGCTGGTCTACCGCAATTGGCTCGGCCTGATGCGCGGCGATCTGGTGGAGGAGCTGGACAAGGGCGACCGGCGCATCATCCGCCGGCTCAATCCTGACCGCACCTACACCGGTGCCGACGGCGCGCTGCTGACCCTGCACGGCCGCTCGCTGCTGTTCGTGCGCAACGTCGGCCACCTGATGACCAACCCGGCGATCCTCGATGGTGATGGTCGGGAAATCCCCGAAGGCATCCTTGACGGCGTGCTGACCAGCCTGATCGCCCTGCATGACCTGCAGCGCCGCGGCAACTCGCGCACCGGCAGCGTCTACATCGTCAAGCCGAAGATGCACGGGCCCGCCGAAGTGGCCTTTGCCGACGAACTGTTCGGCCGCGTCGAAGACCTGCTCGGACTGCCGCGCCACACCCTGAAGATGGGCATCATGGACGAGGAACGGCGCACCAGCGTCAACCTCCAGGCCTGCATCGCCGCCGCTTCGGCGCGGGTGGTGTTCATCAACACCGGCTTCCTCGACCGCACCGGCGACGAGATGCACAGCGCCATGGAAGCCGGCCCGATGCTGCGCAAGGGCGACATGAAGAACAGCGCCTGGATTCAGGCCTACGAGCGCAACAACGTGCTGGTCGGGCTGGCCTGCGGGCTGCGCGGCAAGGCGCAGATCGGCAAGGGGATGTGGGCCATGCCGGACCTGATGGCGGCCATGCTCGAACAGAAAATCGCCCACCCCCGCGCCGGCGCCAACACCGCCTGGGTGCCGTCGCCCACCGCCGCCACCCTGCATGCCCTGCACTACCACCAGGTCGACGTGCAGGCGGTCCAGCGCGAGCTGGAGGCCGTCGATCTCGCCGCCGAGCGCGACGCGCTGCTGAAGGGCCTGCTCAGCGTGCCGGTGGTGGCCCAGCGGCACTGGAGCCCGCAGGAAATCCAGGAAGAGCTGGACAACAACTGCCAGGGCATCCTCGGCTACGTGGTGCGCTGGGTCGAGCAGGGCGTCGGCTGCTCCAAGGTGCCGGACATCCACAACATCGGCCTGATGGAAGACCGCGCCACCCTGCGTATCTCCAGCCAGCACATCGCCAACTGGTTGCACCACGGTGTGGTCAGCGAGGCGGCGGTACGCGAAACCCTGGAGCGCATGGCCAGGGTGGTCGACCGGCAGAACGAAGGCGACCCGGCCTACCGCCCGATGGCCGCGGACTATGCCGGTTCCGCCGCGTTCCAGGCGGCCTGCGACCTGATTTTCAAGGGCCGCGAACAGCCCAGTGGCTACACCGAGCCACTGCTGCACCAGTGGCGGCAGCGCTTCAAGGCCCGGGGGTGAAGGCGACGGCTAGATAGATCGAGCCCCGGTCACGCAAGTGTTCCGGGGCTTTCGAGCATTGGCGCCGACGTGGGTCGATCCCCGCACCGGCGCCTCTGGAACAGCCGGCGACCGTCGGCGCGTTCCCGTGCGTGGCACCGGGGCATTCCCGGGAAAGTGGTTCACAACAACAACAAGGGACCCAACATGAATCAGACGCTGCTCTCTCTCCTGGCCTTCTCGCCACTGGTGCTGGCCGGCGTGCTGCTGGTCGGCTTCCGCTGGCCGGCCAAGTACGCGATGCCGGTGGTCTTCCTGCTCACCGCGGCCATCGGCCTGTTCGCCTGGGATATGTCGCTGACCCGGGTGATCGCCTCCAGTCTGCAAGGGCTGATCCTCACGGCGGCGATCCTCTGGATCATCTTCGGCGCGATCCTGCTGCTCAATACCCTCAAGCATTCCGGCGGGATCAGCGCGATCCGGCGCGGCTTCTCCGGCATCAGCCCGGATCGCCGGGTACAGGCGCTGATCGTCGCCTGGCTGTTCGGCTGCTTCATCGAAGGCGCTTCCGGCTTCGGCACCCCGGCAGCGGTGGCCGCGCCGCTGATGGTGGCCCTGGGCTTTCCGGCCCTGGCGGCGGTGGTGGTCGGCATGATGGTGCAGTCCACCCCGGTGTCCTTCGGTGCGGTGGGCACGCCGATCCTGGTGGGCGTCGGCGCCGGCCTGGACAAGACCGGCCTCAGTGCCCAGTTGGCCAGCGTCGGCAGCGACTGGGAGACCTTCTTCCAGCTCATTACCTCGCGGGTGGCGATCGTCCACGGCCTGTGCGGCATCCTCATGCCGCTGGTGATGGTCATGGTGATGGTGCGTTTCTTCGGCAAGAACCAGTCGTGGAAGGAGGGCTTGGCCATCGCGCCCTTCGCGCTCTTCACCGGCGTCAGCTTCGTCGTGCCCTACATGGCGGCGGGCGTGTTTCTCGGCCCGGAATTCCCCTCCATGATCGGTGCCCTGGTCGGCCTGGCCATCGTGGTGCCGGCGGCCAAGGCCGGCTTCCTGCTGCCGCGCGAACAGTGGGATTTCGCCGACCCGAAGGACTGGCCGGCGGAGTGGATGGGCAGCATCCAGATGAAGCTCGACGAGGTGGCCGGCAAGGCGCCGATTTCCGTGCCCATGGCCTGGGCGCCGTACCTCATCCTGGCGCTGCTGCTGGTGATCACCCGTGCCTTCCCCGAGGTCAAGGCGACGCTGATGGCATTCAGCTTCGGCTGGAAGGACATCCTCGGCGAGACCGGCATTTCCGGCACGCTGGAGCCGATCTACCTGCCCGGTGGCATTCTCTGCATCGTCGTGCTGCTGACCTACTTCCTGCACCGCATGCGCTTCGCCGAGCTCAAGGCGGCGGTCAGCGAGTCCAGCCGCACCCTGCTCGGCGCGGGCTTCGTGCTGATCTTCACCATCCCCATGGTGCGCATCCTGATCAACTCGGGGGTGAACGACGCCGACCTGGTGTCGATGCCGGTGGCCATGGCCAAGCTGGTGGCGGACAGCGTGGGCGCGGTCTATCCGTTCTTCGCTCCGTCGGTGGGCGCCCTGGGCGCCTTCATCGCCGGCTCCAACACGGTGTCCAACCTGATGCTCGCGCAGTTCCAGTTCAACACCGCGACACTGCTCGGTGTGTCCGGCGCCATGCTGGTGGCGGCGCAATCGGTGGGTGCGGCGGCGGGCAACATGATTGCCATCCACAACGTGGTAGCGGCCTCGGCCACCGTGGGCATGCTCGGTCGGGAGGGCATCACCCTGCGCAAGACCATCCTCCCGACCCTCTACTACCTGATCCTCGCCGGCAGCCTGACCATGCTGGCGCTGTATGGTCTGGGGATCAGCGACCCGCTGGTGGCGCCGAATCCCTGAGGTTCCAGTAGCCGGCCCGCCAGTCTTTGGTTGGCCGGCTTCCGCCGGGCGGCGGCTTGGCGAGCGCGGGCGAATTGGTATAGGTTGCCCGCGCAAGCCCGTTGGGGATTCACCGAGGTTAGTTATGAAGAAGTGGCAATGTGTGGTCTGCGGCCTGATCTATGACGAGAGCCTGGGCTGGCCCGACGAGGGCATCCAGGCCGGAACGCGCTGGGAAGACGTGCCGGAAGAATGGCTGTGCCCGGACTGCGGCGTAGGCAAGGCCGATTTCGAAATGATCGAAATCGCCTGATACAGCGATGGATTGCGAACGGCGGCCCAAGGGCCGCCGTTTTTGTTTCTGCAATTCAGAATGTGCGGCGGGCGCCTTCGATCCCCTCCAGACACGCCTCCACCGTGGCCTTGGCCATCTCGACCAGATAGCTACAGGCATGACCGAGCTGTTGGCTATCCGGCGCACCGAGATGGGCCGACTGCGACGCCAGCGATTCGGCGATATCCAGCAGATTGGAAATGTGTTCCAGCGCCGCCTGGATCGGTACGCCCGGTTGTACGGCGAACAGGGATGGGTGGCCATCGTTGTAGCGGCCGAAGGGGGTCAGGGTGGTTAGCGGTGAAGGGATAGGTGTGAGGGGTTGCATGTGAAGCTCCTATTGTGAAGAGCCACCACCATTCGCGGCCAAGCGAAGACTGGAGGCAACTGTACGCGGGTTGGCCGACCGGGCAATAGGGACCCCGGCACACCCGAAGGTGTCCCGCGCACAGCTGCCATGCGCCACATCGCATGTGATGAACACTGCAATGTGGAACAGCTGCACCCCTAGATCCGACCGGCCAAGGTCGGTCGCAAATGCGCGACGGCGGCACTATAGGCTGTACACAGGAAGCCGGGCAAGCACGGCGCGCCTTTCTGTGGGAGCGAATTCATTTGAACTTGGGAAACCACGTCCTTAGGACGTGGTCATGAGTCACCGGCTCTGCCTGTGACGATTTGAGAGGCTCATGTTTAGTCCTCGG
>NZ_MUJY01000189.1 GCF_002286785.1 Pseudomonas sp. PIC25 | reverse complement strand
GGCCATGCCGCGGAGCGTGTCGGCTCCGGCCCGCCCTTGCAGATGGTCTTGCCCGTCACCACCCTCCAGATAATCCCGGCCCGACAAACCGCTCAACAGGTCGTCGCCGTCTCCCCCGAAGAGCGATCCACCGCGCCCCTCATTCGAATAGCCCACCGTCAGTTCATCCGAATCGTTGGTGCCGAAGCGGGTAAACGGATCTTGCGTCAGTGCGCGATCCACCAAGGCCGCTTGGATCTGGCGGTTGAGCAGGTCGGCGCGGGCCTGCAGATAGGCGTCCGAATAATTTTCCAAGCCCTGCAAGCGTTGCTCTGGGCTCAATGCCAGATCGGCATCCCATTTCCGAGCAAGATCGCGATGCACTTCCTTCAAAGCATCCGTACCAAGTCCTTGCAACACGAACGGCGTAAGAAACTGCAACGCGAGAAAATGGCCGAAATCGGTCTTGGCGCTCGTTGCACTGGCGTTGCCAACCGAAATGGATACCTTTCCTTCCAAGCTCTTGAATACTGGGCTTTCCGTCAGAGCGGAAAGATTTTCATGAAAGCGTATGCGCGACTGCGGGCTGTTCCCCTCATCACCGATAGGGGTGCTTGCTCCACCCAATCCGAGCACCTGACGCAACGCATCGAGCGCGCCCTCCAAGGAGGCTTCGGTTCGCAAGGAAGAGGCCTCGAACAAGTCGTTCGCCATAGCCAAATCCAAGCGAGGGTCCAATGTTTGCAGAGCATTGGCCAAGGCAAGTGTATCGGTCAGCTTGTACATGTAATGGTTGGGGAAACCAGTACCTTCTTCGTTGAACAACTCGACCCTCTTTCCGATTTGCTCGAACCAGAAAGTATTGGTAGTGACGTTGATGCCGTTCTTGGCAAAGAAGTTGGTCTGCTCGCTGGAACTGGGGAACCGCCCTAATCCATATCCCGGTCCTAACAACTCCTCCCAACGTTTGAATACAGGCTCGCTTCCAAAAAAACCCGCGCTGTTGAATGTGGTGGTGTGCAGAACATTGGCATGACGACCGAACAGCCGGGTAAATGCCGATGCCAAGTAACCACCCAAGCTATGACCACTGACCTCGACACCGGCGGCCAACTCTTCGGAGGAAATCAGTCCCTCCCCCATTACAGACGGCGCAAGGACTAATTGCGATCCTATGACTGGATTGCCAAGCGCACCTCCTCCGTCTTCCACAAGCGAAGTCGCCACTTGCAAGGCCATTTCAGACTTAGGGGTTGTAATCCGCAGCCACCAATTGATCATGTCTGTAATCTGGCTAGCGGCATTACCGGTAATCGAAAGTTCTCCGTCAGTGAGAAAATCCTGTAATCCCGCGGTACCTTGCATCGAGACGTACAGCTTTCCATCTTCTCCTTTCCAGACAGTGGCGTCGAAGCCAGAGCCAAACTTATCGTCAGTCTCCACATGAGTCAGAACGCTAAAATTTTTCTGTATATATGTAGCCAATGATGGCGTCATACGTTTTTGCAAGAAAGAAAACAAAACCTCTCCAGAGGCAAAATCTTCAGTCTTGTCATCCAAGTCGTATGTCGCATCAGACAAAAGAGCACTAACATAGGAACCAAACATAGAATTAGACATTTACCCAAACCCTATTCAAATGTTAACTTAATTTGATAACGATTAATCACTTCTCGCAATGGATAGCCTCCTACCCCTCCACAACTAGCACTAACAATAAGAGGAGAATTATTTTCCGATATCCCTAGTCCCCTTATCAGCCACCCCCCTCTAACGCGGTATATAGAGAATCTGATAACGACCTCCCCCGACAATTCATCCACATAAGTTTTTTCAGCCATCTCAGTTTCCAGAAGCGTTCCTGGCACCGGCTTAAACAAACTCATTCTCGAAACTAATGTTCTGCCCCTCTGTTTTTCAAAAGCAGCCATAGGCGGGAAACCATTTTTTGAGCATAAACTGTTCATTTGATAAACCCCAATCAATTCATCAGAAAATGGCAGAACAAGAACAAGCATAAATGAGATCAACACAGCCGCTATTTTTTTAAATTGAGATTTAAAAAACCGCCCTATCATTCGAGCGACAAAAGTAGCAACCGCCAGCCAAACGCCGAGCACTGCAAGCAAAAACAATCCAGTCACAATCTCTCCTTAATTCAAAATTTCTATATTAAGATTCTTTAAAATCATATCTTGATCAAATGGTCCACACCATGCATCAAACAACAATGGTGAATTATTTTCAGATATCCCTAGAACTCTAATAAACCACCCTCCTTGAGCACGAAGCTCATTATATTTGACAAGCACCTCTCCAGTTTCCGCATCCGTAAACACAATCGGGTCAATACGAACTTTCACTGCTACCCCATCCAAGAATCTGTCTTCCCCTCTCCTAACATAAAAAACCTTTCTCCCTTTAGCCCTCTCCTCGTTTACATATACTTTTGTATACTGCTCACAGAGATCACTAAATTGCCATCCACCAACAACCTCATCCAGAACAGGCGCAATCATAAGAAACGCAAAAACAAGAAGCATCCAACCCATCTCAGACCACGATTTCTTATATATCAAGCAAAACACCTAATAACTAGCAAAGATAACACCAACCAACCTAAAAAACTGCAATCAAATGTAGGCCAGTTATATCTCACCTCTGATTGGGCTGCCGTACGCATCCTCTCCGTCTTCAACAAGCGAAGTCGCCACTTGTAAGGCCATTTCAGACTTAGGCGTTGTAATCCGCAGCCACCAATTGATCATGTCTGTAATTTGGCTAACGGCGTTACCGGTAATCGAAAGTTCTCCGTCAGTGAGAAAATCCTGTAATCCCGCAGTACCCTGCGTCGAGACGTACAGCTTTCCATCTTCTCCTTTCCAGACAGTGGCGTCGAAGCCAGAGCCCGTGACATCATCAGTTTCAATGTGCGAAACTACGGAAAATTGTTTTGCAATGTAGGAGGCGACCGGCTCAGTCATTCTAAACCTGAGCGCATTTACCAAATCAGCACCTGAAAGATCTTCAACCGGACTATCCAATGCGTAAGTAGCATCGGCCAAAAGGGCATTCCAATATGTCTTTCCCATTACCAACTCCTAGTTAACAACCTTAATACCAAATATTTTTTTAAAATCGTACCTATTAGATGGAGCACATCCCCCTTCAAATAACAAGGGAGCATTCGCCTCAGACACACCCAAGAAGCGAACTAGCCACCCACCCTGCGCATGCAGGATATGATATTTAACAATGACATTACCTGTATCAACATCGCGGTACACATATGGATCTATACGAATCTTCAACATCACTCCCTCAACATATCGATCTTCCTTTCTCACTTCAGAAAAAACGTTTCGATTATAAGCATGCTCCTCGTCGACTTGGACCACTGCATAGCTTTTACACAACGAGTTGAATTGCCACTTACCAACCAACTCGTCTATTAGAGGCACAATCAATAGAACCAAAAATATCGAAACCCCACCTATCACTCTCAAAAATCCAGATTTAAATAATCGAATCACATAGCGTGTGACAAATACGACAAAAACCAACCAAGCGGCAAACACCGCAGCCAAAAGAAACCCAGTCATTGCCTGTCTCCCATAATAGTTAGCGGACCCAGGTCAACCAGGGCGGATGCAGCGCCTTGTTCTCAATCCCGTGTTCATCCAGTTGATCGGCCGCACGCAGCGCCTCGTAATCGGCCAGGAACTCCTCGTGGGTGCGTTGCCCCATCGCCGCCGACACCAGAATCAACGCCCCTGCGATCCCCGTAGCGGCATACGTGGGCGGTTGCAGGAGCTGAGTGCAACAGGGTTATTGAATTGAAGCGGGAGCATCATGCTGCATAGCCATAGCTTTCTGCATCACCTCACTCATGACTTC
>NZ_MUJY01000188.1 GCF_002286785.1 Pseudomonas sp. PIC25 | reverse complement strand
GGCCCAGGACGGTGAAGATTTCGAAGACCCGCTATCCAGTGGATCGGAAGGCTGCTCCGCTTAAGTGAACAGCATTACCGCCTTTGCGCGGGGCTTTTTTCATCGCGGATGAATCCGCTCCCGCAATAGCGCTCCCAAGCCGAGGCTCGCTTTTTTGTAGGAGCCAGCTCTGCTGACGAAGCTTTTCGCGTAGCCCTTCGCGAGCAAGCTCGCTCCTGCAACGTATAAAACCAGCCCCGCCGGGCGAATAGATTCGCCCCTGCACGGACTGTCGGGTCCACCCGGACGCCCCTTCGCCCCTCTGGGAAAGGCAGTGTCGAGGCCGGACGCATTTCCCGAAATCACCGCACGACCGTAGGAGCCAGCTTGCTGGCGAACCGGACTACCCCTATTCCGGCCACCGTCCCGGATTGCGCCAAGGCATATCCGGGTCACGGACGGAAACGGCGATGGGCCGAATCCGTCTCTACATCAGCCTCCTGGCACGAATCACGCATCGCTTTTTCCGCGCCGTTGAGCGGCTCATAACCGAATGCCATGAAATTTTCTGACTTTAAAGTCAGATTTTTATTGACCCAAAAGTCAGACCTTACTACATTGGCTTTCATACGAGCCCCGGAACCCGCCTGCGCGGCACCCTCGCGCCGAGACGGGCTCTGACAACAATAAAAGTGCCTGGAGGTTGCCTTGATCCAGTTTTTACTCAACCGGGAGCTGCGCACCGAGCGTGCCCTCGATCCCAACGTCACGGTGCTGAACTACCTGCGGGAGCACCTCGGCAAGTCCGGAACCAAGGAAGGCTGCGCCTCCGGCGATTGCGGCGCGTGCACCGTGGTGGTCGGCGAGCTGGATGTCTCGGACGGCCAGGAGCGAATCCGCTACCGCACCCTCAATTCCTGCCTGACCTTCGTCTCCTCACTGCACGGCAAGCAGCTCATCACCGTCGAAGACCTCAAGCACAATGGCCAACTGCATAGCGTCCAGCAGGCCATGGTGGACTGCCACGGCTCGCAGTGCGGTTTTTGCACCCCCGGCTTCGTCATGTCGTTGTTCGCCTTGCAGAAGAACAGTGCCGAAGGTGCCGACAAAGCCCAGACCCATGAGGCCCTGGCCGGTAACCTGTGCCGCTGTACCGGCTACCGCCCGATCCTTGAGGCCGCCGAGCAGGCTTGCTGCCAAAAGCAGCCGGATCAGTTCGATGCCACCGAAGCCGAGACCATCGCCCGGCTCAAGGCCATCGCCCCACGCGAAACCGCCGAGCTGAACAGCGGCGACAAGCGCTGCCTGTTGCCGCTGACCGTCGCCGACCTGGCCGACATCTACACGGCCAACCCGCAGGCCCGGCTGCTCGCTGGCGGCACCGACCTGGCCCTGGAAGTCACCCAGTTCCACCGTGAGCTGCCGGTGATGATCTACGTCGGCCACATTGCCGAGATGAAGCGCGTCGAACGCTTCGACGACCGTCTCGAAATCGGCGCGGCCACCCCGCTGACCGACTGCTACGACGCGCTGGCCAGCGAATACCCGGACTTCGGCGAGCTGCTGCACCGCTTCGCTTCCCTGCAGATCCGCAATCAGGGCACCCTCGGCGGTAACATCGGCAATGCCTCGCCGATCGGCGACGCCCCGCCGCTACTGATCGCCCTCGGCGCCCGGATCGTCCTCAACAAGGGCGGCGAGCGGCGCACCCTGGCGTTGGAAGACTACTTCCTCGACTACAAGGTGACGGCCCGCCAGGATGCCGAGTTCATCGAAAAAATCATCGTGCCGCGCGCCCGGCCGAACCAGACATTCCGCGCCTACAAGGTGTCCAAACGTCTGGACGACGATATTTCCGCCGTCTGCGCCGCGTTCAACCTGACCGTGGAGGATGGCGAAGTGAAGGAAGCCCGCATCGCCTTTGGCGGCATGGCCGCCATTCCGAAGCGCGCCGCCGCCTGCGAAGCCGCCCTGCAGGGTGCCGCCTGGTACCCGGCGGTGATCGAGCGTGCATGCGAAGCCCTGGCCAAGGACTTCACTCCGCTCACCGACTTCCGCGCCAGCCGCGAATACCGCCTGCTGACCGCCCAGAACCTGCTGCGTAAATACTTCCTCGAGGTGCAATCGCCCGAGGTCGAGACACGGGTGACCGCATATGGGCATGTCTAAAAACGTAGGCGAGGCAGTCAGCACAAGGCAAAAACAAGCGAAAAAGCGCAGTTTACGAGCTGTAAATGAGCATTTTGAGCTTGTTTTTAACGCAGTGATGACAACGCAGGTAGTTTTTAGAGGTGCCCATAATGTCTAACCACAACACGATGACCAAGAGCCAGGACGAACTGGCAGCCCTGTTCCGCGCCGAACTGACCACCGGCGTCGGCCGTCCGGTGAAGCACGAGAGCGCACCCAAGCATGTCTCCGGCGAAGCGGTGTACATCGACGACCGTCTGGAATTCCCCAACCAGTTGCACGTCTATGCGCGCATGAGCGACCGCGCCCACGCCCGCATCGTGCGCATCGACACCGCGCCCTGCTATGAAATCCCAGGCGTGGCCATCGCTATCACCAGCCGGGACGTTCCCGGCCAGTTGGACATCGGCCCGGTGGTGGCCGGCGACCCGCTGCTGGCGGACGGCAAGGTGGAATACATCGGCCAGCCAGTGATCGCGGTCGCCGCCGACAGCCTGGAAACCGCACGCAAGGCAGCCATGGCCGCGATCATCGAATACGAAGACTTGGAACCGGTGCTGGACGTGGAAGAAGCCCTGCGCAAGAGCCACTTCGTCCTCGACAGCCACCAGCACAAGCGCGGCGACTCGGCCGCCGCCCTCGCCGCTGCACCGCGCCGCCTGCAAGGTACGCTGCACATCGGCGGGCAGGAGCACTTCTACCTGGAAACGCAGATTTCCTCGGTGATGCCCACCGAAGACGGCGGCATGATCGTCTACTGCTCCACCCAGAATCCCACCGAGGTGCAGAAGCTGGTCGCCGAGGTGCTCGGCGTGCCGATGAACAAGATCGTCATCGATATGCGCCGCATGGGCGGCGGCTTCGGCGGCAAGGAGACCCAGGCCGCCGGCCCGGCCTGCCTGTGCGCGGTGATCGCCCACCTGACCGGTCGGCCGACCAAGATGCGCCTGCCGCGCATGGAAGACATGACCATGACCGGCAAGCGCCACCCGTTCTTCGTCCAGTACGACGTTGGCTACGACGACGACGGCCTGCTGCACGGCATCGAGATCGAACTGGCCGGCAACTGCGGCTACTCGCCGGACCTGTCCGGTTCCATCGTCGACCGCGCCATGTTCCACTCGGACAACGCCTACTACCTGGGCAACGCCACCGTGATCGGTCACCGCTGCAAGACCAACACCGCTTCGAACACCGCCTACCGCGGCTTCGGCGGGCCGCAGGGGATGGTCGCCATCGAGGAGATCATGGATGCCGTGGCTCGCAGCCTCGGCAAGGACCCGCTGGACGTGCGCAAGCGCAACTACTACGGCAAGGACGAGCGCAACGTCACCCACTACTACCAGACCGTGGAGCACAACATGCTCCAGGAAATGACCGCCGAGCTGGAAACCAGCGCCGAATATGCCAGGCGTCGCGAGGAAATCCGCGCGTTCAACGCCAAGAGCCCGGTGCTGAAGAAAGGCCTGGCGCTGACCCCGGTGAAATTCGGCATCAGCTTCACCGCCACCTTCCTCAACCAGGCCGGCGCGCTGATCCACATCTACACCGACGGCAGCATCCATCTGAACCACGGCGGCACCGAGATGGGCCAGGGCCTGAACACCAAGGTCGCCCAGGTGGTGGCCGAAGTCTTCCAGGTGGACGTCGAGCGCATCCAGATCACCGCCACCAACACCGACAAGGTACCGAACACCTCGCCGACCGCCGCTTCCAGCGGTGCGGACCTGAACGGCAAAGCCGCGCAGAACGCCGCCGAGACCATCAAGAAGCGCCTGGTGGAATTCGCCGCCCGGCACTTCAAGGTTACCGAGGAAGACGTCGAGTTCCGTAACGGCCAGGTGCGCGTGCGCGACCAGTTCCTCGCCTTCGAGGCGCTGATCCAGCTCGCCTACTTCAATCAGGTCTCGCTCTCCAGCACCGGTTTCTACCGCACGCCGAAGATTTTCTACGACCGCGAGAAAGCCGCCGGACGGCCGTTCTACTACTACGCCTACGGTGCCGCCTGCTCGGAAGTGATCGTCGATACCCTGACCGGCGAGTACAAGATGCTGCGTAGCGACATCCTCCACGACGTCGGCGCCTCGCTGAACCCGGCCATCGACATCGGCCAGGTGGAAGGCGGCTTCGTCCAGGGCATGGGCTGGCTGACCATGGAAGAGCTGGTGTGGAACGACAAGGGCAAGCTGATGACCAACGGCCCGGCCAGCTACAAGATTCCGGCCGTGGCGGACATGCCCCTGGACCTGCGGGTGAAGCTGGTGGAGAACCGCAAGAACCCGGAAGACACCGTGTTCCACTCCAAGGCCGTGGGCGAGCCGCCGTTCATGCTCGGCATCTCCGTGTGGTGCGCGATCAAGGACGCGGTGGCCAGCCTTGCCGACTACCAGGCACAGCCCCGGATCGACGCCCCGGCGACGCCGGAACGCGTGCTCTGGGGCGTGCAGCAGATGAAAGCGCTGCAGAAGGCGGCCGCTCCGGCGACCGCCACCGAAGCCGAACCGGCCTGACCGCACGGGCCAACGGGAGCGGATTCCCGCTGAATCCGCTCCCGCAAGAAACGGGTGCACAACAATGACAAGACACACCGAACATCAACTGGATACCCCGGCCACGCAGGGTCGCGAAACCCTGCCGCCGCTGTTCCTGCTGGAGCCGACGGCCCCTCGTCCGCAGAAGGACGGCTGGCGCCTGTCGCGCACCGCCAAGCCCCTGCGCACCTGGAGGCTGAGCAAATGAGCAACACCGGATGGATCGGCGCCCTCGCCGACCTGCAACAGAAGGGCGAACCTTGCGTGCTGGTGACCATCATCGAAGAGCGCGGCTCGACTCCGCGCAACGCCGGCTCGAAGATGATCGTCACCCGCGAGTGCATCTTCGAGACCATCGGCGGCGGCCATCTGGAATACAAGGCCATGGAACTGGCCCGCGAAATGCTGGAAAAACGCAGCCAGGAAACCCGCCTGGAGCGCTTCAGCCTGGGCGCCAGCCTCGGCCAGTGCTGCGGCGGCGCCACCGTGCTGCTGTTCGAGCCCATGGGCCAGCCGCAGGCGACCATCGCCGTGTTCGGCGCCGGCCACGTCGGCCGGGCCCTGGTGCCGCTGCTCGCCAGCCTGCCGTGCAAGGTGCGCTGGATCGATTCGCGGGAAAACGAATTTCCCGAACAGATCCCGACCGGCGTGGAAAAAGTAGTCAATGACAAGGTAGTGGACGAAGTCGAGGAAATGCCGGCCGGCAGCTACTTCATCGTCATGACCCATAACCATCAGTTGGACCTGGAACTGACCGCCGCCATCCTGGAGCGCAACGACTTCGCCTACTACGGGCTGATCGGTTCGCGTACCAAGCGCGTAAAGTTCGAGCACCGCCTGCGCGAGCGCGGCTTCCAGGCCGAGGTCATACAGCGCATGCGCTGCCCCATGGGCCTGCCGGAAGTGAAAGGCAAGCTGCCCATCGAGATCGCCGTGTCCATCGCCGGCGAAGTGATCGCCACCTACAACGCCCATTTTGGCGCCGAGACCCGCAAGGGCGAGACCGTGACCAAGCTGCTGCCTGCCTCCCGTCGCGGCTGACCGCGGACGGGCGAGCACAACGCGCCGTTCGCGGGCCTCGCCCTATCCGCCTGCCCACACCTTCATTCGATTGAGCCAAGCGTGACATGAACGAAAAACTGAAAGCCTACCGCGCCGCCATCCTGCACAGCCTCGCCGACCCGAGCGAGGCCGGCATCGAGCAGTCCTACCAGTATTTCGCAGACGGCGTGCTGCTCGTCGAGGACGGCCGGGTAGTGAAGGTCGGCGCCGCCGAAGAGCTGTTGCCGATGCTGAAAGGCATCGAGATGGTCGAATACCGCGACGCCCTCATTACCCCCGGTTTCATCGACACCCACATCCACTACCCGCAGACCGGCATGATCGCCTCTTACGGCGAACAACTGCTGGACTGGCTGAACACCTACACCTTCCCCACCGAGCGCCAGTTCGCCGACAAGGCCCATGCCAGCGACGTGGCGAACATTTTCCTCAAGGAGCTGCTGCGCAACGGCACCACCACCGCGCTGGTCTTCGGCACTGTGCACAAACAGTCGGTGGACGCCTTCTTCGAGGCCGCCCAGGCGCTGAACCTGCGGATGATCGCCGGCAAGGTGCTGATGGACCGCAACGCCCCGGACTACCTGACGGACACACCGGAATCCGGCTATGCCGACAGCAAGGAGCTGATCGAACGCTGGCACGGCAAGGGCCGTCTTCACTATGCGGTGACCCCGCGCTTCGCGCCGACCAGCACGCCGGAGCAACTGGAACTGGCCGGCAAGCTGTTCGCCGAGTACCCGGACCTGTACATGCACACCCACCTGTCCGAGAACCGCAAGGAGATCGAGTGGGTACGCGAGCTGTTCCCCGAGCGCAGCGGCTACCTGGACGTCTACGACCACTACCGGCTGCTCGGCGCGCGCGCGGTATTCGCCCACGGCGTGCACCTCTGCGACCACGAATGCCAGCGCCTCGGCGAGACCGGCTCGGCCGTCGCCTTCTGCCCCACCTCCAACCTGTTCCTCGGCAGCGGCCTGTTCGACCTGGACAAGCTGGAGCGCCACGGCGTGCGCGTCGGCCTGGGGACCGACGTGGGCGCCGGCACCAGCTTCTCCCAGTTGCAGTCGCTGAACGAGGCGTACAAGGTCATGCAGCTACAGGGTAAGAAGCTCGATCCGTTCAAGTCGCTGTACCTGGCGACCCTGGGCGGCGCCCGCTCGCTCTACCTGGACGACCGCATCGGCAACTTCCAGAGCGGCAAGGACGCAGACTTCGTCGTCCTCGACTACCACGCCACCCCGCTGCTGTCCTACCGCCTGCAACAGGCCAGGACGCTGGAGGAAAAGCTGTTCGCCCTGATCGTCCTCGGCGACGACCGCGCGGTGAAGGCAACCTACGCGGCCGGCCAGGCTGTGCATACGCGTGGGTGAGGCATTCGCGGATCCCGGATTGCGCTGCGCTTATCCGGGCTACCCTTCGACGAGCCATACAAAAAGCCCCGCATCGCGGGGCTTCTCATGTAGGGGCGAATTCATTCGCCGGCGGTCCACCGGCCTATCGCGCCGTGGCCCGACCCGGCTTCTTGCGGGTCTGCAGCAGGTGCGAGAACACCGCGTGCAGGTCGTCCGAAGCGCTGTCCTCATCGAGGTTGAGTTTGCTGTCGATGTGATCCATGTGATGCATCATCAGGGTCACCGCCTTGTCCTTGTCGCGGGCCTCGATGGCGTCGATCAACTCGTTGTGCTCGTCGTAGGAGCAATGCTGGCGACCGCTGCTTTCGTATTGGGCGATGATCAGCGAAGTCTGCGACACCAGGCTGCGCTGGAAGCTGATCAGCGGTGCGTTCTTCGCCGCCTCGGCCAGTTTCAGGTGGAACTCGCCGGAGAGACGGATGCCGGCGCCACGGTCGCCACGGGAGAAGCAGGCCTGTTCCTCGGAGACCATCTGGCGCAGCTCGGCAAGCTGCTCGGCGGTGGCATGCTCCACCGCCAGCTCGGTGATGGCGCGCTCCACCATGCGCCGTGCAAAGAAGATTTGCCGCGCCTCCTCGACGCTGGGGCTGGCCACCACCGCCCCACGGTTCGGTCGCAGCAGTACCACGCCCTCGTGGGCCAGTCGGGAAAGCGCGCGGCGGATGATGGTGCGGCTCACGCCGAAGATCTCGCCCAATGCCTCCTCGCTCAGCTTGGTCCCGGGAGCCAGGCGCTGTTCGAGGATGGCATCGAAGATATGGGCATAGACGACATCGTCCTGAGTCCCGCTGCGGCTCTTGCCGGCACGCGGCTGCTTCTTGAGGGGCTGCAACTGTTCGTTCATGGGGGCTCGCGTCAATGAGGGTCGGCGGATATCCGAACTCTACTGCCTTTCACCGCTACGAGGGTAAGTGTAACGGTGAATCTGGGTATGAAAGTGACTGCATTGTACACAATCGCCTGGATTCGCACACTTTTCGTACAGGATTATGAGACCTGCGTGCCTTCAGTACCGGTTTCTGTCCTCACGCGATTTCCTCCTTTTCTCAGTGGAGTGCTGTTAGTTTTTTCTTCACCAAGCCCTTCGCTTCTTATGCCCTTTATCCCTCTATTCGTCGGCGATGCCGGTCCAAAGTCGTTGCCAGTCTTCGCGCATAGACACCAACTTATTGATTCTAAAGAGTATTTCAAACGTTCTCGAAGCATCGTTCGAGTAACGCAAAGGCAGCGTTGAATACGATCAGATCGTCCCGTCAGCGCAACAACGAAAACATTATTTGATTTTTTTGTATACAAAAGCATAATCCGCCTGTGCGACTTTTTGACTCACAGGTCAGAAACCGATTTTCGGCACGCACACCCAGCACCCCGCCTCAGAGAGCGAACCGCTCTGGGTGACGACACAACAAGAGAATGAGGAACACCCTGTGGAAAGCGCGAAACAAGAACAACAGGCTGCTCAGGCAATGCGTACCGGACCCGGTTGGCTCGACCGCTTCTTCAAACTCAGCGAACACCGCACCAGCGTGCGGACCGAGCTGCTGGCCGGCCTGACGACCTTCGTCACCATGGCCTACATCATCTTCGTCAACCCCAACATCATGGCCAACGCCGGCGTCGACCACGGTGCCGCGTTCGTCGCCACCTGCATCGGCGCGGCGCTGGGCTGCTTCCTCATGGGCCTGTATGCCAATTGGCCGGTGGGCCTGGCGCCGGGCATGGGGCTCAACGCCTTCTTCACCTACACTGTGGTCGGCGAAATGGGCTATAGCTGGCAGATCGCCCTGGGTGCGGTGTTCCTCTCCGGCATTCTGTTCATGATCATGAGCCTGTCGCGCATCCGCGAGTGGCTGCTCAACAGCATCCCCATGAGCCTGCGCTTCGCCATGGGCGCGGGGGTCGGCCTGTTCCTCGGCCTGATCGGCCTGAAGACCGCCGGCATCGTGGTGGACAGCCCGGCGACGCTGCTGACCATGGGTTCCTTCCAGGAGCCGTCGGCCCTGCTCGCCGCGATCTGCTTCCTGCTGATCGCCGTGCTCAGCCACCGCAACGTGTTCGGCGCTATCCTCTTCAGCATCCTCGCCGTCACCCTCGCTGGCTGGGCGCTGGGCCTGGTGGAATACCAGGGGCTGATCTCGATGCCGCCGAGCCTGGCGCCCACCTTCCTGGCCATGGACATCGCCGGTGCGCTCAACGTGGGAATGATCAGCGTCATCCTGGCCTTCCTCTTCGTGAACATGTTCGACACCGCCGGAACCCTGATGGGGGTCGCCCACCGCGCCAACCTGGTGGACGACGACGGCAAGATCCAGAACCTGTCCCGCGCCCTGAAGGCCGACAGCACTTCCAGCGTGGTCGGCGCCCTGGTCGGTTGTCCGCCGGTGACCAGCTACGTGGAAAGCGCCTCGGGCGTCGCCGCCGGCGGCCGCACCGGCCTGACCGCCATCACCGTCGGCCTGCTGTTCCTCGCCGCCATGTTCTTCGCCCCGCTGGCGGGCATGATCCCGGCCTACGCCACCGCCGGCGCGCTGATCTACGTGGCGATGCTGATGATGAGCGGCATGGCCCACATCGACTGGAAGGACCACACCGACACAATCCCGGCCATCGTGACCGTGGTGATGATGCCGCTGACCTTCTCCATCGCCAACGGCATCGCACTGGGCTTCCTCACCTACGCCACGCTGAAGCTGCTCACCGGCCAGCGCGACAAGGTGTCGATCAGCCTGTACGTGTTGTGTGCGATATTCATCGCCAAGTTCGCCTTCCTCTGAGGCGACATAGCCCCCGCCCCACCGCCATGCCGGTGGGGCTTTCGTTCATGGAGAGGTATCGATGAGTCTGGAAACCTGGCTGCTGTACGCCAGTGCCGCCCTGGTGGTAATCCTGATCCCCGGCCCGCTGTCGCTGCTGATGATCAGCAATAGCCTGAACTACGGCCTGCGTCGCTCCTGGCCGGCCTTCCTCGGCGGGGTCAGCGCCTCGATCTGCCTGCTCAGCGCCTCCGCCCTCGGGCTCGGCGCCCTGCTGCTGGCCTCGGAGCAGGTGTTCAGCCTGCTGAAGATCCTCGGAGCGGTCTACCTGTTCTACCTCGCCTGGCAGAGCTGGCAGGAATCGCGTCGCGGCGCCCGTACCGCCAGCGCTGACGAAGCCCCGTCCAATCCAGCGTTCCGTGCCCTGTTCTGGCGCGCCTTCGGCCTGGGCGCGAGCAATCCCAAGGACATCCTGTTCTTCGCCGCCTTCCTGCCGCAGTTTCTCAGTGCCGATCGCCCGTTCGTGCCGCAGTTGCTGACCATGATCGCCACCTGGGCGGTGCTGGACCTCGCCTGCAAGCTCGCCTACGGCCTCGGCGCCCACGGCGCCTCGCGCTACCTGCGCAGCGGCAAGGGCCAGGCCTGGTTCAACCGCATCAGCGCCGGCCTGTTCGGTGGCGCCGGCGCGGCGTCGTTGTTGAGCCGGTAGAAGCCTGAGCTATCCATGGCAAGGCGGCTTCGGCCGCCTTTTTCATTGGCCCACTCCCACAGCCCGAATAAGCGCCTGCGCAATCCGGGACGGGGCGTAGTCCCGGATTGCGTCCAGGCTTATTCGAGCTACGGCGAGAATGGTGATACTCCGCCGGGGAATTTCATTCGCCCATTGCGCGACCAATCCACTCAGCACACCCAATATCCAGGCATAAAAAAGCCCGCAGTGTGCGCGGGCCAAGGGAGACTCTGACGGATCAGAGCGACGGTAGTCGGTGAATCTAGCTACCCCGGTAGGTGGAATAGCTGTACGGCGAAATCAGCAACGGCACATGGTAGTGCTCCTGTTCCGCGGAGATGCCGAAGCGCAGTACCACCACGTCGAGGAACGCCGGTTCCGGGAGGGCGACGCCACGGGCGCGGTAGTAATCGCCGGCATGGAAGTGCAGCTGGTACACACCGCTACGGTAATCCTTGCCTTGCAGCAAGGGTGCGTCGCAGCGGCCGTCGTGGTTGGTTTCCACCTGGGCGACCCGCTCCAGCCGCTCGGCTTCGACCCGATACAGCTCGATGCGGATACCGCTGCCGGGGCAGCCGTGGGCGGCATCCAATACATGCGTCGTCAAACGTCCCATAGTTGCTGGGCCCCGTTGCGCCGAGCGCTCACGGGGCCACGCCTCCTCTTGGTTCTTCGGTTGAAATCGGTTGCCCGGCCGGGCCTGCCCAAGCCGAACATGCCGTGAGCATAGCACGGCAACGGGAAAAACAAGACACTTTCACACAAAATTGTACACAATTATCGCAACAAGAACGTCTCATCAACGAGGTCAGAAGCGCTTCCTTTCTATCTGAAGACTTGCCAGGAAGCGCCTTGCAGGCGCGTCTACTGACCACTCAGGCAAGTTTCTTGCAAACCGGAAAAGCCGCAAATTGTGGAAATTTTCGATTTACAAAGTGCAATTTGATTTGTATACAATTGACTCATCGCGGTCTGCCACAGCCTGCTGTAGCGACCCCTCTACTCTCGGAAAAGGAAGATTGCAGTGAGCGCCGACTACCCACGCGACCTGATCGGTTACGGCAACAACCCGCCTCATCCCCGCTGGCCGGGCGATGCCCGCATCGCCCTGTCCTTCGTGCTGAATTACGAGGAAGGCGGCGAGCGCAACATCCTCCATGGCGACAAGGAGTCCGAGGCGTTCCTCTCCGAGATGGTGGCCGCCCAGCCGTTGCAAGGCGTGCGCCACATGAGCATGGAATCGCTCTACGAATACGGCAGCCGCGCCGGCGTCTGGCGCCTGCTCAAGCTGTTCAAGCGCCACGACATCCCGCTGACCATCTTCGCCGTGGCCATGGCCGCCCAGCGTCATCCCGAGGCGATCAAGGCGATGGTCGCCGCAGGCCATGAGATCTGCAGCCACGGCTACCGCTGGATCGACTACCAGTATATGAACGAAGCGGAAGAGCGCGAGCACATGCTCGAGGCGATCCGCATCCTCGCCGAGCTGACCGGCGAACGCCCGCTCGGCTGGTACACCGGCCGCACCAGCCCGAACACCCGTCGCCTGGTGCGCGAGGAAGGCGGCTTCCTTTACGACTCCGACACCTACGACGACGACCTGCCCTACTGGGACCCGGAAAGCACACCGGAAAAGCCACACTTGGTGATTCCCTACACCCTGGACACCAACGACATGCGCTTCACCCAGGTACAGGGCTTCAACAAGGGCGACGACTTCTTCGAATACCTGAAGGATGCCTTCGACGTGCTCTATGCCGAAGGGGTCGAAGGCGCGCCGAAGATGCTCTCCATCGGCATGCACTGCCGCCTGCTCGGTCGTCCGGCGCGGCTGGCCTCGCTGGCCCGCTTCCTCGACTACGTGAAGAGCCACGACAAGGTCTGGTGTGCCCGTCGCATCGACATCGCACGCCACTGGCACGCCACTCACCCGTTCACCGCGGAGAGCGCGAAATGAGCCGCTTCCAGACCCTGACCCCGTCCAGCCTCGGCCGCGACGCCTTCGTCGCTGCCTTCGCCGACATTTACGAGCACTCGCCCTGGGTCGCCGAGAGAGCCTATGACCTGGGCGCGGACGCCAGCCTGGACGACATCGACGGCCTGCACCAGCGCATGGCCGATATCCTGCTCAGTGCCAGCCGCGATGCCCAGCTGGCGCTGATCAACGCTCACCCGGACCTGGCCGGCAAGGCCGCGGTCCGCGGCGAGCTGACCGCCTCTTCCACCTCGGAGCAGGCCGGTGCGGGCATCCACGAATGCACCCCCGAGGAATTCGCCCGCTTCACCGAACTGAACGATGCCTACAAGGCGAAGTTCGGCTTTCCTTTCATCATGGCGGTGAAAGGCAGCAACCGGCACCAGATCCTGGCGGCCTTCGAAGAGCGCATCCACAACACGCCCGACGAGGAGTTCGCCCGCGCCCTGGCCGAGATCAACAAGATCGCGCTGTTCCGCCTGCAGCAGCTCTGACGCGGACACACACCGCCCCTTCCACCCCGCCCCGTTCAAGGCAGATAGACATGAGAACCTACGCCGCACCCTTCGAAAAATTCGTCAACCTGGCCGACGCCCGCCTCGGCACCCAGGCGATCTACGTCACCGACGACTGGTTCGCCGACGTCAACCGGCTGTTCCAGCCCACCCCGGCGGTCTGGAAGGAGGGTGTGTTCGACGACAACGGCAAGTGGATGGACGGCTGGGAATCCCGCCGCAAGCGTTTCGAAGGCTACGACTACGCGGTGATCCGCCTCGGCGTGCCCGGCTCGATCAAGGGCGTGGACATCGACACCAGCCACTTCACCGGCAACTATCCGCCGTCCGCCTCGCTGGAAGCCTGCTTCGTCGCCGATGGCGACCCGACCGACGACACCGTCTGGACCGAAGTGCTGCCGGCCGTCGAGCTGCAAGGCAACAGCCACCACTACCACGCGATCGACGACAGCCAGGCCTATACCCACCTGCGCTTCAACATCTATCCGGACGGCGGCGTGGCACGCCTGCGCGTGTACGGCATCCCCTACCGCGACTGGAGCAGCGTCGGCGACAACGAGCAGATCGACCTGGCCGCCGCGCTCAACGGCGGCCGTGCCCTGGCCTGTTCCGACGAACACTTCGGGCGCATGAGCAACATCCTCAACCCGGGCCGTGGCGTGAACATGGGCGACGGCTGGGAAACCGCGCGCCGCCGTACCCCGGGCAACGACTGGGTGATCGTCGCCCTCGGCCATCCGGGCGAAATCGAGCGCATCGTGGTCGACACCCTGCACTTCAAAGGTAACTACCCGGACAGCTGCTCGATCCAGGCGGCCTACGTGAAAGGCGGCACCGACAGCCAGATCGAGACCCAGAGCCTGTTCTGGCGCGAGCTGCTGCCGAGCCAGAAGCTACAGATGCACCAGGAGCATGAGTTCGTCGAGCAGATCGCCCAGCTCGGCCCGGTCACCCACGTGCGCCTGAACGTGTTCCCAGACGGCGGCGTCAGCCGGCTTCGCCTGTTCGGCAAAGTGGCGCGGTAGCTGCAACGGCGGCACCGGCCAGGTGCCGCCCCTGGCATAAACACATAGCCCTCATTCTCCAGACAACGAGAACAGCATGCGCACATTGACCATCGAGCCGTTGACCAAGGAAGCCTTCGCCCCCTTCGGAGATGTCATCGAAACCGAGGGCAGCGACTACTTCATGATCAACAACGGCTCCACCCGCCGTTATCACAAGCTGGCCACGGTCGAGACCGCCCAGCCGGAGGATAAGGCGATCATCAGCATCTTCAGCGCCGAGGCCCTGGAAATGCCGCTGGTCATCCGCATGCTGGAACGTCACCCGCTGGGCAGCCAGGCGTTCATCCCGCTGCTCGGCAACCCCTTTCTGGTCGTGGTCGCGCCATTTGGCGATGCACCTGTACCGGGTCTCGTCCGCGCCTTCCGCAGCAACGGCAGGCAGGGCGTCAATTACCACCGCGGCGTCTGGCACCACCCGGTGCTGACGATCGAAAAGCGGGATGAATTCCTGGTGGTCGATCGCAGCGGTTCAGGGAACAACTGCGACGAGTACTTCTTCACGGAGGGCGAACAGCTCCTCCTCGACCCCCAACCCTAATAAGAAAGCCTGGCCGCTTGGCTCGCCAAGCACCGGGAAGAGGTAACTATCGTGGACGCACATCTGACCGAGTGGCTTAACCTGGGCATTCGCTGGATCCATATGATCACCGGCATCGCCTGGATCGGCGCCTCCTTCTACTTCGTCTGGCTGGAAAACAACCTCAACCGCAGCAACCCCCGCGAAGGGCTGTCCGGAGACCTCTGGGCCATCCACGGCGGCGGCATCTACCACCTGGAAAAATACAAGCTGGCTCCGCCGAAAATGCCGGAGAACCTGCACTGGTTCAAATGGGAGGCCTACTTCACCTGGATGTCGGGCGTCGCCCTGCTGATGGTGGTCTACTACCTCAACCCGAGCCTCTACCTGATCGCCCCCGGCAGCGATCTCAGCCCGGCCGCCGCCGTACTGATCGGTTTCGGCTCGCTGGCGGTCGGCTGGCTGGTGTACGACCAGCTCTGCGACTCGCCCCTGGGCAAGCAGCCGGCCCTGCTCGGCGCGGTCCTGTTCGTGCTGGTGGTGTTCGCCGCCTGGGGCTACACCCAGGTGTTCAGCGGCCGTGCCGCGTACATCCATGTCGGTGCGCTGATCGGCACCATCATGGTCGGCAACGTGTTCCGCATCATCATGCCGGCCCAGCGTGCGCTGGTTAAGGCCATCGAGGAAAACCGCACCCCGGACCCGGTGCTGCCGGCCAAGGGCCTGCTGCGTTCGCGCCACAATAACTACTTCACCCTGCCGGTGCTGTTCATCATGATCAGCAACCACTTCCCGAGCACCTACGGCAGCCAGTACAACTGGGCGATCCTGGCCGGCATCTCGGTGTTGGCGGTGCTGGTGCGGCACTACTTCAACACCCGTCACGAGAGCGGCAAGTTCGCCTGGACCCTGCCGGTAGCGGCCCTGGGCATGGTCTGCCTGGCCTTCGTCACCACCCCGAACCGCCAACCGGCCACTCCCAGCGTCGCCACGGCGCAGGTCGTGGAGCAGCCTGCCGCCAGCCTGCCGGCGCAAACCGCTCCGGCCGACGAGGCAACGGAAGACAAGGCTCCGGCAGCCGCCGAAGCCCCGGCCAAGCCGCAAGGCGGCGCGCCGGACTTCGCCAAGGTCAGCAGCGTGATCCATGAGCGCTGCACCGTCTGCCATTCCGCCCAGCCAACCAGCCCGCTGTTCAGCGCCGCGCCGGCCGGAGTGATGTTCGATACCCCGCAGCAGATCCAGCAGCTCGCCGCGAAGATTCATGCGCAGAGCGTCGCCAGCCAGATCATGCCGCTGGGCAACATCACCCAGATGACCCAGGAAGAACGCGACCTGATCGGCGCCTGGATCGCCCAGGGCGCCCAGATCAACTGATAAACCCTCTTGCCGCGCATCCCCGGCGGGCCGTCTGGAGCACTGACACTCCAGGCGGTCCGTAGCGCGGCTTTTTTCTACCCGAGCAGTCCCCGCAATACCCCGGTCGCCGCAGCCCGGCTGCCGACCGACAGCGACCCGAGGCCGTTCCACCCCGTGCCGCCAACCGCTCCGCAGCCGGTGCGGACGAACAGCCTCCGAACAACAACAAAAGCGTCGAGGTGTTTTGCATGACCCAGCCGAGTGAGCCCGCCGTCCCCCTCCCCCCGAACGAACAACGCCTGCCCCCCCTGCAACTGCTGTTGGTGTCCATCCAACACGTGCTGCTGATGTACGGCGGCGCCGTCGCCGTGCCGCTGATCGTCGGCCAGGCCGCCGGCCTGTCGCGGGAGGAAATCGCCTTCCTGATCAACGCCGACCTGCTGGTGGCCGGCATCGCCACGGTGGTCCAGTCCCTCGGCATCGGCCCCCTCGGCATCCGCATGCCGGTGATGATGGGCGCCAGCTTCGCCGCCGTCGGCAGCATGGTGGTGATGGCCGGCATGCCCGGCGTCGGCATGCCAGGCATTTTCGGCGCGACCATCGCCGCCGGCTTCTTCGGGCTGCTGATTGCCCCCTTCGTCTGCAAGATCGTGCGCTTCTTCCCGCCGCTGGTGACCGGCACGGTGATCACTTCCATCGGCCTCTCGCTGTTTCCGGTGGCGGTCAACTGGGCCGGCGGCGGCAGCGCCGCCACGCACTTCGGCGCCCTGCAATACCTGGCCATCGCCGCCCTGGTGCTGGTCACCATCCTGCTGGTGAATCGCTTTTTGCGCGGTTTCTGGGTCAACGTCTCGGTGCTGATCGGCATGGCCCTGGGCTATGTGCTGGCCGGCCTCTTCGGCATGGTCGACTTGTCCGGCATCGGCGCCGCACCGGCGATGCAGGTGGTGGCGCCCAATCACTTCGGCGCACCGAAATTCCAGCTCGCGCCGATCCTGTCCATGTGCCTGGTGGTGGTGATCATCTTCGTCGAGTCGGCCGGCATGTTCCTCGCCCTCGGCAAGATCACCGGCCAGGAAGTGGACCCGCAGAAACTCCGCCGCGGCCTGCTGTGCGATGCCGGCGCCTCGTTCCTGGCCGGCTTCATGAACACCTTCACCCACTCCTCGTTCGCCCAGAACATCGGCCTGGTGCAGATGACAGGCGTGCGCAGCCGCTACGTGACGGCAGTGGCCGGGTTGTTCCTGATCGGCCTCAGCCTGCTGCCCAAGGCGGCCTTCCTGGTCGCCTCGATTCCACCGGCGGTACTCGGCGGCGCCGGCATCGCCATGTTCGGCATGGTCGCCGCGACGGGTATCAAGATCCTCCAGGAAGCGGACATCGGCGACCGCCGCAACCAGTTGCTGGTGGCAGTGAGCATCGGCCTGGGCATGGCGCCGGTGGTACGCCCCGAATTCTTCGCCCACCTGCCGCACTGGATGGAGCCGATCACCCACAGCGGCATCGCCATGGCGACCCTCAGCGCGGTGACCCTGAACCTGCTATTCAACGTCCTCGGCGGCCGCGAACGCGCCACCCTGAGCGGCGCGGCGCTGCATTGAGGGGTGGAGCGAGGGGGCAGTTCGTGCGGGTTCACAGCTTTCGTGGGACGAATTCATTCGCCCGACGGAACGGTGTGGGAGCGAATTCATTCGCGATTTGGCGAAACACCGTGGCCATCCCATCGCGAATGAATTCGCTCCCACGCAAAGTGCCCCCGGAGCCGGGCTCGCTACCTCACCCGTAAATCGCCGGCTCCCGGTAATGCCGGCGACAGGCCTCGCCGTCGGCGCGGAACAGGTGGCATTTATCGGCCCGCAGGCCGGCGGCGAGGGGCTGGCCGGCCTGGACCCGGCGGTTGCCATCGCCACGCAGGGTGAGCATCGGTTCGATGCCTTCCACCACCAGGTGCAGCAGGTTGTGGTCGCCCAGGCGTTCGGCCACGGCAATCTCGCCGTGGAAGGAGAAATCAGCCTGCTCCGCATCGACGAAATGCTCCGGGCGGATGCCCAGGGTCAGCGCCTCGCCGGGAGCGATGCCGCCGCCATCCACCGGCAGGTCGAGCCAGGAACCGCCCGGCATTTCCACCCGCACCGACCCGGCATCCGCCGACACCGCCGTCACCGGCAGGAAGTTCATCTGCGGCGAACCGATGAAACCGGCGACAAACCGGTTCTGCGGGTAGTGATACAGCTCCAGCGGCGGGCCGACCTGGGCGATGCGGCCGGCGTTGAGCACCACGATCTTGTCGGCCATGGTCATGGCCTCCACTTGATCGTGGGTCACGTAGATCATGGTGGACTTGAGCCGCTGGTGCAGGCGCGAAATCTCGATGCGCATCTGCACCCGCAGGAAGGCGTCCAGGTTGGATAACGGTTCGTCGAAGAGGAACACCTTGGGCTCGCGCACCAGGGTGCGGCCGATGGCAACCCGCTGGCGTTGGCCGCCGGACAGATCCTTCGGCTTGCGTTCGAGCAGGTGGTCGAGCTGCAGGATGCGCGCGACCTCCTCGACCCGCCGACGGATCTCCGCCTTGCTCACCTTGGCCAGCTTGAGACCGAAGGCCATGTTCTCCGCCACGTCCATGTGCGGGTAGAGCGCGTAGGACTGGAACACCATGCCCACCGAACGCTCCATCGGCGGCAGCTCGTTGACCCGCTGGCCGTCGATCAGCAAATCGCCGGAGGTGATCTCCTCCAGGCCGGCGATCAGCCGCAGCAAGGTCGACTTGCCGCAGCCGGACGGACCGACGAAGACCACGAACTCGCCATCGGCGATCTCCAGGTCGATACCCCGGGTGATGGGGATATCGCCGTAGCTCTTGCAGATGTTGCGCAGGGTCACACTGGCCATCGTCTGTCTCCTTTCAGCCCGCCAGGCGGGCGAATGCGAATCCGTGGGCGGGCAAGTTTACCGAGCTTCCCTGGAAGGTCGCCGTGCTGGCCGGCACGTCCGCCAGCGGCTCGAGCCGCCCCGGCAGGCTGTAGAGACGCGGACTGTCGCCCAGATTGAACAGGCACACCCAGGTCTCCTCGCCCAACCGGCGCTCGAACACCAGCAGCGCGTCGTCATGATGCAGCAGACGCATCTCGCCGCTGACCAGGACCGGCTGCTCGGCGCGCCAGCCGAGGAAACGGCGATAGACATTGAGCATCGAATCCGGGTCGCGCTCCTGCTCCGACACCGCCAGCGCCCGGTGTGCCTCGGCCACCGGCAACCAGGGCTTGGCATGGCTGAAGCCGGCATGCTCGGCCGTGGCGCTCCAAGGCATCGGCGTGCGGCAGCCGTCGCGCCCCTTGAATTCGGGCCAGAAGCGGATGCCATAGGGATCGACCAGATCCTCGTAGCGCAGTTCCGCTTCGCTCAGGCCCAGCTCCTCGCCCTGGTAAAGGCACACGCTGCCGCGCAGGGACAACAACAGCGCCATCAGCAAGCGACCGCGCGCCGGCTCCGTCTGGCCGTTCAGCGCCCAGCGGCTCATCACCCGCACCACGTCGTGATTGCCGGTGGACCAGCAGGGCCAGCCGTCGCCCAGTTCGGCTTCGACGCTCTCCAGGGTACGGCGGATGAACGCCGGGCTGCACTGCTCGGTGAGCAGGTCGAAGGAATAGGCCATGTGCAAAGTGTCGCCACCGCCGGTATAGGCGGCCATGGTACGCAGCGAATGATCGCAGCCGATCTCGGCGACGCTGGCGCTGCCGGGATAGCGCTCCAGCAGGGCGCGCAGGCGGCGCAGGAAGTCGAGGTTCTCCGGCTGGGTCTTGTCGTACAGGTGGCGCTGGAAGGCATAAGGGTTGTCAGCCCGCACGCCGATGCTGCCCTCGCGCACCTCGGTGTTCGGCGGGTTGTCGCGCAGCAGCTTGTCGTGGAAATAGAAATTCGCCGCATCCAGGCGGAAGCCATCGACGCCGAGCTTGAGCCAGAACTCCATGTCGTCGAGCAACTGCTGCTGCACGGCTTCACAATGGAAGTTCAGGTCCGGCTGGCTGGACAGGAAATTGTGCAGGTAGTACTGCTTGCGCCGGCTGTCCCAGGTCCAGGCCGGGCCGCCGAATACCGACAACCAGTTGTTCGGCGGCGTGCCGTCGGGCCTGGCATCGGCCCAGACGTACCAGTCGGCCTTGGGGTTGTCGCGGCTGGAGCGGCTCTCCGCGAACCAGGCATGCTGGTCGGAGGAATGGTTGAGCACCTGGTCGATCAGCACGCGGATATCCCGCGCATGGGCCGCCTGGACCAACGTCTTGAAGTCGTCGAGGGTGCCGAACAGCGGATCGACGCCACGATAATCGGACACGTCGTAGCCGAAATCCTTCATCGGCGAGGTGAAGAACGGTGACAGCCAGATGGCATCGACATTGAGGCTGGCGATGTAGTCGATCTTCTCCAGCACACCGCGCAGATCGCCCACGCCGTCGCCGTTACTGTCGAAGAAGCTGCGCGGATACACCTGATAGATGACGCCGCCGCGCCACCAGTCGTTATGGGGAACAGTCATTACAGCGAGCCCTGGAAGAATGAAGACGGGCCCACTCTAGGCAGCGCGACGTTCCGCCACATCCTCCCGCGGCGGATTCCTCGGGGAGGATGAGCCGGGCGTAGGACGGGCCGGCCCCGGGGGATGAGGCCGGCACCTCGGCTCAATGGTGATGGCTGACGAAACTCAGCGACGCGAACATGCCGCGCACGCGCGCATCCGGGTCGTCCGCCGGCACCTCGGTCGATGCACCTATCACATTGAGGCCGTTATTGCGTACTTTGACCTTCGCCTTGCCCTGGGCATCGGTGGTAGCGGCCACGTGGTCCGGGTCGTTGATGCAGTCGTCGTAGAGTTCGATCCCCGCCGCCGGCTTGCCGTCCAACAACACCTGCACCTCCAGCATCTCCCCCGCCTCCACCGTCAGCGGGTCGCGCTGCGGCAGGATGGCCAGTTTCAGCGGCTCCAGCGGCGGCAAGGTCACGCCCTCCTCCAGCACCGTCAGGCTGTACTTGAAGTAGCGGCCGGACTCGAGCGCGCCGGGCACCTGGGTTTCACCGACGTTCACCCAGCGCTTCGCGGCATTGAGGGTCCAGTAGCCGTTGTCCATGGCCACGGCGAGCAGCGCCGGTTTCGCCTCGGGCTTGAGCCGGGCATGGTCCGCCAGCCGTTCGACGTGCACGGGAATGGCCTTGCCCTCGCCGTCATAGGCCCAGGCGCCGGCGATCTTCTTCGGGTCATAGGCGTCGTCCTCGGCGCCATGGCCGTAGACCACTTCGATATGGCCACGCCGCTCCTCGGTCCAGAGGCCATGGGCGGAAGCCTGGCCCATGGCGAAGGTGCAGAGGGCAGCGAACAGTAGGGAATGCCGGGTTTTCATCGTATTTCTCCGTTGTGATGCAGCCGGTCACAGACTCAGGGACAGGCTCAGGTTGAGGTTGCGCGGCTCGCCGGGGGCGATCCAGACGTTGCTGTAGGAGCGCTCGTAGTAAGTCCGGTCGAAGGCATTGTTCAGGTTGAGGCCGAGGGACAGGTTCTCGTTGACCCGGTAGCGAGCGAGCAGGTCTACCGTGGTATAGGCCGGCAGCTCGAAGGTAGTGTCGCTGGCGCTGCCGGCCCGGTCGCCGACGTAATTCACCGCGCCCCCCAGTTCCAGGCCGCGCAGGCCGCCGTCCTGGAACGCATAGACGGTCATCAGGCTGCCACTGTGGCGCGGGATGTTGAGCAGGCGGCTGCCGGGCTCGAGGGTGTTGTCCTCAGTCACCTCCGCATCGACGTAGGCATAGGCGCCGATGACGCGCAGCGCGTCGGTGAGTTGGCCGGTGAGTTGCAGGTCGACGCCACGGCTGCGTACCTCGCCGGCGGCGATCTGGAAGGCGGTGTCGTTCGGGTCGGCAGTCAGCACGTTTTCCTTGGTCAGGTGGAACGCCGCCAGCGTCATGCCAAGGCGACCATCGAGCAGGTCGAACTTCAGGCCCGCCTCATAACCCACCCCCTGCTCCGGCTCGAAGGCCGCACCGCTGGCATCCGCCCCGCTGTTGGGCTTGAACGAGCGCGAGGCATTGGCGAACAGCCCCAACTCTGGGATGAACTGGTACAGCACGCCAACCCTTGGCGTGACTTCATCTTGCGTCTGCGATTGCCGGGTGCCGCGGAAATCTTCCTGCTGCCGCTGCTCGTAGTGGTCGTAGCGGGCCCCAATCACCCCGAACAGCTTCTCGCCGAAGCGCATCTGGTCCTGCAGGTTGAGCGCATAGGCATCGACTTTTTCGTGCCGGTCGGTGCTGCGTCCGGTCGGCCCGGTGCTGAATGGCGGCCTCGGCTGGCCGTATACCGGGTCGCGGATATCGATGCGCGATACCGGGCGCGAGCGCAGCAGCAGCTCGCTCTTGGTGTAGCGTTCGTATTCGCTGCCGATCAGCAATTGGTGCTCCACCGCCCCGGTTTCGACGAAGCCGCGCAATTCCAGCTGGGTGATGCTGTCGTGCCAGTCGAAGTCGCGGTAGCGGAACTCGCGATTGAGGGTGAAGCCATCGCCGGCCAGGCTGTTCGCCTCGGTGGCATAGCCATGCAGGCGGCCGCGCTTGTAATGGCTGGCCAGGCGCAACGTCCAGTCGGGGCTCAGATCGTGTTCCAGCTCGGCCTGCAGAGTGTCGTTGTCGTTCTCGATGTCGCCGTCGCCCGGTTCGCCGAAGAAGCGCGAGCGCGGTACCGAGCCCAGATGGTTGCCCGGCGCCACCACGCCGCGGTCGAATACCTGGCGATTGCGCACCACCTCGGCCTGCACCAGCAGGCGGGTATCCGGCGTGAGCGCCCAGCTGAGCGATGGGGCGACGAACTGCCGTTCGCTGGCGCCGTAGTCGCGGAAGTCCTTGTTGTCCTCCACCGCGACGTTCATGCGGTAGAGCAGGGTCCCGTCGTCATCCAGCGGTGTGTTGACGTCCAGCGTGCTGCGGTAGCGATCCCAGCGACCGGCGCTGAGGTCCAGACGGGCGAAACGATCCTGTTGCGGGCGCTTGCTGACGATGTTCACCGTGCCACCCGGATCGCCCCGGCCGTACAGGCTCGACGCCGGCCCCTTGAGCACCTCGATGCGCTCGACGCTGGCCGCGTCCTGGGTGTTCATGTAGCCGCGGTTGGCGCTGAAGCCGTCCTTGTAGAACTCCGACGTGGTCAACCCGCGCACGCTGTACTCGAACATCGTCAGGCCGCCGAAATCGTTCTGCCGGGCGACGCCACCGGCGTAGTCCAGGGCCCTCTCGATACGCGGCGTATCCAGGTCTTCCAGCACCGTGGCCGGCACCACGCTGACCGACTGCGGCACCTCGCGCAGCGGCGTGTCGGTCTTGGTGGCACCGGAGGAACGCTCCACCCGGTAGCCCTTGTCTTCACCGGCGCCGCGCCGCTCGGCGGTGACCGTCTGTGCCTCGAGCACCGCGGCGTCCTGCGCCTCGGCGGTAAGCGGATTGCTTGCCAGGCCGAACAGCACGCTGGCCATCAGGAATCGTCTAGGAGGTAGGTTCATTACTGCATCCGATTTTTATGTAATAACATAACATTATGCGGATGCAACGAGGCGGTGCCAAGACCGGCAGGAGGTGGGGTACCGTGAGAGGTGCAGCCTGTGACGTTGCGCCCCCAAGCTCGCTCCTACAACCCACACAATGACCACCCGTAGGGTCGAATTCATTCGACCGACATAGCCCCGCGGGCGAATGAATCCGCCCCCACACGATGACCGAGAGCCCACACGAACGGCCCCTCTCCTCAATCCCCCTGGATCTTGCTCAACAGGCTGCGCGCCAGTTGGACGGCCTCGCTGCGGTGGGTGATGTTGAGCTTCTGGTAAAGGCTGCGGATGTGCGTCTTGATGGTGGTCGGGGCGACGTTCAGGTGTTCGGCGATCTGCTCGTTGGACTGCCCGGCATGGATCAGGCTGAGCACCTGCCACTCGCGGCGGGTCAGCGGCGAATGGCGAATCAGTTCGGGCACGTCCGGGCGATTGATGATGTCCTGGATCACCGCCTCGTCGAGGGTGATGCGGATCGCCTTGCCGAAGTCGCGTTGTTGCTGGGCCAACTGGATCAGGCGGTCGGCGCGCTGGCTTTCCAGCTCGTCCAGGCGGCGCTCGTGCTGCAAGGTCTTGAGCATGACGATGAGCAGCTTGCCAACCCGCAGGAAGCTGCCGATGGCGCCGGTAGTACTGGCCAGGGTCAGGGCCTTGTGCAGGTGGTCCAGGGCCTGCTGGCGCTCTTCGCGCTGCCAGTGCAACTGGGCGAGCAGGATGTGGTTGCGGTTGAGGTCCATCACCAGGTGGTGGCGCTCGGCATCGACCTGGAGCTGGCGCAGGATCGGCAGCGCCTTGTCGTTCTGCTTCAGCGCCAGGTGCGCGCGGGCGTGGTTGCGGCCGTTGTACTGGGCGAAGTGGTTGGCCCCCGGCTTGAGCGGCGGCGCAGTGCACAGCCACTGCTGGATGGCATCCTTGTCCTGGGTCGAATCCCAGTAGGTGAGCATCACCGCGTGGGCGTTGGCCAGCCAGTCGACGTGGTAGTCGTCGGCGGCCAGCAGGCTTTGCAGCTTGCCGATGTAGTCGGCGCAGACGCTCTGCTGGCCCCGGGCATGAGCCACGCTGGCGAGCAGCGCATAGCTTTGCAGGAACCAGCGGCTGCCGACCGTATCGAGAATCTCGATGCCTTGCAGCGCGGACTGTTCGGCGGCATCCAGATGGTGCCACTCCCAGAGCACCTGGCCACGCACCCGGTGGATGAATTCCATCACCGGCGTCGCCGGCAACTGCTCGCGCTCGATGTATTGCAGCGCCCGCTCCTGCAGGTTGTAGGCTTTCTGTAAGTGGCCCTGGGCGATAGCGATCTCGGAGAGCTGGCCGAGGCTCCAGAGCGCCGGTAGCGACGCGTTGATCTCCCGCGCACGGCGCTCGGTGGCCTCGTGCTGCTTCTGCGCCTCGCCCAGGTTGCCCTGGACGAAGTGCGCCTCGGCCAACACCGACATCGCTACCACTCGCGAGGTACGCATGACCAGCGGCTCGCAAGCCAGCGCCTCATGCACCAGGCTCATCGCCCGCTGCTGGTCGCCCTGGGCGATGGCGATCTGCGCGCGCACCGCCTTGTAGTCGGCGCCCAGGCGTACCCACTCCTCCGCCGAAAAGCGCGCCTGCTGGACCTGTTCGCCGGCCGCCAGCCAGCGCTCGGCCTCGTCGAAGCGCAACTGGTTCTGCGAGATCCAGGCCTGCAACAGGGTGAACAGGGGCGACTCGGCGATGCTCTCGGCAGGCAGTACCTCCAGGCAGCGCTTGAGCAGCGACAGCCGCCCCTGGCGATAGAACTGCCGGCCGTGGGCCTGCAAGACCTGCCCGACCCGCAGCGGATCGCGGGCCAGCACCGCATGGCGCGCGGCCTCTTCCGGCATGTTCTCTACCAGCAGCGCCTCGGCCGCGCGCAGGTGCAAGGCGGCGATGCGCTGCGGCTGGTGGGTGCTCAGTTCGCCCTGGAGAAAACCGGCGAACAGCGGGTGATAGGCGAACCACTGGCGCAGAGGGTCGGCCGGTTGGATGAACAGGCCGCTGCGTTCCAGGCGCTCGATCATCTCGCGCCCGTTGCGGCGCTCGGTGAGATGGTCCGCCAGGGATGCGTTGAAGCGCTCCAGCAGGCAGGTGGACTGGAGGAAATCCAGGGTCTCGGTGTCGAGTCCGTCGCTGACCTGCTCGCGCAGGTAGTCGCGGATGAACGGATGTCCCAGTTGCAGGCTGTCGAGGAACAGGTCCATGCCGCGCCCGGTCTGCACCTCCTGCAACGCCAGTTGCAAGGCGCTGGGCCAGCCGCCGATGCGGCGATTGAGGCGCTCCACCTGTTCGCGGTTGACGGTGATCGGCAGGCCGTGGGCGAGCACCGCCTGGACTTCGTCGTTCTCGAAGGCGAGCTGGCTGGCATCGAGGGCGAGCAACTGGTGCTTGACCCGCAGCTCGGCCACCCCCAGGTCGGGCAGGCCCCGGCTGCATACCAGCAGGGTCATCCAGGCCGGCATGTTGCGCAGGAAGAAGCGCAGCGCCCGGATCGCCTCGCGCTCGGTCAGTGCTTCGAACTCGTCCAGCACCAGCAGCAACGGCGCGTGCTCCGGCGGCAGTTCGGCGAGCAGGTGGGTGACCAGGCTGTCGAATGGCTCGCGCTCACGCTCCGCCAGCAGCAGGCTGCGTGGGCAGCCCTCCTCGAGCTGGCGATCCAGGGCATGGACCAGGTAACGGCCGAGCTGGCGCGGATCGTTGTCGCTGGCATGCAATTGCAGCCAAGCCACCTTACCGGCGAACGCCTGCGCCCACTGGCAGGCCAGGGTGGTCTTGCCGAAGCCGCTGGGCGCCTGCAGCACCGCCAGGCGTACGTCCGGCAGGCGCTGCAGCCATTCGTCGAAGCGCGGGCGCTCGATCAGCCCACGCGGCAGGACGGGCATCGTCAGCTTGGCGGGGATCAGCGGCAGCGGTGCGGGCGGCGCGGCGTTCATGGAACTCTCCCGTTCGTTGTGGTTATCCGGGCAAGGGCGAAGCATACGACAGGCGGTGGTAGACACGCCCACCACTGCCCCCCACGTAAGCCTTCAGCCCAACACCCTGTAGGAGCCAGCGCTGCTGGCGAAAAGCTTCGCGAGCAAGCTCGCTCCTACAGGTACAGGTGATCCGAGACCACCTTACCCCTTCACCCCGCCGGCGGTCAGGCCGCCGACGATCCACTTCTGGCAGTACAGGAACACCAGGGTGATCGGCAGGCCCGAGAGCACCGCCGCGGCGGCGAAGTCGCCCCACAGGTAGTTCTGGTCGTAGAGATACTGCTGCGCGCCCACCGAAAGGGTCAGCTTGTCCACGTCCATCAGCAGCACCGAGGCCATGGGGTATTCGGTGATGGTGGTGATGAAGGCGAGGATGAACACCACGGCGAGGATCGGCACGCTCATCGGCAGGAGGATGTGGAAGAACGCCTGCCAGGTGGTGGCGCCATCGACGATGGCGGCCTCCTCCAGCGAGCGGTCGATGCTTTCGAAATAACCCTTGATGGTCCAGATATGCAGGGCCATGCCGCCCAGCGAGGCGACGATCACCGCGCCATGGCTGTTCACCCCGAGCCAGCCGATGTGCTTGCCGAGTTGGTCGAACAACGCATAGATCGCCACCAGCGATAGCACCGGCGGGAACATCTGGAAAATCAGCATGCCCTTGAGGATCGTGCCCTTGCCGGCGAAGTGCAGGCGGGCGAAGGCGTAGGCGCTGGTGGTGGACAGCAGCAGGATCAACGCCGAGCTGATCAGTGCGATCTTCACCGAGTTCCACAGCCAGGTGAGCACCGGGAACGGCGGGTTCATCACCTGGCCGTCGGCCTGGGTATAGGGGATGCCCAGGGCCAGCGACCAGTGCTCCAGGGTCGGGCTGTCGGGGAACAGGCTGCCGGTGGCGAAGTTGCCCTCGCGGAACGAGATCGACACCACCATCAACAGCGGGAACAGGATCACCGCGATCGCCGCCAGCAACCCCAGGTGGGTCAGCCAGAGGCGGTATTTCGCGGACTTGGGTTGCACCATGGCCATCGGTGTTTCCTCGAAAAAGTCTCAGACCTTCACTTTCGTGAGCTTCAGGTTCAGCCAGGCCATCGCCCCCACCAGGATGAAGATCAGGGTGGCGATGGCGGCGGCCAGGGCGAAGTTCTGCCCGGAATCCTGGAAGGCGATGCGATAGGTGTAGCTGACCAGCAGGTCGGTGGTGCCAGCCGGCGTGGTGGCGCCGATGATGTCCGGCCCGCCGCGGGTGAGCAGCGTGATCAGCACGAAGTTGTTGAAGTTGAAGGCGAAGCTGGCGATCAGCAGCGGCGCCAGCGGCTTGATCAGCAGCGGCAGGGTGATGCGCAGCAGGTTATCCAGCGGTCCGGCCCCATCCAGCGCCGAAGCCTCGTAGAGGTCGCGCGGGATCGCCTGCAACAGCCCCATGCACAGCAGCAGGATGTACGGATAGCCGAGCCAGGTATTGACGATCAGGATCATGCAGCGCGCCAGGGTCGGGTCGCTGAACCAGTCGGGACGGATGCCGAACAGGCCGTTCAACAGCAGGTTGATCTCGCCAAAGTTCTGGTTGAACAAGCCCTTGAACACCAGGATGGAAATGAACGCCGGTACCGCATACGGCAGGATCAGCATCAGCCGGTAGAACGGCTTGCCGCGCACCAGCTCCCATTGCAGCAGGCTGGCCAGGGTGAGGCCGACCACCAGGGTGAAGAGCACGGTGAGCCCGGCGAAGGCCACGGTCCAGGCGAATATCTGCAGGAAGTTCTGGCGGATGTCCGGGTCGGCGAGCACCCGGGCGAAGTTGCTCAGGCCGGTGTAGACGGTGAAGCCGGGCGCCACCTTGTGCCCCTCGGCATCCACGTAGAAGCCAATCTCATGGTTGGCGACCAGCCGCTCGCCGCTGCGGTTGTCGAGCAGGTCGCCATTGTCCAGCAGGCGGTACTGCGGCCGGGCCTCGGCCATCTCGCGCAGGCCGTAGAGGCGCAACAGCTCGCCTTCCGGGCTGCGCAATACCCAGCGTTCCAGCTCGGCACGGCGCTTGATCACGTCGCGCAGCGGCAGCGGTTCGTCGAGCGATACCTCGCTCTCCGGCTGCAAGCCGAGCGGCTCGCCCTGCACCGGCTCGCCTTCCAGCGGCGGCGACACCAGCACGCCCTGGGCACCGAGGTCGATACGCAGGCGCGGGCCGTCCTCGCTGTCGTGCAGGCTGAAGGGATAGCGGTCGCCGGCGACGTAGGTCTGGCCAAGCAGGTAACGCTGGGCCTGTTCGAAGCTCAGCAGGTTGGTGCCGCTGTAGTTGGTGAAGCCGATACCCACCGTGTACAGCAACGGAAAGATGACGAAGGTCAGCATCCCCGCCAGCGACGGATAAATGTAGCGGTACGCATAGGTGCGGCGGCTGATGAACACGTAGCTGGCGATCCCCGTCACCACCAGCCCGAGCAGGGCGAAGGCGATCTGCCGCTGGGCATAGAGAGCGACCACCAGGTACAGCGCCAGCGCATTGAACAGCAGCCAGAGGCTCCAATGCAGCATCTTGCGAAACGAGGGATAGCGCAGCGATTCGCTCATGACGGGGCCGGCCACTCCGGCAGGGGCATTCACAACGGACATCTTGTTTATAGCCTCATGGCGCGCGGCAGGCGACCCGGGGGCCGCCGCCGCTGGATTCACTTGGCGATACGCTTGGCAGCGTCGTTCAGGGCGTCATCCACCGACTGGCGGCCCGCGGTGATGTTGCCCAGGGCCGGCTCCATGGACGACCAGAACGCCCCCATCTCCGGCACGTTGGGCATCGGCTGGCCCTGCTGGGCACTGTCGAAGGTGGCCTTGATCAGCGGGTCGTCAGCCAGTTCGGCCATGTAGGCCTTGTTCACCACGGCGCCGAGCGGCACGTCGGCGTTCACCGTCTTCAGCCCCTCGACCTGCAGCAGGTAGTTCTCGAGGAACTCCACGGCCAGGGCATGGTTCGGACTGGCCGCGTTCAGCGTCGCCGCCATCACACCGGAGAACGGCCGGCTGGGCGCACCGCCCACCGATGGGATCGGCGCCACACCGAAGTCGATGCCGCTCTTGCGGATGTTCGACCAAGCCCAGGGACCGCTGATGAACATCGCTGTCTCGCCCTTGTTGAAAGCCGCCTCGGCCGCGCTGTAGTCGGCACCTCGCGGCATCACGCCCTCGTCGATCAGACGCTTGAGGACTTCCGCCCCCTGCTTGGCACCGGGCGTGTTGACCCCGGTCTGGCTGACGTCGTAGCCGTTTTCCGTGTCGCGGAAGGCATAAGCGCCATTGGCCGCCAGCATCGGCCAGGTGAAATAGGTGTTGGTGTAGTCCCAGAGGATGGCGCGCTTGCCGTTCTTGGCCAGCTCCTTGTTGAGGGCGAAGACGTCCTCGAAGGTGCTTGGCGGAGTTTTCACCAGGGCCTTGTTGTAGATCAGCGCCGGCGCCTCGACGGCGATCGGATAGCCCCACAGCTTGCCCTTGTAGCTCACCGCGCTCCAGGCGAACTCGGCGGTTTCCTGCTTGATCCTGGCGCTGGGTTCGACCGCGGCGATCAATCCGCTTTGCGCCCATTCGCCGAGACGGTCGTGGGCCCAGATGAAGATGTCCGGCCCGTTGCCGGTGGCGGCGGCTTGCTGGAACTTATCGGTGGCGGCGTCGGGGTGGGCGACCTCCACCGGAATACCGGTATCGGCGGTGAACTTCTCGCCGACCTTGGCCAGGCCCTTGTAGCCCTTGTCGCCGTTGATCCAGACCACCAGCTTGCCTTCCTCGATGGCCGCCTGGGCCGGCAGCGGCAGGTTCAGCGTGGCGGCCAGGCCGATGGCGGCCGCACCGAGCAGTTTCTTGTTCATTGATGCTTGTCCTCGTGGCTTCTTATTGTTGATCCACAGCACTGCGCGCCGAAGCGCTCTCGCAGTCCCTGCATGGTCGGCCAGACGCGTCCGCGCCGCATCCTCCCCCTCTCAGCCTCGGGGGGCGTAGAAGCGGGGCGTAGTCTGCCAGCCCGCGCCGAACGATGCGAAGCGGCCCGGCCCCGTCTCGGCCTGTCACATTCCACGTCGTCCGGCTGTAATGCCTGAGACGCAGCCAGGCGACACAAATTCCCTCGCTCCCACAAGAACGCCGCCCCTCTCCCAGGAGCCCCCATGACCCCGGAACAACAACGCCACCAAGCCCAGCTCGCCTTCGTTGCCAGCGGCGCGGAACTCATCGTCGGACGGGCCGAGGATTGCCCGCTGCCGACCGAACGCCTGGCCGCTACCGACGGCGGCGAACCCTATGTCCGCCAGCGCTTCCCCGGTGGCCTCACCGCCCACGTCTACCGCATCGAAGCCGACGGCCGGCATTGGACGCTCAAGCGCGCCCGCGAACGTTGCCTGGTACAGAACGTCGATGGCCAGACCAGCTTCCTCAACGAAGTCCAGCGCCGCGCCGACCTACAGGCGCTCAAGGCCCGACCGGGCATGGCCGAAGCCCTGTCGGCGGTGGTGGACACCTGCTACGCCAGCTTTCGCCAGGGCATCATTCTCTCGCCGTGGATCGACGGCGAGCAGGTCCGTGCATGGGATGAGCGACGCCTGCTGGAACTGTTCGACGCCCTGCGCGTCCTGGTGACCAACGGCCTGTTCGAGTGGGACCTGTGCCCCGGCAACCTGCTCGACGACGGCCACCTCCGCCTGTTCGACTTCGGCTACATGTACCGCTTCGACCCGCTGACCGGGTTCAACAGCAACGGCACCGCCACCCCACAGATGCACGCGGCCGAACGCTTCGAGACGCGCAACTACTTCGCCTGGCTGCTGGGCCTGGAACAACGCAGCGAAACCGAAGCGCTGGAGGCCTTCCGCCTGGAGAAAAGCATCGCCCTGGACTGCTACCGGCACCTGCGCCACGACCTGCTCGGGCGCGGCGCCAACGCCACGGTCAACGACTGGCTGAGCGGCATCATCGACCGCTGGCAGAGCGCGCTGGGCAACGGTCTCGACGGCCTCTACCTGGCCGAAGCCTGGCGCTCCCACCGCATCGACCTGGCCGACGACCTCGGCGGGCAGACCTGCACACCCTTGACCCTGGCGCGCATCGACTGGCTGGAACAGGCCGTGCATCGCCACTACGCCGACCTGCGCCGCCTCGACGCCTTTGTATTGGAAGACGGCGAACCGACAGCGGAAGCATTACTGAGTGAACTACGGGAAGCGAGGAACCAGGCCGAAGCCTGGCAGGTGTGATTGGTGTGGGAGCGAATTCATTCGCGATGGGCTGGAAGACGGATTCGCGGATGAATCCGCTCCCACCGTCCGGGCCCATCCCACGAAACGGTGGAGCCTGGAAAGCCCCGGCGCAATCCGGGATGGGCTCCCGGACTGCGCCCAGGCTTGTCCGGGCTACGAACGCGGCGACATTCAGAAGCTCCCCACCGTGTTCACCCCCTCCGCTGTCACCACCGAATTGTTCGCCCCCGGCTCCCAGCTCTTCACCAGACTCGGGTCGCTCTCGCTGCGGATGATGCACTTCCACTCGACGGCCTGTTGCGCCGGCAGGCTGATGGCGCCCTTCCAGGTCGGGTAGGCGCTGACATCGGTCAGGCGTACCGCGCCGGCCGGACTCCAGTTGCCGAGCTGGGCGGCGCTACCCACCGCATAGACGCTGTCGCCCGGCTGGGTCACGCCGTTGTCGCAGCGGAAATTGACGCTCACCAGGTTACCGCCACCCGTGCTGGTTCCGCTGGTCCAGATGCGGATCTGGCCGTTGCTCTGGTTGAGCGCCGACGAGAACGTGCCGCTGGCCACTTGACTCGGATCGCTCAGGTTGGAGTCGAGGGCGATCACCAGGGTCTTGCTCGTGCCGGTCACCGTCGCCACCAGCCCGGAATAGCTGGTGTGGAACTGGATCGCCGAATCGGCCCTCACGCCCGCGCCACGACGGATCTGGATCAACTGGCGGATCAGGTCGCCGTAACCCCAGTCATACATGTGCGGCCAATAGACCACCGGGGTACCGGGGCTGGACAAGGTATAGGCGTATGCCTTGCGGATCAGGTCGTCGCGCAGCGGCCAGTGATGCTGCCCGCCGTTCTGCCCCGGCGAATAGCCGGTGTCGTGGTTGTCGACAAAGGTCACCGCCACCTCGCGCCAGCGCGCGTCGGGGTTGCCGTTCAAGCCGTTGCGCCAGTCGGCGATGCTGCCGTTCTGCATGCGTTCCTTGAGGGCGAAGTCGAACACCGGGCACTTGGCGCGATCCGACCAGTCCTTGATCACCTGTTGCCAACTGGCGGTATTGCGCCAGTCCCAGCTTGGGTATTCGCCCGGCGCCTTCCACAGTTCGCCGACGCAGAAGGCATCGTCATGCGTTGCGCTCATCCAACTATCCACCCGCTCCGGCGCGTAGCCGCGCACGAAGTCGAAGCGGAAACCGCCGGCACCGTAGTTACCGCGCAGGTTGGCGAACTCGTCGCGAAACATGGCGAAGTTCTGCGCATGACCGGTATTGAGATCGGCATCGCCACCCATGAAGCGATCGCCGTCGTCGCAGTCGTTGGGGTAGTTGCCGGGGTCGGCGCAGTCGTTGCGCCACAGTCCCTGGCCGGCAGGCAGGTTGATTTCCTTGTCCGGGTAGCCGCGGTTCATGTGGTTGGGCACCAGATCGTAGAGCACCTTGACCTGCGCCGTGTTGAGCGCAGCGGCGGCCTGCTTGAGCTGGCTGTCGCTGCCGTAGCGGCCGTTCTTGTTGAAGTCGTGCCAGAAATAACCCTCGCCACCGCCGGAGGTGCCGTTGGAGGCATCGCTCCAACTGGAGAAGTCGCGCCAGGGCACCGGCATCCAGATGGCGCTGAAACCGTCCGCGGCGATGGTCGGTGCCATGTCGCGGAGGATGTTGTACCAGTTGTTCGGCGCCTCGCGGACCACGTTCCAGTGGAACCCCTGGAGGATGATTTCGTCCCCGCCGTGGTAACGCACCCCGGCGGGACTCTTGCCGGCGGTATCGGCCAGGGCGTGGGAATTCATCAGCAACCACGGCGATACTGCCGCGGCCAGGCAAGCTGCGCGTAGATAACGACTCATCGTAAAGCTCCCTTCTTGTACTTGTTGGGTGAGCATCCGACTGCGGGAGACCTCTCCCCCGGATGGCGGGCAGGCCGCCGGTTCTCGGCGACCGGCCAATCCAGGCTGCACGCGCCGGCCGCACCGCCCAACCTCCCCGAGGCATTTTTCGCCGGCGTAGTGGCCAGGCGTAGGCATTCCCCGGCCCACCGCCACCGGAACTTGGCACCGGGGCTGGCGTAAATCCTCTGGCCGCCCCTCCCCCGCTTCGCTGGCTTACGCCCTGGCGCTCCTCCCGAAAAAAAGCACCGGCGGGAGGATGTGCGGCCAACGGCCATCCCCGACGCTTGCCTCGACCGGCCATCCGGCCAGACGGCAGGCGACGCCCGCCATCGCCTGAAAAGAACAACAAAAAAGAAGGACCCGCCATGAACGACACCCATGCTGCACGCCTTTTCCGTCCCACTTGCCTCGCGGCCGCGCTGTTCGCGACAGCCCCCGCCCTGGCGGTGGATTTCCACGGCTACCTGCGCTCGGGAATCGGTGCCACCGCCGACGGCGGTGACCAGGCATGCTTCCAGGCTGCCGGCGCACCGGCCAAGTACCGCCTGGGCAACGAATGCGAGACCTACGCCGAGATCGGTCTCGGCCAGGAGTTGTGGAACGAGGGAGGCCGCAGCTTCTACCTGGACAGCATGATCGCCTACAAGTCCAACCAGGGTAACGACTGGGAAGCCACCGACAGCGACGACAGCAACCCCTTCTCCGATGGCACCAGCTCGATCCGCCAGTTCCACGTGCTCGGCAAGAACGTCCTCGATGCCTTCCCCGGCGCCACCCTCTGGGCCGGCAAGCGCTTCTACCGACGCAACGACGTGCACATCAACGACTACTACTACTGGGATGTCTCCGGCCCCGGCGCCGGCATCGAGGACATCGACCTCGGCTTCGCCAAGGCCCACGTCGCCTGGATGCGCAACACCGACGGCGACTGGGTCTACGACGGCACCGGCAGCGGTACCAACGTGGCCAACGACACCCTCGACGTGCGCTTCTCCGACATCGCCGTGAACACCGACGGCAAGCTGGAGCTGGGCTGGGACTTCGGCAAGGCCAACCTCACCGATCTCCAGGAGCAGGATCCCGGCTACACCAACCAGAAGGGCCATCTGGTGACCCTGCAGCACGAGCAGGGTAATTGGTTCGGCGGCTATAACCGCCTCGCCGTGCAGTACGGCACCGACGGCATCATCGGCAGCAGCGGGCGCAACACCACCGGCAACAGCGACGGCAAGATGGTCCGCCTGGTCAACCACGGCGTGGTCAGCCTCAGCGACGACATCGAAATGATGTACGTGCAAATCTACGAGGATAAGGACTTCGACAACGACTCCGGGCAGACCTGGGCCTCGTTCGGCGTGCGTCCGGTGTACAAGTGGAACGACATCATGAGCACCGCCCTGGAGGTGGGCTACGACCGCATCGACCCGCAGGCCGACGGCGAGAAGACTCGCGACCTGACCAAGATCACTCTTGCCCAGCAGTGGTCTGCCGGCCGCAGCTTCTGGGCCCGCCCGCAGATTCGCGCCTTCGTCACCTACGCCAAGTGGGACGGCGACCGTTACAACGCCGCCAGCGAATCCATCGATGCCGGCGACGACGACGGCCTGACCTTCGGCGTGCAGGTCGAAGCCTGGTGGCAATGACCGGCACGCACTGATTTCACCCCACGCTGCTCCAAGCGGTTTGCCCCGGCCGTTCGCGGCCGGGGATTTTTCCTCGCGAACCCGACGAGAACACCATGAGCCGACTCAGAACACTCACACGGATCACCCTGGGCGCCGGCCTCTGCGGCCTGCTGCTCGCCGGCTGCAACGAGCCGCTGCGCCGCGCCGACGTCCTCACCCGCACCGCCGAACCCCTGGCAGTGTCGCGCAACGAAGCCCTGCACGACCTGGCCGCCGCCCAAGTCTGTTGCACCAGCCTGCGCGACCTGCCCTATACGCCGCTGCCGGTCGATTTCTCCGGCAACGTGGTGATCGACCGCAGTGCCCCGGCGTTCCAGTTCGACAGCGGCAAGAGCTTCTTCCGCGCCTTCGAACTGCCGCTGGACAGCCGCTCCTTCGAGATCCGCCTGTACAGCGAAGCCGGCAAGACGGTGCTGGCCCCCAGTGCCATGCTGCTCGACAGCCACTTCCGCGTGACCCGCCTGCTCGGCCGCGAGGACTTCGTCTACCAACCCGCCGCCGGCCTGAAAGGCGACAGCCTCGACGTCCGCCTGCGCATCGACCGGCTGTACCGCGACAACCCCGGCAACGAGCGCTACCTGATCCTCTACACCGCCGAACAGGACCTGGCCGGGCAGACCACCTTGGAACACCCGGCCAAGAGCTTCGCCAAGGCACTCGGCAACCAACCGCCGAACATCCCCGACCCGGTGGCCCAGCATTCTCCGGCGGGGGTGATCAAAATGGTCCTGATCGAAGACCGCCTCGCCGGCCAGCAGGCCAACACCTATGTGCCGCCGCGCAGCGTCGGCATGGAAATGGGCAACCGCGTCCCCTCCCTGCCGGAACCCGCGGTACTGCCGGAAACCCGCGCCTACTACCGCCAGGCCATCGACGCCGCCCTCGCCACCCAGGACCTGGACCGCGCCCTGCGCCTGGCCGACGAAGCCACCCGCGCCGGCGACGACAGCGCCCGGCCATATCTGCTGGAGCGGATCAGGGTGAAGTGAGGAAAGGCCGGGAAGGTCCGAACTCGCACATGCATGTAGGAGCCAGCTTGCTGGCGAACCGGACCAACCCGGTGCCCACCAGGCCACCTTCCCCGGATTGCGCCAAGGCTAATCCGGGCTACAGGAATATGACG
>NZ_MUJY01000187.1 GCF_002286785.1 Pseudomonas sp. PIC25 | reverse complement strand
GGGTGATGGCGCCGTTCTCGTCCTGGCGGGTGATCTGCCGGCCGAGGGCGTCGTAGCGGTAGCGCCGCTGGCCGCCGTTGGGCAACAGCTCCTCGATCAATTGCCCCTGATCGTTCCACGTCAGTTGATGAATGCTGCCATCGGGATGGCTGATCTGCTGGAGCCGGCCCTTGCTGGTGTAGCGGTAGTGGGTGACATGGCCATCCGGGTCGGTCTGCGCAGTGATGTCCCCCTGAGCGTTGCGCTGGTATTTCCACGTCGCCTTGCCGCGACTGACGGCACTGACGAAACCACCGCTGTACTGGTACGTCACCGGCTCGTCTTCTGCCGGGACCACGGCCAACAGTTGGCCGGCATCGTCGTAGCGGTATTCGGTGAGGGCGCCGAGCGGGTCCTGCTCGGCGATGAGCTGGCCCTTCTCGTCGTAGGACTTGAGGGTCTGGGCGCCGTCCGGGTCGACCTGTTTGATCAGCCGGGCGTTCTCGTCGTGGACGTAGACTTCCTCGCTGCCGTCGGCGTTGATCACGGTCACGCCGCCCTGGTCGTCCCACAGGTAGCGCGCTTCCATCTGCTGGAAGTTGGCCCAGTGGCGCACGCAGCGGGCCATCTTGCCTTCGCCCTGCCACTCCCAGTAGAAGGCCGCGCCGCCGGCCAGTTGGCGTTCGAGGATGACGTTCTGGGCGTCGTAGCGGTAGCGCTCGGCTTCGCCCAGCGCGTTGGCGGCCTCCAGCAACTGGCCGGCTTCGTTGTAGCGGTAGGTCGCCAGGGTCTGCACGGTCTGCCAGCAGGCTTCTTCGTTGTCGGCCGGGCGATAGACCTGGTAGTCCACCGCGGCGAGGTGCTTGCCTTCATAGCGCAGCAGCAGGGCGCGGCTGGATGGACTGCTCAGGCGGCGGATGCGGCCGAGCAGGTCGCGGCTCAGCTCCAGGCGGTTGCCGTAGGCGTCACTGATGGCGATCAGGTAGCCGCCGCCGGTATCGCGGCGGAAGTGGTAGAAGCGCGGTGTGTCGCCGGCTGCCGCGAGGATCAACTCGGCCGGGTCGTCGCCCAGGTAGATGGCCGCGCGCGACAGCCGGTTGGTGATCGCCGGGCGCTGCACGCTGGGGATCGGGAAGACGGTGCGGCGGTTCTCATGGTCGATCCAGATGAGACTGTCGCCTTCCTGCACCAGACGGTGCGACAGGCTGTGGCTCCAGCCATAGCCCAGGCCGCTGTCGATCTCGGCGGCGCTGGTGCGGTAGAGGCGGGTCCAGGGGAAGGGCAGCAGGCCATCCAGTTCGCCGTCGGTGAGGGTGAGCAGTTCCTCGCCGGTGACCATGGAGACCGGGCAGTTGTTGGTGCAGGTGTTTTGGGCGCTGTCGGCGGGTTTGTCGTTGGGTGTTTTGGCGGGTGTGGAAACATCGTCCGCCTTTCGGCTCTCGCTGACCTGGGTGTTCTGCGCCTTGCCGCGACGGATCGGCAGGGTGTCCGGCTCGACGCGGGAAATGCCCTGGGCCGCGCTTTGAATCTGGACGGTCGCTTTTTGCGAACTGTTGACCGTCGCGCTGCCCTTCACCGCCAGCGGTTCGACCGCCTCGGCGTGACGCTTGAGCGCATGCCCCCGGCTCAGGTCGATGAGCTTCTGCATGGCCTTTTCCAAGATCACGACGCCACCGGACGCCTTGACCGTCCTGACGCCCTTCACGGCATAGCGCACGGCCAGCCCGGCACCGCCCGAGAGAACGATACCCAGCAGGATGTCGAAGAGGAGTCCACTGGCGAATTCGGAGATCATCTCCGCCACGGTCGTCGGTGGCAGCAGTTGCGCCCAGCAGACCACCGCCGAGGCGTAGAAGAACATCAGCGGTTCATCGTTGACGATCAGCAATGCCGTGCGAAGCAGCTCTTTCGCTTGGGCTTTCAGCTTCGCGAAATCGGCTTCGCTGATGAACTTCAGGAGCATCGCCGCGTAATCGTCCAGGTTCGTCAGGACGTGAAAGAGCATCTTGATGTCGTCCCAGAGGCTCTTCAGCGCGTTCCCCATCCCCGCCATGAACGCGTCGTTGATTTGCTTCAGGCGTCTGGGGTCGCCCACCGGCGCCATGGCCTTCCATTGCTCGATGATCGTGGTGTTCCACTCGTTCATCAGCCAATCGTGCAAGTTGGCGATGACCCCTTCGTAGGACGCATGGAGGGCGTCCACTTCGCGCTGGCTGACGTCCGGGTAGAACGCGATTTCGTACAGGCTGTTCGGCGTACAGCCCGTGACGGTGGCCATGCCGTCACTGTCCAGCACACCGGAAATGACCTGGCGCTTCTCGCCCCAGGATGAGATCGCCTGTCTGATCTGATAGGGCGTATTGCCAATCGGAATGAAGTGGACCGACTCGAAGGCATGGAGCAGCTTGAGTTGCCCACTGGCGGGACAGGCGGCATATCCGGAGATTTTCCGCGCGTCCTTGTCGCCCTTGAGGACGGTCAGCTCGTTGTTGCGATTGTCGGAAACGGAAAGCCGCTGATCGACGTCCAGCGCCCAAGCCGTGAAGAAGCCGTCGGCGTATTCCTTGTAATCCTTCAGGATGTTCTGCTTAAACTGCGCGATGTTCACCTGCCCATCCGGTTGCCTGGCATACAAGCCGTTCAACATGAACACGGCGTTGAAGGGAAGACTGATCATGGGGTCAATTCCTTTTGCAGAGAGTCCTTGAGGCGTCCGCTCAGGTCGTCGAGTGGATCGGGGTGATGACGCACGAAGTGCTCGACTTTCAGGCGCAGGTTGGTTTCGGGGAGGACGAAGTACAGGTCGGCATGCGCTTCGCGCAGCCACTGCATCAGATCGTCCACCAGGGGCGCAGGGTCTTCTGCGCTGAGTTTGGCGAGCAGGTCCGGTGGCACGTCCCACCAGGGGTAGGCTTTGGCGGGCGGAAGTGGAGGACACTCGACGGAAAGCGTCTGGCCGTTGATCCAGTAGCGTTCGAACACGGGAAGCAGGTCGCCCGCTGCTCCACCGAGGTGAGTGAGGATCGGGGCCAGGTGGCGACCGTCCCAGTAGCGGAAGAACACGTCCGCGCCATCCGGCATCCGAACCTGGGTCAGCCCGCGCAGGTGGTCTCGCACGGTCTGTGCTGAATAGGAAGAAAGGGCCAACCAGCCCCAGTCCTGTTCGGTTTGTCGTTCGATCCAGTCGAAGAACGGACTCTCGGCGTGGAGTTCACCGAGATAGGGCATGACCTCCTGCCAGCCGGCATAAGGCGTGCCCTCCCAGAGCGGCAGCGGAACCACCGGCTTGGCCTGCTGGTAGTAGTTCTGCAGCGGATTGGCATCGCTGGCGTTGCTCATCACCACGTAAAGGTGGCGCGCCTCATCGAGCGACTGGGAGGCCAACCACTCGCGAACGCTCAAGGCGTCAGAAGGTATAGACACAGGTACCGTCCTTGCACTTCACGCACTCCTCGCAGAACGGCGCGTTGCGTTTGAAGGTCAGAATTTGCGGGAGCGTCAGCACAGAGCCCGGTTGACTCGTCTCGGCGTCGTCGGCCTGCCCTGGCGGCAACGGCTTGGCCGGCGTCCCCGGCGTCGGTGCGCCGCCGACGTTGATCGGCGTGCTGCTGAGAATGCCGCCCGGACCGATGACGATGTGCTGTCCGCCGGCCTGCAGCGTGAGGCTGGCGCCGGCATCGATGACCACGTGCGCGCCAGCCTGGATGTGCACTTCCTGTCCGGCATGAACGGTGAGCACCTGCCCTACCCGCTCATGGCGACTGCCGGCCACACTCAGATGGTCATCGGCCTTGAGTTCGCTCTTGCGAGCGCCATGAACGGTGTGGTGTTCCTCGGCCTTCAGCTCGGTGTAGCTGTTGGCCTCCACCTTGTCGTGGCGCTCATGCCCCACGTGGACGGTCTGGTTGCGGCCGATGGCCTGGTCCCAATCGCGTTGGGCGTGCAGGTAGATTTGCTCCTGGCCCTTCTTGTCCTCAATGCGCAGCTCGTTGGAACCACCGCCACCGGGACTGCTGAGCGTCTTGAAGACGGTGCGGGTCTTGTTCGCCGGTAGCTCGTAGGGGACCTCGCGTTCGGCGTTATAGAGGCAGCCCGTGACGATGGGCTGGTCGGGATCGCCCTCGATGAAGCTGATGAGGACTTCCATGCCCACCCGTGGAATGGCGATGCCGCCGTAGCGGTCGCCGGCCCAACTGGAGGCCACCCGCAGCCAGCAACTGCTCTGGTCGTTGTTCTGGTCGGCGCGATCCCAGTGGAACTGCACCTTCACCCGGCCGTATGCGTCGCAGTAGACCTCCTCGCCGGGCGGCCCGGTGACCACCGCCGTCTGCGTCGCCAGGATCATGGGCTTGGGGTGGCGCTGCGGCGGACGGAAAATCACGTTCCACGGCGTGGCGGTGAAGCGGTTGCGGTAGCCTTGCGTGAAGTCGTCCCCGTCCGAGGAACGAAGGTCGCTGGTCACCGATTCTTCCAGCACCTGCGGCTGTTTACCCTCATGGTGGATGGCCGTGAGCAGCCAGAGGTCGTTCCAATCCGCACGCGGGTGGTCGGACAGCTCCAGGAAATGCCCGGAGCGCAAGGTGGGTTGGTCGCTGAGCCCTTCGGACAACAGGTAGTCGGCGCGGTCGCGCTCCAGCAGGCGTCTGGACAGGTGCTTGCCACGGTCACGGTCAGCGAATCCGCCCGGATAAACATAGCGCTCCAACACCGGGGCGAAGTCGGTGCGTGACGCCGCCTCCATTTTCAAGGCCGGCTTTTCGAAGTTGTAATCCCGCTGCGCCACTTGGCTGATGCGCGTGGCCACGCGCTGGCCGAAGCGCTTGATCACCGGCTCATCGGCCACCATGCCCGTGTCCGGGACGTAGGCCGTGGGGCGTCCAAGCCTGGGAAAGACGGTCTGGTCGTCGCCGAACACCAGGGTGTGACGGTCCGGTTGATGCTGGAAATGAAAATGGATGCCCTCTTCCCAGCTCAGCCTCTGGAGGAAGTCCAGGTCCGATTCGCCGTACTGCACGCAGTAGGTTCGTTCGGGATAGACGGTGGGGCCGAGTTGGAAACGGTAGGCACCGGCGAGGATGCCATGCTCTTCCAGTACCTCGGCGATGATCTGGGGCACCGTGCGATTCTGGAAGATACGGTGGTTAAAACGTCGGGCGAGATAGGCCAGATGGGGCACCAGCGTCAGGTGATAGCGGGTCAGGCGCTTGCCGGATTCGCCCTGGGCCACCTCATGGATCAGGCCGTGAATCCCTTCCTCGCCAGAACCGAAACGGAGGAAGGCGGGCTGGTTGAGCAACGTCTCCAGGTCGATGTCCGGACGTTCGCTGACACAGTCGATCTCGACGCAGTAGGCTGTGCTGACGGCCTCTTCGCCGCTGAATTCGAGCACCTGAAGGTCGGTGTTCACCCCCTGGATGGCGAGGGCAATGTGAGTCTGGTTTGCAGCCAACATAGAAGGGATCGTCCATGACAGCGCAGTGAAACATCCGCTTGCTCCAAGCGGGGTCAACCGGAGAGTACCCCATACCCCCTGCGCAAAGTCTTGCGCAGTGGCCGTCTGAATTTTCAATTTGCGAGCTGTGTCCTCCAGGAAGTGGGACCTGTTGAATGCGAAACCGACCAGGCCGAGGCCGACACGACGTCCGCCACGGCGAACCGATCCTAGGGGAAGTACAAATGTCCTTTTGTACCTTTTCTGGACAGAGCCAAATCTGGCACTCGACAATACCGGGCAAGGCGCCACTTCCCATTCGAATCGGCGCATGAGATCAGAACGGAGGAGAACGACATGAAGCGAGCCGAAATCAAGAACCGGCATGCGGATGGGGTTACGTTCGATACCCAGATCGTTCCGAATCCGGCCAACACCAAGGAATGGATCGTGCTCTTCAAGAAAGACGAGGGTCTCAGCTTTTTTCTGGTCGACGAGCACGAGCAAGTCGAGTCGTTTTCTTGCCTCGATGAAGTGGTCCAGGTGCTACGTGAACTGGGGATCAAGAATGCCGAGGTGCACTTTTAACCCTGGTGAAATATCGATCCACAGCCGAACCTCTTACCTCCTCTGGGCACCTGGGAGGTCGAGCGAGATGCCCGTATTGCTGCGATCATGGGCCGCCACAACCCGTTCGTGACTGGCGAAAGGCAATGGACGTTGGATATAAGCCTGTAGGCGACGGCCTCGTCAGCTCATTACCACCTGAGAGCGTGCGCACCTCCCTGCCCATCGTAGCCAAAAACTTGTCCCCGAACGGATCGATCATTGGTAACCGGAACAGCCACGTTTACCACCTACCCATCGGCTGTCCGAGCTACGGCAGCGTATCGGTGAAAAACCAGGTTCTCTTTGCCTCCGAGACGGACGCTCAAGCCGCTGGCTACCGAAAAGCCGGGAATTGCAGATGACATAAAGCCAAGCGGTTCGCGGCTTAAGACATGCGCACCGCAAATGAATAATCACCTTCGCATGGTTTGTCAGGATTTGACGATCAAGCCATTGAGTAGGCAGGCATCATCTCTACCGCGTCCGGTCTTATCTGCCCGACGCCTTCGACTAAAAGCTCAGGTGCCGGATAGATACGCATAGGAATATTGCCGTCCTCGGATTCTTAGGGAAACCCTGAAGAAGCCTTCCCGTTTCTGGTGAAATACGCCGATCCCGTTGCCCGAGTTTCCCGATGAAGCAAATGACCTTCGCCGACGCCGAGTACGCCGGCAAGCGCAAGCAGACCCGCAAGGAGCTGTTCCTGATCGAGATGGATCAGGTGGTGCCGTGGAAGGGCTTGGTTGCCCTGATCGAGCCGCACTACCCCAAGGGTGAGGGCGGCCGTCCGGCGTACCCGTTGATGGCGATGTTGCGCGTACATCTGATGCAGAACTGGTTCGGCTACAGCGATCCTGCGATGGAGGAAGCGTTGTACGAGACCACCATCCTGCGCCAGTTTGCCGGCCTGAGCCTGGAGCGCATTCCCGACGAAACCACCATCCTCAACTTCCGCCGCCTGCTGGAGAAACACGAGTTGGCGGCTGGGATTCTGGCGGTGATCAATGGCTACCTGGGTGACCGGAGTCTGTCGCTGCGCCAGGGCACCATCGTCGATGCCACGCTGATCCACGCACCCAGTTCGACCAAGAACAAGGACGGCAAGCGTGACCCGGAGATGCATCAAACGAAGAAGGGCAACCAGTATTACTTTGGCGGTGCGACCTGAAAGTCGCATGGATTTCTGTTCCGCAGGTTAACGCCCGACGGAACCGATTGTTCCACCACTCGTTCCCTACCCAGACAGGCGTGGCCGGTAACAGCTGGGTCTGAAGCTCTGGGGACAATGTAACCGCCGACATCTCGGTAGGTCGAACCGCGAGGCCAGACCGAATCTGCCAGCATCAAGGCGGAGAGGGGCTAGGGATGAACGGGTACGGCTAACACACGTGAACCTCATATAAACGTCGTCATAATAGCCAAGCCAAAGATGCTGACAGGCTTGTACCAAAAGGTGTGCGGCCAGGCAGGGGCTCTTACCGATAGCCCCTCGTGGATGTGGTGCCGCCGGCGAAGTCGAGGAGCCCGACCCGTTCGGAAATCCATACGGAACAGGGTAAGCCCGTAGCGTTGCCGATTTCGGCAGGTGCGCTGTAAAGCAAGCTGTTGATGCTGCGGGTAAAGGAATGTGGAAAAAGCGAAGGTCGCCCTGTAATGAGGTGAATACAGGTTGAAAGATCACTTGGCGCGAAAGCGAGCAGACTTCCACGCGGTCTTCCATGGCGAAATAACCTGATCAACCGTTGTACGGAGGGAAGCAGATGACAGTGTTCCTACCCCATGCTCTGGCAGCGGGAAGCACTGGTGCACCTTCGAACTTCGCATCGGCCTGGCCCCACTGCTGGAGCCAGATCGAGGCGCAAGTGAAACGACTCCAGGTACGTATCGCCAAGGCAACACGAGAAGGCAGGTGGGGCAAGGTGCAAGCCTTGCAGCGGCTGCTGACTCGGTCGTACAGCGGCAAGATGTTGGCCGTGAAACGAGTGACGGAGAATAGAGGCAAGAGAACACCGGGTGTTGACGGCAAGATATGGTCAACGCCAGAAGCCAAATCCAACGGAGTACACGCGTTACAGCATCGGGGTTACCGTCCCCAACCGCTGAGGCGCATCTACATACCCAAAAGCAATGGCAAGCAGCGTCCGCTGGGAATTCCGACGATGCAGGATCGTGCCATGCAGGCGCTATGGAAACTGGCTCTTGAGCCTGTTGCCGAAACGCGTGCAGACCCCAATTCATATGGATTCCGACCGCACCGGTCAACGGCCGACGCCATCGCTTATTGCTTCGACGTTCTGGCGAAACGCAGCTCAGCGCATTGGGTGCTCGAAGGAGATATTCGCGGCTGTTTCGACAACATCAGCCACGACTGGCTGCTCGCCAACGTGCCCATGGATAAAGCGATTCTGCGTAAATGGCTTCGAGCGGGGTATGTCGATCAGGGAGCCTTGTTCGCAACGGAGGCGGGAACCCCGCAAGGGGGAATCATCTCTCCGGTACTGGCGAACTGGACGTTGGATGGACTGGAGGAGGTCGTCTACGCAAGCGTGGCTGCAACAGCACGCCAGCGTCAGCCATTCAAAATACACGTTGTACGGTATGCGGATGACTTCATCGTGACCGGTGCCACGCAAGCTGTACTGCAACATCAGGTTCGCCCCGCCATCGAGGCCTTCCTGAAACAGCGCGGCCTGGAACTCTCAGATGAAAAGACTTACATCACGCATATCTCACAAGGCTTCGATTTTCTCGGCCAGAACGTACGCAAGTACGCCGGCAAGCTGCTCATCACTCCGGCTCGCAAGAGTGTGAAAGCGCTGTTGGATAAGGTTCGGGAAATTACGAACGGAAACAAGGCGGCGACGCAGGCGAACCTCATCTTGACCCTCAACCCGGTGATCCGGGGATGGGCCATGTATCATCGTCATGTGGTCGCGGCTAAGCGCTTCGCGTGGATCGACCATCGAATTTGGCAGGTGTTATGGCGCTGGGCTGTCCGCCGGCACCCTATGAAAAGTGCCCATTGGGTGAAACAGCGATACTTTCGTACCGTGGGTCAACGGCACTGGGTTTTTGCTTCCAAGGAAAAAACACGCGGCATGAACCAACCGGTTTGGCTTTTTGCCGCCGCCAGTGTTCCGATTGTGCGGCATATCAAGATACGCAGCGCAGCGAACCCGTTTGATCCGGCATGGACGTTTTACCTTGAGCGCCGAAGAGCGCGTCGTCTGGTAGCCCGGTCTTATTCAGGCTGTTGGAAGGCTTGAGCCGTATGAGGGGAGACTCTCAAGTACGGTTCTCAGGGGAGGCAGGGGTGGTAACACCCCTGCTTTACCCGACCTAAAGCGCACATCGGTGCCGACGAAGAATCGGGTCAGGTGCACAGCGTGGTGGTGACCGCCGCCAATATCGCGGACATTACCCAGGTCGACAAACTGCTGCACGGCGAGGAAAACGCGGTGTGTGCCGATGCCGGCTATACCGGTGTCGAGAAGCGCGAAGAGCATACAGGTCGTCAGGTGATCTGGCAGATTGCGGCTCGGCGCAGCACCTACGAGAAGCATGGTAAGCGCAGTGCCTTGTACAAAGCGCTCCGCAAGATCGAGAGGGCCAAGGCCCAGGTGCGAGCGAAGGTCGAACACCCCTTCCGTGTGATCAAGCGGCAGTTTGGCTACACCAAGGTGCGCTTCCGCGGATTGGCCAAGAATATTGCGCAGATGGTGACACTATTTGCCCTGTCGAATCTGTGGATGGCCCGCCGACATTTGCTGGCCAGCGCAGGAGAGGTGCGCCTGTAATGCGGAAAATGGCTGCTGCGAAGCGCTCGCGGTAGCGAAAAAGATAGAAAAGTACGAATCGAGTGGCCGCTTTCAAATCGTCAGGCGCTGAAGTTAACCAGAAACGCATGACTACTTCAGACCATCCCTAGACCAAAACATGAGCGCTACTTGCGAAACACCACACTAGCATTACCTGATATACGACTTATCAGGTAACGCTAGAGCTGGGTCAAGTATGAACCTTGGTGGGGAATTTAGTTTATCGTCAATTTGTACTCTGGGTAGCTAAGTCGAGCGTAGTCAATATGGATAGAATTGTCTTTCGCTCGCTTGGCATAAATATTGACAGAAATCACTTTGTACAGATTATCCCCAAAAGGAAACGTATCTACATGGTAAGGGCGATCCCAAACTCCATTATTACCTGTGTCTAGAAGTTTGCATCTATAGTCACGCCGCCCAGTTCTGTACTGGACGCACACCTCTAGCTCTGCAACACCTGAGCTATTAAGAGTGGATGCGATACGATACCACGGTTTATGCGGGGACTCTTTTCCCGTATATTGCGGTGCCCTGAACCAACTTTTCTCGCCGGGGTTAAGGGTGAATTTGGTCGAGTATTTCACATCCCCCTCTTGCCCCGTTATATCAACGTACTTTCCGGAGACCCCCGCCCCAAAGATATTACTACTAACATCCTTAAAATAAGCCGACATGTAGGACAAACATACATTTGGGTTGCTGATAGTGGCGGATAGAGTGTCTGGGCTGGAAGGGGTGGACGTGATTCCAATTTTCGCCTTATCCACGCCGATCACTTTGGCCAGTTCACCCGCGTCAACGGTAGCTGTCGCTCCGTCTTTCCGTGTCATTTCAAATTTGTATTCAGACACCGTCAAACACTGATATATAAATCGTTGTTCAACAGGTAGATAATATGCGAAACTTTTGATTTGTTGGATTTTCCAATCGCTAGAGCTGATCTTTTTGCTTGTCTCGTAATCGTATCCCAGCTCGGCAGATACACCCTTTATATACGCCTCAAGATTTGCATTTAGTTTTAAACTCGTTTCGCTATTCACCGCGCCATTTGAAGCGCTTACTTCAATATCTGTTGGCAAAACAGTTATAACGGGATCGCCAATTTTCCCTCCTGCAAAAAGCTGGCGGCCTAGTGCATTTTCCCTGGGAGGATTTAGAGATCGCCAGCCGTACATCTCTCCGGGGGTCTCTGGGGTTGATTTGGGCCAGAGCCAACATCCTGACAGTGATGCGCATGCTACAATCAAAAGGTAGTTTCTTTTTTGCATGATGAACCTCCCCTGGCCAGTTATGGCCATGCGTTATTACATTTGTAGTGAATTCTTTATATGACGAGAAACAGACTTCAACAACTTAGAGGGGGACTGCAGAGATATGCCACAGGATGCTTCTGGAGGATCGAACGCTCTACGCTCACCCAAACGAGGAGCTCTATAGGCTAGGTGCATCTCTGACCTCCCTGTTTGTAATCACTGGTCTTTCCTTGAGCTGGTATATAGGGGGATTGCAGGGCCTCAGATGGGAACGCTGGCCAAGAATCCACCACTCCCAAGAGTAGCACCGTATTTTCAGGAGATAGACCGCATCCTTAGGTTCTGTACGAAAAGTACTGCCGTATGCATCGCAGCGTGCAAGCCAGCGTGACCATCGCGCCAAAACTTCTGGCGAGCTTGTCGTAGCGGGTGCCGATTCTCCGGCTCTCTTTCAGCCAGCCAAACATTCGCTCGATGATGTTCCGCTGCCGGTATTTCGGCCGATCAAACAGCCGGGGCAGTCCTGGCTTGGGTTTGCGCTTCATGGTGCGCTGCGGAATCACCGGCTGCATGCGATAGCGGTCGCAGTACTGGCGTAGATGCTCAGCATCGTAACCTTTGTCGGCCAGTAGCCAGCGACAACGCTTGCGAGGCCGCCCCGGTTTTCCGAGGATACGCACCTGCTCCAAGAGCGGCTGAGCATGGGCAATGTCGCTGGCCTGCCCCGGTGACAGTATGAAATGGAGAGGTGTCCCATTGGCATCGCAGATCAGGTGAATCTTTGGTGGTCAGACCGCCTCGGCTACGTCCCAAGGCATGGTCTAGCGGTTCTTCTGGCCCCCTTTTTCCCGGCGCCAGAAGAGGCTCGGGTTGCGCGCACAGCGGTGGAGTCGATCATCCACGTATCCAGATCAATCAGGCCTTCCTGATTCAACCAGACGTGCAATCGTTCAAGCACTCGGTCAAACGTGCCGTCATCCCGCCAGTCACGAAATCGCTGATACACCGTCGACCATGGGCCGAAGCGCTCCGGCAGGTCACGCCAGGCAGCTCCGGAGCAGAGGACCCAGAAGATTCCGTTGAGCACCAGTCGATCATCACTGCGAGGCCGGCCCATCTTCTGTTCCGGGGAAACCAGATCCTTGATCAACTCCCAGGCCGCATCCGGGAGTTCGTAGCGCCTTGCCATGTGGGCCTCCAGCCAATCATGGCGACGATTCTACCCGCACCGACTTTTCGTACAGAACCTAATCTGCCGTCAGACAGGGGAACACTGTAGCAATCAGATTGAGGAGGCCAAGGAGGTCTCTTGCGACGGCTGTGGCGCCTGTTTACGAATAGTGCGAATAACCATGACGGTGCCACGCATCTCGATATCGAACAGCTCGGATGTGCGAATGAGGTCACCCAGCTTCTGGAAACCGTAATTCACGACCGAGAACGGGCTGTTGTTGTGAATGTAGTCGGAGATCCGGCTGAGAAGCGACCAGCCGTCATCCCCGGCAGTTTGGTCTGCCGCATTGCGTAGCAAACGGACCAGTGAGGTGTCGCCCCGTAGTTCGTTGCGAGTCTTCTTTCTGGGCTGCTCGTCGGAGGCCGCTTTGTCATCGTCAAGAGAGCTCACTAAGTTCTCTACGTAGATGAACGAAGTGCAGGCATGGACGAAAGCGGAAGGTGTTTTCTTTTCGCCGAAACCGTACACCGGAAAGCCGCTTTCCTGCAGACGTAGGGCCAAGGGAGTGAAGTCGCTGTCGCTGGTCATCAGAGCAAAGGCATCAATGTTCTTACTATAAAGCAGATCCATCGCATCAATGATCATCGCCGCGTCAGTGGCATTCTTCCCCTTGGTATATGCGAACTGCTGCATAGGCCGGATGGCGAAGGGATGGAGACGCCCAACCCATCCACCGAGGCTATCGCTCTTCCAGTCCCCGTGTGCATGGCGGACATTGACCATGCCGTATTTCGCAAGCTCCTCCAATACCCCCTCAACTGCGTTGTGGCTGACGTTATCGCAGTCAATCAGCAGGGCAATGCGCTTCTGTTGCATGGTGATGTCCTTATACGGCCGAGCCTACCTGCACGGTGCCATCGAAGCCTGGGTATGAGCAAGGCTTTTAGTGGCGGTACGCAGATAAGCCGGCCGCTCCACACTTCAGACGTTGGCGTCGCGCCGTTGAAGAAAAACCGAACGACTGGTGAGGTGCTAAACATCATCGACAGTCGCTGGGACGAGGCATGTCGCATGCCTAGTTACCAAGCAGTCGAAGTGGACCGCATACAGGAACTCTTATGTCGGCTACCCCACTGCCACGGCGCCTCTGGTGGTCAATACGGTGCACCTGTATTTCCGATTGATGCTCGTCCGCCCCCTTATGACCACCCTACCCTGTTGCCATGTTCCGCCGACCGAGGTCGGCAACATGCCCAGGTAGCCATTGATCTTCGAGGCTACGGCACGGCCCTCCGTGTTGATCGCGTCCCGCTCGCTGTCGGCATCCACGCTGCGAACGACCATCCGTTGTTTTGATGGTGATGCCACGATTCATCGTTACCGGACTTCGGTCCTTCAACCCGCGCGGGGTTATGCCTCCCGCCGGAGGTGTGTCTCCGCCTGTTTGTCCTTACGACTGGAGAAACACCAATGAGCACATCTTCAACCGAGAAATCCTTTTTCGATCTGCATGTCACCGGCCTGGGTTATCTCAATCGCATTCGCGAAGTGACTCCCAGGAAAGGTGATCCATTCCTGGCTTGCGATATCGCAGCCCTCAACGGCCCCAGCGACGATCCCGAGTATCGCTATTTCGATGTCCGCGTCTCCGGGACCGAAGCCCAACAGCTGGTCCGCCGTTGTACAGAGGCCGTCGACGCCAAGAAGAAGGTCCTGATCGGCTTTCGTCTGGGCGACCTCTGGACCGACCTCTTCACCTACACCAAGGGGAAGCGTGCCGGCGAACAGGGCGTCAGCCTCAAAGCCCGTCTGCTGTATGTGGGCTGGATCAAGATCGATGGCAAGACCGTCTACAAGGCCGAGCCGAAAGCGACCGATGCACCGGTTCGCGAGGACACGACCGCTGCGCCGTCCAACGACCAGGAGACATCGTCCCCCGACGCCAATACGGATATGGCTACCGATGAGGTCGAAGCCCCTGCCAAAGCCTTCGCGTAGGCCTAGTCCGTAATCACCAAGGCCCTGATCATCAGGGCCTTGTTTTCCTGACAGCCATCGGCGCGCTGATGCCGTCCGCCCGATGACTGCGGCCCCTTTTCCCCGGGGCTGCCCTCCTCTTGCCCTGCTCCGCAGGGCTCTTCTTCATCCCATGCAATCGCGCGCATCCGGCTTCCAGCCTCTCGATGCCCATTGCACCGTTTGTCAAGGAGACAGTCATGAAACTCGCATCCCGCTTCGCCTCGCACTCTCCGATGCTGCGCGCGGACCATCCGCTATCGGACGACCAAATCCGCGCCGTCGCCCCCTCCATCTTCGCAGAGACCCCGCACGAAAGCCGTTCCCAGCGCTACAGTTACATCCCCACTGCAGCCGTACTGGCCGAGCTTCGCAGAGAAGGCTTCCAGCCGTTCATGGTGTGCCAGACACGCGTGCGTCACGAGGAACGCCGCGAGTACACCAAGCACATGTTACGTCTTCGGCACGCGAGCCAGATCAACGGCGCGGAGACGAACGAGATTATCTTGCTCAACTCGCACGATGGCACCAGCAGCTATCAGATGCTGGCAGGCATGTTCCGCTTCGTCTGCCAGAACGGCCTGGTGTGCGGCGAAACTCTCGCCGATATTCGAGTACCTCACAAAGGCAATGTCACGGATGACGTAATCGAAGGCGCCTACACGGTCCTGCGTGGTTTCGAGCAAGTGCAGGACACACGCAACGCCATGCGCGCCATCACTCTCGACGATGGCGAGGCTGAGGTCTTCGCCAGATCGGCCTTGGCCCTCAAATACGACGATCCAGACAAAACCATGCCGATCACGGAGAAGCAGGTTCTGAGCCCCCGTCGTTTCGACGACAATCGGTCGGACCTGTGGTCAACCTTCAACCGAGTGCAGGAAAACCTCGTCAAAGGCGGCTTGGTCGGCCGTACTACGAATGGGCGCCCGCAGCGCACTCGCCCCATTCAGGGCATTGACCAGAACGTCCGCCTCAACCGGGCGCTGTGGTTGCTAGCGGAAGGCCTGTGCCGATTGAAAGCATGACACTTAAGCGGATCATGTCCCCTGATAGGGCATGGTCCGCTTTCTTCGTCCAGCAGTTGTCCGTTCGGATTGCCTTAATTGACGGCACGGTGCACCGCACGTAACGTGCCGCTCCGGCAACTCACCACGCTGGCGCGGCTGTGCGCTAGCGGTTCACTCAGGAAACGGACTCCCGCATGCGCCACTGGAAAACCCTCACCCTACTTCCCCTCCTGGCCGCTCTCACCGCTTGCGACAATGGTCGGCGAGTGACGGAACAGCTTTGCAGAGCCGAGTACCGCTACAACACCGCGGGAGCGGACGCGGCGATCGCCACCATTCGCGAGCTTGGGGACGACCGCGACTACGTTGTGGGCAACAACGTAGCGAGGTTCCTGATCCTGCGAGGCGCCAGCACCCAGAACGTCCAGGATTTCGATGAAGCGAAATCCATATTGGACTCGACGGAGACATTCGACGATCCAGACCACGTTATCGCCTGGTACGTCAGCATCCTCCGGTTTTTGGCGAAGGCCAACGGCAGCGACAGCAGCAGTGCTCGACAAGAGCTGACACAACACTGTCGTGAGTCGGTTGAGCCAGAGTCCGAATGCCTAAAAGCGAGCATGATGGATATCTTCGACAGGATCGGCCGCACCAATGGAACAACGAACAAGTCGTTCCAGGATCTGGCGGACCTGTTCAATCGAGCCTACCGCTCCGAGTTCGATGACCCGACCCTGGACGTGAAACTGGATTATTCCCGCTCGGTGGTCACCGACTGCGGGACCTATGAGTAGAGGGTCTCCACAGACGTTGGCGGACAGAATGGGTATGCTTCTGTCCGTATCCTGGAATCCTACGTGCAATGCCGATCACCGCTTACTCCCAGCACTTCGAGAAGGAACTCGATGCCGAACAACTGCTCGCACTGATGAACGCCAGGAGCACACCGCCCGCGGCGTATTCGTTGGAACAACTGCCCGATCAGTGGCGGGAGTGGATCAAACAGGATGTCCGCTGCCCTTCCTGTGGAGCCCCTGGGGCCCAAATCGTCAACGGCGCAACGGCCAGGGCCAGCAGCACTGTAATGCGCCAGCCCCACTTCCGCTTCGTTGCTCAGGATGGCGGCGATGCCCATCATCGCTTCTGCGATTTTCATCACTGGGATGAGCACGCTCCGCATAGCGATAGCCTGGTGAACTTCGGCTCGGCCCGAAGCAGGGAAACCCGGCTGGTACGAATGCTCGTGTGCAAAGCCATCGAACGCCGACTGTTCTCCCAAGCCGACATTCGTGCGATGCGGCAGTGGTTCTTCGATACCAAGAGCCAGAACCGCTATGTGGTGGCGGCTACCGAACAAGCCCTGGAGTATCGTTGGCGGCTGCGCTGCCACACCCATCATTTCGGGCTCGAGTTTCATCCCAGCCATGCCGCCATGCCAGGCTTCGATTGGGATGAAGCCGCTCTCAGCGAGTTCAGTCGCGTCTATAAGCCAGTGCTGGATCGGTTCAACTATGTGCGGCCACCGACTGCCGCACATACGCGCGCGCGGGCCCTGGCGAAACATTTTGGGGAAGAGGTGTTCGACACGTCGGTATTGGAGCCGTTTTACAAACAGACGTTGAACCTGTGTACTTTCTTCGCCACCCATACGCCTGAGCTGGGCTACTCCCGGCATGCGGCGATGATGTTCCGTTGGGAAGGTGCATCAACCGTTTTGCTCGCCTTCTGCGCGCTGCTGCTACATGTGTCCGCCTGGGATATCCAAGTGGCAATCGCCAAGCTCGGCCAATTGCTGGCGTCACCGCCTCCGGCTGATGACACGCTAGGCAACGTCATCGGCCTCAATCCCTTCCACGACTACCTAGCCTGGCAGTTGGTCAAGGAAGCCAGCCAGTTGGCCGTGGAGCAGCCAGACGATCTCGACTATGAGGCACAGTTGCGCACCCTCAAGGCGGAAATGCAAAGCGACTATGACGCTTGGAAGCAACGTCAGTAGCCCTCTTTCAGGACGGAATACACAAAGGCAATGACCTTCTCAGTCGGTCACGGCCTTTGTGCCTGTCACGTAGGTTTCGGCTTCAAGCCAATATTGGCTTGACGCCGATCCCCGGCTTGCACCACTCCAGCCATGCCTCTTCCAGCGCTTTCTTCTCCTCTGGGCGCTCGCACCATTCCTGGGCCAATCGAAATTGTGTTTCCAGGCGCGGAGCAATCTCCTCCGGACCAGGAGACCGCCGCACCTGAATATCTCGTGCAGCCTTCAAGATTCTTGCTTGCAACTCACGATGCAACTCATCGGACGCAACATAGAAGCCGGCCATACCTGTCTCACTCAAAACGGGCGGAATCAGGCGCAAGATGACGCGGTGCAAGACGTTGTCGGCCGTGACGAGCACGGGCTCGCCAATGAAGTCGTAACCCTGTTGCCGGAGCGTTGGCACCGCATACCAGAGCGAGAGATCACCCGACCGGTTGCGCAGATACGGAATGTTGATGTGATCCTTCTCACCCTTCTTCGCCGGTTGAAAAGCGAGGAATGAATCCAGATACGAATACGCGGGCTTGCTGGCCCCTGGCAGCTTCATGGATTGCTTTGACTTGAGGAGAACAGCCAGCGCCATCAACATGACGCTCCCTGCAAATCGCGGCACATCGGCATGAACGAACGTATCCAGCCGCGCCAGAGCCTCCTCCGGACTGACCTTCTCCCGCATCAGCGATCTCATGATGGCGATGTAGGGGAACAGCAAACTGCACTGATACCGCCAGAGCGTTTCGTTCTTGCTCAGCAAGGTGGTCTGCTCGCGGGCGTAGCTGGGACGAAAGTGAACACCCCGATCCGCCAATGGCGCGACCATATCCTTGATTCGCTGGGTGGAGTCATTGCGGAACTCGGGGTTCGATAGCCATTGCTCCATCAGTGCTGGCCATGGATTGACCACCACCCGCCGGAGGATTTCGGTAGGCAGCTGGTCCACCCATTGGGTTTTGCTCAGCGCGTTGGTGTCGAGAAACAGCTCGTAAGGGCCATCGCCCTTGGCCACGTTGAGGAACGGCCATACAAGGGCTGTTCCGCTGTCCGTGAGCAAGTATCGATCCTGATAGCGAACTTCCCAGTCGTGTTGCTCCATGAGGTTTGTCCTTTCGTTGGTCCCAAATGCGGGGAAAGCCCATGTCCTATTGATTGCTGCCCCTCTCCCCCTTCGATGTAACGGTCTTCCCTCAAGATTCTTGAGGGTCGTCCCCATGCCTCCGACCAGTTCTCTCGCCGCCGCACGGTTCGGGCTCGCGGGTTATCTGACCACGGTGCTGGCCTTGGTCGGCGGTTGCGCCAGTTCCCCGCCGCCTCCGGGCGCTCCCGTTGTCTCCACCGAAGGCTCTGCGACGCATGCCCCTGCCGACTGGATTCGGGTGGTGCGCTACGGCCGCTACACCTTGGTCGAGCTTGTGCCGACCGCGGAACAGCGCAACCTCCTCGAACAAGTGGTCGAGGTTTCGATCCCTTCTTCCGCAGAGGCGGTGACTGTCGGCGAAGGCCTCCGGCATGTGCTCCGCCATACCGGGTACCGCCTCTGTGAGGCGTCCCCCGCGGAGGCGGCGCTGTTCCGGCTTCCTCTGCCGGCCGCGCACCGCCACCTCGGCCCCCTGATCCTGCGGGAGGCGCTGCTCACTCTGGCCGGACCGGCCTGGGAACTCCAGGTCGATGACGTTCGGCGGGTCGTGTGCTTTGTCCAGCGCCCCGCCGAGGTCGCGCCTCCACCGGTTTCCCCTGGTTCCGCCGACGATGCCGAGGCGCAGCCATGATGCCGGCCGCCGAGATGTCCCAGTCGCGCCGCAGCGGGCTGTGGTTGGCCGTCGCCTACCTCTGGCTACTGCTGATCACCGGCGCAGCAATCGTATTCGGTATCGAGCTTCACCGGCTCAGCGAGCGGGCTCAAGGCAGCGCTACCGATCAAGAGGTCCAGGCCCTCACTGCGCGCGCTACCGAGCTGGAACAGCAAGTCGCCGCCCTGACGAGTCGCCCTGCCTCGATCACCCGCTCCGACTTCGACGCCGCTCGCCAGGACATGGATCGGCGGCTGGTTCAACTTGAGCAAGCCCTGGACGCCCGTGCCGAACGCAGTGACGTTGAGGCGCTGAACGCGCAGGTTGAGCAGTTGGCCGGCGCGCTGAAGAAGACGCGCACCGCTCCCACACCGGCCCCTCGGCCACGCGCCATCACCCCGCCCAAACCCACCGTGGTTGCACCGCCATTCAGCCTCCTTGGTATCGAGCTTCGCGGCGGCGAACGGCTGCTGTCCGTGTCTCCGGCCGGTACGCGCAACTTGGCGTTGGTTCGATTGCTGCGGGTCGGCGACGTCATCGGCGACTGGCGTTTGCAGGAGTTCGACGACCGCTCCGCGGTGTTCCGTGTTAATGGCGAAGAGCGGCGGCTGACCGTCCCGTAGGAGGCCTCATGTACCGGTTGGCCGTCGCCTTCGCCGCCATCTTCACTGCCCTCGCCGGTTCTGCGAGCGTTGCGCAGAACCCGCGCACCGACACCCAGCTCGTCCGCAGCCAGACGCGCGCCTCGGCCGAGGCCGATCTGGACACGGGCAAGGCCCGCAACTGGGGACTGGATGCGGAAGAATGGACCCGCTATCGCCAGTTGATGCAGGGGCCGCTGGGTGTCCACTCACCCAATCTCGATCCGCTGACGGCGCTGGGAATCGAGGCCCGCTCGGACGACGAACGCCGCCACTACGCCGAATTGCAGGTGCGCATCGAAGCACGACGGGTCGAGAAGTTGCTGGCCTATCAGCGCGCCTATGACGATGCCTGGCGGCGGTTGTACCCCGGCCAGCCGCGCGTGACCTTGCCGGAGGCGAGCGCCGCCTCCAGCCCTGCGCTCACCGGCTCCGGTCGTTTGGCCGTCTTCGTCAAAGAGGACTGCGCCGCTTGCACGGAACGGGTGAAGGCCCTGCAGCAGGCTGGCGCCACGTTCGATCTTTACATGGTGGGCAGCCGCCAGGACGATGCGCGGATTCGGCGCTGGGCGACCCAGGCCGGCATCGATCCCAGCAAGGTGCAAAGGCGCACCATCACGCTCAACCACGACGGCGGACGCTGGCTGTCCCTGGGACTGGCCGGCGAGTTGCCGGCCGTGGTGCGCGAGGTCAACGGCCAATGGCAGCGCCTGCCGTAGCGCGGCTTCGCCTGGGGCTGGCTACGCTGCTCACCCTGAGCGGCGCCGTCCTTGCCCAGGAGGTGCCGCCACCGGCCTACCAACTGGCGGCGCGGCAGGCCGAGGTGCCCGCCGCCGTGCTCTACGCGGTGGCGCTGCAGGAAAGCGGCATGACCCGACGCGGCCGCGTGGTGCCCTGGCCGTGGTCGCTCAATGTCGCCGGCTCACCCAAGCGCTACGCCACCCAGGCCGAAGCCTGCGCCGGCTTGCAGCGCGCCCTTCGACAGGTACCGCCCACCCGCATCGATGCGGGGCTCGGCCAGATCAATCTCGGCTACCAAGCCCAGCGTTTCGAGCATCCCTGCGAGCTGCTGGACCCGTACCGCAATCTCGCCATTGCGGCCGAGATCCTGCGTGAGCAGCACAGGCCCGGTGAGGACTGGTTGATCGCCATCGGCCGCTACCACCGGCCAGCCGGTGGGGAACCCGCCGCGCGTTACCGGCGCAGCGTGCACCGGCATCTGGTACGTGTCTCCGGTCCGCAGTCATCAGCCGCTGCCCGGGTGGCGTCGCCATGAACGCGCGCCTGATCGCGACCTGCGTGCTGGCGCTCAGTGCTTCGGGACCGCTTCTGGCCCATCCGCCGCTGATCGTCGTGGAGGATCGCGGGGGCACCACGTCGGCCCTGCCCTACTACCGCGCCCTGAACTTGCAGCCTTCGTCCGGTCCAGCCGCAGCGCCAACGATTCAGGTCCCGCAGCCACCAGCGCGTAGCTTCACTGAAGCGGACATGCTGCCCGTGCGCTCAGCGCTGTTGACCCCAGGCGACGTGGCATCGCGGGTCATTCAGGCGCCGGGGCTCGCTCCGCTGTTTCTGGTTGGCGACGACGACCGCTCGCATGCCTGGCTTCGACAACACCATGCCGCCTTGCAGGCGCTCGGCGCTGTCGGTCTGGTCGTCAACGTGGCCTCTCCAACCGGCCTCGAAGCGCTCCGCCGCCAGGCACCGGGTCTGATGCTGTCGCCGGTATCGGGGGACGATCTGGCTCAGCGGCTGGGCCTTCGGCATTACCCCGTGCTGATTACCGCTACCGGCATCGAGCAGTGAGATGGCTCAGGCGCATGCCATCGAAGTTCTGCTGCGCCCGGCGGTGGAGCTGTACACGGTCGCAGTCTGTGCCGGGGCGGCACTGCTCTGCGTAGCCGCCCCCTGGACGCTGGCGTTGAATCCTTCGTTGGGCTGGGGCGGCGCTCTGTGCTTTCTCGCCTTCGGCGCCATCCGCTGGCGCGAAGCGCGGGTGATCCTGCGCTACCGCCGCAACATTCGTCGCCTGCCGCGCTATGTGATGACCAGCCGCGAGGTACCGGTGAGCCAGCAACGCTTGTTTCTCGGGCGCGGCTTTCGCTGGGATCAGCGCCACACCCACCGACTGATGCAGACCTATCGGCCGGAATTCCGTCGCTACGTGGAACCGACACCGTTTTACCGCTTCGCCCGCCGTCTGGAGGAGCGGCTGGAGTTCGCGCCATTTCCCCTGTCGAGGCTGGCGCGCCTGTCGGCCTGGGACAGCGCGATCAATCCCGTGCGCCCCCTGCCCCCGGTGGGCGGTCTTCCCCGCCTGCACGGCATCGAACCGGAGGAAGTCGACGTCACGCTCCCGCTCAGCGAGCGCGTGGGCCATACGCTGGTCACCGGCACCACCCGCGTCGGCAAGACGCGACTCGCCGAACTGTTCATCACCCAGGATATCCGCCGTCAGGTCAACGGCGAGCACGAGGTGGTGATCGTCATCGATCCCAAGGGCGATGCGGACCTGCTCAAGCGCATGTACGTGGAGGCCAAGCGCGCCGGCCGCGAGGGCGAGTTCTACGTCTTTCATCTGGGTTGGCCGGACATCTCCGCCCGTTACAACGCCGTGGGCCGGTTCGGGCGAATCTCCGAAGTGGCCACGCGCATCGCCGGCCAGCTCTCCGGCGAAGGGAATTCGGCGGCCTTCCGCGAATTCGCTTGGCGCTTCGTCAACATCATCGCCCGCGCCCTGGTCGAGCTGGGCCAGCGACCGGACTACCTGCTGATCCAACGCCACGTCATCAACATCGATGCGTTGTTCATCGAGTACGCCGCGCAGTTTTTCGCCAGGACCGAGCCCAAGGCCTGGGACGTGATCGTCCAGTTGGAGGCCCGCCTCAACGACAAGAACATCCCCCGCCACATGATCGGCCGCGAGAAGCGTGTGGTGGCGATCGAGCAATACCTCTCCCAGGTACGCGTCTACGACCCGGTACTGGATGGCTTGCGGTCAGCCGTGCGCTACGACCGCACCTATTTCGACAAGATCGTTGCCAGCCTCCTGCCGCTGCTGGAGAAGCTCACTACCGGCAAGATCGCCCAGTTGCTGGCGCCCAGCTACTCCGATCTGAACGACCCGCGACCGATCTTCGATTGGATGCAGGTGATCCGCAAACGGGCCATCGTTTACGTGGGCCTGGACGCGCTGTCGGACACCGAGGTGGCGGCCGCCGTGGGCAACTCCATGTTCGCCGACCTGGTGTCGGTCGCCGGCCACATCTACAAGTTCGGTGTGGACGACGGGCTGCCGGGTGCGGCCGCCGGCGCCAAGATTCCCATCAATGTCCACGCCGATGAATTCGCCGAACTCATGGGCGAGGAATTCATTCCCATGGTCAACAAGGGCGGCGGCGCCGGCGTCCAGGTCACCGCCTACACGCAGACGCTCAGCGACATCGAGGCACGCATCGGCAGCCGCGCCAAGGCCGGCCAGGTGGTAGGCAACTTCAACAACCTGATCATGCTGCGGGTGCGCGAAACCGCCACGGCGGAATTGCTGACGCGCCAGTTGCCCAAGGTCGAGGTCTATGCCACCTCGCTGGTGAGCGGCGCCACGGACAGCTCCGACCCGCAAGGCAATACGGCCTTCACCTCCAATACCCAGGATCGCATCAGCGCTACCAGTGTGCCGCTGATCGAGCCGGCGCATGTGGTGGCGTTGCCCAAGGGGCAGGCCTTCGCGCTGATCGAGGGTGGCCACCTGTGGAAGATCCGCATGCCTCTGCCGGCACCCGATCCGGACGAGGCCATGCCTCATGACCTGCAGGAGCTGGCCCGCTACATGCGGCAGCACTATGTCGATGCGGGCGACTGGTGGAATAGCCCATCCCCGGCCGGACTCCAGGACAGCGCCCTGCCCGATGACCTCCTGGAAGGCTTGGAGCCTCAGTCCATGGATGAGCAGCGGCCATGAGCGATCCGGTTGCTACCGCACAACGTCAGCAGGTTCGGCAGCAGGGATTCATCGCGAGCCTCGTGACGCTGCCGTTTCGCTTCGTCGGCGTGCTCTGCGGCTCGTTGATGCTGTGCATTCTGATCGAGTGCGTCGGCATGCATGCCTTCTGGCCCGACCAGGGCTGGCGCCACGCCCAGGGCATGCTGGGCTACGAGTTGAATCAACTCTCCAGCCAGTTCACCCGCAGCGTCGTCGTGCAGGAGCCAGGGCGCACGGCCCACCGCCTGGTCGAAGGCGGCTACGAGTGGATATTCGTCAAGAGTGGACTACTGGAATGGATGCAGGACGCCTCGGCGCAAGCCCGTGCCGACAGCCACAGCCAGGCGAAGAACTTCCGCTACTACCTCGGCCGACTGAGTAGCTTCCTGGAGGGCTACTTGATCGCGGCGGCCTATACGGTGCTGGTCTTCCTGGTGCGGCTATTGGTGCTGTGCCTGACGCTGCCCCTGTTCGTGATGGCGGCATTCGTGGGGCTCGTCGATGGCCTGGTGCGGCGGGATATCCGGCGATTCGGCGCGGGCCGGGAATCAGGATTTGTCTATCACCGCGCCAAGGCCGCGCTGATGCCGCTGGCAGTATTGCCTTGGGTGATCTATCTGGCACTGCCGGTCAGCGTCAGTCCGTTGCTGATCCTGGTGCCCAGTGCGGTGTTGCTGGGCATTGCCGTGAATATCGCGGCGGGAAGCTTTAAGAAATATATCTAGGTGCAATATGTATTCGTCCTGGCATTCAATCGCAGCCTTACATTGCAACCTGGGGAAAAGCCGTCGCGCTCTTTGGTCTTACTATTTTCTGAGACGCCCAATCTAGAAAAGAAACCAAATGCCAACCATTTCAGTATTAGGGAGTGAACCACCCAGGAGTCTTCTCGAACTGGGATTGGTAGGCTTTGGTCATCAAATGCCTAGAGGGACGATTATGGCTTTTGTCATCAGGGAAAGCGGCTTCGCCACCAGGAATGCAATCGGGGTAGCCGGCTCCTCCTTCAGCGTCATCATGTTCTACAAGGCCACGCAAACCGGTGAACCAGCACTCTACTCGGCTCACAAGAAAACAAGGGCACATAACCGAAAGCCTCTTCATCGTCATCGGCTAATAGTGCGGTGCACTGGTATCCGAAGATCACCTCGTGAGGCTTAGTTCTCTGCCAAGCAGTATCAACACCGCCGCCGATAGATCGACCGGTCCTTAGCGAACGAGCCGTTGATTTCCCAGTGCCCACCGGGCCGGAAAAGCGCTGCCTATCTATCCGATTCCAGAGCGGTACGACAGTGAATCGAGGAATTCCCGCGGTCAATCGCGTCTCCACCCCGACGAAATCACGTTGTCGCCAATCCATAACCGTTTTGAATCAAGCCCCTGCAATTGTCTATCAAGGAGAACCAGACATGTCCCGTGTTCTAAACGACACCACCATTCACTACGAGAACACAGTTCCCCGTAGCATGGTCCATCGCGCCGCTGTCAGTGAAGTGTTCCTGACAGGTGCCCATCGTCTCGGTGACGATCATTTCCAGTGCGCTGCGCAGCTTCCGCGCACGCACAGTTATTTCAGCGAGCACGCCCATGGTGGAAAGCACTACGACATGCTTCTGTTGATGGAGGTGCTTCGCCAAGCATTCATCTATGTTTCCCATGCGTTCCTGGGAGTCGACCCTAAAGACAAGTTTCTTTACAGCGGCAGCGAAACCCGCTTGATAAATCGCAGCTTATTGCGTGTCGGCAACCGACCTGCCTCAGCAAGGATCGATATCCGAGTCGTGGACCATCACTGGCGCGGTAGTGTCTTGGCGGGGGTGACGATGGAGCTGCAATTGCTGATCGACGGAGAGGTTGCGGCCCGGCAAGAGGGTGCAAGTGCCCGATGGATGCCAAGTGCTACATGGAACAAGCTCAGGGCTCGTGGTCTGACGACCGTACCGAGGGATGCCGATCCACGGGTACAACGCCCAGAGCCCCTGGCTCCGACTCAGGTAGGCCGGCATTGGCTGAGCAATGTTGTCTTGGGACGCAATCTGAATGATCGAGGCGACGGTTTTTCCGCGAGCCTGATCGTCGACCAAGATAACCCAGCTATTTTCGATCATCCGCTGGACCATATCCCTGGCATGTTGCTACTCGAAGGTTTTCGTCAGGTTGCTCTGGTCGCCGCCAAGCGTTATCACGCCACCGAGCCCAATATGCTGTTGCTGTCACGGTGCAAGGTAACCTTTACCCGCTTCGCAGAATTCGGTCTGGAGACTCGCTATCACGTGAAAGAGAAAGAGCTACATTTTCTCGAAGATGGTCAGACTATTGGGATAAAGGTAGAGGTAGAGCAAGACGGTGCGAGCGTCGCCCATGCTGAACTGGAGTTGGCCCCAATGGCCTCGGACCGCCTCTTGCAAAGCGAGACAGCAGCATTGAAGATGATTTGGTTCGATTTCGGAGGCGTTTTGTCCCCACCGATTGCAGAGCTGTTCGAGCAATACCGTTGCAAGACCGGCCTGACACGAGCGGCGCTGGAGCGAGCGGTTCTCGATGTAGCCTCGGAGCTCGGTGTACCAGCGCTGGCCCCCATTGAGAACGCATTGCTCAGTGAAGCGGAGTGGGGAAGACGGTTGGCCGAGGCTCTACGGCGTAACGACCCAACGGTGGATCTATCGCGTGCGCAACTGAGCCGGTTCGGCCAGCAGTGGTTCACTGACGTGCAGGCCAATTCAGCCATGATTGCTGCGGTGCATACACTCAAGGCAGCCGGCTACAAGGTAGGCATTCTCACTAACAACGTGGTCGAGTGGGAGCCCTACTGGCGCAAGTTGATTGACCTCGATCATGTAATCGATCTGATAGTCGATTCTTCCAAGGAGGGCTGCCGGAAGCCTGACCGGCGCTTCTTCGAAATTGCCTGTGAACGCTCCGGCTATAAACCTGAACAAAGTCTTCTGATCGATGATGCTGCCGAGAACATCACTTCAGCCGCCGAACTGGGCTGGAAAACATTGCACTTTATCGACAACTCCAGCGCTCTCGACGCCCTCCAATCATTGACCGGCATTGGCATGCATTCGGCTGAGGAATTACTCGCATCATGACATTACCTATCAAGTATCAGTGCTGCTTCTCTTACATAGATTCCTGCTCTCGATTCGTATTGGTCGAACAGTTGAAATGACTCGAAGATCGGCTTTGCTATCAATTCCGTGGTACCTGTCAGTGTCGTTTGTGAGTAACCCACGGTTACCCATGTGACTACCTCGCCGAATTGAGCGCCAAGGGCGACGATCATAGTCGCCCATTGGCATATCCGTGCCACACCAAAAACCGGTATGTCTCTCAATCCTATTGTTTGAGGCATCTCTAGGAATCCCATTGCAGCATGACGCCGTCCACATGAATCTGGATTGGCGTGATGACCTCACCTGTCTACCCATCAATTCCTGTGCTGAGCCTGGTAGCCGTCGGGCTGCTGACCTCACTGTCGCCCGCCCATGCCGGCGACCCGGCACTGGAACGTGCGCACCTGGTCGCTGCCGTCCGCCAGCTCGATATGCTCGACCGCCTGGCCGAGCACGCGGCCAGTGCCAGCCCTTCTGAACATTCCCGCTCCCGCTATCACTTCGACTACGCCCGTCTGCGTGAAGACCTCGAACGTGTTCGCGCCGGCATCCACGACTACCTGACGCCCCAGCGGGCTCAGCCGCGCGATCCCGAGGACCTCGCTGGCAACTACGTGGCCGAGCGCCCTGAGCCGGAGGACGCGCCATGAGTCTCTCCGCTGCGCAGGCCTCCGCTTTTCAAGCCAACGGCGGATTCACGCCAAGCGCCGCCTCGACCCTCCTGCTCAGTGCTCTGTTCGCCGTCCTGCTGCTGTGGGGCGTGTGGGCGCTACGCACCGCCTACGTGGGCTGGGCCGAGCAGCGCATCAACCAACGCCAGCTCCTGGCCGTCGCGGCGCGCTTTGTCGCGATGTACCTGGTGCTGGCGTTTTTCCTGCTCTCCTGACCGCACGACCTTCGCCATGAATATCTCCCCCTCCCCACGCTTCATCCGCCGCCCCTTCACCGCAATGCTGTCGTTGTTCGTTGCGGGCCTGCCGTTATCCACCTGGGCGCAAGGCCTGCCGACCATGGAAGACCCCTCGCGCGGCGCAGGCAACGGCATCCTTCAAACCCTGCAGAACTACGGCTACGACATCGTGCTACTGATTGCCCTGATCGTCGTGGCCTCGATGTTCGTCGGCGTGTGCTACCACGCCTACACGCGCTACTCGGAGATTCACACCGGACGCGCGACCTGGGGCCAGTTCGGCCTGACCGTGGCGGTCGGCGCGATGCTGCTGGTGATCGGCATCTGGCTGCTCACCACCGCCACCGGCGTCCTGTAAGGGGGCTGGGTCGTGTCCACCAGCCTGGAGACCGCACGCGACGGCACGGTGGCGTTCCTGCCACACCGCCTGAATCGCCAGCCGGTGGTGGTGCGGGGAATGACGGCCGACGAGCTGTGGATGTGCGCCGGCCTGTCGGCCGCGGCCGGGTTGGTCATGGGGCTTCCGCTGGCATGGCTGTCACACAACATCGCGGTGCTCCCCACCGTCATCGTGGCCGCCGTCGCCGCGGGCATTTTCATCGGTGGCGGATTCCTGCGGCGGCAAAAGCGAGGAAGGCCCGACACCTGGCTGTACCGGCACCTGCAATGGCGGCTCGCCCTGCGGCATCCTGCGCTGGGTGATTACCTCGGCGGCCAGGCGTTGGTGACACGCTCCGGCTATTGGACCACACGCCGCAGCACGCACCGGGGTGGCGTGTGAGCCGCTTCAAGAACGAGGTCCTGCACCTCCAGTCGCATGTGAGAACACTGCGCCTGGGCCTCGTCGCGCTGCTGGTGGTGGTCCTGATGCTCGGGTTCGGCTGGTGGAGCGCGCCGCGCAACCTGACCATCCACGTCCCGCCCGACCTGCGCTCGGGAAGCACGCGCCCTTGGTGGGACGTGCCGCCCGAGAGCGTGTACGCCTTCGCCTTCTACGTCTTTCAGCAACTCAACCGCTGGCCCAGCAATGGCGAGGAAGATTATCCGCGCAACCTGCGCGCCCTCTCCGCCTATCTGACGCCGGAGTGCCGCGCCATCCTGCAGCAGGATTACGAATTCCGCCGCACCAACAGCGAGCTTCGCCAGCGCGTGCGCGGGCTCTATGAAATTCCCGGGCGCGGCTATGGCGACGATCCAACGGCGCGCGTGAAGGTGGTATCCGATCGCGAGTGGGTCGTGACCCTGGACGTCTCCGCCGATGAGTATTACGGCGCCGAGCAGGTGAAGCGCGCCCTGGTTCGCTACCCGCTGCGCGTCGTGCGGATGGATGTCGACCCCGAACGCAACCCCTTCGGGCTGGCGCTCGATTGCTACAGCCGCGCGCCAGAACGCATCACCCTTCCCACCGCGCCCTCGTCGGCCGAAGGCAACCCGTCCGCACCGCAAGGAGAGACGCCATGAAGCGCCCTGTCGTTTCCTCATTGGCCGTTGTGCTTCTGATGATGGCCATCGCACCGATCATCCAGGCCGTGGAGGTGCTTCGTTGGGAGCGCCTGCCGCTGGCGGTGCCCTTGGTCGTCGGCCAGGAGCGCGTGATCTTCCTCGACCGCAACGTGCGGGTCGGGGTGCCGTCTGTGGTGAGCACCCAACTGCGCGTACAAATTGCAGGAGGTGCGGTCTACCTGCTGGCCCGCGAACCCATCGCGCCGACACGATTGCAGTTGCAGGACACCGATTCGGGCGCGCTGATCCTGCTGGACATTGCCGCGCAGGCGGCGAAGGATGGCCAGCCACCAATGGAGCCCGTGCGCATCGTCGAAGGGGACGTTCCCGCCAAGCGCTACGGTGGCACCAACGCTGACGACCAGCCCGGCAGCACGCTACCGGCCAACGACGACACCTCACGCCCGATACGCGAAACGCCGGTTCCGGTGATACTGACCCGCTATGCGGCGCAGAACCTCTACGCGCCTCTGCGCACGGTCGAGCCCGTGGCCGGCATTCAACGCGCCCGACTGGACCGCAACCTGGCGCTGGAGACGCTGCTCCCCACCCTGCCCGTTCGCGCGCAGGCATTGGCTGCCTGGCGCCTCGAAGACCTGTGGGTGACCGCCGTCCGCCTGACCAATACCTCGGCCCATTGGCTCGACCTGGACCCGCGCACTTTGCAAGGCGATTTCGTCGCCGCGACCTTTCAGCATCCCTCGGTGGGGCCGGCAGGTGCTTCGACGGACACGACCGTGGTGTACCTGGTGACCCGCGGCCATGGGCTGGCCGAATCGCTGTTGCCGACCATCAGCCCCATCGACGCGGCGCTCAATCTGCCGTCGCCACCGAGTCGCGATGGGGCCGAAGGAGCGGACCATGAAGAGTAACAAGCTGCTCCGCTGGTTGATGCTCCCCATGCTGATCATCGTGGTGATCGTCGTCTTCAGATGGTTCAGGGACAGTGGTGACAACGCCCCCGCGCAGCAGACCAACCAGCTCACGCCCGAGGAAATGAAAGCGCTGGGCATCGAAGGCGACACGCCGCGCGATACCGTCGCCACCCTGGTCGCCCAGGTGAAACAACTCCGCAATGAGTTGCAGACGGCGCTGGCCGACAACAAGCACCAGAAGGAAGAGAACGCCCGCCTGCGCCAACGCGAACACAGCATCGACCGGCGCATCGAGAGTGCCTTGGGCGAAGAGCGCAACCGGCTGCAGCAAGAGCGTGCCGAAATGGCCAACGACAAGGAGCACACCCAGGGCCTGTTGCAGGAACTGCAGCGCCGCCTGGATGGCTTGGGCAACAAGCCCGAGCAAGCCGACCTACCGGTAGGCTTGGGGCTGGAAGACGGTGACGGCCCGACGCCGGCCGACGTGCATTGGATCGAGCCCGAGGATGCCCCGACCGAAGACGACAAGCAGCGCGGCGCCCTACCTGGCAATTTCAATTTGCCAACCCAAATCGGGCCGGCGCAAAAGGCCTTGGAGAATGCAGTAGGTACGGCGGCCGATGCCGGCACCCAGGCCATGGGCGCCTCGACCCATGCCGTCTATACCGTCCCGGCCAACGCCACGCTGATGGGGTCGATCGTCATGACGGCGCTGATCGGTCGGGTGCCGGTCGACGGGACGGTGAATGATCCGTACCCCTTCAAGGTCCTGATCGGCCCGGACAACCTCACCGCCAACGGGATCGACATCCCCGATGTGGCTGGCGCGGTGGTCAGCGGCACCGCCTCCGGCGATTGGACGCTTTCCTGTGTGCGGGGGCAGATCCGCTCCGTTACCTTCGTGTTCCAGGACGGCACCATCCGCACGGTTCCGGAAGAGGACAAGCGAGACAACAACACCCGCCGCAGCGATGCCCAGAACCCGAACGATAAGTCCATCGACAGCGGCCTGGGCTGGATCAGCGATCCGCACGGTATTCCCTGCGTCACCGGCGAGAAGCGCAGCAACGCTCAGCAGTATCTCGGCTCGCAAGCCCTGATCACCGCGGCCGGCGCCGGCGCGGCGTCGCTGATCAAGTCCGACACCGGCAACGTCGCAGTCGTCAGCAACGGCAACAGCTCACTGGGGACGGTGGGCATCTCCGGCAACGAGGCCGTGGGGCGCATGCTGGCCAGCGGCGTCCAGGACATGTCGCAGTGGGTGAACAAGCTCTACGGACAGGCCTTCGCCGCCGTCTACGTGCCGCCCGGCGCGCAGGTGGCCGTGCACATCGAGCAACCCTTGAACATCGACTACGACGCCAAGGGACGCCGTGTCGATCACCGCCTCGGAGAAAGCCATGACTCGGACCTGGACTGACCGCAAAGCCCTGTTTCTCTTCGCTGCCCTGGCCTCGATGGGGCTCGCGGGCTGCGCGACCAACAAGGAGAAGCTGCTGACGCATGGTGACGCCACCATGCTCGATATCTGGGAGCGGGAAACCGGCGGCAGCCGCAATGGCGGCCAGGCGGCCCGGCAGTTGCTCGACGCCCGCCAGACGTTACGACGTCCGCTGACGAACGCCGACGTACAGGCAGCTCCCACCGAGAACGCGGCCTACACGCGCACCGCGCAGAACGAAATCTACCGCCAGTTCCATCGGCTGCCCAATCCCGATCTGGTGATGTATGTCTTTCCGCATCTGGCGGGCACCGATCCGGTGCCTGTACCGGGCTACAGCACAGTGTTTCCGCTGTATCAGCGCGTGCAGTACGCCATGCCGGGAGAACGGGTGGAAGGCTATTGAGCGCACCCACAAATACGCCTCGCCCGGCACAGTACATCGAGCCTTTGGCCTGGGCTGGTCGCTGGTACAAATGCCTGTGAAGTCTCTGTGCCTTCGGCCCGCTCCCGTGAAGACGGCGTGATCAATTGCCTCAGCCCCTTCGAGTTGCCTACCATGTGCGTTCCTCTTCCTACAAGGATGCTCCTCATGAAGAAGATCCATGCCCTCGCCCTGTCGATGTTCGCGCTTGGAACCTGTGAGCTTGCCCTGGCGGCCGTCTCAAACCTCACCGGGAACGGCGAAGGCGCTACGCTCGAAGCCGCAACCGCCAAGGCAAAGGAGAATCTGGAGGAGAGCTGTAAGTCCTTCAAAGGCAGCCCGGTTGCGGACTCCTTCAAGGTGACGTTCGACAAGCCGCTGTCCAACGGCAAGCACTATGTCGATGCCACACTGCAGTGCGACATACCGTAGGAAAGCCGGAAGTCGAAAACTGCCCAGCCTCAGGGCGCATTGGGTTTAATGTGGCTCCGTGATGCCATCGCATCACGAACAAGATTGTGAGCCCGAAGAAATCTCCTCGGTTGTGGCCTTCTGAAGAAGGCCTCCAGCTCAGCCCTGGATCGCTTGTCTACCCATTCTTACCTGCATAGTATCGAGTTCGAACTGAAAGAAGGATCGATAACCGGCCCGAAGGGCAAGGAAGATGCTATGCGATGCTCAATGACAGGAAAGAAGCTGAGCAACTCATCCGATGGCATTTGGGATGATGGCGAGTGGATTAGCTGGGACTACATCAATGAGCAACTAGAGGAACAAGACCTCCTTGCGGAATATCCTGGCGGCAGTATTGAGCTGATCCGGACCTTCGAAGACCTTATCGCTGTTGCCACAGCATACAAGGACCTCACTGGACGCTACCTGCAAATTTGGGGCGAGCTTGGCGAGTTCTATGCCGAGGTCAAGTACGGTATCAAGCGTCATAGAGCCCATGCACCAGGATCTGATGGACGGCTCGGTAATGACTTTATCGAGGTCAAAACGATCTCCCCCGAGAAGGGCAGCAGCCCAGTCCTGGTCAAGCGCGCCGGGAACTTCAGCAAGCTCATCGTAGTGAAAATATCCAAGGACTGGCAGTTCGAGTCCCGCATCATCGATAGAAAGCGAATCAGCAAGGGTTCCGGCAAACATGCCAAAGTCAGGTGGAATTCTTACGATGAGCCGGCTGAGCCTCACCCCCCCAGTTGAAGCCATGCAACGCTGTATGGCTCCACTACATACCGACCTCAGCCAGTAAGGAAGGCACCCGAATGGGCACCCTGGAACAGCAGATTTGCCGCACGCTACTCCCTGGCATGCACTTGCCCCAGCCGCTACGAACCCTCTTCAGTTGGATCGAGGAAAACCATCTGTATATCGATCGTCCTTCGGGCGAGCGCATTGGCTTCCTGTTTCCCGAGGACGAGCTTCGTGCTAGTTGGACGGACACTGAGCGTCAGGGCGGGACCAACATTTCGTTCTTTGCTGAAGGCAACGTCAACCTCAAATACTGGTTCGGCCATGAACGACCCGAAGTCCTGAACCGACTGTGCGTCTTCGCCAAAACCGGCGACGAAGGCTCCATGGCCGCATTCTGGCTCGCCCCGAACGGCGAACAAAAGATTGTCCACCTGGGCTCGGGATCGGGCTCAGTAATGGTTTGCACGCTTGCCGACGATCCGGTTGACTTCCTTCGGCTGCTCGCGATTGGCTATGACGAAATCTGCTGGGGAAGCGAATTCAGCGCTCCTCCGCGCTCGGATGGAGAATTCACGGTTCATCCGAACGCCCACTACCAACAGTGGGTTCAGGCAACCTTCCCAGGTGAGATTCCTCGCACCGGACTTGAGATCGTCAAACACCCTGACGACATGCACGACGCCAATTCGCAGGATGCATTCAACCAATGGGTCGCCCAGAACGCTGGATAGTGCGCCAATTTAGACTGCGGTCGGACGTCAGCACTGACGCTATTGGGCCGACCGCATCTGGACTGAGGTAGTTGCCATTTCAACAGCCTGCTCCAACGCATTGAATAACTCGCTCATGGTTTCAAATGCCTTCATCAGGAAACCGCTTCGCGGTTGCCTGTCCGCCACGTCCCAGTTGCCATGAGCGAAGTCGTTCCTCAGCCTCCGTTCGTGCTCCAGCATCTCCTCCAACCTGGGCGGGACGCCGAACTGTAATGCCACTTCGTGCTGCAGAAACGCGAGATATCCCCTGATCTTGCCCGCGCGCCCATTCTTACGGAGGAACCTTTCAACGGACGAGGAATCGTGCGCAACATCCCTGGCCACCACACGCAACGCCCTTTCCAAGAAGGCGAAGATCAGCAACGACGAAGCAATGTTGGATAAGGGGCCTTGCACGTAACGCGCGTGCGGCAGCAACACCTCTTCGAGGCCAAACAAAACATCTTCCGAGACGTCACCCCACTCGTCATGTGTGATGACTTCACCCTCCAGCAGGCCGCGCCGTTGTTCGCAGACATGCTCAACCTCAGAGTTCGTTGACTCTGCCATACCGGCGAGAAGATCAAATACCGCCCTCATCTCTTCTTCAACAATCACAAAGCAGATTCGCCCATGCTGGGTTTCAAAGAGCTGCTCATCCCCATCCAGGCTCATCAAAACGTCCTTAGTGTTTCCCAGCGACCAACCGCAAGCATAACTTGGGGACATAACTCACTGCCCGTCCGTCATCCGAGCAACCACGGAAGCCTGTGCACGCCGACGCCTCATCACGAACCAGCAGAAATGCGGGATGCAGTCAGAACGGTTTCCCAATGGTGTCGCCAGGTCTGACGGCCCGACACTCGCGGCATGAACAGCCGCCAGCCCGTACGTCGCTCCACTGACCACCTCCATCCCAGGCGCATTGGGCTTTCGCCGCAAACCACCGCGCCCGCCCCCATTCGTCGCACTCGCACGAACCACCAGAAGGCGCTGCGTGTTCAACACCTCGTCAGCGTTTCCGGGGGAAAGGATTCCACAGCGGTCTATCTGCTCGCCATGGAATCTGGCCGCCCCTTCCGGGCCGTCTTTGCCGATACCGGCAATGAGCATGAGCTGACCTACGAGTATGTCGGCCGATTGCATGAACGCACCGGTGGTCCGAAAGTCGAGGTTGTTCGAGCCGACTTCACCGAAGCGTTGCGGCGTCACCGCGACTATGTGCTGCGGGAGTGGCCCAAGCAAGGCATCCCCCACGCCATCGTGGCCGAAGCAGCGGCGTTGCATGAGCCGACGGGCATTCCCTTCCTGGATCTCTGCATCAGCAAAGGGCGGTTTCCCGCGCGGATGTCGCAGTTCTGTACCGGGGAACTCAAGGAAATTCCCATCACCACGCAAATCGTTGGCCCGATGCTGCGGCGCGGTCCCGTGTTGCAATGGCTGGGTATCCGCGCTGAGGAGAGCCGGAACCGTGCCAGACAACGCCGATACAACCACCACGAATCCGGGGCGGTGATCTGGCGCCCCATCCGTCACTGGAGCGTCGACGACGTTTGGGCTCAACACCGGAGGCACGGACTGAGGCCCAACCCGCTCTATGCCATGGGAATGCAGCGGGTGGGTTGCCTGCCGTGCGTCAACTGCCGCAAATCGGAACTGCGCGCAATCGCCGACCGTTTTCCCGAGCACATCGACCGTATTGAACGGTGGGAAGCCATCGTTTCCGCAGCCAACAAACGTCGGGCCGCCACGTTCTTTCCCGCCGTAACAGACCCGATGGATACGGAACACCCAGGCGAATACGCCCGCATTCGCACCTTGGTCGAATGGAGCCGCACCACCCACGGCGGTCGCCAGTACGGCATGTTCTTCGAACACCAGACGGGCGGCGGCTGCAGTTCCGATCTGGGTCTCTGCGAGCGCGCCTGACATGAAGCGCTTCCGTGCCGAACGCGTTCCTGGCGAAAGCCCTCTTGCCCTTGGGGATGAGGAAGCACCCGACACCTGGGATATGCACGCGCAACGACTCGCTACGCACGGCATTCCTGTTCCAGGCGAAGAGCCCCCGCATGCCGCCGCCACCCTGGCCGACGAGCAAGCGCTCTACGACGTGGCACCCTCCTTCGTGGACATGCTCCCCTGGGTCGAGTACCTGCCCGCCTCCAGGAGCCTGCTGCTGGAAGACGGCCAGTCGGTGGCGGCGTTTTATGAGTTGACGCCCCTTGGTACCGAAGGCCGGGAGTCGGCGTGGCTGTGTCAGGCACGCGATGCGCTGGAAAACGCCCTCCAGGACAGCTTCGACGAACTTGAAGACAACCCCTGGGTGGTCCAGCTTTATGCCCAGGACGAGACCAGTTGGGATCACTACCTGCGGACATTGCGCAACTATGTCCAGCCCCGTGCTCGGGGCAGCGCCTTCACGGAGTTCTACCTGCGGTTCTTCGCGCACCATCTGCGCGCCATCGCCAAACCAGGCGGCCTGTTCGAGGACAGCACCGTCACCCGCCTGCCGTGGCGCGGCCAGGTCCGGCGCGTGCGGATGGTGGTGTATCGGCGAGCAGCCGTCCATGACGCCCGCCGCGGCCAGTCGCCGGAACACGCGCTGACGGTGATCTGCGACCGGTTGCTGGGCGCGCTGGCCAATGCCGGCGTCCAGGGGCGTCGGATGGTCGCCGCCGATATCCATGCCTGGTTGCTGCGCTGGTTCAATCCGAACCCCACCCTCCTTGGCCCGACCGACGCCGACCGCGAGCGCTTCTATGCGTTGACGCGCTATCCCGAGGAGACCGAGGAAGGCGAAATCGAGCTGGCCAGCGGCACCGACTTCGCCCAGCGCCTGTTCTTCAGCCAGCCGCGCTCGGACGTGGACAGTGGCCTGTGGTACTTCGACGGCATGCCGCACCGGGTCATGGTCATGGACCGGCTGCGCACGCCACCCAGCACCGGTCACCTGACCGGCGAGACCCGTAAGGGCGATGCCGTCAATGCGCTGTTCGACCAGATGCCCGAGGACACGATCATGTGCCTGACGCTGGTCGCCTCGCCCCAGGACGTGCTGGAGTCGCACCTCAATCATCTGAGCCGCAAAGCCGTCGGCGATACATTGGCCTCGGAGCAGACCCGTCAGGACGTGCAACAGGCCCGCTCGATGATCGGCAGCGCGCACAAGCTCTATCGCGGTGCGCTGGTCTTCTATCTGCGGGGTCGCGATGAAGCGGAACTGGAGGCACGCGGCCTGCAGTTGGCCAACGTGATGCTCAATGCCGGCCTGCAGCCGGTGCGCGAGGAGGATGAGGTCGCACCGCTCAACAGCTACCTGCGCTGGCTGCCGTGCGTCTTCGATCCGGCCAAGGATCGGCGCCACTGGTACACGCAACTGATGTTCGCCCAGCATGCCGCCAACCTGTCGCCAGTCTGGGGGCGCAGCCAGGGCACCGGCCACCCCGGCATCACGCTGTTCAACCGGGGCGGAGGCACGATCACCTTCGATCCGCTCAATCGCCACGACCGGCAAATGAACGCGCACCTGTTCCTGTTCGGCCCCACCGGCTCGGGCAAGAGCGCCACGCTCAACAACCTGCTCAACCAGGTCACCGCCATCTACCGACCCCGGTTGTTCATCGTGGAAGCCGGCAACAGCTTCGGGCTGTGGGGTGAATTCGCGCAGCGCCTGGGGCTGACGGTGCACCGGGTAAAACTGGCGCCCGGCGCCGGCGTGAGCCTGGCCCCGTTCGCCGATGCCTGGCGGTTGGTCGAAACGCCCGGCCAGGTGCAGACATTGGATGCCGACGTGCTGGACGAGGAAGCGCACACGTCGGCCGCTCCCGACCACGACGAGCAACGCGACGTGCTGGGTGAGCTGGAGATCACCGCGCGGCTGATGATCACCGGCGGCGAAGACAAGGAGGAGGCGCGGATGACCCGCGCGGATCGCAGCCTGATCCGCCAGTGCATCCTGGACGCCGCCCACCGGGGCGCGGCTGAGCAGCGGACCGTCCTGACCCGGGACGTGCGCGATGCCTTGCGGGAGCGCGGCGGCGACCCTGCCCTGCCGGACGTGCGACGTCTACGGTTGCTGGAGATGGCCGATGCGATGGATATGTTCTGCCAGGGCCTGGACGGCGAGATGTTCGACCGGCCCGGCACGCCCTGGCCGGAAGCCGACCTCACCCTCGTGGATCTGGCGACCTTCGCGCGCGAGGGCTACAACGCCCAGCTCTCCATCGCCTACATCTCGCTGATCAACACGGTCAACAACATCGCCGAGCGTGACCAGTTTCTCGGCCGCCCCATCATCAACGTCACCGACGAGGGGCACATCATCACCAAGAACCCGCTGCTGGCGCCCTACGTGGTCAAGATCACCAAGATGTGGCGCAAGTTAGGCACGTGGTTCTGGTTGGCCACGCAGAACCTGGACGATCTGCCGAAGGCCGCCGAACCCATGCTCAACATGATCGAGTGGTGGGTCTGCCTGTCGATGCCGCCGGACGAGGTGGAGAAGATCGCCCGCTTCCGCGAACTCAATCCCTCGCAGAAGGCGCTGATGCTGTCGGCCCGCAAGGAGGCCGGCAAGTATTCGGAAGGCGTGATCCTGTCGAAGTCGATGGAGGTGCTGTTTCGTGCCGTGCCGCCGAGCCTGTACCTGGCCACGGCGATGACCGAACCGGAGGAGAAAGCCGAGCGCTACCAACTGATGCAGCAGCACGGCATCAGCGAACTGGAGGCCGCGTTCCGGGTGTCCGAGAAGATCGACCGCGCCCGAGGCATCGAGCCCTTGCCGCTGGATGGCCTGGTCTGATCGGTGGAGGCGATGATGCAGCCCCCGACTCCCGCCCATTCCCCACGCGCCTTTGCCGGGTGGCTGGCCTTGTTGCTGATACTCGCGGCAGGCGGTGGGCTCTGGTGGATCGCCTACTCTTCGGGGGCATCCCAGGACCACTCGTCCGTGTCGTCGAGGTCCAAGTCGGCCGGCCCACCCTGGCTATATGGCCGCGCCGACGCCCGCTTCACCGTGGTCCTGTATGCCGATCTGGAGTGCCCCTACTGCCGCGACTACCTCCCGGCGCTGACGCGCTGGATCGATGCGAACCCCGACGTGAACGGGCAATGGCACCACCTGCCGCTGCCCATGCACAACCTGGCGGCCCAGCGAGAAGCCCGGCTGGCCGAGTGCGCCGGTGAAGTCGGTGGACATGACGCCTTCTGGTCGGCGGCGGCCTGGATATACCGGCATACGCGGAGCAGCGGCCAGGGGCTGCCGGCCGATACGGCGTATCCCGATCTGACACCGGCCTTACAGGCGTGTCTCGACAGTGATCGCCCCGACGCCATCATCCGCACGCAGACCGAAGCAGCCGCCCGCGACGGCATTGTGGGAACGCCAACACTGAGACTTCACGACCGGAATTCGGGCAAAACGATCCTGCTCCATGGTCCGGTCGACGGCGACGCGCTGTTATCGGCGCTGGATCTGCTGGCCAGTCCCGCCGACGCGTCTGAAGAGATAGATGATTCAAGAACGCAAGCTGACTCCGTCAGCAAGCCCAAGTAGCCATGGTCTTCAAGGCTACGGCGCGGTTTCCCGCGTTGACCACCCCCCCTGTTCGCCCCGCATCCCTTGTGCGAACAGCCAGTGTTCATTCGCTGGTGGATGCTGTTGTTATCTCGTCCCTGGAGGGCTCGCCCCTCCCAGGGGAAAGAGCGCCTCCCCAACTCTTGGAGGTTCTCATGTCTGCTTCGCTCGCTTTCTCGAAAGCCGCCACCACGGCCGCTTCGTCAATCGCATCCCGCTACGATGACTGGATCATCAAACACGCCATCGCGTTGTTGGAGCATCGGGTCTTTCAGCGAGGTTCCGCGCTCGAAGACCCCGTAGCGGTGCGGCAATTCCTCCGGCTGCGCCTGGCCGGTGAACCGCATGAAGTATTCGCAGCCCTGTTTCTGGATGCCAAAAACCGTGTCCTGGCCGTCGAGCACCTGTTCCATGGAACGATCGACGGCGCCGCGGTCTACCCGCGTGTCGTCCTCAAGCGGGCCATCGAGCACAACGCCGCGGCGGTCATCTTCTGCCACAACCATCCTTCAGGGGTAACCGAGCCCAGTGTTGCGGACAGAGCGCTGACGCAGCGGCTAAAGGAGGCGTTGGCCTATGCGGATATCCGCGTGCTGGATCATTTCATCGTGGGTCAAGGCGAGCCCTATTCGCTTGCTGAGGCCGGGCTGTTGTAATCATCAGGCGCCCTTCTGGGCGCCTGGTTCTTTCCTTCGATACCGAGCTGAGCCCCTTCACAGCAGATCGGCGGCTACGCCCCCTCACCGACCATTTCTTGCCCGCCCAATTGGCGATATTGCTCAGCCTTTTGCAAAGAATTTGACCGCTCTAATCTTTTGGTCAAACAGGCAGAGAACGGCCAGAAGCGGTCAGTCACGACAGGCAGAGTTGTCACGAGCGGCTACACAGCAGACCTTCACGTGCTGTATCTTGACCACGTTAATCGGTAGGCAATCCAAAGCCTGTAGGATCAAAGCGCTCTGCATGAAGATCCCAGGTCTGGCGATCTTGATTGCAAAGATATATTTCGTGTTCTCGGTATTTTAAGTGAACTCGTGGCAACTGGCCGTCGTAGTCATCTATCAGAGCAGGAAAATATTTGGCTCCTAGGTAGACAGCTTTAATGGCTGAACTCGGAATCTCAAAATCTTGGTACCGCATCTGTGGAGTGTAATCAACGCGGCGTGCCACCCTGATCTCCTCCTCATATGACCAATGCAAGGACTTGTAGAGGAACAGCCTTTCAAGCATAAGCCTGTCATGTTGCGCCGTGAGCTCGTCATGGTAAGGGAGATGATCGCCATCCAGGCTAGGTCTGACGGTTGTGTAAATTACGTTGCCTGCGCTGGCAGAGATGATGTTTGCCTTATTGCACTCGAGGCCCGCTTCCTCGGTGTCTATAGCTATTACGCCTCCCCTGTGGTTCTCTCCATAATGCGCCCACATCAGGGGGTTAAGCGGATTTCGAGTTAGGGAAAGTATGCCTATCCCATTTCTGATCATGAAAAGCTTGTCGGCATTGGTCGAGCCAACGGGGTGTATGTTCAGTCCTTCCATCGTCCCCCCTGCTGCAGCAGCACAGTCGAAGGGATCGTTAAAGTTGGCCGGCTTTGTGAACCTGATCGTGCGCAGGCTCAAGCATGCGTCTAGCCCTTGCAGGCTCATATATTTGTAAACAAGCATGGCAGCTCCTTTGCAAAAATTCTGCTACAGGCTTTGGGGGAGTCTGCATTGATATGTCCAATGAGCATGACACCCGCCGGCAAAAAATAGAACGATCCTCAATATCCGCTTCTGGCCGGTGGCAGCCTGACGTAAATGCCAGCAATTGACCCGAGGCGGGTTTGCGCTGAGACGATTAAGCTCAGGCCGCGGTATCAATCCTTAATCAGGGATTGGGTTTATGGAGTTGCTACAAATAGACTTCTGATGTTCCTGGCGGGGTGCGTACGCCTTCCGAATCTTTCAAGATTGCTCCTACTGGCCTGAGGGCCCGTTTTTTTCTGCTACCAAGCTCCTTCGACAGCTGCATCCTTGAGTTTCACCGTCCGCATTTCCCTCTTCTCATCGCCTACCGTAAGTGTTGATGGAATGGGCTTCGGGGGTCTTCGATACCAAGCAATGCATGCCTGTATCAAATCGTTCTGAAACTGGCTTTGAGCGATCTGTTTTGTCAGGTGTTCAGTCAACTTGATATTTGGATCAAAGAAAAAATCTCCGTCGAATCTCAGCGCATTATGGGAGCCAGTCATAGTCTTTATAAGACGCTGGAAAGATTTTGACGGGGGAATAATTTCGAGCCCTGAAGAGATGGCGTGCTCATTAAAAATCGGGCTCATGAAATCGATTAGATGGTCGCCGCAGGCAACCATTGCATGAAAAGCGTCGACGGAACTATGTATTTCGCTACCATCGATTGTGGCGAAACACAAAACATTAGCCCCCTCTTCATTGACCATAAAACAAACAGCTCCAGCAAGTGGCTGGGCATCTTTTCCGTAGTGGTGACGAAGGATTGCTGATCCTGCGACGCTGAAGAACCAACATGCACGGTCAGTTGTTGCACCGGCAGAGTCTAAAACGCTGCGGATAACGCGGTGAATGCGCAGGTAGTCTAGGAGAGGAATGAGTTCGTGCTTCTTCTTGCTCATGGTCATCCCTGGTGGCTGAAGGTCTCTTGCATACCCAAGTAAGGGTTAACACATAGGTGGGAGGCAAGGCAATCGAGTCGCCGGACGGACGATGCATGATGTGCGTCAGGTCTAGGCGGGCGCTGCTGCACAAGCTGGTCATGGCTAACCAATCTGCTTCAGGAAATGAAGGCTGCGCGAGTACCGCGCGCGCCCTTGGCCGGCGCCGTTTATGTCTGGGAACGTGCTAGGTCGAATGCGAGAAGTGGTCAGGGGAGTCTTGCGCTTGAGGAGCATCGCGGATGTGGCGCGTAAGCATCGTGGCGGTAAATCGATGCTCCCTTGGAGACGGATGAAGCAGGTATCGAACAGCGGCTTATTCAGGAGATACGTTAGGCGCTGGGACAACGCGCTGAAGCTATCTGGTATCGCGATCATCATTTACCTGCTCCGAAATGTCTCCTTTGGGTCGACTGTCGCCAGTCGTGGCTGGCCGAAGTCGACCCAAGGCAGCCCTTCAGAAAAGCCGACTATCAGCAGTTGAAGCCGCTGAAGGATTCCTGACAAAGGCCCAAAGTTGGCATGGACACCTTAATGGCCATGTGCTAGTTTTTTGGTCGTTTAGCTTTTAAAAGTATCGTCAAAGATAATTCTGATCTCTCTAAAGGGAATTTCATGGACAAAATCTGTGGTGTCGAACTCAAGGGCTCCGAAGCAATTATTGTTCTGCTGAAAAAGAATGGTGCAGTGTATGAGTATGTTGATATCGAGCCTCGCAAAATAAAGCTTGGCGATGATGAGTCCAGTGATCATGTTAAGTCGTTTTTTGAAACATTTCAAAATTTCGCCAGACAACATAATATTGACGTAATAGTGATTAAGAAACGTGCGCATAAAGGGAAAATGGCAGGCGGTGCAATTTCTTTTAAAATGGAGTCGCTCATTCAACTGAACGGAATTGCTGAGGTCAGTTTTGTAACGGGCCAGGGCATTGCTGCTGCCGAAAAAAGAGACCCATTCAAGCTACCAGCAAATATTAATAAATATCAAGAAGAATCATTTAAATCTGCATCGCTATACATTCGGAAGCTGAACGCATGAGCGAAATATTGATTTCTAATGTCAGCACCCCTCCAAACATAAAGGCGCAGCTCCATATTTTAAGTAAGGACATAAAGTTTACGAGGGAAATAACTAAAGGCGGGAACGGCTATCTTTTCTTCGGTGAAAACAGGATCCTAAAAAATGAGGTTGCAGTTAAATTTTACTACTGGGGAGGTGATGCAAAATACCATGCAGAACCCAGCACTTTAGCTGTAATCGAGGCGCCTAACATTCTTCAAGTCAAAAATGCTGGCCTGCTTGATGGGGAGTGGGCGTACTTCGTGACTCCTCGCTGTCCAAATGGTGACCTCGATGATGTGCTTGAAAAGACCGAGCACGGCAACCTTCAGGCTGTTGAGCGCACTAGCCAGATATTGAGCGGTGTAACTCACTTGCACCAACGACGCTATCTGCACAGAGATTTAAAACCGTCCAATATCTACGTCGGCGAGGACGGAAGATCAATAATCGGTGACTTTGGGTCAATTAAGTATATACCAGAAGATCTTAGCTCAATCCCTGCATCCAGTCATGCAGTGCTCTATAGGCCGCCTGAATCGATTGATGCGAACTCCTATGGATTTGAGGGCGATATATATCAGTGCGGAATTATTCTCTACCAGCTATTGGGAGGTTATTTGCCTTATGAGGAAATGGCGTGGTTAAATAAGGCTGAAAAACTCGAACATGATCGCAAAATATCTAGGGCCGACAAATCAATTTTTATTGATGCATGCATACAGGATAAAATCAAAAGAGGGAAAATTGTAGATATCTCCTCACTTCCTCCTTGGGTGCCTGACAATCTGAAGAGAACAATAAGAAAAGCCACCAATATTGATCCTGCAAAGAGATATCTATCAGCCTCTGCTTTTCATGCGCATCTTAACAATATTAAATCTAAAATCCCTGACTGGTCGGTAGTCGGGGGGCAGCCAACGCTTAGAGGCACCACTTCATTTAGGATCTGCAATGACGATGGGAGTCTTTATGTCCAGAAGTCGAAAAATGGCGGGAACTGGAGGCGAGACAACTCAATCGTAGGTGATAACATTTCCGAGATTGTTGAGAAAATTGAAGCGAAAATCTGAGTAATCAGGAAAACGTCCGCTTCTGGCCGTGTTCTGCCTGATGTGACAGACGCTGAACGGCCAAGGCCAGCCCTTCGCTGACGGATCAAATCGTTAAAAGGCAGTTATTAATTTATAACGACTGACTCAGAGGTAACTTGGCTTACGCTAAAGGCCCGTCTACTTTTTGATCTATGCATCGGCTGATGCATGGGTATACTTATGCACGCAATATCGGGCCAGAGTGTGTCTCGGTTGGAAGCCTCTCCATGTGGGTTTTAGGGCTTATCAGCCTTGTTCTCGATTGCTTTAACCACCTCGTACGGGATAAATCTACCCAGATCATCGGGGATCTTTTGCTCAATAACGCTCCTAGCCATATCGTATTTTCGATGGCTTTCCTGCTCAGCCTCAACCGCTGACTTGAATTTGGTAATTGCGAAATACAATACTTTCATTTGATCTGCTGTCTCTCGGTAAAGAGGGCTGAGTTCTAGCAGGCGATACAGCTGTCCTTCTTTAACCCTAAGGTATGCAAATGGTGACGACTTCCAGTTTGCCGTATGGTCATCTTCACGAAGCCTACTGTAAGTTGTGAAATCTTTATAAAGCTGAATTTGACTTTCAACAACCCTGGGAAACTCATCCGTCATGAACTTCTCAACAGCTACCCATTGATATTCAGTTTTTTCTGCGCCCATAAATTCGTCAATTTTCTTTTGTATGGAGCGGATCGGCTGCGCTGGCGTGAAAAATCTAGGTCTAGTGAACTGAGTCAGTGGATGTTTGATTTCTTCGAGATAATCCGAAAATTCAAGCTCGTTATATTTGATTGCTTCAGCCGCTATGACTAACTCCTCATATGCCTGTTGCGTGTGTTTGGTCTTCGCCTCGAGATCTTTGGCAACCCCTGGAACCTTAGACTCGGCATCTCTAACTTCATCCGATATCACTGCGGCAGCTAAGTACGCCAGCGCATCTGCTAGGTGATGATCGGGTGTGTCTTGGGTTGCTACGTCTTGTGCAGCCGCGTAAACCCAGTCGTAAACTTTGTTTGAGCCATGTTCGCGAATAAGATACGAAAAAGTACAAGATAAACCAGTGTATGCAGACATGAACTATTCCTTCGCTCATTACTGGGAGAAATTGTTAGGGAGTACGCTTCGCGATCCACCTCAATTCCTATGGCTTACAGCTTGGAGATAATGGCACTTTGCACTACTTCAAAGATCCAGTCAAAACTTGCAGCACCGGCTACTGATCTTGGCTGGGGTTCTACCCCGTTATTTGCGTGATATGTCAAGGAGCAAATCTCCAAGGATTTCTAAAAAACTTGCCCCATCGACATTTGCTACGATGCCAGTGCTATAAAAAAGGTACTGGAGTACAACCGTGCAGATTGCCTCTATAACCTCATCATTTCCTACTTGGTAGATCGCGGTGTTCTTAAATATCCGGTCATGTGCTGCTGGGTGCGTATTACGTAAACACGGGACAGTGTCGACCTCTAAACTCTGTAGACATAACACTGCAACGGCTAGGCCCAGCGCGCGCTTCTTCAGTTTGGGGTCGGATTGGGGCAGTCCATCCAATAGCCATTTAGTTGCATGCTCGTCTGCCTCGCGCTCCTCCTGCTCTGAGAAAACGGTATTGATCAAGGGATGCTGTAATACAACGTGCGCAATTTCGTGATGTGAAATCCATGCGATTGCGCAAAGGAAAAGCTCTGTTGCAACAGCCGAGTCATCGCAACTGTCTGAGTCACCTCTTGGGCGAGGGCCAGACTGAGGCCATGATTCTGTGCCTGTGCCGGTTGCCCATTGAAGGATATGCGCTGATTCCCTGAGTCGCTGGTTACCAGAACAATCAAACTGCTCCGCGCCAGCGCGTTGTGCTTCTGCGTACTCTTGCGTTAGAACCCAGCAGTGGTGTGACAAGGCCCATAGGTACTCTAGTGATGCAATGGGCAGAACAATTTCAGGTGTTTGGCGATTCGCTTCCAGCCTAACTCTGACTCCAAACAGAGGCTCGTCCACTATAGCAAAGTCAATTTTGTGATCGTCACGCAGCTGTTCTAACCGACGGGCTTTCTCGGGCGCGACATTGAAAGGCGCACCGGAAATTTGGGACTCAAGAAGGCAGATGGGAGAGCGCATATATTTTTCGGCAACCAACTATAGGTAGACACGACGCAGTGCGTTTGGATGCACCATGTACTGGACGCCTAAGGCTAGCCTCGCAGAGAGCCATCCACAATCCGTCCCCGCTTTACTATATCGCGTGACCGCTTTTGGCCGATTCTGTTGAAAAAGTCGGTTTCTGAGAGAACTGCTTGTCGGCAGCTCAAAAAACGCGCGATTTCGATGCTGCTACGTAAAAACCAAAGCAGCTCCCGTCTTCTGAACGCACCAGATTTCAACGTCGCTCAAGCTCTTTCATAGGCAAAAATCGAGATGGGACTTCTTCAACAGAATCGGCCGATGCCAGCCTCTGATCGGCAGGAGTCGCCAAAACAGCCTGTCAGCAACATAACAATCGTGGTCTGCTCCCCGAATGCCCCCGTTAAGCTCAGTGCCCACCCTTGCCTTTCAGGTACTCAGCAACATGGTGCTCATTCATCACCATCGCCGCGCGATATGGGGTGTCGCCATCTTTGTTGGTGGCTGTCAGGCTCGCTCCTTTTTGGACGAGCAACTCAACTACCTCGAAATGGCCGTGGTATGCGGCAGTGATAAGTGGCGTATCAATCACCCCCTGCTTCATCACGCACATCGGGACGCGCACCTTTGGCAAGCAATGATTTCATGCACCGAACCTTCCCCGAGAGTGCCGCGCCCATAACAGCTGTCTGCCCGATCTTTACGGACTTGTCGTCTGCTTTCGCGCCGTTTGCAAGAAGATAATCTACCGCCTCACATTGTCCGGCATAAGCCGCTGTGACAATGGGAGGCGAACCTTCCCCGCCAAGGTTGGAGCTAGGTGGGATGCGCTTGTTTAAATCATATTTCGCTTCCACATATCGTTTCAGCTCAGTGAGGTCACCTTGATCTGCTGCCATAGCTAACCCTTGCGGAGTCAGTGGGCTTTCTTCGCTTGCCTTTGACGGACTGCTTGAAACTTGAGGTCTTTCCGCAGTGGCAGTCGCTGCTGCCATGCCGCTGCACAATTTCAGTCCTTGATCGAGCAACTCTAACAGTTCGCTAGGCCTGAACTTTTCCGCTCCATCCCTCCATCCACGCTCTTTAGCCGCGCCGCGGGCAGTACCATTCACTGCATAAACTATATTGCCGTCCGTGGCCGTGATTAGTTGCTTGCCTCCCTCCTTAACACATTGAACCGGAGGTGCCGCAACAGCATGAGCGGAAACCAGCAAAACGGTTGTAGTCAGATACTAGGCACTTTTCATTGCAGGCTCCTTCGTTATTGAATGGGAGGGGCAGTGATCCTGTGCGTCATAGGGGCGCGAGATATTCAGACGGATTGAGGGTAGCCCAGGAACGAAAGATCGTGGGTTCCCTCTTCTTCCCGCCACGGGCTACCTAGCGACTCAGTCTGCTTCTGGCCGATTCTGTTGAAAAAGCAGGTTCAGCGGCAGCCGGCCGATTCAGGCCTCCTTCGACAAGCTGGTCCCTGAAAACCACACCGAGGGGCATCGGAAATAAGCCTGATTTCTCACTGACCAATGCTGACCTTGTTGGGTACCGGCGCGTTGTTGGCCTGCATCGCCTCAACAAAGTCATCCACCGCCTTCCAGGTATTGCAAGCGGCGTCGAACCACACTTGGGCAACAATGGCTTGCTGGGCATTCTCGGCTCGGGCGACATCGTTTGCTGCATTACCGATTTCCCCAGACAGCACACCCCAGGTTGTCTTCAAGGAGTCGAGTGCCGTACTGATCGCAGCAATGTCGTTCAGGGCAAACGACACGCTCATGGATAGCCCTTTGAGGGTCGAGATTTGTTGTTGGTCGTCGGACAGCTCTTGCTGCTCGTTGGCAATCGTTGATTGGTACTGTGAAATGGTCGTTTCCAGCGAGGATATCTTTTCCTGCGCTTCTGCCACCGTGGCGACCCCTATCCCAGCAAGTATCAACGAAACACCGCCAGTGAAAGGCGTCAGCAGTATGCCGAAGATGGTTTCGATAAAGCCTTTGGTCTTTTGTGCCTGGGCCTTGGCGATGGCTTCCCGGTCCGTCTGCACTTGCTGTTGAAGCTGCTGTATCTGCGTGTTGATGGCCGTGATTTGCTGCTGGATCTCAGTCTCCTGCGCCTGTATCTGCGCAATGCTCCGGTTCATGTTGGCATAGGGCGCCGCCATTTTTTCATCGAACGCGGTGAGCTTGGCCGTATACCCGTTTATTGCATTGATCATGTCCTGCACGGGTGCTTCCAGCGCGTTAAGCGCTGCCACGATACGTGCCTGTATGCTGCTGTCGAATTGTGTTTCCAACTGCCGGAACAAATCATCGAGCGTGGCTTGCGAGGCGAGAAACGCCTTACCGCACGCGTCGATCTGGCCCAGGATATCGTCCTGGAAGTACCGATAACCGTTCTGCCGCCATCCAACGACAAGGTCTTCCGCCTGCCCCAGCTCCTGATCGAGAATCGGATACCAAGGCGATGTAGACGGCGCAATCGACGCCTCGATCAGTGCTTGGCACGATGAGTTCAGCAGAAGCATCGCGCCTATCGAGTCACTGATCTGTTGGTTGGTTTGCGAAGCATCGAAAGCCATGGCGAAAGTCCTGTCGTTGGTGTGGATGGACGTCAGGCAGACATCGGCAGTGTCTGGGACTGAATCTCTATCTGGGCATTGACCAAGTTGTTCGCCGTAGTGATCGCTTGCGCCCACTCGGTCTGTGCTGCCGACGTGAATACGCTCTGGACAATCGTCGAGAGAGCGTTTTCTGCAGAGTCAAGGTCCGTGAGCACGCCCTGCAGCTCACCTTGGAACGTTCCCCATTGGGTCTGTAGCTTGGACAGGCTCTGGGTCGCCATTTCGATGCTCGATACCGCGCTGTTCGAGGCCATCTGTAAGCCCTGCAAGGCCACCAGTTGGCGCTGGTCGTCAGCCAACTCCTGTTGATCCTTTGCGATCTCATCGAACTGCTCATTGATTCGGTGCTGCATGATTCCCCAGGTCACGCCTCCGCCGATGATGCCGGCCGCACCGATCCCTCCCCCGATCAACAGGCTCGTGCCACCGGTTTCTGGTGCAAGAGCGATCCCAACGACGAGCGCGAAAATGCCAATGCCGATAGCGGCGGCCGAAGCTGCGATGGCCTTGTTCTCCCCATCGATCTCGGTTTTGAGCGATTGGATGGCATTGTTCATCTTGCTGATGTCGCCTTGCAGCGAGATTTCTGCCTGCTGGATGTTGGTGGAACCGTCCACCAGGTTGTTATGCGCAGTCTGCATTTGATCGCCCCATGTCTTTAGCGACTGACTGACTTGGGTCATCTGGTCGATCACTGCCTGTATTGGGGGAAGCAGCGTCTGCTGGATGATCGTCTTGATCTCCACTACCGCCGGATTATCCGCACCCTGCGCGTTCGGGTTGTCCTTGGCGATCTGCAGGATCGCATTGGTTGCCGCGGTGAAATCGGAACCGAAGTTGATCACTTGCAATGGAATCGTCTTGGTCACCTGCGGGCCATAGGTGTCGATCCATTGCTGAGCGAGTGCCTGCGCTGCGGTCAGCTCGGAATTGAGGCCATCGAACCAGTCCGGTTTCGGACTGGGAGCGACGAAGACCGTATTGACTACCGCATGGCATGCAAAAGTGATGAGCTGCGCGGCGTTGTAGGAGACACCGGTATTACCAAACAGGGTGTCAGGGGCCGGTGAGAGGTCGTTTGCATTCAGGGCGACATTCATCGTGAATATCCTCTATTGAGTCCAACCAAGGAGGTAGAAGTCCATTCAGTTCCCGGCCAATGTCGGGAAAGTCGGCCGAATCTGGGCCTGACTAATATCAATCGTCACCGGCTGGCCGACTGTAATATCGGTCTTCAACAACTGGGCGACGAAGGTGTTGATCGATTGCCAGGCGATAAACGCTTGGGGCAATGTCATGAGATCGAGGTACTGGTTCGGCTGGGCCCCAGCTTTCAGTGCATCGATCGCATCCTCGATCTTCGACTGCTGGGTGACCCACAGGTCGACAAGCCCCGGCAACGCGTCACGCAAGGCAAGGTACTGCTCTTCGATGCTGTAGAGCGTTTGCAGCGTTGATTTGGTCAGGGCCAGACCGAGCGCCTCATTCGACAGTTGTCCCTTGATCGCATTGATCTGGTTCATCGTCGCGATCAGTTGGTTGTCGTCCTCGATCATGTCGTAGAAGCTTTTGCCGATACTGATCACTGCGATCACCAGGCCGACGATCGGAATCGAGGCTTGCGCCCCAGCCGCCCCCGCTGCGTAGAGCATTGTCACGGCCGATTGGGCGATGCCCTTGTCGGAGGCGATAGCGTCGCTGGTGATCTTGCTGCCCAGCCCCTGAACGGTGTTGACCAGTTCTCCGAGCTGCTCGGTGAGCTGCAACATCTGCTGCTCTTCATTGGCCAGGGCATTCCATCCGTCAGCAATCGACTTGTCCATTTCCGGCAAGACCGCACTGAAGGCAGACATACGTTGCTCCAGCTCTTTCTCCGCACCTTGCGTCGCAGCAAGGCTTTTGTTCGCCTGTGGGAGCAGCGTCTCGCTCAATACGTTGATCCAGAGATCGACGTCATTGGATGCGGAGGGATCGAGTGTCTTGGCGACCCCGGAGAATATGGAGAAATAGTCTTGGAAGGCCAGAATGACCGGAGACCAGATCTCGCCGCGGTCCTGTTGCCAAGCATCTGCCGCAGCGTCCAACTGCTTGAACTCAGTGGCGACTTCAGATAGCCAATCCGGTTGATCGGGAATGGGAACGATCTGAATGCTTTCGCAGCTTAGTGCGAAGTTGTCGATCCCAACGATGCCGGCATAGGCGTCGGTGAGCTTATCGATGGCATCAGGCAGGTCTGGTGAGAGCATGACGTTTTTCCCTCTCGTGGATCAGTTGGTGACGTTGAGGAAGGGATCGAACGTCATCGCCTTGCCGTCGAACGAGAGGACGCAGCTGTACTGATATTTCGCTATTGAGCCTTGGGATTCGACGCGGCCCGACCAGACGGTCGCTCCTGTCACTATTGTCGACTGACTGGGAACGCAGATTTTCTGGTCGATCATCTGCCCGGTAAAATCGGTGATCTCAACATCGTCCCCTGGGTTGATGGAAGCAACCGACCAAACAATGATCTGGCCATCCGAGCAAGTTGTGACCAACTCTTCCTGTCCTTCGTTATACGAACCAAAAAACTTGTTCGTATCAATCAAGTAGACATTCGAATTCAGGTCGCCACTGGCCAATGCGCCTTCGACGTCAACGACAATCAATACATTGATTTCATTTCCCATTGGTTTTGCCTCCTGCGTGAATAAAACTGCGATCCTTCAAACGACTTTCAAATAGCTAGCGAAAGTCATGGCCTTGCCGCTCATAGTCACGGTTACGGAATAGGGGTAGCTGGCGAAGGCGCCTTGTGTTTCGACCCGACCGTTCCATACGGTGTTACCCATGAAAGGGTCCGGGGCCGGAACACAGATATTCTGGTCGACCATTTGACCTGAAAAAGCAGTGATGTCGATTTGGCTGCCTGGGTCAACCGGAGTAATCGACCAGGTCAGCGACTGACCGTCTTGGCATACGGTGTTGAGAGCGCTTTGCCCTTCTTGCCATGACCCCAGATATTTATTGGTATCTACTAGATAGACGCAACCCTCAAGTGTCCCGGCTGCAAGCGCTCCGAGAACATCTACTGCAATCAAAATATCTATGCGATTCAAAATCCTTCTCCGAATGACGTGTCCCGTTGGTAATGCCGGGATAGTGAGGTCATTGCCGTCACTGGCATGAGTGGAAGGTCTAGACGAGGATTCCTGATGGGGCAAGGAGAATCTGTACCGGAGAATTAGAACCAGTTGGAATTAGGTTCATTCCGGTATTCACTCTGGGGGAGTTCAATACGCCTTGAAGCAGTCGACGACACGAGTTCACCCTTATATCTCAATGACTTATGGCGAAACCTGGAAAACCCTAGTCAACACCGTACTTTTAAAGTGACATCAAAAGCAAGCACACACGTAGACAGATAATAATCATCCAGACCACTAGACAATATTAAACGGCGATCTACCATGAAAAGTGCCATTAGATAGCTGCTAAACCTGAGAATCACGCTTTAACAATGGAAGAGCTACGCAGAGCCCAACCATGCGCCTGCAGCCCAATCAAAGGAGTGATATATGAAAATCAAAGCAATACTCAATCAACTCATGCTGTGCCTATATGGCTTATTGACAACTTCACTGGCTTATTCGGAGAGCATAATAATAGCGACACCGCAACAAGGTGTAGGAATAGAGGTTGATGTTTTTGACCATCCAGACGCCTCAAGCGAAAAGCCCTCTTCGACGAGCATGGTACGATTTACCCTCCCAGCTTTTTATACGCCCGCACTGCAGTCTTTCAAGGGCAAAATTTATATGTTCTGGGCTAATAACAATGATACAAACCATATTTACTATGCCACCTCCACAGAGGGAAAAATCTGGTCCAAGCCACAAACCATCGGAGTGGATAGCATCCTGAGCAATGTCTCAGTGACCGTATTCAAACAAAAGCTGGTACTGACTTTCGCCGATCCTCAGAGTCGATTGAAGACCATAACCTCCGAAGATAGCATCACTTGGTCTAGCACCAAAAAAATCAATACACTCCACACAGCCGTTAACAACAAGCCTGTCGTGTATAATGGACAGTTATTTGTCTTTTATAGCGAAAATTCCGGGAAAGCCATTTATTACGTCACTTCGAATGACGGTATTCTATGGAGCCAAGAAAACCTAGCGTTCCAGGAAAGCGCGGACTCAATTCTAACCATGGCCCCCGTTGTCTATAATGGCAGCCTATGGGTCTATTACGCTTTTGAGAATGGTGCCACGTTCACACGCACTTACAACCGAGCCCGTCACTGGGGGACGAAGCAAGAGCTAGCGGGCATTAAAAGCAATGGTTTCCTGAATAGCGCAACCATAATCGGTGAGCGAGCGTTTATAAGCAGCCGCTCCAGCACTTTTTATTCAGACGATGGATTGCACTGGAGCCCATATTTCTCCAAGAACTTTCCTGGCTATTTTACCTACCCGTCGGGACTGGGCGTTTCCTATGCCATTACCGCAAGCGATTTAACTGCAAAAGACCCGCAGTTACCTGCAGATCTGGCCACTGGCCTTAGCCATACCGACTATGCAACCTTTGCCTGGCGGAGTTTTATCGCACTGAACAATATGGCCAACGTGCCATTGCCAGCTAATCGTGGTGTCGGCAATCCTGGCACCAGCTTCGCCGATTCGGGCAAGACGCCACAATCCCCCAGTCCTTTGTTGTGGCAAACCTTCGCCCATCGCACCGAGCTGTTTCCAGCGGTAGGGAAAAATACCGTGGGCGGGCCTACGCGCCCGTTCGCTTCCAACCCGCAATACAGCTATGTCGACTTTCCCAATGGTGTGCCTTTGGCACCGGGTGCCAGTTTTGCTCATTACAACAACTTGGACGAGGCGACCCAAATTGGACAGAACACCATATTTTTCCCGATCAACCCTCCGCAAGCGGCAATGAGCGGGTCTAGCTATGCCCCTTCAAACGATAGCCAGATCCTCTTTGAAGCCAAGGCGAATCCCGTCGTCTACGAATATGCGAAAAACCTGGACCGCTATCCGGATCATATAGTCCTGCCCAACGGCGCTGTGGAGGTTAAGGCGGCATGGCGCAAGCTGGCAGATATCCCGGCTTCGCAGCGCGGGCGCTACCATACGGCGACTGTGGTGACCTATCACGGCAACGATCAGAAGCCGGTGGCATATAACGAAGACTACGCGCTGGTAGCCTTGCATATTATCCATAAGACACCCAACTACCCGACCTTCATATTCGCCACGTTCGAGCATCAAGATTCCTTGACGTTGCCTGACAAGTCGCCGACCGGGCTCTACTACATCGCCAACTACGACAAGATTGTCTACCCGGACTTGTCGGGTACGCCGACCGCTACCTTCTCTGACGGCAATACCACGCATACGGTTACCCTGCCCAAGGGCGCTGTGGCCGATCCGAAGCATAATCCGCCCATTTACTCCGGCAGCAATGGGATTCCAGAGGGGCAGACTGGTCCGATCCGCGTGGTTCAACCGCAAACCGTCTATTCCGAAGTTGCTGCGGTCAACGATCAGGTCACGCAGTTCATGAACGACAGTAGCGAGTTCAACAGCTCTGTCTGGAAGTACTACCGACTGAAGGGGGTGCAGGCCATCCCGTCGAGCGATCAGACCGACCCGGATTATTACTTGGCCAATATCATGGTCGAGAGCAGCCAGCCGGGGATTCAGCTGTTTCGCGGTACCAATATATTCCCCATCCCGGCCGACAAAATCCTGACTAATAAGCGCACCGTGAAGAATGTTAATGTTCCTGACTATGATCACAATATTCAAAGCGAGACCATGGGCGGCTGCATGGGTTGTCACGGCGTCGCCCAGACGGCATTGAAACAAGGTTTCAGCTTTCTGTTCGATGCGATCAACCCCACCGATCGCACCTCCCCTACCGGCTTTGCGGGCCCGGAAACCATAGGTTTGCCGGATGCCCTGACCATGCAGAAACGAGCTCTGAAGTACTCTCTCAGTCTTCGAAATGAAGACACAGTTGAGAAGACTGGCACGCAGTAGCTAAACACCTCGAACCCTGAGCGGTAGTGGGATTCTTGTAATAGTCATGATGGCAGACCATAGGCAGTCCAGTGTCTGCCATCGCGACAACCCGTGAGCAAGCCCCTGGACAGCAACGACGAATAGCTTTCGGTGGATTACCGCTCTATCGGAAACAAGGTGAACCCTCGGCTCCTATTGTTTATGGCCAGCCGTTGCGACTTCACGTCGACTACGCACAGATTCACCTCTGGTGCGTGCCATGCCGAGCGTTACCCACTCTCCCCCCCTCCAACTGCGCCACTGCGTTCGTTGCTTGGCAATAGGCTTGTGCGCCCCCCTGGCCTGTAACGATGCCTGGGCACGCGACATCCGCGCATTTACCGATCGCCAACATCCGGTCACAGCGCCAGCGGGCGTCCAGGTGGTCGAACTGGACCTCCCCGCCCGCCTGGAGGCCGAACTCAACGCACAGCTTCCCGCCGATCAGGGCCGCTCTGCCGCGACTGTCCAGGAACGTCTAGCGCAAGGGGGCGCTGCATTCCAACAGCGATTGGCTGCTGCCTATCAGGGCATTGTCGAAGCCTGGCAGTTGGGCGTCACACACCTGCCGGCCGTAGTGGTCGATCAACGCTACGTCGTCTACGGCGAGCCTGACGTGGCCCGTGCCGTCGCGCGTATCGACGCCTACCGGGGACAGCCATGATGCGCCTGCGCTCCCGCCGCCTGCGGGTTGGACTGGCCACCGCGCTACTCGGTGGCTCGGCCTCGGCCTTGGCCCTGGATACCGCCACTATCGTTGGCTCCACGCTGTCACCGGACTGCCTGGAGTATCGCGTCGTCGGCATTTGCTACTGGCTGTACTGCACCAACTTCGGCTGCTCGGTGCGCACGTCGGTAAAAGTCCGCCATTACGTGCCCGATGCCGTGGTATCGAGCTACGCCAACACCGGGGCGAATCCCTGGGTGGAAGTCCGCGCGATGAGCGCACCCAACGCCACCGCACGGGGCGGCGGCGATGGCACGACCAATGAGGACCACGAGAACAACCTGGCCCGCTTCAAGAACGCCGACGTGATCGACCATCCGGGCGGTGCGACCTTCAGTCAGTTCGCCAGCCAGTCGGGGTATAGCTGCCAGGGCGCCGCCACCGCTTTCATGCCGTACCTGCTCAGCACTTACGATACGCTGGCCTGGCGCTACAGCATTCCGGAAGCGGTGTACCCCGAAGCGCTGACGCCCGGTCTGCGCGAAATCGGCAGCCGCCAAGGCGTCAACCTCTGGGGCAACCTGTATCCCCGCGGCGGCTTCCTGCACCAGGTCGACGATCACAAGAGCGCGGCGGTGGTCGCCCAGCGGGCCGGCGATATCGTCACGCGCCGCGGCCAGATCCACGTCTATCAGCCGCTGCTGGCCACCGCCCGTGACGGCTATTGGCCGGCCGGCGCCTTGGTGGAGTCCGATGCCGCCACCGGCAAGTGGCAGGAACTCACGCCCACCCTCTCCAACCGCTGCGCAGTCTTTCCCAACCGCAACGTCCATGTGCAAGCCCAGCAGGGCGACTACGCCTGGGCGCTCTGGCGCCCGTACAGCTGCTGTCAGCGGCGCGGCCAGACCTTCCTGGGGAGCGTGGATTTTGATGGAGGCCCGCAATGAAAGCCCTCGCTACCCTCCTCACCCCGTTTTTGGCGTCTCCGACGCGGCAGGCGATGGTCGCCGGCGTCCTGGCGCTGGCCGCCGGCACCGTCTGGGCGCAAACCCGCCTCGACAATGAAGGCTTCGGCGCTCGTGGCAGCGTGATCGGCGATGACGTGCTCTACAGCATCGGCGGTGGCCGCGCGGTGTCCATGGGCGGTGCGGCGAACATGCAACGCATCGGCGTGGGGGTGGGCTGGAACAGTAATCTGATCTGCGGCGACATGAGCCTGTCCACCACGTTGCAGAACCAGCTCAACGGTCTCAGCAACGGCTTCCAGACGATCATGTCGAACGTGATCCAGAACGCGACCAGCGCGGTGGCGTCGCTGCCGGCGCTGATCATCCAGCGCGCCGATCCGGGTCTCTACAACCTGCTCACCAACGGCATCCTGCAGGGCAGGCTCGATTTCGACCGCTCGAAGATGACCTGCCGCGCCATGGCCGACCGCATGGCGGACATGGCCGGCGGCCAAGCCGGTTGGGACCAATTGGCCGAAGGCATGGCCTTGCGCGATGCGGCGAGCGACGGGGACGCGGTGGCGGCGGTCGAACACGCCGAGGCCAACCGCGGCAATAACGGCGTGCCCTGGGTCGGTGGGCGCAACGCGGGCGGCTCGAACCAGGACGCGATCAAGGTGGTCGGCGATGTAACCCGCGCCGGCTACAACCTGCTCAACGGCCGCGACGTGGACGACACCTCCACCATCGATCGGGGCAGCTGCGGCAATCGCCTGACCTGCCAAACCTGGTCGTCGCCCCAAGCCGCGGCCGACTGGGCGACGCGCGTGCTGGGCGAGCGCGAACAGCGCACCTGCGAAAGCTGCACCAAGACCGAGACCACGCCCGGCGTCGGCCTGACGCCGCTGATCCAGGAAGAGTACGACACCAAGTTGCAGGTCCTGCAGGCATTGGTCACCGGCAGCCAACCCTTGACCACCGCCAACCTGGAGGCGGCCGGCAGCGCCTCGCTGCCCATCACGCGCGGGGTGATCGAGGCCCTGCGCGCCGAACCCGATCAGGATGTGCTGGGCAAGCGCTTGGCGTCCGAGGCGGCGCTGTCCAGCGTAATGGAAAAAGCCCTGCTGCTGCAACGCACCCTGCTGACCGGCAAGAAGGAGCCGAACGTCGCGGCCAACCAGTTGGCGGTCCAGGCCGTGGATCAGGAAAACACCGCGCTGGAACAGGAGATCAACAACCTCAAGACCGAGTTGGAGTTGCGCCGCGAACTGGCCGGCAATTCGCCGATGACGATCATCCAGCGCCACAGCACGCGCAGCAGCGGCTCGCGCGGGATCTTCCAGGGCGACACCGAACGCGACCGGCTCGACCAGATCCAGACGCCGCGGAGCACCACGCCATGAAGACGCACTGGCACAGTCTGCGGCTGCTCTGCGGCCGGTTCGGCATCGCGCTGCTGTGGGTCGGCCTGATGGTCGGCGTCGCCACCGTCATCAACCTGATCGGCATTACGGTGATCGGCGACATCGAGGGCTGGACCCGCTGGCTACAGGACCACAGCGGCTACTTCCTGATTTGGCGGCTTTGTCTGTACGGCTTCACCGCCTATGCCTGGTACCGGATGCGGCTACGCCTGCAGCAGCGTGAGGGGGCCAGTGAACGCTTGGGCCTGCGCCCTTACGAGGTCATCGCCGTGGCGGCCGTACTCCTCTTCGAGATCAACCGCCTGTGGCGATCGTAGGAGGCACCGTGACGCTCTATACAACCGACTACCTGGAGTACTACCTGACGCTGGTGGGCTGGCTGGTCAACAACGGGATCTGGGCCACGTTGGAAAACAGCGGTGTGTTCGCCCTGCCCTTCATGGCCATCGTCGTCAGCGAGTGGCTCCGGGCCCGCGGCGAAGGTGCCGACGAAGGCAACAAGGGGGTACTCTCGTCACTGCGCATCGAAAACCGGCTGTGGGTGGCCCTGATGGTGATGCTGTTCGCCGGCATCCCGGTGATTCCGGTCGATCTGAGCACGCTTCGCTTCGACCAGTCGCGTTCGAGCCAATGCCAGGTCAATGTGGCTGAGCCTGGTGAAACCGGCTGGTCCAATGCCTTCACCACGCTCAACAACCAGAGCGCCCAGGTGCCGGTCTGGTGGTTTTTCGTGCATGCGCTGTCCAAGGCGATCACCGGCTCCGCCGTGGCGTCCATTCCCTGCGGCACCGACCTGCGGCAGATGCGCATGGAGATCGACAGCACTCGCATCGACGATCCGATCCTGGCCCAGGAGATCGCCGACTTCACCCACGACTGCTACGGCCCGGCCCGCGCCAAGCTGTTCATGAATCGCCCGGACCTCTCCGATGAGGAGGTAAACGACGTCACCTGGATCGGCTCGCGCTACTTCATGGACACGCCGGGGTTCTACGACGAATACCACTCGCGCACGCCGCGCACCGCCTGGCCTTACGATGAGGTGCGCGATGTTGGCTTGGCATTGGTTGACAGTGGCGGCGGCTACCCGACGTGCCGCGAATGGTGGTCCGACAGCGGCATCGGCCTGCGCCCCCGCCTGCTGGCGAAAGTGGACCCGGACCTGCTGTCGCGCATCGGCCGCTGGCTCGGCACCACCGCCCAGCAGGACGTGGATGATGAGGTGATTCGCGCCATTGCCTCACCCCGGCAGCAGGTCATGAACCAGGGCCACGTGTACGCCGACTACGGCGGGCAAATCGACATGACGCTGCCCAATGTCGTCACGCGCGGCGCGGCGGACGCTGGACTCGCGGTCGGCTCACTGGGCTTTTTCCCGGCCATGGACGTGATGCGGCAGGCACTGCCCATGGTGCTGTCGTTTCTCAAGATGGCGCTGCTGATCTGCATCCCGTTGGTGCTGGTGGTCGGCACCTTCGACCTGAAGATGGTCACCACGGTCAGTGTCGTGCAGTTCGCGCTGTTCTTCGTAGAATTCTGGTTCGCCCTGGCGCGCTGGATCGACAGCACGATCCTGGATGCGCTTTATGGTGGTGGTTCGCCACACGCAAACCTCAACGTGCTGATGGGCTTGAACAACGCCTTCGACGACATGCTGCTGAATTTCGTAATGGCGGCGATGTTTCTGATACTGCCGACGTTTTGGATAGCGGCGCTTGGTTGGGCGGGTCTCCGAACCGGCAATTTTCTGCAAGGGCTGAATGATGGGACGGCTCAAGCCAGGAGTGCTGGCAGTTCCGGCGTCAATACCGTTATGAAAGGAATGAAGTGAGACGCTCACTAGTGAGCGTCATCATCTTCGAACAGCCGACCGAAATCTGTCCGGAAGCCATTTTCATAGTATCCATACCCCTCAACGCCATCGCGCCATTGGGGCTTCAGCCTCTCGTCTTCCCAATCGACGTGTCGAAGAACCCATGCAGCCGACAGAGCAAACACCAGCAACAAGGCCAGCCAGAACGCCGCATACAACAGCACAGCCAATACCAGCAGCTTCACGCCCCACAGCAATCCCTTGCCGATCGATACCGGTACGCCTTTGCGCACCAGCCAACTAACAGTCCGCGCCTCTTGGCGGCGCAGTCGGTTGTACGTCCGGCCCAGAGCCTGTCCGAACCGTTCCGCCATCGAGGGGTGTGTTGCGCTCTTCATGATGATGACCTCATGCGTCAGCCTGTCTCCAGGCCCGTCTTCGGTATCAACACTCCAATCTTCGCCGGTCGGAGCATCGGCCTCGGCCCATCGTTTTCGATGGGTGCTGCTTAGTTTAGACCGTCCAGGGATCAATCACCGTGATCCCGCAGTCGGTGAAGTCCTTGACATTGCGCGTGGCCAAGCTCGCGCCACGGGAACGCGCCACTGCCGCGATCATCGCATCGATCTGGCTGATCGGCTTACCAGCGCCTTTGCGCGACGCGGCAATGAACGCATAGGCATCGGAGGCATCACTGTCGAAACTCAGTACCTGCCCGGCGAATTCCTCGTTGAAGATGGCCTGCGTCGCCGCCCACAGGGCGCGTTGACGTGCACCATCGGGCAGCAACTGAATGCCATAGAAGATCTCGGCTCGGCTCAGCGTGGTGGTGAACAACGCCGCCCGTGGCTGACTGGCCAGCCAGGTCAGCACTTTGACCTCGGGCACCGGGCGCAACACCTCCGAGAGCACGTTGGTATCCAGGATGATCATGCGCCCAGATCCACCGGTTCACGAATCGCTTCCCGGGCCGGCAGTTCCAGCTCGATCCCGCCCAACGGCTCGATCCGGGCGCGGATCGCCTCCACCAGGGACTTACCCCGGGCCGGCTCGGTCGACAGCGCCGCCCGCAGGATGTCGCGGGCCTCGTCCTCCATCGAGCGGCCGTGAATGGCGGCCTGGATACGCAGCCGGGACTTGAGGTCGTCGTCGATGTTTCGAATGGTCATGGTCGCCATGGGGCACCCTCTATTAATCAATGACTGCATATTAGTCAATGACTAATTGCCTCGCAACGGAGGCCGGGCGCCCGTTCAGATAAGTGGTCGCCCAGAGTCTGGCACCGCTGCCGCGCCGGCACTGCTCCAAACACGGCTGCTGCCTGTTCGCATTACCGCTGGCCTTCCCTGCTCCGCTGCCCTAAAGGCAAAGGGAGGACGACCAAGGGCTCGAAAGGGACCAAGGGAATGGGAACTAAGGGGAAAGGCCCTACCCGGAAAAGGCCAAAGGGCCCCCGAAGCCATCACTGCGGGATTTGCCATGTTCGCTCTGTTCCAGCGCCGAAAAGGTCCACCCTCGCCCGGCACACCGTTGCCAAAAGCCGCCACCGCGCCCAAAGGGTGGACGCGGCCAGAGCCGGCCGCCGTCCTGCTGGCCACCCCGCGCCGGCAGAAGCTGCTGGAGTTGATCTGGCAGCGCACCGCGCTCTCGCGCCCGCAGTTCGCCCGCCTCTACCGCGCACCGCTGGAGCGCTACGCCGAACTGGTCCAGCAGTTCCCCGCCTCCGAGAGCCACCACCACGCCTATCCCGGCGGCATGCTGGACCATGGCCTGGAAGTGGTCGGCTATGCGCTGAAGCTGCGGCAATCGCATCTGTTGCCCATCGGCGCCGCGCCAGAAACACAGGCCGCCCAGGCCGAGGCTTGGACCGCCGCAGCCGCCTACGCGGCGCTGCTGCATGACTTGGGAAAGATTGCCGTCGATCTGCAGGTCGAATACGCCGACGGCCGCGCCTGGCATCCCTGGCACGGCCCACTGGCGCACCCCTACCGATTCCGCTATCGCAAGGACCGGGAGTACCGCCTGCACAGCGCCGCGACCGGCCTGCTCTACCACCGCTTGCTGGATCGCGAAGTGCTGGATTGGCTCAGCGAGTTTCCGGAGCTATGGGCGGCACTGCTCTTTGTCCTGGCCGGCCAATACGAGCACGCCGGTGTTCTCGGGGAGCTGGTGGTCCGTGCCGATCAGGCCTCGGTCGCCCAGGAACTCGGCGGCGACCCGGCCAAGGCGCTGGCAGCGCCCAAGCATGCCCTGCAGCGCAAGCTGCTGGACGGCCTGCGCCATCTGCTCAAGGAAGAGTTCAAGTTGAATCAGCCCCAGGCCTCGGATGGATGGCTGACCCAGGATGCCCTCTGGCTGGTGAGCAAGACCGTCTCCGACAAGCTGCGAGCCTACCTGCTGTCCCAGGGCATCGAGGGTATCCCGGAAAACAACGTCACCCTGTTCAACGTGCTGCAGGACCATGGCATCGTCCAGGCGGCACCGAATGGCAAGGCGATCTGGCATGCCACCGTGACCGGCGACAACGGCTGGTCGCATCGCTTCACCCTGCTCAAGCTGGCGCCGGCGCAGATCTGGGAGGCCCGCGAGCGGCCCGAGCCATTCCGTGGCTCAGTGCTTGTCGAGGACGAGCCCACCGGCGCCAGTGAACCGCCCCAGTCACCGGAATCGTCCCCTGATCCTACTAATGCGGCCGATAGGGTGTCGGCATCGCGGGAATCATCCGCCGCGCCCGCAAGCATCCCGGCCGATGCGGTAGATGCGCTGCTGGGATTGCTGGACGCCAGACCATCCAGCTCCGCACCGAAGCCTGCGTCCAACATATCGCCTGCTGCTACACCCGATGTGCATCAGGTGGAAAACGAATGCGCCCCCGCAGACGTGCCAGACTCACTAGTGACCGTGGTGGATTGGGAACCCTCGGGCCGGCATTTCCTGGACTGGCTGCGCCACGGCATCCAAACCCGTCGTCTGATCATCAACGACGCCAAGGCCTTGGTGCACACAGTGGCCGATACCGTCTTTCTGGTGAGCCCCGGCGTGTTCCAGCGCTATGCACAGGAGCACCCGCAGGTCCAAGCCTTGGCCAAACAGACGCAACTGCCGGAATGGCGCTGGGTCCAGAAGGAATTTGAACGACTGCAGGTCCATAGGAAGCAGCCGGATGGGCTGAACATCTGGACGTGCGAGGTCACCGGCCCAAGGAAATCGCGGCGATTGCATGGCTATCTTCTCACCACGCATGAAACACTTTTTTCTGAACTCTCGCCCAACAACCCGCACCTGAAATTAGCCGGTTGAAACAGCCAATAACCGCAATAGCTGACGGTGCCACAGAACAAACCGTACCGACATAAAACGGCTGCGACTCCGACCAGTACGCACTTGTACGGCGGTTACGCGACATGGATTTTGCTCAGGAATTAGTGGTGCGTCGGCGGAAATATCTCTCCGATATCGTCCAGATCGACCTGCCTCAGACGATCCAGTAGATCGAAGAAGACCTGCTCTCCCTCCCAAAGCCGGGAGAACAATGCACACTGGCACAACAACGAGTTCATCAGCAGTCGTTGGTCCTCTGCCGAGTGAAATTCTCTAACGCCTTGAAGAATGAGTTGATACGCCTTTTCAGCGTAGATGCTGGCTTTGGCTTCCTTTCGCAACCGATCCATCTCAGATCTCTCTTCGCGTCCAACATTCCACCGCCCTCCTCTACCAGGGAGAATGGCGGCGACCCGCAGGGGTGACAAACCGGAAGGAGTCCCACCGGCCAGGCGCGCGAACGCCTGCCCTGCGGATCGCCATAACGCGACCCGCAGACTCCATTTCGGGTTGTCACCCCCGGCACCGATATGCGGTGCAACGCGCACATTACCCATGCGTTTTCATCAACGCAATCAGAACATTGCGATCTTCTCCTACAATTTGCTTTGGATATGACCAGCACGCTTTGTAGGCATGATGGGTAAAGAACGGCCGACTCTGTTGAAAAAAGTAGGTTCAGCGGAGCCGGTTTGTCAGGTGTGCCTGCTGTCGAAGTGGCTGGCAGCCACTTCAAATTGCTTTTCGGTGCTCCGCTGAGCGTCCTTGCTCGCTAAGGGTTCATTCGAGCTCACGGTCGCACTTCGTGCGAAGAAACATTGAGAACGTACTCTTCTAGATTCTTTGGTCATTCGGTTTCCCTAAACCTGCAATTACAAAATCAACTCGATTTACAGATGGCTTAAAGCAACACCCGGAAACGCCTCTTGTCAGCGTCAGATGACTTAAGAATGCGATATTCCATTCCGCTAGCTACCGCAATCTGCTGTGCGAAGTCCTTTTTGGCCTGAACTACGGCGTCTTCGATCTGGTTGTCGGCCTTCACCTCGACGATCACGTACTTCAGGCTGCCATCTGGCTCTTCGCGTTGGAAGATGAAGTCGGGGTAGTAACTCCGCACGGTACGTGAATCGGGGTCGATGTACTGGATAAAGAAGTCGGATTGGCCGTGGGTCAGCATTCCGGTGAAGTAGATTTTCCTCACACGCTCTTCTCGCAATAGGTCCCAGAACAACCAGTTCTCCGATCCGGAGTCGAAACAGTACGTGTCGAGATGGAAGCTCTTGGCGCGCTCCTCGTCCTTGATCTGCGCGTCATGCATTCTCACAACCTTGTTATTGGCCGCCGACACCTCGTAGTAGCCGTTGGCAGGCATCTTGATCAAATTGACCTCGTACTCGTCCTTCTTCTCGTACTCGTCAAGATCAAACAGCAAACGGAACAGGCGCGGGATGATCTCGTCGTAGAGCAGCTCGTTGAACTCATTGGTAATGGCCACCAGTTCGTCGGTGCCTTCGCTGGTCGCGTCGAGCAGTTCCTCGATCTCCAAGGGGCTTCGGTTCAGATAGCGGGACACCTCAGCCACCAGCGATAACTGTGAGAAAACACGCTTTTCCCGGCGCGAGGTCAGGTCGAAAGTTCGACTACCGGAGGCGCGCGCCGCAACGGCGGCGGTCAGGCCGTCTTGCTGCGTTTCGATCAGGCGGTACTTCTCGACCAGCGCATTCCAGTTTTCCTTATCGGCGCGGTCGATGCCCAGCTTCTGGCCAGGCACAATTGCCTTTTCATGCATCTGATAGAGCTTGCGCACGCGAACTAGTTTGATCTTGACCGGGGGCTCGACCACGCGGACTTCAACTCGCTCTTTATCCTTGGCAACCTTTTGCAGCTCATCGGCGCTGATGCGGAAGTTCTGCTGCAGCTCGTCGTTGAGCGTGTTGAGGTTGTCGCCTGAGAGGAAGACGTGGCCGGTGTGCTGTGCCTCGCCGATGGCGCGCAGGCAGCGCATCGTGGCTTGCAGCACAAACACCTTGGACTTGGGTTCGCGGAACAGCCCCACGCCAAACAGCGAGCGGCAGTTCCAGCCTTCGCGGCCCTTGTTGACCAGTAGAATGAACTGTTTCTCCGAGCCTTCAGTGTCGAGCCGATTGAACTCGCGGATGTCGTCGTTGGTAGTGATTTTGCTGTCGCCCACGTTAACCAAGATGCGCGAAGTCGGGATGCCATGTTTGAGCAGTGCGCGCTCGACGGCTGGCTTCAGCTCTTCGGTCAGCTCTTCTACGGTAGCGGCGAAGAAGGCCAGCTTCGGCAGCAAACCTTCCGGGCGCAGCTCGCCGGACTCCTTCAGAAAGTTCTCAATGGCGATGTCGACAAACTCGTCGTTGCGTGTGTTTGCGTAGCCGTGCAGCGTCACCTTTTTAAGGAAGCCCTTGTCGATGGCTTCTTTCAGGCCGTAGGCGTAAACCACTTCTGGCAACACCTCGCGCCCTACGTAGGGCGTGCCGGTGTAGTTGTAACAGGCCACAACCCGCGTGCCCGCCGCGTTCAGGCTAGCGGCCAGGATGTCGATGGTCGTGCGCAGGCTAGTGTCCGTTTCCTTGGCCCCGACGCCCATGTCCTTGGCCAGCGCCTTGCCGAAGGCGTGGTGGGCCTCGTCCACGAAGATGCCTAATTGTTCCAGGCGGCGAAGCTTCTCGAAACGCTGGTTGGTGGTCAGCTCGCCCTCTTCTTCCGGCTGGTCGAAGTTGTAGAGGTCGGCGGCATCGGCATAGACGCCGATGGCGGTAAGGGTTTCACCGGTCGAGCCGAATAGCTTGTCGACCGATGTCTTCTCCTTGTGCTGGCGCTTGAGGATGATCTTCTGCGTGTTGGAGACGATGATGTTGAAGCGTGAACGATCCAGCGTGTCGAGCGAGGTGCCTGCTTCTTCGAGGTAGTGGAAGCGCAGGTGGGTAGTCAGGAAATTCACGTACTCTGGTGGCACGACACGAGTCATGTCGAAGGATTCGATTTCCTTCAGTGACTGCAACACCGTCTTGTCCGGTGCGAACACTAGCGCGTTGTGGCAGTAGTGCGCGTCCTTCGGAAATTTGTTGGCCAGCAAGAACTCATAGAAGATGCAGGTGGCCATCAGGATCGTTTTGCCTGTACCCATCGTCAGGGCGAAGATGTAATTCGGGTACGTGCGCGAGTTCTTGCGCATCTTCTCGAACAGCACCTTGTACGAGTTCAGCTCCAGCTCGTCGGACTCGCCAAACTGAAACATCTCCTGCCCAGCAGTACCGAGGAAGGAGCCGAACTTGCGTCCCTCAAACTTGCCGCTGCGCTCGTACCATGCCTTAAAAATCTCCTCGACCTTAGCGTTGCCAAGAAACTCTTTCAGGAAGACATAGGTTTCCAGCGCCTCGAATTGCGGATGGCGAAGGAAGGCTTTGGGGTTCTTCTCCGGGTTGTTGAAGTCGAGGAACTTGCGGGTCAGCTCCTTATAGTTCTGTCGGATCGACCCACGGTTGTCTTTGTAGAACTGCCACAGAAAACGAAAGAAAGCAAAATCCAGCGATGCGCTGCCGGTGCTGGCGGTTTTCTTGGCTACGGTGCGTTTAGTCACCATTGCTGACGCTCCCTTCCCACGATTCCGACAGCAGGTCGGTGATCTTCAAGCGGATGGTGCCCGCATCACCCGGCACCTTGTACGCGCCCCTGACTAGATCGTTCTTTCCGGGAATATCCACCACCGCCGGTTGCAACACCGCGCCGTCATAGTTCCAGTCGATGAGCACCGACTCGACCAGCTCCTTCCAGTCCTCGACCGATTCCTTCTGCAGCGAGAGCTTTTGCAGCAGGTTCATTGGGTAGAACCTCTCGATGGCCAGCTCGCCGTTCTTGATGGCCACCTTAGCCTGCGAGTCGCGCCTGAACTCTAGGTCGGCCTTGTCGCGCAGAATGTCCACCACCTCCACGTCGATCTTGAAAGGCTTGGCGGCCAGCTCCAGTCGCGCGGCCAAATCCGGCTCGTGGCCCATGCACACAAGCATGATCTTCTCGACTGGGCGGTTCGGGCTTTCGTTCTGCTTGCGCTCCCAGACCTTGTAGTCGAAGCCCGCGATCAGCTCGTTCAGATCAGCGCGGGTGGCGATGCGGTTGACGGGCATGATCTTAACCATGCGCCCGTCCTTCTCGCCGTCGAACACGGTGCTGAATTCCAGCTTCTGTACTTCCAGAGCTTCGATCAGCAGCTCCTTGGCCTGAATGGGGTTGCGGAAGATGTCGTAGTAATTGACGTTGTGAAGCTCGAAGCCGGTGAAGTATTTGACTTCACCATCAAGCCCCTTCTGTCGCAAATCATTAGCAACACCAATCAGACGCTTCACCGTCGTCTGGATTGCTCCCAAATTGATGTCCGCGCCAATGAAGCGGCGACCAAGACGCATCGCAGTCTCCTGCGTCGTGCCTGACCCCATAAAGCAATCAAACACGAGCGCCCCCTCATCGGAAGACGCCTTAATGATGCGTTCCAGCAAATCAACGGGCTTTTGCGTAGGGTAATCGAGCCGGTCTCTCGCTTGCGAATTGACGGGGAAGATATCAGTCCACACTGAATCCAGCGGACGCCCGTCCGACTCATCCAAGTAGCGAATGAGTTGTGGTCGCTTGGTTTTATCGTCTGGGTACCAGATGCGGCCTTGTGCATCCAGCTCCGTCATCTTTTCAAGGCTATATCGCCAGCCGTTCGCTGGTGGCGGAAACCCCTTCCACTCATACGTCATGTTGGGCCGTGGATTCGGGCTGGTGATGTTATCCAGGCGGTATTTACGCCCGTCCTTATCGACGCTGCTATATTTGCTTTTCAGGTACGCTTCACTGTGTTCTGTGAACTGCTTGTGCCAGGTGAATGACTCGGACCTAGTGTAAAAGAACAGGGTATCGTGGACATGGTTGTAGGTGTTGGAGTCAGCTCGTGCGCTTGTTCGCTTCCAGATGATCTCGTTCCGGAAATTTCCTCCACCGAACACCTCGTCCATCAGACACTTGATATAGTGTCCGCGGTTAGCGTCGCAATGAACATAGATGGACCCGTTAACCGTAAGGAGCTCGCGCAACAGAACGAGCCGTTCGTACAGGAACTGAAGATATTCGTCGTTGTTCCAGATGTCGCCGTATTGCTTGTCCTCGAACGAGCTCTGATCACTTTCCGCCGTCCCACCTTTGAGCTTGATGCGCTTCTTGTAATCCGCCTTTGAATCAAACGGTGGGTCGATATAGATCAGATCGACCTTGCCACGGAACTCCTTAAGAAGGTGGCTCATCACCTGCAGGTTGTCACCCCAAAATATCTTGTTGCGCCAGCCGTCCACCTCTTCGCCGTGGACCTCCTTTAACTGCGCCGGGTAATACTGCGTCGAGGTGAATGGACGCTTGCCGCGCCAGTTGAGCATCGGGTAGCCCTTGATCGGCTCGAACTCGTACTTTTCGACGTTGGTGGTGCCGCCATCAGGCTTGGCCAGTTGCAGACTTTCCTGTGCGGGCGAGGTTGTGCTCATTTGTCGTTTTCCCTGAATTTCCAATTCTTGTTGTCGCAGTAGGCGCGCATGTCGCAACTCTGGCACAGCTTGGCCGGGCGTGCGGTGATGGCGTAGTCCTGCCGCTCGATGCGTGCAACGATGTCGTCGAAGCGCGCGATGGTCTTGCCGATGGCGCGGTCGTCCTTGGTGAAGGAGACATAAGGGTTACCGCCGTCTTCGCCGGTGTAGTAGAGGTGCATCCGACTGACCTTCTGGCCAGTGCGCTCTTCCACCAGATGGGCGTACACCTCTAGCTGGTGCTGGTACTGGCGCAGACGATCCCGATCCTTCTCCATATCGGGCTTCTTCTCCGACTTGAAGTCAATGATCTCGACCGTGTCGTGCTCGCCCCGAATCAGGTCGACGCTGCCCTTCAAGATGTACTGATCCTTGATGAGCGAGATCTCGACCTCGGCCTCCTTGATGCGATCCCAGTGGCCACTCTCACGCTCGTAGTAGCGCAAGACGTGCAGCAGCGCCGCCTGTTGCGAGCTGGGCGCAAGGTAGACGCGTTCCTTCTTCGAGAGCATCGCGTAGTTGGTTGAGAACCAGCCTGAGATGGCGTCGGATGAAATGGACCCTTCCTCGCCGCGTAACACGGTCTTATGAATGTCCTCGATGGTCTGGTGCACCAACGTACCGAAGAGCATCGGGCTCTCGCGGATGGGCGCGAACTCCAGTTCCTTGAAGAAGCGGTACTGCTCGGCGCAGTTCTCGAATACCGTGATGTGCGAGGTGAATGAATATTCGCGCTTGAGGTTGATCTGCTTTACTGCTTCGTAGGCCAGCGCCGCGAGATCAACGTCACGCCAGTTGGGCAGCTCGTAGAACAGCCGCTCGAAGTATTTGGACGGCGACTTGCCACGTCCTTGTTTTTCCTGCGCTGCCAGTACCAGCAGGTTCTGGGCACGCGAGAAGGCGGTGTAGAACAGCCGCCAGAAGTCGAAGTTCTTGATGTGGTCAAGCGGCTCGAAGCGCTCCTTGGAAAGGTAGCCACCGTCTTCCAGCAATACGTCGAGCGCGCTGTACTGTTTGCGCGGCACCGACTCCAGCGAGCCACACACCACCACCGGAAACTCCAGCCCCTTGGATTGATGGATTGTGAGGAAGGAGACGCAGCCCTTGGGCGCGTACTCGGCTTCGTCCTCATATTCGCCGATGCCGCCATCCTGCAGGAAACGCAGGAACTGGTTGAACAGGTCACGCAGATTCTTCTCCAGCCACTCGGGGTTGAGTACGCTGACAAAATGCAGGTACTCGAACTTAGTGAGCAGCTTGGAGAAGGTGCCGAGGTTGCGCGCCGCGCGCCCCTTGTCCACGCCTTGCACGGCCTCATCCGTGAGGAAGCGCGAGAACAGCGGGAACTGCAGCAGTTGGTAGAACAAACCGGAGAAGGCGTAGTCGGTGTTCTGCGTGAGTATCGCGTGGCGCTTGGCCAACGGGCGCGCCCAGTCCAACAGCGCTTTGTTCTCAGGCTTGCGCAGCTCGTCAATGAAGGGTTTGAAGCACTGATGGTCGTAGAAGTCCCAGATGGGCAGCGTGACGCCTTCGGCCCATGCTCGCACCTTGGGAAACTGCGGGAACAGGAAGATCAGCGCGCCAATCATCAAGCGGATTTCCTCGCGCTCGAAAAACATATTCGAGCGGGGCGAGAACACGGGCATGCCCTGCGCTTCGAGAAAACGCGCCAGCGCCACCACCTTGTCGCTCTTGACCGAGCGGAACAGAAAGGCCACCTGATTCCAGTCCGCAAGCTGGCCGGAGCCCTTAAGGCCGTTCAGGAAGGCCAGCACCTCGGCGTGCCAGTTGCAGGTGTCACCGCTGTCATCCTTGGCGGCCAGCCGCACCGCCGTGGGCTGCTCTGGGAAGTTGTCCTCGCGCGGGACAATCTGCTTGGCGAAGCGGAACACCCGAGTGCCGTCGTCCCAAACCTGCTCCTTCATCCACTCGTTGTAAAAACGGATGATGTCCGGGTGCGAGCGGTAGTTGACGGTCAGCTTAACCTGCTTGCACTGGCCGTCGTTGAACAGCGCCGGGAACTCCAGAATGTTGCGGATGGTGGCCCCTCGAAAGCGGTACAAGCCCTGGTCGTCGTCGCCCACCACGCACAGATTGCGACGCTCGCCCGCCAGCAACAGAAGGATGCGTTCCTGAATGGTGTTGGTGTCCTGGTACTCGTCCACCATCAGATGAGTGAGCTTGTCGCGCAGTTGCGCCAGCACCTCGGGGCGTTTCTCCAGCAGTTGCAGGGCCTCGTACTGGATGCCGGAAAAGTCCAGTGAGTTGTGCTCGTTGAGCAGCTCCTGGTACTTGGCAAAACAGGTGGCCAGGGCGCGGATTTCCGCTTCCGGCGCCACCGCAAGCATGGCTGCATCAAGCGCCTCCTCACTGATCTTGTTGAGCCACTTGAGTAGGTTCTCCGACTGCGCCCAACGCCCAGTCTGGTCATGGCCCATGACAAGCTGAGCGTCTGGCAGCTCACGGAATTCTTTGATGTGCTGGTAGAGGAAGTACTGCTGATCGAACTGGTCGAACAGTGTGAAGCTTCGCTTGAGTCGGGTGAACTCGCGGTAGTCCTCCAAGAGCCTTAGGCAGATGGAGTGGAAAGTGCCGAGGTACATCTCATTGAGGTTGAACTGGATACCGATCTCAGCCAAACGGTTGGAGATGCGGGTAGTCAGCTCGCGCGCAGCCTTATCGGTGAAGGTGACGACTAACAGCGACTCCGGTGCGACCCCCTTGTGAGTGATGAGATAGACGATGCGCTCAACCAGGGTGAAGGTCTTGCCAGAGCCTGGCCCTGCGATGATGAGCACCGGGCCGTCGGTGGCCAGAATGGCTTCAAGCTGTTGTGGATTGGCTTTGGATTGAAGAGTGGTTGTGCTGGATGTCATGCAGCCCCTTAGCAACGTCCATTGTCGGCATGAAACTGCAGCTGACTATGCACCAACAGCATTAATTTGCCGATAAACGCAATGCAGCAAGCAAACTCAAGAGCTTGGAGTCTGCCCTTGACAGCTAAGCTATAAACCACGCTTTGCAGCCTTTTAAAAACAACAGCCTCATCAGGCATACCCCCACGCGACTCGCTGCTTATCGAGCCTACGACTCATTTTATCGTGGCTCTGACTAACAGCTCGAGTTGTCATTTTACTACCCGACTGTGCAGACTTGGCATCAAAATTTTGCCTGACCGAGAGGGATTAACGGTGGCTTCGAATTACGAAGAAATTTGCAAGGAAAACCGGGAGAGCTACGGCACTAAGGGCGCTCAAAAATCAGGGAGGCTGGCAGCCGGGCTCTACGACGACCGTACGCATTTCATATTCGAACTCCTGCAAAATGCCGAGGATGCCGTTGGTAGACGCGGCGATTGGCATGGCTCGCGTAAAGTCACTTTCTCCCTGAGCACAGACCGCCTTATCCTCTCCCACTTCGGTAAGCCGTTCGATGAGGCAGACGTCCGAAGCGTCTGCGACATCGCCGAGAGCACCAAGAACGAGTCGTCGATTGGTCGCTTTGGGCTCGGTTTCAAGTCGGTCTACACCGTCACTGATCTTCCGGAGATTCACTCTGGCGATGAGGATTTCGCCATTGAAAACTACGTCTTTCCTAAGCGGATGCCGCGTTCGGCGCGGGAAGCGGACGAGACGCAAATCATCCTGCCCCTGAAACCGGGAGACACGAGCGCAGTCCAGGACATCACGGCAGGGTTTCGCCATTTGGGCCCGGGGGCTCTGCTGTTTTTGCGTCACATCGACGAAATCAACTGGAGCGTTGAAGGCAGCGCTTCGGGGTTCTATCTGCGCAACAGCCCCGAGACGCTCGGCCCCAATGTTCAGCGCCTCACGGTGCTGGGCAACGAGGATGATCGCCCCGAAGTCGATCAGAACTGGCTGGTATTCCACCGTGACGTATTTTCTGCCGAGCAGCAAAAGGTCGGGCGGGTGGAAATAGCCTTCTCGCTGGTTGCTGTGAAGGACACCCCCGGTCGCTGGGCTGTGCAGCCACTGGCCAAGTCGCCATTGGTAGTGTTCTTTCCGACCGTGGTTGAGAGCCACCTTGGCTTTCTCGTGCAGGGGCCGTACCGCACCACTCCTAGTCGCGACAACATCCCACCCGGCGAGCCTTGGAACCAGTATCTGGTTAAGGAAACGTCCAGCTTGCTAGTAGAAGCGATGCACTGGATGCGGGACAACGCGATGCTGGATGTCTCGGCGCTTCGGTGTCTGCCGCTGGATCGCGAGAAGTTCCCACAAGACTCGCGGTTCGCGCCGATGTTCGACGCCGTTCAGCAAGCATTTCTGAAGGAGGCGCTGCTTCCGACTTTCGACGACAGGCATGTCACTGCCCATCAGGCCAAGCTTGCGCGCACACAGGAGGTTCGCGAACTATTCAGCCCGGACCAGGTTGCGGCGTTATTTGACTCGGAGGTCGCTGTTTGGTTGTCTGGCGATATTACTCAGGACAAGGCCCCCGAGATTCGCCAGTATCTGATGCGAGAGCTCGACGTCGACGAGATCACGCCGACGAAGCTAGTGCCAAGCCTGACCAAGAGATTCCTCGAAGCCCAGCCCGATGAATGGGTGTTGCGGCTTTACGAGTTTCTAAATGGCCAGGAAGCAGCCCTGCGACGCCGCCTCGACACCGTCCCGCTTATCCGCCTTGATGATGGTTCTCACGTCGTTGGCCACGAGAACGGCGAAGCGAAAGCCTTCTTGCCCAGCGCCATTGCAACCGGCTTTCCAACAGTGCGCCGTACGGTGTGCACGACACCGGAGGCCCTCGCTTTTCTAAGGTTCCTGAGAATCACGGAGCCAGATCCAGTGGATGACGTCATCCGGAATGTCCTGCCGAAATATCGAAAGGAAGAAGTGGATGTGGATGATGACGCCTACGCTGATGACATCGAACGCATCCTTGCTGCCTTCAACACCGACTCGGCAATCCAGAAAGAAAAGCTCCGAGTAGCATTGCGAGAGACTTCCTTCGTGATGGTGGTCGATGCTGGCGATGGTAAAGGCTACGTCGCCAAGCCCGACGATATCTACATCGCTACCGATCGCTTAAAGCAGCTCTTTGCTGGCGTAGACGGCATCTTCATCGTCGATGATGCCTACGACTGCCTGCGCGGCGAGAACATCCGCGAGCTGCTGGAGTCCTGCGGCGCACTGCGATATCCACGCCCGCTCGAAGCGCCAAATGTATTAACTCGAGATGAGAAGCTGGAGTTGCGCCGGCAAACAGGCTACGAGACAACTTCAGGAGCCAACGACCGGGTTGTCGACTGGTTGCTTCAAGGGTTCGACGATCTCATTGAGCTGCTGCCGAAACTCCCAACAGAGCAGCAGGCAGAGCGTGGCCGCCTGCTCTGGGAGAGCCTTGGCGACCTCGAAGAACGTCGCGGACGCGGTGTCTTTGATGGTTCTTACACATGGTCGCATTACGGTGAACGCAAGACGCCACCATTTCCTGCGGCCTTTCTGCGCCGCATCAACAAAGCAGCCTGGGTATCCAACTCCAACGGTGAACTCGTACCGCCAGGGCTCGTGGTATTCGACACTCTTGGCTGGAAGCCCAACCCATTCTTGCTGACCAAGATAGCCTTCAAACCACCGATAATCGATCAACTGGCCAAAGAGGCGGGCATCGATCCGGCGGCGCTCGATCTGCTACGCAAGCTAGGTATTACCAACGTGGCCGACCTGACCTCCCGACTAGGCATCACCAACCCACCATCCGAACCTGAGCCATCGACAGCCCCTGAGCCGGTGGCTGATGAGCCATCCGATAGTGATGTGTACGGCGATGCGAAAGATCTGTACGGCGACGACATGCCGGAAATCCCGCCCGGCACACCCGATCCCGACTCCGGTGACGGCGTGGGCAATGGAACGGGACGCGGGGAGCAAGTCGGATCTGGCTCTGGCAGCGGAACACCACGCGGCAATGGCCAGGGCAACAGTGGTGGAACGCACGGCAGCTCAGGTGGTCACGGCGCATCTGGTAGCAAAGGAAATAGCGGTACTCATGGGAAGAGGACGCCTGGCCAGACCGGATCGCGCCCCTTCATCTCCTATGTCGGCGCACACCCAAATGACGATGGCCCTGATCCAGATGGCCTCGATCAAGCGGCACGTATGCAAATCGAAGAGCACGCCATCGAGCTAATCATCAACTTTGAACCAATGCTGTGCCGCACGCCAGATGGTAACCCTGGCTTTGACCTCTACGAGGCGGACAACAGTGGCAGGTCGATTCGGTGGGTCGAGGTGAAATCAATGACAGGCAGCCTGGAAGATCGCCCCGTTGGACTGTCACGCGCGCAATTCGACTGCGCGCGCGAAAAGGGCGATGCGTACTGGCTGTACGTGGTCGAGCACGCGACCGACCCAGCACAAGCTCGAATACTCAGGATTCGGAACCCTATCTCACACGCCCGGACGTTCACGTTCGACAGAGGCTGGAGCCAGATCGCCCAAACAGAGCCACCTTACTGAAGCGCGCTGGATGCTCTGAAACAGGCCAAAACATCCCACTCAGTTGTGCTTAACGAGTTCCACGGGTGGGCGTTGCGGCCGTATGCATATGAGTCCCATCTTCAGGTAAAGGAACGCCGCCCCCTTATTCAAACCCGCGCGATGGGCCGTGCCTAGATACGCTATTATCCCCGTTCTTAATCGGCTACCGGCACACCGACTGGGTGCACCACGCGGCATCCGGGGTACGCTGTCAGCCAAAAGCGGATTGAAGAAGGCTTTGGCTGGCTGAAGACGGTTGGCGGCCTGCGTAAGACCAAGCTGATCGATCGCGCCAAGCTGAGCGCTCAGTTACTGCTGGGTTTTTCGGCCTACAACCTGATCCGACTGGCAAGCTGTCGGGCTGGTGGGTGAGGCTCGCATGTATAGGGCGAGTTGCGCCCCAAAAACGCCGAAAGGCGTGAAAGTGATGCTGAAAACGGTCAAAAGGCCTGAAGCCAGGCTTTTTGTGGGCTCAGTTAGGCCCAAGCGCTTGAAAAAGCATCAAGCCAAACGGACTGGGGCAGTTAAAGCTGAATTTTTCAACGGCCTGCTAAAGCCGTGTCTACGACTGCTGGGCAGGATCAATCTACCTGTGCCTCCAACCGAGACAACCAGGGAAGACTTGGCATGGGCTCCACGGAGGCGAAGCCATCCTTCTCCCATTGATCCAGGCAGTCGGCCCAGTCCTGCATCATCTTTCTTCGCGGCTCGATGTACTTGGCATGGTTGTAAGCGGCTCGCACCTTGTTCTTGTCTTTGTGGGACAGCTGGGCGTCGATCCACTTGTCCGGATAACCCATCTCATTCAGCGCAGTAGAAAGCGTGCCCCGTATGCCGTGGCCGGTCAGAAGCCCCTCGTAGCCCATCCGCTTCACCGCCGCGTTCAGTGTGTTCTCACTGATCCGTCGCTTGGGTTCGCTGCGATGCCGGAAGAGATAGCGCTGAGAGGGCAGTACCTGGCCTAACAACTCCTCCACTACAGCAATGGCCTGCTGTGACAGAGGAACCACATAGGGCGGAATGTCGGCATCGTCCCTTCGCAGTTGCTTTTGGAGCTGTTTGACGACCGCCGGCGGGATGATCCATAGACCTCGCGCCAGATCGAATTGCTCTGGCCGTGCCGCTCGCAACTCGCCCGTACGCACCCCGGTCAACAACAGCAACCTGATCCCGAGCTGGGTCTGCCGCTCACCGCGGTATTGGCGCAGTCTGCCTAGAAAGGCTGGCAGTTGATCGATGCGAAGGTGGGGGTTGTGCCGAACGGGCGGAGCTGGCACCGCTACGATGTCCAGATCGGCCGCCGGATTGACTTCCAGCCCCCGCTCCACCATGGCGTACCGGAACAACTGGTTGAACCAGGTCCGGCATTTCTCGGCGGTACTGAACGCTCGCCGCTTTTCGATCCTTCTCAGCACCTCCAAGAGGTCGCGCCGCGAGATATCGAAGACGGACAAAGGCCCCAGCCAACGCAACACGTCCTTTTCGAAGATCCGGTCGATCTGGGACAGAGTGCTCTGCCTCCCCTCCTCGGGGCCCACTGGCCGGAGGGTCAGACCCTTGAACGCGCGCCACGACAGGAAAACCTCTTTGAAGGTGTTCTGCGCAGCCTGAACGGCGGCTTCACGAGCCTGGCGGCGGTGGTGTCGAGGATCGATCCCCTGGGCGACCAGGGCTCGTGCCTGATCGCGCTGCTCCCGGGCCTGCTTGAGCGTGATCTCCGGGTAGGAGCCAAAGGAGATACGGGGTTGCCGGCCTCCCCAGCAGAAACGGAAATGCCACTGCTTGGCGCCCTTGGCACTGACGTAGAGCGCCAGGCCATCAGCATCTTTGAGGGTATAGTTCTTGCCGGTGGCCTTGGCCTGCCGGACGGCGGTGTCGGTGAGGGGCATCGTACATGGCCTCTGTCCCTGGGTTCAGGAGACGATGTACGACTCACAGCGGGGTCGGCTCTAGCCGAAATCCGGTCTGCGCCCCACCCCGATTTGATGTACTACTTGATGTACTAAAAAATCGTGGCTGGTGATGGCTTCCGGTGGAACCCACTGGAACGAAAGAAGGGGCCAAAGCCCCTTCTTTCAATGGCTTACAGAACTCCGTGGAACTCTGTAGACCTACATCTGGAGCGGGAAACGAGACTCGAACTCGCGACCCCGACCTTGGCAAGGTCGTGCTCTACCAACTGAGCTATTCCCGCATTG
>NZ_MUJY01000186.1 GCF_002286785.1 Pseudomonas sp. PIC25 | reverse complement strand
ATGGTGGGTCGTGTAGGATTCGAACCTACGACCAATTGGTTAAAAGCCAACTGCTCTACCGACTGAGCTAACGACCCAATGCGGAGCGCATGATACTGATTTTATTCAGGAAATCAACACCCCACCGAAACTTTTAGCGATAACGGGTCGGATCGGCCACACCAGCCGCCGAAAAACCTGCCGCGCGCAGGCGGCAACTGTCGCATTTGCCACAGGCATTACCCTCTTCGTCTGCCTGGTAGCAGGACACCGTAAGAGCATAGTCGACGCCGTGTCGAGCACCGGCCTGAATGATCTCGGCCTTGCTCAGATTCTGCAGCGGAGCCTGGATGCGAAAGCCCTGCCCCTCCACTCCAGCCTTGGTCGCCAGGTTGGCCATTCGCTCGAAGGCCTCGATGAACTCGGGACGGCAATCGGGATATCCCGAATAATCGACCGCATTGACACCGATAAAGATATCCCTCGCTCCCAATACTTCGGCCCATCCCAGCGCGAGCGCCAGGAACACCGTATTGCGCGCCGGCACATAGGTCACCGGGATGCCTTCGGTCGGGCTTTCCGGTACGGCGATAGACTCGTCGGTCAGAGCCGACCCGCCGATACCGTTGAGGTTGAGGCCGACGACCTTGTGCTCGATCACGCCGAGTTGCCGCGCCACACGCTCAGCCGCCTTCAACTCGGCGCGATGCCGTTGGCCATAGTCGAAGCTCATGCTGTAACAGACGTACCCCTGGGCACGTGCCAGGGCGACAACCGTCGCCGAATCGAGGCCACCGGACAGAAGAATGACCGCCTTCTTTTCACTCATATCGAATCCCCAACGAACAGCGATGAGTTTCGGGCCTGTCAGTGCCCAGGCTCATCGTTCCAGAGAAGCTTGTGCAGTTGCAGTTGCAGGCGTATCGGCAGGTTATCGCTGACGATCCAATCGGCCAGCGAACGCGCATCCAGTTCATGGTGACTGGGCGAGAACAGCACCTCACCGACACGCTGATCCAAGCGATATTCGATCAGTTTGGAAACCGCCCAGTCGTAATCCTCGCGCGAGCAGAGCACGAACTTCACTTGGTCGTTACGGTTGAGCAGGCCGAGATTCTCGTAGCGATTGCGGGTGACCTCAGCCGAACCCGGCGTCTTCAGGTCGACGACCCGACTGACACGCGGATCCACGGCGGCGATATCCAGGGCCCCGCTGGTTTCCAGGGAAACCTCGTAGCCGGCATCGCAGAGCCGCTCGAGCAGCGGGATGCAGTTGGGTTGGGCCAATGGCTCGCCACCGGTCACGCAGACATAACGCGGCTTATGGCTGGCAACGCTCTCGATAATGGCATCGAGGGTCATGATTTCGCCGCCGCTGAACGCGTAGGCGGTATCGCAATATTGACAGCGCAGGGGACAGCCGGTCAGGCGAACGAACACCGTCGGCAAACCGGCGGTGCGCGTCTCCCCCTGCAGCGAGTAGAAAATCTCGGTAATTCGCAGGGTTTCTTGCATATCAGCCACGGGCGTGACGGCGAAACAGGCCATCCGCCTCCGTTGCGGGAATAGGGGGTGGCGATTCTAACGAAAAAACCCGCAGCAGGTGCGGGTTTTCTGATCGCAGGTGTTCGGCTCAACGGGGCTTAGCCCGCCCCGATGACTGCTCAACGCAGATTCTGCAGGTCGCGCTGGGCCAATTGGGCTGCCGAGCTGCCCGGATACTGGGAAATAACTTGCTGAAGAAGGCCTCGGGCCTTGTCGTTATTACCCAGGCGCCGCTCTACATCGGCCAGCTTGTACAGCGAATCGGGCACCTTGGCGTGCTGCGGATACGCCTGGCTGACCCTCGCGAACGCCTGTCCGGCACCTTGCAGATCGCCCTTGGCGAGATTGACCTCGCCCAGCCAATACTGGGCATTCCCGGCGTACTGGCTATTTGGATATTTGCGCAGGAAGGCGGTGAATGCCTGACTGGCTTTGTCGAAGTCCTTGGCCTTGATCAGATCGAAGGCTGCTTCGTAGTACAGTTTCTCTTTCGCCGGGTCCGCTGGTTCGTTGCTTGCCGGGGCCTGGCCAGGCGGCGGAGTCGGTGCGCCGCCGGCGTTGATGGCGCCATCGGCAGGAGTATTCGGGGTACCTTGCGCAGCACCGCTCGAAAGGCGGCGATCGAGATCCTGGTAACGTTCCAGGTTTTCGCGCTTGAGGTTTCTGATTTCGTTTTGCTGCTCTTCCAGCATGCCTCGCAACTGGGCGACTTCTTCCTGCAGTTGCTGCATCTGCAGGTACATCTCGCCCTGCGCCGAAACCGGGGCCGAAGCCCCGGCTGCGGTTGCGGCGTAAGCGCCGCTCGTACCATACCCGGCCGGGGGATAAGAACTGCTACCGTAACCGGCATCGTTATCCACCACAGGAACCTCGGCCAATACCGCGAACGGCAGGCTGAGCGCCAACAAGGTCAAAGCACGGCGGCACTTACGCATGGCGACTTACTTACGCAGTTCGACGCGACGGTTCTGGGCCCAAGACTGCTCGTCGTTGCCAGTAGCAACCGGACGCTCTTCGCCGTAGGAAACCAGCTCCAGCTGAGCCGGGGAAACGCCCTGCAGCACCAGGTAGCGCTGAACGGCCTTGGCACGACGCTCGCCCAGGGCCATGTTGTACTCACGGGTACCGCGCTCGTCAGCGTGGCCTTCCAGGACGACGCGAGCGCCGTTGCCTTTCAGGTCCTTAGCGTGAACGTCCAGAGCACGCATGGCTTCCGGCTTCAGGTCGGAGCTGTCGTACTCGAAGTAGAAGGTGGTGATGGCGCGCAGAGCGGCTTCTTCGCTCAGGCTGCCATCGACAGCACCGGTGTTGGCACCGTAGCCGGCGTTCGGGTCGACAGCGCCTTCGCCGGAGGCGTCGCCGCCTTTGGAAGAACAGCCGACGGCAACGGCCAAAGCCAGGGACAGCGCAGCGAACTTACCGAATTTCAGCATTTCCATGGTGTAGCTCCTAATGAAACCTTAGGTGTGTGTGTTAGAAGGGTTGGGACCGCATCAGTTCAGGTAAGGGGACCAGGACGGCTCTCGAACTTCGCCTTGAGCGGTAGGAAGAGGGAGCCTGACTCGACCGTTGATCGATACGAGCATCAAGACTCCCCGGCCCTGCTGGCGGGTTGCGTAGATTAGCATGGTGCCATTAGGCGCAACAGTGGGTGACTCGTCGAGACTGGTCTCGGAGAGAACACGCAGGTTGCCGCGCTGCAGGTCCTGGGCGGCCACACGGAATACCGTGAAGCCTTCCTGACGATGCACCATCACCAGCGTCTTTTCGTCAGCCGACAGCTTCGGGTTGGCATTGTAGTTGCCGATGAAAGTCACCCGCTCCGCGGCACCGCCGTTGATGTTCATCTTGTAGATCTGCGGCTTGCCGCCTCGGTCGGAGGTGAAGTAAATGGTCTGCCCATCCTTGCCCCAGAACGGCTCGGTGTCGATCGAAGCATTGTTGGTCACCCGACGCAGTTGGCGGCTGCCGAGATCCATGACATAGATTTCCGGGTTGCCATCACGGGACAGCACGAACGCCAGGCGGTTGCCCTCCGGCGACCAGGCCGGCGCACCGTTCAGCCCTTCGAAGTTGGTGATCTGCTCGCGGCGGCCGGTATCGATGTGCTGGATGAAGATGCGTGGACGCTTCTGCTCAAAGGAAACGTAGGCGATACGACGACCATCCGGAGCAAAACGCGGCGACAGGATCGGCTCACGCGATTGCAACAGCGTAACCGCCCGGGCGCCGTCATAGTCCGAACGCTGCAGGGTATAGCGGGTGTTGTTCACCGCGAAACGCTCGGCCGTGACGTACAGCAGGCGAGTCGAGAAGGCGCCCTTGATGCCGGTGAGCTTCTCAAACGATTGGTCGGCGATGTGGTGCGCCATGTCGCGCAACTGATCGACCCCGCCGCCTACGCTACCGGTAAGAACCTGCTGCTCGGTCGCCACATTGAACAGCGCGAACTGTACCTGCAAGCGCCCACCCGCCGGGACGATGCTACCGACCAGAACGTATTGGGCACCCAGCGCTTTCCAGTCGCGGTAGATGACTTCGCTGGCCTGCGTCGGCAGGCTGATCATGTTCTGCCGCGGAATCGGCTCGAAGCTGCCGGAGTTGCGCAGGTCATTGCCAATGATCTCGGCCATGTCCTCGGGCAGCACCGAACCACCCTGCCAGCCGAACGGAACGACGGCGATCGGCGTGGCGCGGTCCGTGCCGCTGGTAACCACCAGCGGGTCAGCCGCCTGCACACTGCCGACCAGCATGGCCAGGCCCAGCAGGGCAATACGAATCAAGGTGTTCACAGATCCAGATCCTCCGGTTTGAAGATGACGCGACGCTGCCGGTAAAGCCGGTCGAAGGTAGCGCGATCGAGCTGTTGCATCTCGGGTATGCGGCCGACGTTGCGCACCGCTGCCACAGCTGAATTATCGAATGGCGAGTCGCCACTAGAACGGGTAACGCTCGCGTTGGTAATCGTGCCATCGGGCAGCATTTCGATCAGCACCTCGACACTCATGCCGTTACGGGCCGACGGCGGACGACGCCACTGCTCGCTGACCAGTTTGACGATCAGATCGTCCAGGCTGCCGGCCACCTGATCGCCTTGGGTATCCGCAATCGCCTGCTGGCGCTCGGTCGTTTCCGACAGCAGTTCGGCAAGGGCCTGGGCCTTCTTGTCTTCCGCCGCCTTGCGCGCCGCTTCAGCTGCCGCTTTCTTCTTCGCCGCCTCGGCAGCCGCCTTCTTCTTGGCTTCTTCGGCAGCCTTTTTCTTGGCTGCTTCGGCCGCTGCTTTCTTTTTCGCCTCTTCGGCGGCTTTCTTCTTGGCCTCTTCCTCAGCCTTTTTCTTGGCGATATCGGCCAATTGCTTTTGCTCAGCCGCCTTCTTGGCTTCCTCGGCCTTCTTCGCCGCCTCGGCTTTCTTGGCTTCTTCCGCCTTCTTCACGGCTTCGGCCTTTCGAGCCTCGTCGGCTTTCTTTTGTTCCGCCGCCTTGGCCGTGGCCTGCCGCTCCTGCTCGACCTTGCGCTGTTCCATCTGCTCGACTTCGTATTGTCTTGCAGCGGTCTTCTTCGCTTCTCCGGCGATCTTCTGGTTGGTCTGAGTCGTAGCCTGGCTCTGCGACTTCAATTGATAGAGAGTCGCCTGAACGATCGGCTTGGCCGGCGGCAGGTCCGGCGTCATCGCAAAACTGACGAACAGCAGGGCGAACACCAGCACGTGCAGAGCAATGGCCCACAAGGCGGGCCAGAAATAGCTTTCCGAAGAAGAGCGTTCGAACTGACGCATCAGGGCGCCTCGGTGATCAGCCCGACGTTGCCTACGCCGGCCTGTTGCAGACCGCCCATGGCAGCCATTACCGCACCGTAGTCAACCGCCTTGTCACCCCGGACGAATACCTGGATTTGCTTACCCTGGCTGCGCCCCTGGTTCATGATCGCGGTGACCGCACGAGTCATTTCCTCGAGAGTGAGCGCCTTGTCCTGTACGGTGTCAGTGTCCACCTCGGAACCCATGTTCCAGTAATAGGTCTTGTCGGCCTTGATCGAGATAGTCAGCACCTGGGCGTTGTTGTCCTGTGGCAGCGCTTCGCTGCTCACTTTAGGCAGGTCGACCTTTACGCCCTGGTTGAGCATCGGCGCGGTCACCATGAAGATGACCAGCAACACCAACATCACATCGATGTAGGGCACCACGTTCATCTCGGCGACCGGTTTGCGTTTCTGGCGAATGCGAGCCATTGGAATTACCTGCTCAGTCGTCGCTTGCGTGCACCTTGCGGTGCAGGATGGCCTGGAACTCGTCGGCGAAGGTGTAGTAGCGGCCGATCAGGGTTTCGCTGCGCGCGGAGAAACGGTTGTAGGCGATCACGGCCGGAATCGCGGCGAACAGGCCGATGGCAGTGGCAATCAATGCCTCGGCGATACCCGGCGCCACGGTAGCCAGGGTTGCCTGCTGTACCTGAGCCAGGCCGCGGAACGAGTTCATGATGCCCCACACGGTTCCGAACAGGCCGATATAAGGACTGGTGGAGCCGACCGTCGCCAGAAACGGCAGGCTCTGCTCGAGTTTCTCTTCCTCCCGCGAGATGGCGACGCGCATGGCACGAGCCACACCATCCATCACGGCATCGGGATCGACGCCCGGTTGCTGGCGCAGGCGCGAGAATTCCTTGAAGCCGGCTCTGAAAATCTGCTCGACACCGGAATCCGGATCGGGGTTGCTACCGGCCTGACGGTAGAGCTTGGACAGATCGATGCCCGACCAGAACCGCTCCTCGAACACGTCGAGGGCACGTCGCGCGGCCCGAATGGCATTGCCGCGCTGGAAAATCATGATCCACGAGGTGACCGAGGCGGCCACCAGGATGAGCATGACCAACTGCACCAGAATGCTGGCGTTGCTGACCAGGCTCCACATGGACGTATGATCGACGTTGGTTTCCACGCTTACTCTCCTGCAAGGGCTAGACCGGCGCCGGCGAAGGCTGCGCGCAGCGCTTCGGGGATGGCCCGGGGTTTCAGACTGTCGGCGCGCACACAGGCCACCAGGAACTGCCCTTCACAGAGCAGTGCATCATCCGCAACCCGCCGCACCTGTTGACGAAAGCGCAGGCTGGCGCGGTTCAATTCGATTATTTCGGCGCTCACCGTCAGTTCGTCGTCCAGACGCGCTGGCGCGTGGTAGCGCGCTTCGCTGGAATGCACGACGAACAACAGGTTCTCCCCCACCAACGCGGACTGGGCGAAACCCAGATCACGCAGGCGCTCGGTGCGAGCCCGCTCCATGAATTTGAGGTAATTGACGTAATAGACGATGCCGCCGGCATCGGTGTCTTCATAGTAGACACGACAGCGATGGGCGAACGGCTGAGCTCCGTTTTGCGAGCGCATACTCTAGTGCCGGCTCCTGAAGTTGCCAATCGGACTTGCTAACAATTTTTTTCACTCCCCGCCGTCGCCGAACAGATCGGCAGTCGGCGTATCGTTCAGACGCTTGGGCAAGTTCAGGCCGAAATGCAGGTAGGCATGGCGTGTCACGACCCGTCCACGAGGCGTGCGCATGATGAACCCCTGCTGGATCAGGTAGGGCTCCAGTACGTCCTCGATGGTGTGCCGTTCTTCGCTGATGGCCGCAGCCAGGCTATCGATACCGACAGGACCGCCATCGAACTTGTCGATCATGGTCAGCAATAGACGGCGATCCTGGTGATCGAATCCCCGCTCGTCCACATCCAGCAGATTGAGCGCCCGGTCAGCGATCGCACGGGTGATACGCCCTTCCCCGCGCACTTCGGCAAAGTCCCGGACGCGACGCAGCAGGCGATTGGCGATCCGCGGCGTGCCACGGGCACGCCGCGCAATTTCGAAGGCCCCTTCCGGCTCGATGGGCAAACCGAGGATACCGGCAGCACGGCTGACGATGGTCGCCAGATCCTGCGTCGAGTAGAACTCCAGCCGCTGGACGATACCGAAGCGGTCACGCAACGGATTGGTCAGCATGCCGGCCCGGGTAGTGGCGCCAACCAGGGTGAACGGCGGCAGGTCCAGCTTGATCGACCGCGCGGCGGGGCCTTCGCCGATCATGATGTCGAGCTGGAAATCTTCCATCGCGGGGTAGAGCACTTCCTCGACGATAGGCGACAAGCGATGTATTTCGTCGACGAACAGAACGTCGCCGGGCTCGAGGTTGGTCAGCAACGCAGCGAGATCGCCAGGGCGCTCCAGTACAGGGCCGGAAGTGCTCTTGATCGCCACGCCCATTTCCTGGGCAATGATGTTGGCCAGGGTCGTTTTGCCCAAACCGGGCGGGCCGAAGATGAGCGTGTGATCCAAGGATTCCTTGCGTCCCTTGGCCGCCTGAATGAACAGCTCCATCTGCTCGCGGACCACTGGCTGGCCGATGTACTCGGCCAATTGCAACGGCCGGATGGCACGGTCGACTTGCTCGTCGCGGTCACGACTGCTGGCGGTTATCAGGCGGTCGGCTTCGATCACTTAGACCATTCCTTTCAGGGCACGCCGGATCAATTCTTCGCTACTCAAACCTTCCTCCTGCACCGCGGCCACCGCTCGGCTGGCCTCCTGGGGCTTGAAGCCAAGGGAAATCAACGCGCTGACAGCATCGTTGCCGGCGTTTGAGACTGCCGCACCGGCATGAGGTTCAACCACCAACGGAGCGATACCGGGTATGGTCTCCCACGCTTTGAAGCGATCCTTCAACTCGACCAGCAGACGCTCCGCGGTTTTCTTGCCGACTCCAGGAATCTTCACCAGGGTGGAGGTATCTTGCGCCTGGACACAGCGTACCAGCTCATCGACCTCCAGGCCGGACATCAAGGCCAACGCCAGCTTGGGTCCCACCCCATTGAGCCGGATCAGCTCACGAAACAGCTCTCGGTCGCGCTTTTCGAAGAAGCCGTAAAGCAACTGGGCATCCTCCCTCACGACGAGATGCGTGTGCAGCGTGACCGGCTCTCCGACGGACGGCAGGCGATACAGGGTGGTCATCGGTACTTCCAATTCGTAGCCGATACCTCCCACGTCCAGGATCAGGTGTGGCGGCTGCTTTTCCGCCAGGGTGCCGCGCAGGCGTCCGATCACGATTCGCTTCCTTTATTCATAAGCGCAACCGGCCGCTGCGCCGTTTGGCGCCGACCAGTCCATGGGGAATCAGGCTTTGTCGGTTATGGGCATGGCAAAGTGCAATGGCCAGGGCGTCGGAAGCGTCGATCTGTGGCTTCTGAGTCAGTTTCAGCAAGTGCATGACCATCATTTGCACTTGTTGCTTGTCAGCCGCCCCCGTCCCGACGATAGCCTGCTTGACCTGGGTCGCGGTGTATTCGCTGATCTCCAGCCCCTCTTCCGCTGCTGCGACGATGGCGGCACCACGCGCCTGGCCGAGCTTGAGCGCGGAGTCCGCATTGCGTGCCATGAACACCTGTTCGATGCCCATCATCACCGGGCCATAGCTATGGATGATCTCGCGCACACCGCGATAGACGATCTGCAGGCGTTCGTGCAACGCACCATTCCCGGTACGGATACAGCCCGACGCGACATATTCGCAGCCACGACCGGTATCGCGTACCACACCGAATCCGGTGATTCTCGAACCGGGGTCAATCCCCAGGATCAGCGTCATGCCTGTTTTCCATCGGTGACGTGAAGCCACCGCACTGTCTATTTATCCAGGCCAGGAGTATATAGGGCCACCGCCGTCTGCGTCACCACGGGCGTATCGGCAGCAGGCCGTCAGCCACATGAAAAAGCCGGAAGCCCCAGGGCAGCTCGCGCCCGGTCACTTCCGGCTCGTTCGACCCGGTTCGTCAGCTCAGCTGTTCCATGATCTCGTCAGGAATTTCGGCGTTGTGGTAGACGTTCTGCACATCGTCCAGGTCTTCCAGCATATCGATCAACTTCATGACCTTCTGCGCGGTCTCCAAGTCGGCAATCGGCGCGGTGATCGAAGGAATCATCGCCACTTCCGCCTCATCGCCCTTGAATCCCGCGGTGGTCAGCGCCTCGTTCACCGACAGGAAATCGGCGAAGGACGTGTAGACCTCGACCGAACCGTCCTCTGCGGCCACCACGTCGTCGGCACCCGCTTCCAGCGCCGCTTCCATCAATGCGTCTTCGTCGACGCCCGGCGCATAGCTGATCTGCCCCTTACGATCGAACATGTAGGCCACCGAACCGTCGGTGCCTAAGTTGCCACCGCACTTGCTGAAGGCGTGACGCACTTCCGCCGCGGTGCGATTACGGTTGTCGGTCATCGCCTCGACGATGATCGCCACGCCGCTCGGCGCATAGCCTTCATAGCTCAGTTCGACCATGTTGTCGGCATCGTTCGAACCGGCCCCACGGGCAATGGCGCGATCGATGGTGTCACGGGTCATGTTGGCGGTCAGTGCCTTGTCCACGGCCAGGCGCAGACGCGGGTTATCCGCCGGGTTTCCGCCGCCATGCTTGGCCGCGACGGTCAATTCACGAATCAGCTTGGTGAAGATCTTGCCGCGCTTGGCGTCCTGACGTTCCTTGCGGTGCTTGATGTTGGCCCATTTGGAATGACCAGCCATAACTCACTCCGTTTCTCTTCAGCTCGGCGGCACACGACACGTGCCGCCCCAATGGTTGAACGATTATTCCGCTTTCGGCTGCTCGCGCAGGCGGATGTGCAGCTCGCGCAGCGCCTTGGCGTCCACCGCACCCGGCGCCTGGGTCATGACGCAGGCGGCACTCTGGGTTTTCGGGAAGGCGATGACCTCGCGGATCGACTGAGCGCCGGTCATCAACATCACCAGGCGATCCAGGCCGAACGCCAGTCCGCCATGCGGCGGCGCACCGAATTTGAGGGCGTCGAGGAGGAAGCCGAATTTTTCCTGCTGCTCGTCTTCGCTGATGCCCAGTACGCGGAAGACCGCCTGCTGCATCTCCTTGTTATGGATACGGATGGACCCACCGCCCAGCTCGGTACCGTTCAGAACCATGTCGTAAGCGCGCGACAGGGCTGCGGCCGGATTCGCTTCCAGCTCGGCCGGCGTGCACTTCGGCGAGGTGAACGGGTGGTGCAACGCGGAGAGCGAGCCGTCGTCGTTCTCTTCGAACATCGGGAAATCCACGACCCACAGCGGCGCCCACTCGCAAGTGAGCAGGTTGAGGTCGTGGCCCAGGCGAATACGCAGGGCACCCAGGGCTTCGCTGACGATCTTCGCCTTGTCTGCGCCAAAGAATACGATATCCCCGTCCACCGCCCCGACGCGATCGAGGATCACGTTGAGATTGGCTTCCGGAATGAACTTGACGATCGGCGACTGCAGCCCCTCTACACCCTTGGCGCGCTCGTTGACCTTGATGTAGGCCAGCCCCTTGGCGCCATAGATTCCGACGAACTTGGTGTAGTCGTCGATCTGGCTGCGCGGCATGTTCGCAGCGCCCGGTACGCGCAATGCAGCGACACGTCCTTTCGCATCGTTGGCCGGACCGCTGAACACCTTGAACTCCACTTCCTTGAGCTGATCGGCGACATCCACCAGCTCCAGCGGAATACGCAGGTCCGGCTTGTCCGAACCGTAGCGGCGCATGGCTTCTTCGAAAGTCATGTGCGGGAACGCACCGAACTCCAGGTCGAGCACCTCCTTGAACAGTTTGCGAATCATGTTCTCGGTGATACCCATGATGTCGCTTTCATCGAGGAAGCTGGTTTCGATGTCGATCTGGGTGAATTCCGGCTGGCGATCAGCACGCAGGTCCTCGTCGCGGAAGCACTTGGCGATCTGGTAGTAGCGATCGAAGCCGGCCACCATCAGGAGCTGCTTGAACAGCTGAGGGGATTGCGGCAAAGCGAAGAAGCTGCCGGCATGGGTACGACTCGGCACCAGATAATCGCGCGCGCCTTCCGGTGTCGCCCGGGTCAGGATCGGCGTTTCCACGTCGAGGAAGCCGTTCTCGTCCAGATACCGACGGATACTGCTGGTGATGCGCGAGCGCAACTTCAGCTTGGCGGCCATTTCCGGCCGACGAAGATCGATGAAGCGATAACGCAGACGCGTTTCTTCACCGACATCGGAGTATTCGTCCAGCGGGAACGGCGGCGTTTCTGCCTGGTTCAGCACTTCCAGTTCGTAGCCCAATACTTCGATGGCACCGGAAGCCATGTTCGGATTGACCGCTCCAGCCGGACGCAAACGCACCTTGCCGGTGATCTTGACCACGTATTCGCTGCGCACCCGGTCGGCGGTGGCGAAGGTATCCGCGCGATCCGGATCGAATACCACCTGGGCCAGGCCTTCGCGGTCACGAATGTCGAGGAAGATTACCCCGCCATGGTCGCGACGGCGGTGTACCCAACCGCAAAGGGTGACTTCCTGCCCATCCAGGCTCTCGTTCAGTTGGCCGCAATAGTGGCTGCGCATCATGATGGTGTTTTCGCTTCTCGTGAGTCTTGAGTTCGTCGTGCCGCTCAATCGGCGGCGGAGCAACCGGAGGCGCCACAGCCATTGCCGGAGCAGGCTGGAGCACTGTCGCCAGCGGCCAGATTCTTCTTCGCGCCAGTCTTGAAATCGGTCTCGTACCAGCCCCCGCCCTTCAAGCGGAATCCAGGCACCGAAAGCATTTTCTTCAATTCAGGCTTATCGCAGGTCGGGCAATCGACCAATGGCGCATCGCTGAATTTCTGGATGGCTTCCAGCTGATGGCCACAGGACCCGCACTGATACTCATAAATAGGCATCGGATCGCTCCAGCATCGTATAAAGAAACAACGCCGCGAGCCCGCGTCCCGCGGCAAGGGGCGGGATTATATATGGTTAATCGATTCGACGCAGCCGCCAGCCCATCCCACCCCGCTTCTCCCAATGCACTTATCAGTTGTACCCGAACGCTACTGTGACTACCCTCGCCACCGAGCCGAGACGCTCAGCTCATTTATGGAAAGCCAGACCCACCAGAACGGGCTCATCACCCGCCCCCAAGGAGCGATCATGCAGACACTTTCCGGCAAGGTAGCCGTGATCACTGGCGCTGCCTCAGGTATCGGCCGGGCATTGGCCGAACGCCTGGCCGGGGAAGGATGCCACCTGGCCCTTGCCGATATCGATGCACGAGGATTGGAAACCACCGCAGCAGCGATCCGAGACCACACACAGGCCGTCAGCCTGCATGTCCTGGATGTTTCCGATCGAAGTGCCGTCTACTCATTCGCCGATGACGTACTGAACCAGCATGGCCGTGCCCAGCTGATCATCAACAATGCCGGGGTCGCGGTAACGCAAACCATTGCGGAGTTGAGCTACGACGATTTCGAATGGTTGATGGGCATCAATTTCTGGGGAGTCGTACATGGCACCAAGGCCTTCCTGCCCCATCTGCTGAAAAACGGCGACGGTCACATCGTCAATCTCTCCAGCATCTTCGGCATCATTGGCATTCCGACCCAGGGCGCCTACAACGCCAGCAAATTCGCCGTTCGCGGTTTTACCGAAGCCCTGCGCCAGGAAATCCATGGCTCCGGCGTCTCAGCCAGCTGCGTCCACCCCGGCGGCATCAAGACCAACATCGCTCGCGCCGCACGCTTCTACCAGAGCGTGGATGGCTGCCGGGATGCCGGTCGCGCCGCGGAGCGCTTCGAGCGGCTGGCTCGCACTAGCGCCGCACAGGCAGCCGAAGCCATCGTCAAAGGCATAAAGGCGGACAACCCCCGCATCCTCATCGGTGCCGATGCCCGCCTGCTCGACCGCATGCAACGGCTGCTTCCCGCCGCCTATCCTCGCCTGCTTGCCAGATTGCTGCCCAAGCGATGAACATCCAGACAACCGCACCTTCTAAACAGAGCTTCATTGACACACGCCAAGGATTAGCCCAGCCCACCCTGTGTTAGGCTCTATCCGTATCGCTTCAAGCAAACAGAGAGGAGAAATGGCATGGAAATCAACATCGGCATTGCCGAACAGGACCGCAAAGCCATCGCCGAAGGCCTGTCCCGACTGCTCGCGGACACCTATACCCTGTATCTGAAGACTCATAACTTCCACTGGAACGTCACCGGCCCGATGTTCAATACCCTGCATCTGATGTTCGAAGGTCAGTACAACGAACTGGCCCTGGCCGTAGACTCCATCGCCGAACGCATTCGCGCCCTCGGCTTCCCCGCTCCGGGAACCTATGCCGCCTATGCCCGCCTGTCCTCCATCAAGGAGGAAGAGGAAGTGCCCTCCGCCCAGGACATGATCAAGCAGCTCGTCCAGGGCCAGGAAGCGGTGATCCGCACAGCCCGCGGTATTTTCCCGCTGCTCGAGAAGGTCAGCGACGAGCCCACTGCCGACCTGCTGACCCAACGCATGCAGATCCATGAAAAGACCGCCTGGATGCTGCGCAGCCTGCTCGACGCCTAACCAGTCGTCCGGTGGCGCGGCAAAAGGCCATCTTGGCGCTCACCCCGCCTAGGCGACGCGCCACCGACTGTTCTATTCTCAGGCAACCCCGACCGACCAGTGACATCCATGAGCCAGCCGAAAGCCCCCTCCATTCTTGAGCTGTACCCGGAAGAGACCCGAGAGGCGGCGGAACTCCTGAAACAGGCGGTACCGCACATGGTGCGTCACGACATTCCGCCGAATCCCATTCATTACGCGCTCTGGTATACCTACTGCAAAGGTCAGGAGCCCGAACTGAACAGGCGTCTGGACAAGATCGTCAAGGATTTCGCCAGCTTCCCTCCGGAAACCGCTGCCAAGCTCTTCCGCGACTACATCATCCGGGGAGAATTGGAAGAGACTCGCGCAGGGCAACAGCAAGTTCTCGAACTGGTCGACGACATCGAGGGCGATGTTTCGCGCAGCGTGGCCGGCAGCCAGGCCTATCAGGCCAGCCTGAGCCAAGGCCTCGCCGCCCTGCATGAGCCGATCATTGATGATCTGCCCAACGTGCTCAACGAACTGCAACAAAGCACACAGCTGATGCAGGAGCAGCAGGAAAAGTTTCTCTATCGCTTGCGCGCAGCCCAGACGGAAATCCAGAACCTGCGCAACCAGTTGGAACGCGCCCAAAGGGCCGCGACGCTCGACAGCCTGACTCACGTCTTCAACCGGCATGCCTTCACCCGCCTGCTCGAACAAGCACTGAACGCCGACCACCACGGGCTGGCACTGGTAATGCTCGATATCGACCACTTCAAGCAGTTCAATGACCAGTACGGCCACCCACTGGGCGACCGCGTTCTCCAACATGTCGGCCAACTGTTGCGCGACCTGCTTCCTCCACGTGCCATGGCAGCCCGTTACGGCGGCGAAGAGTTCTGCGTCATTCTGCGCGACTGCTTCGACATGGAAACCGCCCAGCACTTCGCCGAGCAGCTACGCCTCAAGATCCAGGCATTGCGTGTCAAGGTCCGTCGTACCGATCAGATATTGGATACCATCACGGCCTCCTTCGGCATCACCCTGGCAGAGTCCGGCGACGATCTGGAAAGCCTCATCACCCGCGCCGACGATGCGCTCTACCAAGCCAAGCGGAACGGTCGCAACCAGATTCACCCCCCCGTTTCGGAAGCCGCGCTCAGCGCATGATTTGAGCAACCCCGCGCTTTTACTGTTAAATACGCCTCGTGTTTCCGCCCCTCCTTGCGGATGAGCGGGAACATAGGCCGGTCTTTTGCGCACCTCCATGTCGTTCTTCATCGGAGGAAGTACGAGCCGCGCTTTCTATACCTTTCGCAAAGTGAGTTCATTGCCCATGTTGAAAATCGTCCATCTCCTGACGGGCGCAGTTGCCTTGCTGCTGTCCTTTATTCCCAGCCTGCGCAGCGAAGCCCTGCCTTACCTGCAGCAACCCGATGCGATCTACCTGGCACTGTTCGGCCTGCTCAACCTGCTGATCGTCCCAGCGCAACCCTCGGCCAACCAACCCGCTCCCACGCCCTGGCATATCCTGACCTCTCTCCTGCTGGTCCTGGCGGTGGTACTGCAGACAATCGTCCTGCTCGTACCATTCCCTTACATCGCCGGCCAGCCCGCCATCCTCTTCGGCCTGGCGCCGGCGATTGCAGCAGTACTGCTGAATCTTGCCATCACCGCAAAACCGGGCCCTGTCTACCGACAGGACAGCCCAATCACCGACGGCAATCGAGAGACCGGCACGGTCAAATGGTTCAATACCTCCAAGGGTTTCGGCTTCATTTCTCGGGATAACGGCGAAGACATCTTCGTCCACTTCCGTGCCATTCGCGGCGAGGGCCACCGGGTTCTGGTAGAAGGCCAGCGCGTGGAGTTCTCCGTCATGCAAAGAGACAAAGGCCTGCAGGCAGAGGATGTAATCGCAGCGCTGCCCAGTCGTCGCTAAGCACAATGAAGAAAGGCCGCATCAGCGGCCTTTTTCTTTTAGCAACTCAATAATGAGGCGGTGGTGCCTCGTCTTCATCGATACCGAACTGCCCCTGCAACTCGTCCTGACGCTTCGACAGCATTTCAACCTGCAACTGAAGGCGCTCAAGCACACGCTGCTGAGCGACCAGCACATCATTGAGCGCCTGGATGGTGTCATCCTGGAACGCCAACCGGGTTTCCAAGTCGGTGATTCGTATTTCGAGACTCATGACTCACCCCCAAAATGGAAATCCTCCGTCAAGACCAGACGGAGCTTGGCACGGATCTCATCGATCTGTTTCGCATCGTACGGTTTCGCAGGATGCCGCCCCCAGACAGGAGCAGGCCATGCCGCATCATCCCGACGACGGACAATCACATGCATGTGCAATTGACCGACCACGTTACCCAACGCGGCGACATTCATCTTATCGGCCCGAAAGGTATCTTTCAGCGTCTCCGCCAAGGCAGTGGTTTCCCGCCACAGCGCCAACTGGTCGGCAGCATCCAACTGGAACAACTCACTGACCTCTTCCCGACGAGGGACGAGAATGAACCAGGGATAATTGGCGTCATTCATCAGCAGCAGGCGACACAAGGGGAAATCGCCAATCGAGACGGTGTCCTGCTGTAAGCGTGAATCCAAGACGAACATGCGACATCTCCTGTTCGGCTGGTGATTGTTTTGAGCTTAGCCTTTGAGCCCCGAGCGACAAGCAGCCAGGCCATCGGGCCGCGCAGCATAACCAAGCCACCCATGGAGTGAAACCATGCAACCGCCCCACCAGCGCTCCAAAATAGGGCAGCCCTACCTCGCCAACGCTCACGATCCGCGCACTCTTACCTCTCTTTAGAACCGACGGAGGAGTCGACTTGCACAGAATTGGACGCGTTACGGCACCCGTTACCGCCTGTAATCGTCCCACCCACTGCAAGTTTCCCCGGTAACGCTAGTTGCCATTCGCTATCAGCCTCGCCTCCAGTACGCAACCCCACCGGAAAGCCGCCATTCGTCCAACAAGTCGAGACAAGGTTGAAGCAATAGCCACCTTCAGCAGCAGTTTTTTCGAAAAAATGCCAAAGGTTGCCCAACGACCCTATTTTGCGCATGGTTCTTGCTAATCCACGACAAGGCTTTGGCGACGACTCGCTGACACGTATTACCAAGGAGCTTCCGAAGAACAGCACCTGACAGGCCCAACAGCCTGCCGGGAAAGGATGCAAGTCAAAATCTATGAATTTGCGACACCCTTCATGCGAAATTGCGACAACGCTGTGAAGAATTCGCAAGGAATAGATTGCAACTATCGCCTTAACCGTCCGCGTGCTATAAGTTAGCGCCGACACAAAAAGAAAGAATTGCCCAAATAATAATCAACCGGGCAGTCAGAATCTTCTAAACCAAAGGAGCAATCACGATGCAAGTGATGAAGTGGAGCGTAATCGCCCTGGCCGTGGCCGCGGGCACCACTCAAATGGCAGTAGCGTCCAGCCAGTCCGAATCCAAGGGATTCATCGAAGACAGCAACTTCAAAATCTTCAACCGCGTTCTTTACATGAACCGCGATTTCCGTGACCGCCCGAATGCAGCGGGGACTGGTGACAACGGATACCGTGAAGAGACCGGCCTCGGCATCCGCCTGCTTTATGAGTCGGGTTTCACTCAAGGCACCGTAGGTGTCGGCGTTGATGCACATACATTGAGCAGCATCAAACTAGATAGCGGCAGAGGTCGTTATGGTACCGGCCAATTTGCGAAAACAGATGATGGCCGTGGCGATGACACCCAGTCCGAAGCAGGCGCCGCCATCAAGTTCCGTATTTCCGACACTGTTCTGAAATATGGCAAACAGATGGTTGATACTCCGGTATTCTCCACCGACGACAGCCGTATTCTTCCGGAAGTGGCTACCGGTACCCTGCTAACCAGCAACGAGATCGAAGGACTTGAACTGGTTGCGGGCCGTTTCACCGCGTTGAGCAGCCAGACTGCCACTGGTAGAGACACTGTTACTCAGGGCGATTTTGATAGCACCCTGAAGTCTGCCAACATTGTCGGTGGGAGCTATAGCTTTACTGACGACTTCAGCGCAGGTCTCTACGCTTCGGACGTAGAAGATTTCTGGAAAAAGAAATATCTGAACCTGAACTACAACCTGCCGCTGGCAGAAGACCAGGCATTGAACTTCGACTTCAACTTCTATAAGAGCGATGACGAAGGCCGGGCCCTGGCTGGCGAACTGGATAACAAAATCTGGAGCTTGGCTGCTGCTTATAGCATTGGCGCCCATAAGTTCACCTTGGCACACCAGCGCTCCTCCGGCGATACCGGCTATAACTACGGTATCGATGGTGGCGGCGCCATCTATCTCGCCAACTCCGTCCAGTACTCCGACTTCCTGGGTAAGGATGAGCGCTCTTGGCAAGCACGCTATGACATCAACATGGCTACCTATGGCATTCCGGGCTTGAGTTTCATGACTCGCTATGTCACCGGTGACAATATTGATGTCGGCGAAGCTAGCGACGCGAAAGAGCACGAGCTGGATATCGAAGCCAAATACGTTATCCAGGAAGGCGCAGCGAAGGACCTGTCCTTCCGTGTTCGTAATGCCATTTACCGTGCCAATGATTCGTACGATGCCGACATCAACGATTTCCGCCTGATCGTCGAGTATCCGCTGGAAGTGCTGTAATCTCCCAGCATCAAACAGTGGCACCCTAGGAAGAGCCCGGCACTTGCCGGGCTCTTCTCTATTCAAAGCGGTAGCGCGTATGTCCCGGTAACATGCGCAACCAATTCATCCTCAGCCCCCAGAGAGAAAAGGGAAACTTCGCACACCGCCTGTCGTCGGCTCAATCTCAGAATCGTAGCTTCGGCTAATAGATCCACCGGCCTAGGCTTGACCAAGAAGTTGATATTCAGGTTCGAAGTCACCGCCATCTCCACTCGCCCCAAACGCCCCAGCACCACCGCATACATGGCGGCATCCGCCAACGCCATGATGGTCGGCCCGGAAAGAGTGCCGCCGGGACGCACCAACTTGGCGCTGAACGGGACCCGCGCCAGCACACCCTGTGCATCCAGCCGATCGATGCACAGGTTGATATCCTCGGCCATTGGTAATCCCGCGCGGATCAAGGCCTGTACTTGCTCAGCAGTCAATATCGTCACTTGTCTCTCCCTCTCCCGTGACCTGCCTGCATCCTATACGCATCCGAATAGGCACCGTACAATGCCGGCCTAGCAAAAGCCTCGCAACCGACAGAACGGCCAAACATGCGTACCAGTCAGTACCTGCTCTCGACTCTCAAAGAAACGCCTTCCGATGCCGTGGTGATCAGCCATCAGTTGATGCTGCGCGCCGGCATGATCCGCAAACTTGCCTCGGGCCTCTATACCTGGCTGCCGATGGGCTTACGGGTTCTCCGCAAGGTCGAGACCATCGTCCGCGAGGAAATGAATGCCGCCGGCGCGCTCGAAGTGCTGATGCCGGCCATCCAGCCCGCCGAGCTCTGGCAGGAATCGGGGCGCTGGGAGCAGTATGGTCCCGAATTGCTGCGATTGAAGGACCGCCATGAGCGCGACTTCTGTGTCGGCCCGACCCACGAAGAGGTCATTACCGACCTGATGCGCAACGAGCTGAACAGCTACAAGCAACTGCCGCTCAACGTCTACCAGATCCAGACCAAATTCCGTGACGAGATTCGTCCGCGCTTCGGTCTGATGCGCGGGCGCGAGTTCGTCATGAAGGATGCCTACTCCTTCCATTTGAGCCAGGAATCCTTGCAGGAAACCTATGACCGCATGCATCAGGCGTATTGCAATGTCTTCACCCGCCTCGGTCTGAATTTCCGCCCGGTGCAGGCCGATACCGGCTCCATCGGCGGTACGGGCTCCCACGAATTCCACGTACTGGCCGACTCCGGCGAAGACGACATCGCCTTTAGCGACAGCTCGGACTACGCCGCCAACATCGAAAAAGCCGAAGCACTACCCCGGGAGACGGAACGCCCGGCGCCGAGCGAAGAACTGCGCCTGATCGACACACCGAACACCAAGACCATCGCCGACTTGGTGGAGAAATTCGGCCTGCCGATCGAAAAGACCATCAAGACCCTGGTGGTTCGCGGCGCCGAAGAAGGCACCTTGATCGCCCTGATCGTTCGTGGCGACCATGAGCTGAACGAGATCAAGGCGGCCAACCTGGAACAGGTAGCCAGCCCTCTGGTGTTCGCCTCGGAAGCCGAGCTGCGTGCCGCTATCGGCGCCGGTGCCGGCTCCCTTGGCCCGCTGAACCTGCCCTTGCCCTGCATCGTCGACCGCTCCGTCGCCCTGATGAGCGATTTCGCCATCGGCGCCAACATCGACGACAAACACTACTTCGGCGTCAACTGGGAGCGCGACCTGCCGCTGCCGGTGGTCGCCGATCTGCGTAACGTGATCGCCGGCGACCCCAGCCCGGACGGCAAAGGCACCCTGGTGATCAAGCGCGGCATCGAGGTCGGGCATATCTTCCAGCTCGGCACCAAATACAGCGAGGCCATGAAACTCAATGTCCTCAGCGAGCAGGGCAAGCCCACTACGCTGATCATGGGTTGCTACGGTATCGGCGTTTCCCGTGTGGTCGCGGCTGCCATCGAGCAGAATTACGATGAGCGCGGCATTCTCTGGCCGGACGCCCTGGCTCCGTTCCAGATCGCCCTGGTGCCCTTGAAGTACGAGACCGCAGAAGTGAAGCAGGTCACCGACAAGCTTTACGCGGACCTGACTGCCGCCGGCTTCGAAGTCCTTCTGGACGACCGCGACAAGAAAACCAGCCCCGGCATCAAATTTGCCGACATGGAGCTGATCGGTATCCCGCACCGCATCGTGGTGAGCGATCGAGGGCTGGCCGAAGGCAAGCTGGAGTACAAGAACCGCCGCGAAGCCGATGCCCACTCGGTCCCGGTCGATGAAGTGCTGTCGTTCCTCTCCGCCCGTATTCGTCGCTGATCGAGAAACCATGTTCAAGCGAAGTCCCTTACGCCTTGCCGGTGCCGCGCTTTGCGGCACCCTCTTCCTGAGCGGCTGCGCCAATCATCTTCCCCAGCGCAGCGAGCATGAAGAGCGAGTCGAACGCAAGTTGCTGGACCACAGCCTGCAGATCGACGTCGGCGAGCCACGCGTGCTCGAATTGCCGCAGCGGCGGATTCGCATCCACGAACAAAAGACTTTCGAAGTCACCGCTTTCGAAGTTACGCGCCGTTACGATCGCTATACGCCCTATCAACCCTGGCGCGAGTTCTACGAGATACCCCTGGGCGCGGTGGCCGTGGTAGCGGGCATCGGGGCCAATGCGCTCAACGTAGTCATGCTCGGCAGCCTGCCGGACACCGCGACCAAGGATTGGATCAGCTACGGTTTTGCCGGGCTCAATCCGTTCATGAACGTGGAGTCCAACGGGCGCTCCCAGCAGAATCTGGCCGAGCTGGACGAAAAGCAGCAGGACAAGCGCATGGAGTACTCGAGCCTGCCCTGGGCAGAGCGCCCTGTGCTGATCAAGGCCGGGGAGCAGACCCATGAGCTGTTGACGGATCGTAACGGCGTTCTACGCCTCAATCTGCTCGATGGCCCTTTCGCTGAACACGACGTAAACCGCCTGGGCACCTTGTTGCTCAGTGTCGAGGACCCTCAGGACGGAGTTCGCGCGGAAGCCACGTTATTGGTCAGCCGAACCTTGCGTGGCAAGTTGCAGGAAGCCCATGCGCTGATCTTCGACGATCTGGAAGACGATGATGTCGACCAGTGGGTACACCGAGTCCGACGTCTTTCCGAGCTAGGCCTGGAAGAAGAAGCCAGCGAACTGGAGCAGAGTCTCATCGAGCTAACCCGGAACGACCCGGAGCTGCAACAGGAATTCTTGAAGGCCCTGACTCAGGACGGCCGCTTGGTGGCCGACCCCGGCGAAGATCAGTGAACGACGAGCGTCGCGATAACAACGCTCAGACGCGCACGATGAAACCGGCGATACCCTGCAACGGTTGCTGCTCCAGTTCGACCGCTTCGACCTTGGCCTTCGCCGGCCCTTTCTCCAGCCAGGAAACCAATTCCTGGACAGCATTCTCTTCCCCTTCGATCAACACCTCTACCCGCCCGTCAGGCACGTTGCGCACCCAACCATCGAGGTCCAGACGTTCAGCCTGACTCGCAGTCGCCTGCCGATAACTGACGCCCTGCACTCGGCCGCTGACGAAACCATGTAAACAGATGCGTGCCATGTTCAACCCTCGCCTCGCCATTCTTTCAGCCGGGCGATGAGCCCCGCCGCAGTCTGTTCCCCCAGCAGTCGCTCACGCATTCGCCCCTGCCCATCAACGAGATAGGTCACCGGCAGTACTTCATTGCGTGGCAGTTGGAAGCGTTCGGAAGGGTCCTTCGCCAGAACGCGGAAATCGATTTTCATCGTATCGCTGGATCTGGCCAGCTCTGTACCTTGTAGTCCGTCGAAGTTGACCCCCAGAACAACGACCCCCTGGCTCTCCATCCGCTCGGACAGCAGGTTCAACTGAGGAATTTCACTTCGGCAGGGCTTGCACCATTCCGCCCAGTAATTGATCACCAACCACTGGCCATCCAGTTCGGCAGCCGTTACCTTTCGCCCATGCTGATCGAGGCCCAGGTCCTCGGCACAACCGCTCAGAAGCAACCCGGCGACTATTCCCATGAAAACCCGAAGTTGCGTTCCCATGCATTCGTCCTCATTCCTGCGTGATTGACATGAGGCAGGATACCTTGCGTATCGAGGTACCGGACCTCCTCGAGGAAAACTGCGTCCCGTTGACCCAACTCAACGCAGCACTCGCCGAGGCTCGTCGACAACGCCCTGAGCAGGGCTTGCGGCAGGTATTGGATCTACTGTCGCGGCACAACCGCAGCGCCATGACCTTACTTGAAAGGCAGCGGGGCCTGCAAAACGTCAGCGAAGAATATCGTCATTATGCATCCATGGCGGGATCTTCTTCCTGCCCCTTGCTCGTCGGTCTTTGCGACGAACTGGCCGCCGGCTTCAAGCGTCTGCTCTTGCAGATGCTGCAAGGCCGGGCGCCATCGCGCCCCCATCTGGCTTGGTGCCTGTACACGGCCCAGTATTTTCTTGGGCAAAGCCAGCTTCGTCATTACGAGCGTTACCAAGAACCCTCCCCGACGTCGTGGCGCGACAGCCACCAGCTCTACTGCCTGGCTGAACGCCACGATTGCCTGGATGAGCAGGTTGCCGCCGCTTTCCAGCCGACCGCTGCCAGCAGCCTGCGAGGCATCTACCAACAGGGGCTGCTGCTCGCCTTGAGCAATCCCTTTCACCTGGCCGAAGGCGAATGCCTTTTGCTGTTCAAGGCTCTCGCGCCCCTCGCCGATCTCGCTCGCCTGCTTCCCTGGGATGAGGAAGCCGAAGGGCCGACCATCGATCTGCGCGAGGCACGTCCCTTCGTCATGGATGATCATCCGCCACAGGACAGCAGCTTTCTTCGTCGATTCGAGCCTGGTGCACTGGCAGTGGCATTGAATGAACCGGCCCCGTTGCGCAGCTCGGCGGAACACGCATTACTCGAACGGGTAAGACCCCATTGGCTGGGGCGCCCGCAACGCCAGCATCCCCGCACCGAGAGCCAAGGGTCATGCGACCTGGCCATCGGCTTGGCCGCCATTCATGCGCAACTGCTGGAACAACGACCTAGCCTATCTTCAGCCCGTCTCGTCGATGCGAGCGTAGGCGGCGCCCGCTTGCTCTGTCAGGTAGCGCAAGCCGCACAGATTCCCGTGGGGCAACTCGTCCTGTTGCTGGGCAGCAGTGGAACGAGCAGCCTGGCCCTGGTGCGCTGGCGCCACATCAACGATGAGGGTTTGCATCTGGGGTTACGCTATTTGAAAGGACTGGCACGGCCGGTCTGGTTGCGCCGTGCGCCCAGCGCACAAACGCATCCGGGCATATTGCAAAGCACCCCCGCAGGCAGCGCCTGGCATCATGGCTTATGGCTATCCAGAGGGCAGTTCTCAGAAGGGGAACAGCTCTGGCTTCAACTCAGCAGCGCTCCGAGTCAGGCGACCCTGGCTTTACCGACATCGAACCTGTCGACGCCGCTCGTCGAAAGGCACCCGTTGCGCCTCGCTTGATGCGGGAACTGCGAGACATATCACATCAAGCGCTGCCTGAGCGCACAGTTTAATCGCCGAAGGCCTGCTTATAATTTCGCCACACCCGTTCCTACGATCGCTATCAGCCTGGAAGCCCACCATGTCCAAAGCCCATGACAAGCTGATCGGCCCCGTGCCATCCCGAATCGTCAATGCCGCTCGCCTGATAGTCACGGCCTATGAAGGCCGCGTCGCCGAATACAACGTTGCCTCCTGGGTGCAACTGCCCGGCCTGGCCAATCTGCCGGTCTCCCTGCTGGTGACCTACCGCGACGGCGACAAGCAGCGTGAAGTCAACGTCGACCATGGCACAACCAATGCCCATGGCAAGATTCTGCTCTCCGGCATCGCTCGGTTGCCGGTGAAACTGAAGATCGAAGATATGCAGGTAAAACTGCGCTCGGCAGTGCCCGTGCAAAGCCTCATCGTCGAAGAACTCTTTGTCCAGGCCGTGGAAATGGCCGAAGCGGACAATCGCCAAGCCCTTGCCTGAGCCCCTTCTGTAAACCTTCGCCCCGCGTCCTTCGCGGGGTTGTGCTTTTCAGCCTCTGGAAATGCTCACCACTGGCGGCGGCGCGGGCTGATCGTCGAATGCTGTCTCGGACTCTTGCACCGCCAACCCGGCCAAGGATTCAGGCCAATGGACGAATTTCAGCCCGGTGATCCGATTGAGCCGCTCCAGCGCCTCTTGGGGATCTCTCCGATGCAGATGAATCACTTTGTCCTTGGCACCACTCATAAACCGAAATCCCTCAGCTAATCCCTGCCCCGCCAGCAGAACGATCGCAAACCCAATAGGGTTTTGCCAGAAGCGTGCCAGCATGCACTCCTACGGTTTTTCGAGCCTTCCAGCCCTTGCCGTTCGCGAGCAGCACCGGAGCCACGCCGCAAACTGACGTTTTTTGTCACTCATCGTGAGCGTGCAACCACTCGCTCAGACTGGTACCGAACAACTCTCCCTGCACCTCGTGCAAACGTTGCAACGCCACCTTCAAGGGCTGATACCAGTCTTCGTTCAGATGCGCCTGGAGCTGTTCCGGCCTGGGTAAAGGCCACGGGCTATGACGCAGGAGCTGCGCCATGCTGTAATGGCTCAGGTCACGACACAATACCCAGGCACCCGCGCTGGTACGACAGACCAGCTTCTCGCGCTCCAGGAAATCGATGATTTCCTCCCATTCGTCTTCGGGCAGGGGCCAACCTTCGCGCTGCACGTCCGCATGACGCACCGGATGGCCGCGCTGCTGTCGCTGAAGGAAAACCCTGAGAATGCCCAACACCACCAGCAATCGCGGCAGAGCACGCCGTCGCCATTGGCGTGACGAGGACAGGTTGCAGACCAGTTCCGCACCGAACAGCACGATCAGCCAGGACAGATAGATCCACAACAGGAACAACGGCACCGTGGCGAAAGCGCCATAAATCAGCTGATAGCCCGGAAACAAGCTGACATAGAGGCTGAACAGCCCTTTCGCGGCCTCGAACAGGACCGCCGTGAACAGACCACCAAGTAGCGCGTGGCGGATCGGCACCCGCGCATTCGGCACTGCCGCATACAACAAGGTAAAGGCCGCGACGCTGAAAACCAGCGGCATGAAACCCAGCAACGTCTTCGCCCCGACCAGTGCATCGGGCCCGGACAGCAGCGACAACGAAGTCACGTAGGTACTCACCGCGAATCCCGCCCCCAACAACAGCGGCCCGAGGCTGAGGATCGCCCAGTAAAGGAGAAAGCTGGATACGCCGCGGCGTGGCTGACGGACCCTCCAGATGGTGTTGAAGGCCTTCTCGATGGTCAGCAGCATCATCAACGCCGTGACCATCAGGAAGCCCACGCCAATCCAGGTCAGTTGCCGGGCCTGTGCGGTGAAAGCGCGCAGATACTCTTGCACCGTCACCCCCGTGGACGGCACGAAATTGCGGAAGATGAACCCCTGGATTTCCTCGCTCATGCCTTGGAATGCCGGGACGGCCGACAGCATGGCGAAGGTCACGGTCATCATCGGGACGACCGCGAACAGCGTGGTATAGGTCAGCGCCGCCGCGCTATGAGCACCGCGGTCGGTCAGAAAACGCTGAACCAGATAGCGCCAGAATTCCAGAAAATCGTCGAAGCGTTGGCGCATTCCCTCTCCTTAGCTTCAGTCAGCGGCCATTCCGCTGAGGCAACGATACGCACGGTTTCGGCCCCGTGCGTCGACGCGGTTAGAATAGCCATCTCTCAAGCCAAGATGCGATCCGCAAAATGACCGATCTGACGCTCTATCACAATCCGCGCTGCTCGAAATCCCGAGGTGCACTGGAACTGCTCGAAGCCCGGGGCCTGGCTCCGGCGATCGTGCGCTATCTGGAAACCCCTCCCGGCGAAGCGCAACTGCGCGAACTGCTGCGCAAGCTCGGTCTGCCCGCCCGGCAACTGCTGCGCAGTGGCGAAGACGAATACAAGACACTTGGCCTGGCTGATCCCGCACTCGGCGAGGATGCGCTGATCGCAGCGATGGTGGCCCACCCCAAGCTGATCGAACGTCCGATCCTGGTGGTCGGAGACAAGGCCGTGATCGGTAGGCCGCCGGAAAAGGTGCTGGAGATCCTTCCGTGAGCCTGCCTTATATCCTGGTCCTGTATTACAGCCGCCACGGCGCCACTGCAGAGATGGCCCGGCAGATTGCCCGCGGCGTGGAGCAAGGCGGCCTGGAAGCGCGCCTGCGCACGGTGCCCGCCGTTTCGACGGAATGCGAAGCCGTCGCCCCCGATATCCCCGCCGAGGGCGCCCTCTATGCCAGCCTGGACGACCTGAAGGGATGCGCCGGGCTGGCGCTGGGCAGCCCTACCCGCTTCGGCAATATGGCAGCCCCGCTGAAATACTTCCTCGACGGTACCAGCAGCCTGTGGTTGACCGGCGAGTTGGTCGGCAAACCGGCGGCCGTCTTCACTTCCACCGCCAGCCTTCATGGCGGCCAGGAAACCACCTTGTTATCCATGCTGCTGCCGCTGCTCCACCACGGCATGCTGGCCATGGGTATCCCCTATAGCGAACCCGCCTTGCTGGAAACCCGTGGCGGCGGCACGCCCTATGGCGCCAGCCACCACGCCGGAGCGGACGGCAAACGCCCGCTGGACGAGCAGGAGATCGCACTCTGCCGCGCCCTTGGCCAACGTCTCGCACAAACCGCGGCACTGCTGGAGAAAGGCCGTGGCTAGAAAAGCGAAACCCTTGCCGTCCCTGGAATGGCTGCAACCACGCCTCACTTTCAGTCGCGCAATAAGCCTGGCGAGCCTGATCGCCCTGGCCGCTCTGCTGCTTCTGTGGAACCTGCTGTTCGCCGACCTTCATGGCGCAAGGACCTGGGTCGTACTGAGCATTCAGCTTCTGCCGCTACTGCTGGTCGCGCCGGGCGTACTGCTCGGTAATGCCCGTGCGCATGCCTGGACCTGTTTCGTGGTCAACATCTACTTCATCCAGGGCGTGCTCGCCGCGATCGACCCAGGCCGGATGCTGTTCGGTTGGCTGGAAGCACTGTTCAGTCTGAGCCTGTTCTGTGCGGCGCTGCTCTATACGCGTTGGCGCTTCCAGTACGACCGTCGGCTGGCGGGAGAAAGCTGAACGGATGAAGGCGTGACGATCGATATGATCGTCGCGCCAGCCGGCCTTACCAGCCGAGGGTTTCCTTCAGGAACGGGATGGTGAGTTTGCGCTGTGCCTGAAGAGAAGCCTGATCAAGTCGCTCGAGCAGCTCGAAAAGCGCACTCATGCTGCGCGTACCGCGGGTCAGAATGAAACGACCGACTTCGTCGGTCAGGTGCAGGCCACGGCGCGATGCGCGTAATTGCAAGGCGCGCAGCTTGTCTTCGTCGGACAGGGAATGGAGCTGGAATACCAGCGCCAGGGTCAACCGGGATTTCAGATCTGGCAGTTGCACCGGCAACTCCCGCGGCGACGCCGAAGCCGCAAGCAACAGCTTGCGTCCACTGTCGCGCAGTCGGTTGAACAGGTGGAACAGCGCCTCCTCCCAATCCGCACGACCGGCCACGGCGTCGAGATCATCGAGCCCCACCAACTCGCACTGTTCCAGGTTATCGAGAATCTCGGGGCCGTACTGAACCACCTCGGCCAGCGGCAAATAGACTGCCGGCTCGCCGCGCTGCTCGAAGCGCAGACACGCGGCCTGGAGCAGATGGCTGCGCCCGACGCCCTCACCGCCCCAAAGGTAGATCAGGCTTTCCGTCCAGCCGGCATCCGCCTCGCAAAGGCGCTCGACATAGCCGAGCGCCGCGGCGTTGGCACCGGGGTAGTAATTGGCGAAGGTGGCGTCGTCGCGCAGACGCACCCCTAGGGAAAGCTGGGTCGGTTTCATGCCGGGGTAGGCGGCTCCTCGGAACCGCTGGGGGACTCTCCATAAAGTTCCGAAAGTTTATACAAATCATGGACATGACGCAGCAAAACCATGATCACGGCAGCAACCGGCAGCGCCAGCAGCACGCCGGTGAAGCCGAACAACTGGCCACCGGCGAGAATCGCGAAGATCACCGCCACCGGATGCAGACCGATCCGGTCCCCCACCAGCAGCGGCGTCAACAGCATACCTTCGAGCAACTGCCCCACCATGAACACCACGCCCACACCGATCAACGGGTAGAGTGCCTCCCCTCCGAACTGGAACAGCGCTGCCGCAATCGCCGCACCGATACCGACGACGAAGCCCATGTAGGGCACGATGCTGGCGAGGCCGGCGAGTACGCCGATCAGCAGGCCCAGCTCCAATCCGATCGCCATCAGCCCCACCGAATAGATTACGGCCAGCGCAAGCATCACTAGCATTTGCCCCCGAAGGAACGCACCGAGTACTTCGTGACACTCGCCCATCAGGCGTACCACCAGCCCCTCCTGGCGCCGTGGCAGGAGCCCGCGCAGCCGCGCCATCATCAAGTCCCAGTCCCGCAGGAGGTAGAAGCTGACCACAGGAATGAGCAACAGGTTGCCCAACCAACCCAACAACGCGAGGCTGGAGGCCGTGGCCTGGGCTACCACCACCCCAAGAAGATCGGTGGTCTTGTCCAGATGGCCGGACAGCGCGGCCTTGAGGCGGTCGAAACGCCAGAAACCCTCGGGCAGCCCCGCCTTCGCCTGAACCCAGGGCAGTGCCGCGTTCTGCAGCCAGTCGAGCATCTGCGGCGTGAGTTGATAGAGACGCACCAACTGCTTGCCCAGCATGGGTACCAGCACCAGCAGTCCGATCAGCAGGACCAGGCTGAACAACACGAACACCAGCACCACGCCCCAAGTGCGGGAAAGCTTCCAGCGCTCCAGGCGATCCACCAGCGGATCACCCAGATAGGCCAGCAGGATGCCCACCAGGAACGGCGAAAGGATCGGCGTAAGCAGGTAAACCAGCCAGCCAAGGAAAAACAGTCCGGCCAGCCAGAGCCAGCGGTTCGATGCAGTCATGCCAGAGGTCCGTTTCTTGCGGAGTGAAATTTACAGGCCCATACCCAAACGTAATGCAGGCCGCTGGCCAGGCTGACGGCCAGCGCCAGAACGATCAGTGGCCAACGCAGCGGCGCGAAAGCGGGAAGCAAGCTGAGCTCCAGCAATACGACCAATACCAGAACGATCTGCAACAGCGTGGACAGCTTGCCCAGCCAGGTGGGACGGAATTCGAAGGGGCCGACCAGCAGGCGGTAGAAGGTCGCGCCGCCGACGATCACCGCGTCGCGCAGGAGCACCACGGCCGCCAGCCACCAGGGAAAAATCTGGGTGACGCTCAGGCAGAGATAACTGGTAACCAGCAGCAACTTGTCGGCGACAGGATCAAGCATCGAGCCGAGCCGGCTGGTCCAGCCGAATCGCCGCGCGAGGAAACCATCCAAGGCATCGGAAAATCCGGCGACGGCAAACAGTGAGAGTGCCTGCCCGTAACGCTCCGCCAGGAGCAACAGAGCGATCGGCACGGTCAGCAACAGGCGAAGCGTCGTCAGCAGATTCGGCAATTGGCGCATGGCAATCCTTGGCAACACCCTGGCGAAGCGGAAACTTCCACAGCCGTTTGGAAACCTGCGCGCAGTCTACGCCGACTACCAACTGAAACGCAGCACCTGAGCCGCCGGCTGCTGCATCGGCGCTACAGACTGGCCGGCATCCACCGGCGCGTCGGCCGCCTGGACCTCCTGCAAACCGGACAGCGCCAGCTGCGCACGCAGTTGCTCTGGGCTGGAGCGCACCTGATAGACCAGGCGATCTCCCTCGACTTTTTTCAGCCGCGCACCGAAGGGCTCGAGCAACCGCTCCAATTCCGCATAGCGCGTCAGGTCGGACTTGTGGATCTCCAGGGTCAGGTCATTGGCCGCCCCCGGCGCCGCAACGAAACGCGGTGCCAGGCGTTCGCTCACCGCGAGCATCACGGCATCGGCCAGCGCGGCACTGTCGGCGCCCTCCACCGAGCCCTGCTCCAGCGAATCGCCCAGCCACAGACGCCAGTTGGCCTGCCACTTGCCGCTGTCTTCGCGTGCCCTGACCGCCAGCAGTGCGTCGGCGGCGTAGCGATCCGAAGCCTCGCGCAACGCGTCGGGCCTGGCCGCGGTAAGATTGTCCGCCGTCCCGACGATCTGCTCGCTCAGATCGGCCAGCGGCAGACGCAACGGCAATCCCCGGTGTTGCGCGGCGCGGCGCACCGGTGCGGCGCTGTCCTGCCCGTCCCCGACCAAGTTGGCGCCCCCTGCGGTTTCGTTCAACCACCAGGCGAGAATCGCAGGGCGATTGGCGCTCCACAAGGCCAGACCAGCCTGGCGCAGGGACCGCTCGCTGGTGGCCGGATCGAAGTCCACCACCAGAGCGTCGCCTTCATAGCCGTACTGGCTGATCAACTGTTGCGGGTCCTTGCGCAACTCAGCCACGGCCGGACTCTTCAATGCCGCCGGATCGCCGGTCAGACGCAGCACCAGCGTATCCAATGCCCGCTGCAGCGCCTGGTTGCGCTCCTCGGGTTGCTGGCTGGCGACGGGTTCGCGTACCTGATAGAGATCGCCAACCGTTTCGGCGAAGGTCGGCAGGCTGAATAGCGACAGGCAAAGAACAAGCAGGCGGATCACGCGCATGGGGAGTCTCGACGGCTGAGGAGCGGCCTTGAGCCGCCCGAGAAGGGCTATACCTTAAACAGCCGCCCGCCACCCGGCAACCGGGCCGGCTCAGGTGGTCGCTGCCCGGCAAGCCTGATAAAATCGCGCGCCTTCGCAGACCGGCCATGGCGGCACCGGTCGAATCCCGAATTTTCCCTATAGGCCTGGATCTATGAGCAAGCAACCCTCCATTAGCTACAAGGACGCCGGTGTGGACATCGACGCCGGTGAAGCGCTGGTCGAACGCATCAAGGGCGTGGCCAAGCGCACCGCACGTCCGGAAGTGATGGGCGGCCTGGGCGGTTTCGGCGCCCTCTGCGAGATCCCGGCCGGCTACAAGCAGCCGGTACTGGTATCCGGTACCGATGGCGTCGGCACCAAGCTGCGTCTGGCGCTGAACCTGAACAAGCACGACAGCATCGGCCAGGACCTGGTCGCGATGTGCGTCAACGACCTGGTGGTCTGCGGTGCCGAGCCGCTGTTTTTCCTCGACTATTACGCCACCGGCAAGCTCAACGTCGACGTGGCCGCCACCGTGGTCACCGGCATCGGCGCCGGCTGCGAGCTGGCTGGTTGCTCGCTGGTCGGTGGTGAAACCGCCGAAATGCCCGGCATGTACGAGGGTGAGGACTACGACTTGGCCGGCTTCTGCGTCGGCGTGGTGGAAAAGAGCGAAATCATCGACGGCTCCAAGGTGGTCACCGGCGACGCCCTGATCGCCCTGCCCTCCTCCGGCCCGCATTCCAACGGCTACTCGCTGATCCGCAAGATCATCGAGGTCGCCGGTGCCGATATCGAAAAAGTGCAGCTCGACGGCAAACCGCTGGCCGACCTGCTGATGGCGCCGACCCGCATCTACGTCAAGCCGCTGCTCAAGCTGATCAAGGATACCGGCGCAGTGAAGGCCATGGCCCACATCACCGGCGGCGGCCTGCTGGACAATATTCCGCGCGTCCTCCCCGAAGGCGCCCAGGCCGTGATCGATGTGGCCAGCTGGACCCGGCCGGCCGTCTTCGACTGGCTGCAGCAGCACGGCAACGTCGATGAGCATGAGATGCACCGCGTACTCAACTGCGGCGTCGGCATGGTCATCTGCGTGGCACAGGACCAGGTGGAAGCCACTCTGGCAAGCCTGCGTGCCTCGGGCGAGCAACCGTGGGTGATCGGCCAGATCGCCCAGGCCGCCGAAGGTGCCGCCCAGGTCGTGCTGAACAATCTGAAAGCTCACTGATGACGGCACGCTGCGATGTCGTGGTACTGATCTCGGGGTCCGGCAGCAACCTGCAGGCCTTGATCGACAGCACCCGTAGCGACGACAACCCGGCCCGCATCCGCGCGGTGATTTCCAACCGCGCCGATGCCTACGGACTGACCCGCGCGCAAAACGCCGGTATCGCCACCCAGGTGCTCGACCACAAGGCCTTCGATGGCCGCGAGGCATTCGATGCGGCGCTGATCGAGGCCATTGACGGGTTCTCCCCGCAACTGGTGGTGCTGGCCGGCTTCATGCGCATCCTCACCCCCGGTTTCGTCCGTCACTATGCGGGCCGCCTGCTGAACATCCATCCCTCGTTGCTACCCCTCTACAAGGGCCTGCACACTCATCAGCGGGCGCTGGAAGCCGGCGATGCCGAGCATGGCTGCAGCGTGCATTTCGTGACCGAGGAACTCGATGGTGGCCCTTTGGTCGTACAGGCGATAGTTCCGGTTCAAGCGGGTGACACACCGGAAAGCCTGGCCATGCGTGTGCATGCACAGGAGCACCGGATTTACCCCCTGGCCGTGCGCTGGTTCGCCGAGGGCCGTCTGCGCCTGGGCGAGCACGGCGCAATGCTGGATGGCCAGCCGTTGCCGGCCACCGGTCATCTGATTCGAACCTAGGAGACTCTATGCGTCGTGCCCTGCTGTTCGTTTGTGCGTTGCTCACGCTGCCTGTCCAGGCCTTCGAGCTGAAGCCGTTTTCCGCCAGCTATACCGCCGATTGGAAGCAACTGCCCATCAGCGGGACCGCGGAGCGCAGCCTGAAGCGCCTCGACGATGGTCGTTGGCAGCTCGGCTTCGAGGCCGCCATGCTGGTGGCCAGCCTCACCGAGCAAAGCACCTTCCGCGTCGAGAACGACACCTTCCTGCCCCTCAACTACCGCTTCAACCGCAGCGGCCTCGGCAAGGCCAAGCAGGTCGAGCTGGACTTCGACTGGACCGAGAAGCAGGTGCTCGGCAGCGATCGCGGTGATCCGGTGCGGTTGCTGCTCAACCGCGGCCTGCAGGACAAGTCGACCTATCAGTTGGTCCTGCAGCACGACGTGGCCGACGGCAAGAAGAGCATGAGCTACCAAGTGGTCGATGGCGACGAAATCGAAACCTACGATTTCCGCGTCCTCGGCGAAGAGCAGGTGGAAACCAAGGCCGGCACTGTCGATGCGCTCAAGGTCGAGCGCGTGCGTGACCCGACCCAGAGCAACCGCAAGACCATCCTCTGGTTCGCCAAGGATTGGGACTACCTGCTGGTTCGCCTGCATCAGGTCGAGAAGGACGGCAAGGAATACCAGATCATGCTCGAAGAGGGCACGGTCGACGGCAAGCCAGTCAAAGGTCGTGGCAAGTAAGGACGAGGAAGCCGGGCAATGCCCGGCTTCTTTTTGCCCGGCCTCAGGCGGATCCGTGTTCCCGGCAGATCAGCCGCTCCGCTCCCGACGCCAACGGTTGACGCGTCAGCCCACAGAACGGCCCCTCCTCGCGCCGCTCATGGAAACGGCAACTACCGCATAAACCGAAACTCGGCACATCCTGCTGCCGCTGGATGGTCACCAGCAGCTCCCTCAGCAAAGCATCCAGCATTTCCCCACTCGGTCCCAGAGCCTCGGCCGCCTGTTGCAGGAATGCCGGTGGGGTGAGCGCCTCTAGCAGTGCCGCCCCTTCCTCGGTCAGTTCCAGATGAACGCTGCGCTTGTCCTGGGGGTCCGGCTGCTTGCGGATCAACCCCTTGTGTTCCAGCACTTTCAACGATTGCGACACCGTGCCCTTGGTCAACCCCAGGTATTCGGTAACCGCCATCGGCGTATTCGAGTAGCCGTTGCAACGGGAAAGATAATGCAGGGCGCTCACCTGCACCGGCTGCAGTTCGGCCAGCAGCGGGTGCTCGCGAGACCAGGCCCGCATCAAGCTGGTCAGGCGTTCCAGATAGTCATACAAGGCATGGCCGGACATAGGTACCTCCACAGGGAAATAGTATCGAATAAAAACAATATTGACAAAGCAGCGACGCCCACTCTATTTTTAAAACAGTATCGATTCGATACTTAATCAAGGAGAAGATCATGTCCCATGCGCGTTACTACCATGCCGGTTGCCCTGTCTGCGTGGAGGCCGAGCGGAATCTGTTGCCGCTGCTGGATACGGGCAAAGTCGATGTGGAGGTCGTTCACCTTGGTCAGCAGCCGGAACGTATGACCGAGGCTGAGCAAGCAGGCGTGCAATCCGTGCCGGCGCTGGTCGTCGATGGACAGGTGCTGCACCTGAACTTCGGCGCCGCCCTCGCTGCGCTGAAGTAAAGCAAGGCTATCGAGGGCGCTTCGTGAGCAATTACCGACCGCTGGCCTGCGATCTTCACGACTACCTGGAGATCGCCTGCCTGTACCGCTATTGGTTACGTATCGAGCTGTACGACGGCGAGCCGTTCGAAGCCGAAGCAGTGACCACGGAAACCACGGCGAGCAAGGAGGAATTTCTGGTGGTTCAGGTCGAAGGCGCCTCCCACCGGCTGCGGCGTGATCGCCTGCGGGCAATCACGCCGTGCAACAAGGGCGCGCGTTTCGGCCGGGTCGAACTGGAATAACGCCAGCCAAAGGCAAAAAAGAAGCCGGGCACTGCCCGGCTTCTTTCATTCACCACATCAGATCATCCGGCACCTTGTAGGCAGCATACGGATCGTCCTCATCCGCTTCCTCGGTGGGAGTGTTGAGCAGGACGATACGGCGCGGATCGCGCTCCTGGATCTTCACCGCCGCATCGCGCGGGATGATCTCGTAGGTGCCGCCATGCCGAACGATAGCCAGCGAGCCACGGCTGAGCTTGTCGCGCATCAGGTCGTTCACGGAGATGCGCTTGACCTTCTTGTCATCGACGAAGTTATAGTAGTCGTCAGTAGTCAGCTTCGGCAGACGGGAGCGCTCGATCAGTTGCTTGATCTGGGCGGTGCGGGCCTTCTGCTCCGCTTTCTCCTGCTGCTGGCGATTCAACTCGCGGTCGCGCTCGATCTTCTCGGCCTGGGCGGCCAATGCGGCCTGGCGCTGCGAATCGTCCTTTTCGACCTGGCCCTTTTTCTCCAGACGTTCCTGTTTCTGCTTTTGCTTGCCGGCCTGCTTGACCTGTTTTTCACTGACCAGCCCGGCTTTCAGCAGCTGGTCGCGTAGGGAAAGACTCATAACCTACCCGCTTGTCTCAATAAAGTTGGAATCGCCGAACGAACCGCATCGGACCTCGCGCCGTATCAGCCACAGCCCAGTGTGTCCTTCTCCTGCCGCTTGGCCTCGCTCCACAGGGTATCCAGTTCTTCGAGGGTGCAATCTTCGATGGGCCGACCCGCTTCGCGCAATGCCTGTTCGATAAAACGGAAGCGTCGCTCGAACTTGCCGTTGGCGCTTCGCAGTGCCGTCTCCGGGTCGACCGTGAGGTGACGCGCCAGATTAGTGACCACAAACAGCAGATCGCCGATTTCCTCGGCCACTGCTTCCGGGTCGTTTTCGCTCATGGCCTCCAGCACTTCGTCCAGCTCTTCACGGAGCTTGTCCACCACCGGCAAAGCTTCGGGCCAGTCGAAACCCACCTGGGCCGCGCGCTTTTGCAGCTTCACCGCCCGCGACAAGGCCGGCAGCGCCGCCGGCACATCGTCCAGCAACGACAGTTGCTCCGGCGCCTCGGCCTTTTCCGCCCGTTCCTCCGCCTTCAGAGCTTCCCAGCGCTGCTTGACCGCCGCCTCCTCCAGGCTGTGTCGGTCCGCCACGCCGTAGAGGTCGCCATCCGGGAATACATGGGGATGGCGACGAACCAATTTGCGAGTGATGCCATCGACCACCGCATCGAAGCCGAAACGCCCCTCTTCCCGGGCCAGTTGGCAGTAGTAGACGACCTGGAACAGCAGGTCGCCGAGTTCGCCCTGCAAGTGCTCGAAATCGCCGCGTTCGATAGTGTCGGCGACCTCGTAGGCCTCTTCGATGGTGTAGGGAACGATGGTCGCGTAGGACTGCTTGAGATCCCAGGGGCAACCGTGCCGCGGGTCGCGCAGGCGGGCCATCAGGTACAGCAGATCGGGTAGTGAGTACATAAGCGTTCCGAGGTAAACGCAGGCCACGCACTGTATGGCGCGGCCTGCCGGATCAGGAGGCGCGGTTGCGTTTCGCCTCGATGATGTTCGGCAACTGGGAAATCTTCGCCAGCAGCCGGCCCAGGGAATCCAGCCCAGGGATTTCGATGGTCAGCGACATCAGCGCCGTGCTGTCTTCCTTGTTCGAGCGGGTGTTCACCGCCAGCACGTTGATGCGCTCGTTGAGCAGCACCTGGGAGACGTCGCGCAGCAGGCCGGAACGGTCGTAGGCGCGGATGACGATATCCACCGGATAGGTCTGCACCGGCACCGGCCCCCAGCTGACCTGGATGATCCGCTCCGGCTCGCGTCCGGCCAGTTGCAGCGCGGTGGCGCAGTCCTGCCGGTGGATGGTCACCCCACGTCCCTGGGTGATGTAGCCGACGATCGGGTCGCCCGGCAGCGGCTGGCAGCAGCCGGCCATTTGCGTCAGCAGGTTGCCGACTCCCTGGATCTGAATGTCGCCTCGCTTGCCGGGCTTGTGCGGGCCGTGTTTGCGCGGAATCAGCTCCAGTTGTTCGTTGCCGCGCTCCGGCTCGACCAACTGTTGCGCCATGTTGACCAGATGGGCCAGACGCAGGTCGCCGGCACCGAGGGCGGCGAACAGGTCCTCCGCCGTCTTGAGGTTGGCCTTTTCCGCCAGCCGGTCGAAGTCCACCGGCGGTAGGCCGACCCGGTTCAGCTCGCGCTCCAGCAACGCCTTGCCAGCGGCGACGTTCTGGTCGCGGGCCTGCAGCTTGAACCAATGGACGATCTTCGCCCGTGCCCGCGAGGTGGTGATGTAGCCCAGGTTGGAGTTCAGCCAGTCGCGGCTCGGCGAGCCCTGCTTACTGGTGATGATCTCCACTTGCTCGCCGGTCTGCAGGCTGTAGTTGAGCGGCACGATGCGGCCGTTGACCTTCGCCCCCCGGCAGTTGTGGCCGATCTCGGTATGCACGCGGTAGGCGAAGTCCAGCGGCGTGGCGCCCTTGGGCAGGTCGATGGCGTGGCCGTCCGGAGTGAATACGTAGACCCGGTCCGGCTCGATATCCACCCGTAATTGTTCGGCCAGCCCGCCAATATCGCCCAGTTCCTCGTGCCACTCGAGTACTTGGCGCAGCCAGGAGATTTTCTCTTCGTAATGGCTGGAACCGGATTTGACGTCGGTGCCCTTGTAGCGCCAATGCGCACACACCCCCAGCTCGGCTTCCTCGTGCATGGAATGGGTGCGGATCTGCACCTCCAGCACCTTGCCGTCCGGGCCGATCACCGCGGTGTGCAGGGAGCGGTAGCCGTTCTCCTTGGGGTTGGCGATGTAGTCGTCGAATTCCTTGGGAATGTGCCGCCACAGGGTGTGGACGATGCCGAGCGCCGTGTAGCAATCGCGCACTTCCGGCACCAGCACCCGTACCGCGCGCACGTCGTAGATCTGGCTGAACTCCAGCCCCTTGCGCTGCATCTTCCGCCAGATGGAATAGATGTGCTTGGCCCGCCCGCTGATGTCGGCCTTGATGCCGGTGGCATCCAACTCGTCGCGCAATTGCTGGACGACATTGGTGATGTACTGCTCGCGATCCAGCCGGCGCTCGTGCAGGAGCTTGGCGATCTGCTTGTACTGCTCGGGCTCCAAGTAGCGGAAGGACAGGTCCTCCAGCTCCCACTTGATATGACCGATGCCCAGCCGGTGGGCCAGGGGAGCATAGATATCGAAGACTTCGCGGGCGACGCGGTGGCGTTTTTCCTCGCTGGCGTGCTTGACCGCGCGGATCGCGCAGGTGCGCTCAGCCAGCTTGATCAGAGCGACGCGTACGTCGTCGACCATGGCCACCAGCATCTTGCGCAGGTTCTCCACCTGGGCCTGGGCGCCGAGCACCATGGACTGACGTGGGTTGAGACTGGCGCTGATCGCCGCCATGCGCAGCACGCCTTCGATCAGCTTGGCCACCACCGGGCCGAAACGCTGGTGCACCGCGGCCAGGGTGATCTTGCCCTCGCGCACACCACGGTAGATCACCGCGGCGACCAGGGAGTCCTGGTCGAGCTTGAGGTCAGCGAGGATTTCCGCGATCTCCAGGCCGGTCTGGAAGCTGGAGGTGCCCTCGACCCAGAGGTTCTGCGCGGCGTTGGCCTGCTGCTCGGCTTCGCGGGCGAACTCGCAGGCGTCCTTCAACGCCTCACGCTCCAGCGCCGGGTCCAGGCTGAGGACATGATCCAGCCAGGACTCGAGGTTGATACTGCCGTCAGTGTTGATCGGCTGGTGCGCTCTCACCTGTACCATTACTTACCCTTCCCCTACGGCGCGCCCTCGGGCCCGCCGGATTGTCGCCTGCCTCTACGGGCCGGTCGGATTACAGGGGCATCCTAGCCCCTCTCGAATAACGCCATCGCCTCGACATGCGCGGTCTGCGGAAACATGTCGAGAATGCCGGCCCGCTTCAGCCGGTAGCCCTGCCGCGCCAGCTCCGCGGCATCGCGCGCCAGGGTCGCCGGGTTGCAGGACACATACAGCAGGCGCCCGATCGCCAGGTCGCCGATCTGCCGTACCACCTCCAGCGCACCGTCCCGCGGCGGGTCGAGCAACGCGGCGGAGAAGCCGCGCTCGACCCAGCGCTGACCGGTCAGCGGCTTCGACAGATCGGCCTGGAAAAAGTGCAGGTTCTCCAAGCCGTTGGCCGCAGCGTTGCCACGCGCCCGTTCGACCATTGCCTCCACGCCTTCCACTGCCACCACTTCACGCGTCCCGCGGGCCAGCGGCAGGGCGAAATTGCCCAGGCCGCAGAACAGATCCAGTATCCGCTCATCGTCTTTCGGTGCCATCCAGTCTAGCGCCTGGCTGACCATCGCTTCGTTGACCGGTGCGTTGACCTGGACGAAATCGCCCGGTCGGTACTCCAGACGCAGCCCCCACGACTCCAGCCGATAACCCAGGGATTGCCCCGGCTCGACCGGTTGCGGCTCGCCGGCGCCGTGCAGCCACAGCTGGGTCCGGTGCTCGTCGCAGAAACCCCGCAGACGGGCCAGATCGGCGTCCGGCAATGGCGCGGTATGCCTCAGCAACACGGCTTCCGCAGTGCCGCTGAATACTTCCACGTGGCCGACAGCCTGGGGTTTTTCGAGCTGGCGCAGTAGCTGCGGTAACGCGCGCACGATCGGCTGCAAGGGCTGTACCAGCACTGGACACTCGCCAATGGCAACGATGTCCTGGCTGGCGGCGGCACGAAAGCCGACCTCCAGCCGACGGGCCTTGGCGTCCCAGCGCACGGCAATCCGCGCACGACGCCGGTAGCCGAATTCCGGACCGACCAACGGTAGCGCCCACTCGTCGGGTTGTAACTCGGCGAAACGCGCGAGCTGTTCGGCGAGGGTGCGCTGTTTCAGGGCGAGCTGTTCTTCGTGGGACAGATGCTGGAGCGTGCAGCCGCCGCAACGCCCGGCATACACGCAGGGCTCGGGGCGACGCTGCGGTGCGGCGTCCAGGATGCGCTCGGCGCGCGCGTCGACGATCTGGCTGCGCGCCGAAAGCACGCGGGCCTCGACACGCTCCAGCGGCAAGGCACCGGCGACGAACCAAGTCCGCCCGTCGGCGAAGGCAATGCCACGGCCGTCATGGGCCAGACGCTCGATGGTCAGGACCTGCTTCTTGCCCACCGGGACCTGCGGTGTACGCGCCCCGCCGCTCGGCTGGAAACGCAGCCCGGCATTGCGCTTAGCCATGGACGATACCCTGCCGGCCCGGATGGGCCACGGGCGCGATCCGGGTCGGGTCGTGCGTCGCCATGATCAATGCTCGGGGATGTCGTAGATGCCGGTGGACAGGTAGCGGTCGCCTCGATCGCAGATGATCGCCACGATCACCGCGTTCTCCACTTCCTTCGACAACCGCAGGGCTGCGGCCACCGCACCGCCGGAGGAAACGCCGCAGAAGATGCCCTCTTCCCGCGCCAGCCGGCGCATCACGTCCTCGGCTTCGCCTTGCGCCATGTCGACGATGCGGTCCACGCGCTCGGCCTGGTAAATCTTCGGCAGGTACTCGTGCGGCCAGCGACGGATGCCGGGGATCGACGCCCCTTCCTGCGGTTGCAGGCCGACGATCTGCACATCCGGGTTCTGCTCCTTGAGGTAACGCGACACGCCCATGATGGTGCCGGTGGTACCCATGGAGCTGACGAAGTGAGTGATGCGGCCCTGGGTCTGCTGCCAGATCTCCGGACCGGTGCCCCGGTAGTGCGCCTCCGGATTGTCGCCGTTGGCGAACTGGTCGAGCACCTTGCCCTTGCCGCCGCGTTGCAGGCTTTCCGCCAGGTCGCGGGCACCTTCCATGCCCTCTTCGCGGCTGACCAGCACCAGCTCGGCGCCGTAGGCGGTCATCGCCGCCTTGCGCTCGGCACTCATGTTGTCCGGCATGATCAGGATCATCTTGTAGCCCTTGATCGCCGCCGCCATCGCCAGGGCGATGCCAGTGTTCCCGGAGGTGGCTTCGATCAGGGTGTCGCCGGGCTTGATGTCGCCGCGCAGTTCGGCGCGGGTGATCATCGATAGCGCCGGCCGGTCCTTCACCGATCCCGCCGGGTTGTTGCCTTCCAGCTTCACCAGCAGGGTATTGGAGGTCTCCCCGGGCAGGCGTTGCAGGCGGACCAGCGGGGTGTTGCCGACGCAATCGGCGATGGTGGGAAACTGCAGGGTCATGGCGTCTTCGAATCCGGACGGCAGAGGGACGACTATGATAACGGCAAACCGGCGGGCACCATAACAGCCGAAGATTGCAGTCTGTTTCCCTCGGCTCCCGCTCTTTGTCCAGCTCCGCCCAGCCGCTACACTGCCGGCCAGAACCACGGAACCAGACGAGGGAAGACAGTGTTCAAGGATCTCGGCATCAAAGGCCGCGTGCTGATGCTCACCCTGCTGCCCACCAGCCTGCTGGCGCTGGTCCTCGGCGGCTACTTCACCTGGGTGCAGCTCTCCGACCTGCAGGCGCAACTCTTGCAGCGCGGAGAAATGATCGTCGAGCAACTGGCGCCCCTCGCCGCTCCGGCCCTGGCGCATGGCGACAACCGCGTGTTGCAGCGAATCGCCGCCGACGCGCTGGAGCAGCCCGACGTACGGGCGGTCTCCTTCCTCACCCCGGAGCGCCAGCGCCTGGCGCATGCCGGCCCGAACATGCTCAACGACACCCCCAGCGGCGACAGCAGCCGCCTGCTGATGCGCAGCGTCCAGGACGCCACGCGCTTCCTCCTGCCGGTCTATGGCCGCCATAGCATGGTGGCCGGGCAGGAGGCCGCCGACAGCGAACAACTGCTTGGCTGGGTCGAGGTGGAGATGTCCCACCACGGTACCCTGCTGCGGGGCTACCGCAGCCTGCTCACCAGCCTGCTGCTGATCATCGCCGGGCTGGCGGTCACCGCGCTCCTGGCGCTGCGCATGAGCCGCTCGATCAACGAGCCGTTACGGCGTATCCAACAAGGCGTCGCCCAGCTCAAAGACGGCCGCCTGGAGACCCGCCTGCCGCTGCTCGGCAGCCACGAACTGGACGAACTGGCCTCCGGCATCAACCGCATGGCCGAAGCGCTGCAGAATGCCCAGGAAGAACTCCAGCACAGCATCGACCAAGCCACCGAGGACGTCCGCCAGAACCTGGAAACCATCGAGATCCAGAACATCGAACTGGACCTGGCGCGCAAGGAGGCCCTGGAAGCGAGCCGGATCAAATCCGAATTCCTCGCCAACATGAGCCATGAAATACGCACGCCGCTGAACGGCATCCTCGGTTTCACGAATCTGCTGCTGAAAAGCGACCTGACGCCGCGCCAGCAGGACTACCTGACCACCATCGAGAAATCCGCCGACAGCCTGCTCGGCATCATCAATGAAATCCTCGATTTCTCGAAGATCGAAGCCGGCAAGCTGGTATTGGAAAGCATCCCCTTCAACCTGCGCGACCTGCTGCAGGACTGCCTGACCATCCTCGCCCCCGCCGCCCATGACAAGCAGCTGGAACTGGTCAGTCTGGTCTACCGCGATACACCGCTGTCGCTGATCGGCGACCCGCTGCGGCTCAAGCAGGTACTGACCAACCTGATCAGCAACGCAATCAAGTTCACCCGCGAAGGCACCATCGCCGTCCGCGCCATGCTGGAGGACGACAGCGACGACCGCGCCCAACTGCGCATCAGCGTGCAGGACACCGGCATCGGCCTGTCCGAGGAAGACCTGCGCACCCTGTTCCAGGCCTTCAGTCAGGCGGACAACTCGCTCAGCCGCCAGGCCGGCGGCACCGGCCTGGGCCTGGTGATTTCCAAGCGCCTGATCGAACAGATGGGCGGGGAAATCGGCGTGGAGAGCACACCGGGAGAAGGTTCGGAATTCTGGATTACCCTGAGCCTGCCCAAGGGCCGCGAAGACGTCGAGGACCACCCTCGCGCACCGCTGCTGGGCCGCCGCGTGGCCGTGCTGGAAAGCCACGAACTGGCCTGTCAGGCCCTGCAACATCAATTGGAAGACTGTGGCCTGCAGGTGCAAATCTTCGCCGACATGGACAGCCTGATCGACGGCGTGGCCGCCCAGCGTCACGGCAATGCGCCCCTCGACTTGGCGGTGCTCGGCGTGAACCTGCGCGAGTTGCCACCGGAACGGCTGAGCCAGCGTATCCGCGATCTCGAGCGGCTCGGCTGTAAATGCCTGGCGCTCTGCCCGACCAACGAGCAGGCGATCTACCACGAGGCACTGCCCGACGGCTATGCGCAATTGCAGGCCAAGCCGGCCTACACACGCAAGCTGCAGCGGGCGCTGTCTGATCTCATCAGCCCGCGCCAGTCGGTGCGCCAGGAACCCTCGTCGATTCCGAGCAACCGGGTTCCGCGCCTGCTCTGCGTCGACGACAACCCGGCCAACCTGCTGTTGGTGCAGACCCTGCTCAGCGACATGGGCGCCGAAGCCACCGCCGTGGACAGCGGCTATGCCGCGCTGGATGCGGTGAAAAAGGAACGTTTCGATCTGATTTTCATGGACGTGCAGATGCCCGGCATGGACGGACGCCAGACCACCGAGGCGATCCGCGCCTGGGAAGCCGAACACGGCCATGGTCAGGTGCCGATCATCGCCCTGACCGCCCACGCCCTCGCCAACGAAAAGCGAGCCCTGCTGCAGAGCGGCCTGGACGACTACCTGACCAAGCCGATCAGCGAGCGCCAACTGGCCCAGGTCGTACTCAAGTGGACCGGCCTCGCCCTGCGCAACCAAGGCCAGGAGCGCCCCATGGAACCACCGCCCAAGGTTGAAACCAGCCTCAGCGTGCTGGATGCCGAAGAAGGCCTGCGCCTGGCTGCCGGCAAGGCCGACTTGGCCGCCGACATGCTTGCCATGCTGCTCGCTTCCCTGGACGCCGACCGCCAGGCGATTCGCCAGGCCCGCGACGCCGGCGACCGCGCCACCCTGATCGAGCGCGTCCATCGCCTGCACGGCGCCACCCGCTACTGCGGCGTGCCGCAATTGCGCGAGGCCTGCCAGCGCAGCGAGACCCTGCTGAAACAGGACGACCCGGCCTACAAGACCGCCCTCGACGATCTCGATGCCGCCATCGTGCGGCTGGCCAAGGAGGCGGCGCAGATTGGCGCCTGAGTCCGGCTGGAATCGCCGCCAGCCAGCCAAGGAACCGCGTCGGAACCTGACGACAATGTTAGGATGCCGCCTTTCCGCACCATTTCGCCGAGATGGCAGACCCCGATGGCCGAACACGATTTCCGCTACACCCTGCTAAACCCCGCCCACACCCTGAACGAATGCCGCGCGCTGGCGCCGGGCCGCTACCAGGTCACCGGTACCGGTGGCTCCATCCAAGCGGGCGACACCCTGCTGGTCACGCTCAAGGGCAGCCGCGATCTCTGCCTGCGCCTCGACGTGGAAAAGGTCCGCCATCTGATCAACCCGCCGGGACAATGGATGGCCGTGGCCAAGGGCCCCGCCTTCCGCGAGCTGGCCATTCTCAACTGGCAGGTCGATTGCGACGGCTGCGGTGCGCGGCTCGATTTCGAATTCGCCGTCGATGCGGCGCTCGGCGACAAGGCCCGTGCACCGGCCGCTGAAGCGCGCATCGCCGAACTGGGCTGGCGGAACGACGCCGGCCGTCATCTCTGCCCGAACTGTCAGGAGGACAAGGCATGAAACACGCGATTGCACTCGGCCTGATCGGCGCCAGCCTGCTGGGCTGCGCCGCCGATCCGGTGAAACTGGAGCAGGAACGCAACTACCGGGTGGAGTGGATCGGCGACCGGCCGCTGCTCGACCGTAGCTACCTGACCCTGACCCTCGGCGAAGACGGCCGCGCCTTCGGCAATGCCGGTTGCAACCACTGGTTCGGCAGCTATCGACTGGAAGACTCGGCCATCAGCTTCGGCGCTCCGGGCAGCACCCGCAAGCTCTGCACGCCCGCACTGATGGAGCAGGAACAGCACTTTCTGGACGCCCTCGGCAAGATCGAACGCTGGGATGTTTCGCCACTCGGCCAACTGCGACTGTGGCCAGCGGAAGGCAAGCCGATCCGGCTGTTGCCGGAGAACTGACAACCGCATGGTAACGGATGATATCCGGCACCATGCGGCGGGATGACGGCGGAAGTCTTATAGGGTTTCCGCCCAGAGATCATATTCGTCCGCCGCAGTCACGCGCACACGGACCTTGTCGCCCGGCTTGAGCTCGACGTCGCTGTCCACGTAGACGTTGCCGTCGATTTCCGGCGCGTCGGCCCAGGAACGGCCGATGGCACCCTGCTCATCCACTTCGTCGATCAGCACTTCGATTTCCCGGCCGATCTTGCGTTGCAGGCGCTCGGCGCTGATCGCCTGCTGGTGGGCCATGAAACGCTCCCAGCGCTCCTGCTTGACCTCGTCCGGCACCGGGTCGGCCAGCTCGTTGGCCGGCGCACCGTCCACGGGGGAGTACTGGAAGCAGCCAACGCGGTCGAGCTGTGCTTCGGTCAGCCAGTCGAGCAGGTACTGGAAGTCTTCTTCGGTCTCGCCGGGGAAGCCGACGATGAAGGTGGAGCGGATGGTCAGGTCCGGGCAGACTTCGCGCCACTGCTTGATGCGCGCCAGGGTCTTATCCTCGAATGCCGGACGCTTCATGGCCTTGAGCACCTTCGGACTGGCGTGCTGGAACGGGATGTCCAGGTAGGGCAGCAGCTTGCCTTCGGCCATCAGCGGGATCACGTCGTCGACGTTCGGGTACGGGTAGACGTAGTGCAGGCGCACCCAGACGCCCATGCCGGACAGCGCTTCGCACAACTCCTTCATGCGGGTCTTCACCGGCTGGCCGTTCCAGAAATCGGTCTTGTACTTCAGGTCCACGCCGTAGGCGCTGGTGTCCTGAGAGATCACCAGCAGCTCCTTGACCCCGGCCTTGACCAGGCGCTCGGCCTCGCTGAGCACATCGCCCACCGGGCGGCTGACCAGCTTGCCACGCATGGACGGGATGATGCAGAAGCTGCAGCTATGGTTGCAGCCTTCGGAAATCTTCAGGTAGGCATAGTGGCGCGGGGTGAGCTTGATACCCTGCGGCGGCACCAGGTCGATCAGCGGGTTGTGCTCGGCTTTCGGCGGCACCACCTCATGCACGGCGGTGACCACCTGCTCGTATTGCTGCGGGCCGGTCACGGCCAACACGCTCGGATGCACCTCGCGGATCGCCGACTCTTCCACACCCATGCAGCCGGTGACGATCACCTTGCCGTTCTCGGCAATGGCCTCGCCGATCGCTTCCAGCGACTCCGCCTTGGCGCTGTCGATGAAACCACAGGTGTTGACCACCACCACGTCGGCATCCTGGTAGGTGGGTACGACTTCGTAACCCTCCATGCGCAACTGGGTCAGGATGCGTTCGGAATCGACCAGAGCCTTGGGGCAACCGAGGCTGACGAAACCGACTTTCGGCGTGGAGGGGGTGGACATGGCTAACCTCGATGGGGCGCTCACAAGGCGCCTCTGATCAAAAAGTGCGCAATTCTAGCGGCAGGTCTCTCGCTTGACCAGCCTCTCCGACGGGGAAATCGAACGCTCCGACGCCGGCCTCAACTCCCCTCAGTCCGCCCCGGCCGTCCGTGCCCGAATGGCCCGGATCAGACGCTCGGCGAGAGCCGCATAGTTCTCATCGAAATGATGACCACCGGGTAGCGCCAGACGTTCCCCCTGATAGGCCGGATCGGTGCAGCCGCTCTCCCCGGCTTCTTCGCGCCCGTACACGCAGAGCACCCGGGCCGGCGGCAGGCGGACCAGCTCGGGTACGGTCGCCGCTTCCTGCCCGGTGCTGCCCAGCCAGCCCTGTACCTCGATCTCGAAGCTCCCGCTGCGGGCCAGGGCGAGCAGCACCACGGCATCCACCTGCTCCCGCTCGGCGGCGGGCAGGCGGTTGTAGATGGCCGGCAGCACATCGGCGCCGAAGGAATAGCCGACCAGCACGAAGTGGCGCATACCGGCCTGGCGGTGCTGCCGCATCAGCCGGGCCAGGTCGGCGGCCCCCTGCTCGGGTGACTTGTGCTCCCAGAAATAACGCAGGCTGTCGATGCCGATCACCGGATAGCCGCCCTTCGCCATTTCCTCGGCCACGGCGCGATCCAGATCGCGCCAGCCGCCATCGCCGGAATAGAACAGGGTCAGGGTGTCGGAAGACTGCGCAGCGGGGACGTCGACTACGGGCAGTTCGTTACCCTGCCCTTGCAGCAGACGGCGAAGTTGCGCCTCCAGCAGTTGCGGCAGGGCCGTGTCGTAGTCGCCGATCAGCGTCTCGGCATTGGCCTGGCCCCGGACGAAACGCGCGCTGGCGTCGTCCGGGTTATCGTTCCAGGCAGCCAGCCAGTGGCCGTGCGCAGCACTTTCCGGCAGCGGCTGGGCGCAATCCGGATGCTCCAGGGAAAAGCCCACCGACAACGCCCGTGCCTTGTCGTCGTCCTGCCCGGCCAGCCAGCGCCAGGCCAGGGCTGCACCGGGGCCGATGCCGGCAACCAGCGTCGGCGCTCCATCCAACCGTTTCAGCGCCGCCTGCAAGCGGTGCTGCTGGGCCGCACAATCGTTCTCCGGCACGGCCACCTGAACGATCCGCGCGGCAGTATCGTGCGCCAGTGCCAGCAGGCGCGTATCGTCCAGCACCTGGCCGTCAGGCACGGCAAGCAGCACGCGTATCTGCGGATGGCGGCCGGCATCGGCCTGCACCAGGGCAGTCCCGTCCTCCACCTTCAGGTGCTGCAGGCGGGCGTTCGGCAGCATCTGGCTCCACAGCAGCAACACAGCGGCCACCACGAGCAGAACGCTAGCCGCCAGAATGTGATGTCGATAGCGCTTGAGCATCAGCGTTTCACCAATCCAGTCAGGCCGCCGGCAATCAGGGCGGCGGTATCGGCCAGCGCCACCAGCGGATCGAGTCCTGCCGGCACGGCCAGGTAACGGGGTTCCCAGTCCGGCTGAAACTTGTCCTTGAAACGGCGCAGTCCTTGGAAGTTGTAGAACAGGCGGCCTCGACGGAACACCAAGGCCCCCAGGCGCTGGGCCATGGGCGCACCACGCCGGGGCTGGAGTCCGGCCAGCGGCACCATGCCCAGGCTGAAGCGGGCATGGCCGCTGGCCTTGTAATGCAGGATCAGGCCGAGCATGAGGAATTCCATGGTCGACTTGGGCGCCTCGGGATGCACGCGCATCAGGTCCAGGCTGGCCAGTTCGCGACCGTCGGTCTCCAGCAGGTTGGCGAAGGCCACCGGCTGGCCCTGGTAGCGGATCAGCGCGATGCGGAAATGCTGCAGGTACGCCGGACTGAAACGCCCCAGGGAAAAACCCTTCTCGCGACCCTGTTTGCCGCCCAGCCAGGCATCGGAAATCACCTGCAACGCTTCCAGCGGAGCCTGCCCCGGCTCGTGGATTTCCAGGGCGAGCCCGTCGCGCTGGCTGCGGTTCCAGGTATAGCGCAAGTCCTTCATACCCTTGCTGTCGAGGTCGAAGCGCGCCAGATCGACGCGCGCTTCCTCCCCCAGCTTCAGGGCGCTCAGTCCGATGTCCATATAGAAAGGTAGATTCTCCGCCCGCACCTGGTAAAACACCGGCCGCGCGTGGTGGCGGTCGCAGAGGTCGCGGAATTGCCAGATCAGCTCGGCGCGCTGCTGCGCCGGGCCGATCGGATCGAACAGCGCGACCAGGCTGCGCCCGCGCCGGGCATACATCAGGAAGGCGTTGCCATCCGGGTGGAACAGCAGGGCCTTGTCGCCGCTCAATGCCAGACCCCCGTCCGGCTGGTCGGAAGCTTTGACGATGGCAGCGGCGCGGGCCAACGCTTCCACGTCCGGCAGCAGGATCGCCGGCGGCGCCGCACGCAACAGCCAGGTCAACGCCACCACCAGCAGCAACAAAGCGCTGCCCAGCGCCGAGCGCAGGGCACGCGGCGCATCGGCATCCAGGGCGAACTGCCACCAGAGTTCATGGCTGTACGGGACGTCCTGATAGGCGAACAGCAGCAGCCACACCGACGCCGCCAACACGCACAGGCTGGCGACCAGGTAGATGGGCGAGAACGGCAGTTCCAGCAGCCGGCTCGGCCGGTAGAACGAGCGCCGGAACGCAGCCAGTAGCGCCGCCGTCATGGCCAGCAGGCTGGCCTCTTCCCAGTCGAAACCTTTCAACAACGACAACACCGCACCGGCCAGCAGCAATACCAGCGTCAGGGCCCAGGCCGCGGACAGGCGCCTGCGCAAGCCCTGGGCGAGGAGCAGGCAGAGCACGCCAATCAGACTGGCGCCGAGGTGAGATGCATCGATCAGGCGGTGTGGAATCAGGAATCCCAGATGTTCCAGCCGTGTATCGATGGCCGGCGTCGCCCCGGAGAACAACAGCACCACGCCGGCCAGGAACACCAGCAACGCCAGCACCGGCGCCGCCATTCCGGAGGCGATCCGCATCGCCTGGCGGGCCGGGGTCAGCCGGCGCGCCTCGTTGAGCAACAGCAACAGGCAAGCCAGCAGCAACGGCAGCAGGACATAGATCAGCCGGTACAACAGCAGGGCCGCCGCCAGCGGCGCCGAGCCCAGGGTTCCGGCGAACGCCGCCAGCAGCACTGCCTCGAACACCCCGACGCCACCAGGCACATGACTGAGCACCCCGGCCGCCAACGCCAGCAGATAAACCGCCAGGAAAGCGCCGAACGGCGGAGCCTCCGGCAACAGCAGATAGAGCACCGCAGCAGCGGCGGAGACGTCCAGCGCGGTGATCGCCAGTTGCAGCAGGGCCAGGCGCAGGCCGGGCAGGCGCAAGGTCCGTCGGCCGAATCCGATCAGCAGGCTGTCCGGATTCGGCCGTTCGGACAGCCGATAGCGACGCATCGCCAGCAACAACGAACCGGGCACCACCAGCACGACAATCGCCAGCGTCGCCAGTACCGGCTCGGACAGACGCAAGGCCGCGGCGGCATCCGGTAGATCGACCAGTGCCGCGATGGCCGCCAGCACCGGCAAGACACAGCCCAGCGACAGGCTGGCGAACACGGACATCCGCGCCACGTCCGCCGCCCCGGCCCCCTGGCGGGCATACAGGCGATAGCGCACCGAACCGCCGGAGAGCATCGAGAAACCGATCGCATTGCCGATGGCGAAAGCACTGAAGCCCCCCAGGGCGAGGCTGCCGACCGGCAAGCGCACCCCGGCGTAACGCGCCGCCGACCACTCATAGCCCAGCAAGGCCAGGAAGCCCACCGCCGTCGCGGCAAAGGCCCCGGCCAACGCCGTACCGGGCACCTCCCCCAAGGCGCCGCGCAACGCCTGCGGGTCCACCTCGCCCAGCAAGTGATAACAGGCGACCAGCGCCAGGCCGAACAACAGCAACGTGAGCGCCAGTCCCAGCGGCTGCCGGTACGTCGCCAAGCGCCGCCAACCGCGCAGGGGCAAGGAAGGGGGAATGGGAGAATCGAGGGGGGGCTGTTGCGAAGAGGCTGGATTGACGCGCATCGAGGACCTCATGAGCTGATCCGCTCAGAGTGGGGGCGCCAAGGCGGCTTGCAAGTGCTGTCCAGCGATTTTTTTGCGGGGGGCTGTGCGGTATTCGGTGTCGTCGCGACTGGACGTTTCCGTCCTGGAAATGAAAAAGGCCACTCGATCGAGTGGCCTTTTTGAAGGTGGTTGCGGGAGCTGGATTTGAACCAACGACCTTCGGGTTATGAGCCCGACGAGCTACCAGACTGCTCCATCCCGCGTCTGTGGGTCGGCATTCTACAGCCCAAAGCCGGGCTGTCAACTGTTATCGTCGAAAAAACTGTTTTCGTTCAGACGCTTAGCACCGCACCGATGCTACACTGCCGGGCTCCAGCCCATGCCGGGCGGGGCTTTGCGGAGTTTCCGTGCGCAAGATCATTCACGTCGACTGCGACTGTTTCTACGCCGCCATCGAGATGCGTGACGACCCGCGCCTGGCCGATCGCCCCCTCGCCGTCGGCGGCTCGGCCGACCGCCGCGGCGTGATCGCCACCTGCAACTACGAAGCCCGCGCCTATGGCGTGCGCTCGGCGATGTCGTCGCGGCATGCGCTCAAGCTCTGTCCCGACCTGTTGATCGTCAAACCACGCTTCGAGGCCTACCGGGCCGCCTCCCGGGAAATTCATCAGATCTTCCGCGATTACACGGACATCATCGAGCCGCTGTCGCTGGACGAAGCCTATCTCGACGTGTCCGACAGCACCCACTTCTCCGGCAGCGCCACCCGCATCGCCCAAGCCATCCGCCAACGCGTCCAGGCGGAACTGCATATCACGGTGTCCGCCGGGGTGGCGCCGAACAAGTTCCTTGCCAAGATCGCCAGCGACTGGCGCAAGCCCAACGGACTCTACGTAATCACCCCGGACCAAGTGGAAGACTTCGTCGCCGCCCTGCCGGTGAGCAAGTTGCACGGCGTCGGCAAGGTCACGGCGGACAAACTGGGCCGCCTCGGCATCGGTACCTGCGCGGACTTGCGCGAATGGAGCAAGCTGGCCCTGGCGCGTGAGTTTGGCAGTTTCGGCGAGCGCCTGTGGAACCTGGCACGCGGCATCGACAACCGCCCGGTCCAGGTGGACAGCCGCCGCCAATCGCTGAGTGTGGAGAATACCTACGACCATGACCTGCCGGACCTGGCCGCCTGCCTTGAACAATTGCCCAGCCTGGTGGAAGAGCTGCATGGCCGACTGGCGCGGCTGGACAACAGTTACCGGCCAGACAAGCCCTTCGTGAAGGTGAAGTTCCATGACTTCACCCAGACCACCCTGGAACAGGCCGGCGCCGGTCGCGACCTGGAGAGCTTCAAACTGCTGCTCAGTGCCGCCTTTGCCCGCGGCGCCCGCCCGGTGCGTCTGCTCGGCGTCGGCGTGCGGTTGATCGACCTGCGTGGCCGTCACGAACAACTGGAACTGTTCGAGCGCTGAGCGCGCCGTCCTGACGCAGGCGCAACCTCGCCGTCTCTGCTTGAATCAGGGAGACCTTTCCGACCGGACGGACCATGGACCCTCGCCCCGCCACCCCGGCCCGAACCGCCTCCTGGCGCGCCTTGCCACCGGGCATCTGGGCGCTGGGCTTTGCCTCGATGTTCATGGACATCTCGTCCGAGCTGATCCACAGCCTGCTACCAATCTTCATGGTCAGTGTACTCGGCACCTCGATGGTCACCGTCGGCCTGATCGAAGGCATCGCCGAAGCGACGGCCGCCATCAGCAAGGTGTTCTCCGGCACTCTCAGCGACTACCTGGGGCGGCGCAAACCCCTGGTGGTGCTGGGATACGCCCTGGCGGCCTTTACCAAGCCGGTGTTTCCGCTGGCCGGTTCGATCGGCTGGGTATTCGCTGCGCGCTTCGTCGACCGGATCGGCAAGGGCATCCGCGGCGCGCCGCGCGATGCGCTGGTCGCCGACCTGGTTCCGGCGCGCCTGCGCGGTGCGGCCTATGGCCTGCGCCAGGGGCTCGATTCGCTGGGGGCGCTGCTCGGTCCGCTGCTGGCGATGCTGTTCATGCTCTGGCTGAACGATCTGCAGGCGGTGATGTGGATCGCCGTGCTGCCCGCCTTCGTCGCGGTCGGCCTGCTGCTGGCCTATGTGCGGGAGCCGGAGCGGACCTCAACGGCGGAGACGGCCGCGCCCCGGTTGCACCTGACGGATGCGAGGCGGCTGCCGCTGCGCTTCTGGCTGGTGGTCCTGCTCGGCGCACTGTTCACCCTGGCCCGCTTCAGCGAGGCCTTCCTGCTGCTCCGCGCCCAGGACGTCGGCCTGTCGATCGGCTTCGTGCCGTTGACGATGATCGTGATGAATCTGTTCTACGCCGCCTGTTCCTACCCGGCCGGCGCCGCCGCCGATCGCTTCGGCCCGCTCGGGCTGCTGCTGGCGGGGCTGGGCCTGCTGATCGTCGCCGACCTGCTGCTGGCCTTCGCCACCGGGGTCTGGCAGGTGCTGCTCGGCGCCGCGCTCTGGGGCCTGCACATGGCGCTCACACAGGGGCTACTGGCCAAGCTGGTGGCCGATACCGCGCCCGAAGACCTACGCGGCACGGCCTTCGGGCTGTTCAACCTGGTCAGCGGGGGCGCCTTGCTGCTGGCCAGTCTGATCGCCGGCGCACTGTGGAGTGCCTTCGGCCCGGCCGTCACCTTCTTCGCCGGCGCGGCATTCTCGGCTGTGGCGGCGCTCGGTTTGCTGGCTTACTGGCTATCCAATCATTATCGAGGCTGACAGGTGCCTTGGCTTCGCATGGGCGATGGCCGGATATTCCTCGCTTCGATAAGCCACTCGCTCCCGCGCGAAGCCGACTAGGGTATGGGCTCTTCGATCACGATCCCCAGGAGTCCCCATGCACCCGTATTTCAGCCTCGAAGGGCGTACCGCCCTGGTTACCGGCGGCAGCCGCGGCATCGGCCGGATGATCGCTCAGGGCTTTCTCGAAGCCGGCGCGCGGGTGTTCATTTGCGCGCGTCATGCCGAGGACTGCGCCATCACCGCGAAAGAACTGAGCCGTTACGGCGACTGCATCGGCCTCGCCGCCGATCTTTCCAGCGAAGAAGGCGCCAAGTCCCTGGCCACCGAACTGGCGAGCCGCGTCGAGCGCCTGGATATCCTGGTGAACAACGCAGGCACCACCTGGGGCGCGCCGCTGGAAAGCTACCCGGCGAAAGGCTGGGAAAAGGTCATGCAGCTCAACGTCACTTCGGTCTTCAGCTGCATCCAGCAACTGCTGCCACTGCTGCGCCGGGCCGCCACCGAAGCCAATCCGGCGCGGGTGATCAACATCGGCTCGGTGGCGGGCATCACCTCCTTCGGCGAGCAGGCCTATGCCTATGGGCCGAGCAAGGCGGCGCTGCATCAGTTGTCGCGCATGCTGGCGCGGGAACTGGTCGGCGAGCATATCAATGTCAACGTGATCGCTCCGGGGCGCTTCCCCAGCAAGATGACCCGGCACATCGCCAACGACGCCGAGGCACTGGCCGAAGACACCGCCGTGATCCCGATGAAACGCTGGGGCCGCGAGAAGGAGATGGCCGCGCTGGCAATCAGCCTGGCGAGTTGCGCCGGCGCCTACATGACCGGTGCGATCATCCCCATCGACGGCGGGTTCCATCTGTAGCGCATGACCACGTGCCCCCGGTCGGCTTACCTGGCACAGAGACATCATTCCGCTAGCATTGTTGGATGGGGGGCCCACATCGACTTTCGCCACAGGCGGAGGAGGTGAGTCATGAGCATTGCGGACTGGCGCCTGCAGGGCGTCGAGTTTGCTTCCTGCAACTGTAACTGGGGCTGCCCCTGCCAATTCAGTGCGCACCCCACCCACGGCCATTGCCAGGCCGTGGTGGCCATGCGCATCGAGCAGGGCCATTTCCGCGACACCAACTTGGATGGTCTGTGCTGGGCCGGCACCTTCGCCTGGCCGGGTGCCATCCATGAAGGCAACGGCAGTTGCCAGGCGTTCGTCGACGAACGTGCCGACGAGGCACAGCGCCAAGCCTTGCTGACCATTCTGTCCGGCCAGGAAAGCGAGCCTGGCGCCAACGTGTTCCAGATCTTCAGCACCACCATCAGCGAGATGTTCGAACCACAGTTCGTGCCCATCGAGCTGAGCATCGACGTGGACGAGCGCCTGGCCCGGCTGCGCATTCCGGGCGTCCTGGAAGCCAGCGGCGAGCCGATCCGCAGTCCGGTGACCGGAGCGCCGCAGCGGGCACGCCTGGTATTGCCGGACGGTTTCGAGTTCATCGAAGCGGAGTTCGCCAACGGGAGCTTCGAAACCCACGGGGCCATGCAATACCAGTCCCAAGGCAGCCACAGCCACCTGGCACGGGTTCACTTCACCGGCCACGGCCTGGTGCGCTGAGCATGGCCTGGCAGCCGGCCGCGGTGCCGGCCAGGGGGATGTCGAAGGAACAATTGGTGTTCGTCGCCTGCCTGTTCCTGCTGCTCGCCCTGGCCTGGGTGATCCTGCAACGGATGACCGAGGTCATGGCGGCCCCTGGCGGGATGGCCGACGTGGCCATGGCCGGCATGCCGATGCCGTGGAGCGTCGGCGACGCCGCGCTGATGTTCTCCATGTGGGCGGTGATGATGGTGGGGATGATGTTGCCCAGCGCCCTGCCTATGCTCCTGCTCTACCAGATGCTGTTGCGCCGGCGCATGCCGTCGCCGCAGCGGCACTGGGCGCTGGTTTTGTTCTGCGCCGCCTATCTGGTGGTGTGGGGTGGCTTCAGCCTGATCGCCACCCTGCTGCAATGGGGCCTCGATCACCTTGCACTGCTGGACGTACAGATGCGTAGCGCCAGCACGCCCCTGGCCGCCGTGCTGCTGATCGCCGCCGGCGCATGGCAATGGCTGCCGGCCAAATCCGCCTGCCTGGAGCGCTGCCGGGGGCCGATGCAATTCCTGCTGACCGGCTGGCGGCCCGGCGTGACCGGTGGCTGGCATCTCGGCCTGGCGCATGGCGCCTGGTGCCTGGGTTGCTGCTGGGCGCTGATGGGGTTGTTGTTCGTCGTCGGGGTGATGAACCTGCTGTGGGTCGCGCTGATCGGCGCCTTTGTCCTGCTCGAGAAGACCTTGCCCCTGGGCCTCTGGCTCAGTCGCGCCGGCGGGTTGCTGTTGGTCGGCTGGGGCGCGGTGCTCTTGCTCCCCTAGCCGCCGGCTGGGTATAAGGGCGCAGTGAGTCTTCCCGTCGAGTACCGCATGCTCCGCCCGTTCCGCCTCGCCCTACCAATCGCCGCCCTGCTCGCCCTGCCGCAGCCCGGCAATGCCGCGCCGGCCCCCTGGTATCAGTGGCGCAGCCTGGTGAACGGTGCGTTGTTCTGTGCCCAGACCAGCCCTGGCCCCGGCTGGGAACAGGTCGCCGGCCCGTTCCGCAATCCGCGCTGCCAGCCACACTGATTCGCCGTTAACATGGCGGCGTTTCCCGCCATTAGCCTAACCATGTCCTACTCCGTCACGCCCATCGGTTTCGTTCGTTCCTGCTTCAAGGAGAAATTCGCCATTCCGCGTCAACCGCAACTGGCCCCCGCCGCCCGCGGCGTGCTGGAGTTGGTGCCGCCGTTCGACCAGGCCGAAGCCGTGCAGGGGCTGGAGCAGGTCAGCCACGTCTGGCTGCTGTTTCTCTTCCACCAGGCGCTGGAAGACAAGCCACGTTTGAAGGTGCGCCCGCCGCGCCTGGGCGGCAACCAGTCGCTCGGGGTGTTCGCCACCCGCTCGACGCATCGCCCGAACGGCATCGGCCAGTCGGTGGTGCGCTTGGAAAAGGTCGAAGCGGGCCGCCTGTGGTTGTCCGGCATCGACCTGCTGGACGGCACGCCGGTGCTCGACATCAAGCCCTACGTGCCCTATGCCGACCGGGTGGAGGACGCCAGCAACCGCATCGCCGAGGCCGCACCGGCGCTGATCCAGGTAGAGTGGGAAGATGCGGCGCTGATCCAGGCACAGGAACACCAGGCCCGCCTGGGTCAACCGCTGGTGGCACTGGTCGAGCAATGCCTCGCCCAGGACCCGCGCCCCGCCTACCAGGAACCCGGCCCGGAGAGACGCTACGGCGCCCGCCTCTGGGACGTGGACGTGCACTGGCATTATCCCCGGCCGGGGCTGATCCGAGTGCTGGATGTGATGAAAGCCTGAGCCAGGTTCAGTAAAAGCTCTTGCAACTTCAAACGGAGCGCTCCAGCACAAGGCTTACAGCTGTATGGGGCAAACCCCTCTCCCTAAAGGTGAGAGGGGAGATTCGTTCCGCCCGGCGTGGCGAAGTGATCCTGACGCTTTGTCATTGCCAGAGAGATTGCAGAAGAGGTGGGACCAACTCCGACGCCCCGTCAGGAGGCCGAGCGGAATCGTCGTGTAGGGGGTTGAGCGGCATGGATGCCGCGAGAGCCGTGATTGGCCAGGGATGGCCCTTCACGGCGGGCCCCCGGAACGGCGATGGAGCGAGGGAACCCCGGCGAAGCCGGGCGGGGACGCCTAGTTCGGATGCCGGGGCAAGCCCTCTTGGTTACCTTCTGGGGCGACTGCCAGAAGTAACTCGCCGGGGGGCGAAACAAGACTGCCTGCGAAACTCAGTAATCGGTTTGGCTCAGGAGTTTCCAGCAACACTTAATGCAGACAGAGCCAAACGAAAAGGCTTATTTCTCGACGAAGGCACGTTCGATCAGGTAGTCGCCCGGCTCACCCATGCGCGGGGAAATCTTCAGGCCGAAGCTGTCCAGCACCTGGCTGGTCTCGTCCAGCATGCTCGGGCTGCCGCAGATCATCGCGCGGTCGTCCTGCGGGTTGATCGGCGGCAGGCCGATGTCGGCGAACAACTTGCCGCTGCGCATCAGGTCGGTCAGGCGGCCCTGGTTCTCGAACGGCTCGCGGGTCACCGTGGGGTAGTAGATCAGCTTCTTGCTCAGCGCCTCGCCGAAGTACTCGTTCTTCGGCAGGTGTTCGGTGATGAATTCGCGGTAGGCGACTTCATTGACGTAGCGGACGCCATGCACCAGCACCACCTTTTCGTAGCGCTCGTAGGTTTCCGGGTCCTGGATCACGCTCATGAAGGGCGCCAGGCCGGTGCCGGTGCTGAGCAGGTAGAGGTGCTTGCCGGGCAACAGGTCGTCCAGCACCAGGGTGCCGGTGGGCTTGCGGCTGATCATCAGCTCGTCGCCCTCCTTGAGATGCTGCAGGCGCGAGGTCAGCGGGCCGTCCGGCACCTTGATGCTGAAGAACTCCAGATGCTCTTCGTAGTTCGGGCTGGCGATGCTGTAGGCGCGCATCAGCGGGCGACCGTTGACTTCCAGACCGATCATCACGAACTGGCCATTCTCGAAACGCAGTCCAGGGTTGCGGGTGGTCTTGAAGCTGAACAAGGTGTCGTTCCAGTGGTGCACACTGAGGACACGCTCGACGTTCAGGTTGCTCATGCGGGGCTTCCTCGCTCACAGGCTAATGCTGAAAAGGCACAATTGCGCGCAATCTTATAAGCCCGCACAATATCTGTTAAATGGATTATTAAGATATAGGTTATCGGTTATATAGATATGCGATTCACGCTGCGCCAACTTCAGGTATTCGTCGCCGTCGCCCAGCAGGAAAGCGTGTCCCGCGCCGCGGAATCGCTCGCCCTGTCGCAGTCGGCCGCCAGCACCTCGCTGACCGAACTGGAGCGGCAGTCGGATTGCCAACTGTTCGACCGTGCCGGCAAACGCCTGAGCCTGAATGCCCTGGGCCGGCAACTGTTGCCCCAGGCCGTGGCCCTGCTCGACCAAGCCAAGGAGATCGAGGACCTGCTCAACGGCAAGAGCGGCTTCGGCTCCCTGGCGGTCGGCGCCACCCTGACGGTGGGCAACTACCTCGCCACCCTGCTGATCGGCAACTTCATGCAACGGCACCCCGAATGCCGGGTAAAACTGCACGTGCACAACACCGCTCACGTGGTTCACCAAGTGGCGCATTACGAACTGGACCTGGGCCTGATCGAAGGCGACTGCCAGCACCCGGACATCGACATCCAGCGCTGGGTGGAAGATGAACTGGTGGTGTTCTGCGCACCCCAGCACCCGCTGGCCAGCCGCGGCCAGGCGAGCCTCGACGAACTGACCCGCGAGGCCTGGATTCTCCGTGAACAGGGCTCCGGCACCCGCCTGACCTTCGACCAGGCCATGCGTCACCACCCCACTGCCCTGAACATCCGTCTGGAGTTGGAGCACACGGAGGCGATCAAGCGGGCCGTGGAGTCGGGCCTGGGGATCGGCTGCATCTCGCGCCTGGCGCTGCGCGACGCCTTCCGGCGCGGCAGCCTGGTGCCGGTGGAAACCCCGGAACTGGACCTCACCCGCCAGTTCTACTTCATCTGGCACCGGCAGAAATACCAGACCGCGGCCATGCGCGAGTTTCTCGACCAGTGCCGCCAGCTCACCGCCGGTGTTAAACGTAGCGATCAGATCGTGCTGCCGACCATCGCCTGAGAGCGTTATCCCAGCAAAATCACCGACCAGACCGCCGCGATCAATCCCAGGGTCATCAGTTGCGCGGCACTGCCCATATCCTTGGCGTTCTTCGACAGCGGGTGGCGCTCCAGGGAAATCCGGTCGATGGCCGCCTCCACCGCCGAATTGAACAGCTCCACGATCAGCGCCAACAGGCACACGGCGATCAGCAGCGCGCGCTCGCCACGGCTGACCTCGACGACGAAGGACAACGGGATCAGCACCAGATTGAGCAGCACCAGTTGACGGAAGGCCGCCTCGCCCTGGAAAGCGGCGCGCAGCCCATCCAGCGAATAACCAGTGGCATTGAAGATGCGTTTGAGGCCGGTCTGGCCCTTGAATGGCGACATGCGCAACGACTACCAGGGGGTGGGGAGAACGGGACCGGAGCCTATGCCAGCCCGCGTCAAAAAAGCGTGAAATCTCCCACGCTGCCGGGCAGGCGCTCAACCGGCGGGGGGAATCGACTCCATCTGTTGCAGCAGCAGTGCGGCCTGGGTCCGGGTGCGCACGCCGAGCTTGCGGAAGATCGCCGTGACGTGGGCTTTCACCGTGGCCTCGGACACGCTCAGCTCATAGGCGATCTGCTTGTTCAGCAGCCCTTCGCAGACCATGGTGAGCACGCGGAACTGCTGCGGCGTCAGGCTGGCCAGGCCGGCGCTGGCGGCCTTCGCTTCGTCCGGCACACGCACCTCTTCCTGGGCCTGAGGCGGCCACCAGGCGTCGCCGTCGAGCACCGCGCGCACCGCCTGCTGGATGGTTTCCAGCGGGCTGGACTTGGGGATGAAACCACTGGCGCCGAATTCCCGCGCCCGGGCGACCACCGCCGCCTCTTCCTGGGCCGAGATCATTACCACCGGAATCTGCGGATATTGGCCACGCAACAGCACCAGACCGGAGAAGCCATAGGCACCGGGCATGTTCAGGTCGAGCAGGACCAGGTCCCAATCGGTCTTTTCCGCCAGGCGCGCCTCCAGCTCGGCGATGCTGGCAGCCTCGACCAGACGGACATCAGGCCCCAGGCCCAGGGTGAGCGCCTGTTGCAAGGCGCTGCGGAACAACGGGTGATCGTCGGCAATCAGGATTTCGTAAGCAGCCATGGCAGATCCTGTTTTTTGTTATGTATGCGTCATTATGCCGTCATTTGGCTGGCTCTGTCGGCCTAACGCTTCCACATAGATACGTGCCGCCTCGCGGCGGGCCGTCCTCGCAACCGGTGCCGGTCGTTTCTGCCGATTCGTGCCCACGAAGCGGCGCCCAGCATGCCGAGACGTGACGGGGTGGTCAAGTTCGACGCTTTGCGGCAAAGTCAGCGGCTTTTCCCGCCGAGAAGAACGATGCGAAACCCAGCCCTGCGCGCCGACCTCCTGATGCTGCTGACCGCCATGATCTGGGGCAGCGCCTTCGTCGCCCAACGCCTGGGTATGGAGGCCATCGGCCCGTTCCTCTATTCCGGCCTGCGCTTTGCCCTCGGGGCCCTGGTGCTGGTCCCGCTGCTCCTCCTGGCCCGTCGCAGCACCGGCGGACGCCTGGCCTTCAGCCGGCCGCTGCTGTGGAACGGCATGCTGCTCGGCGTGGTGCTGGCCATCGGCATCAACCTGCAGCAGGTGGGTCTGCTGTTCACCAGCGTGACCAACTCCGGCTTCATCACCGGTCTCTATGTGATCATGGTGCCCCTGCTCGGCCTGCTGATCGGCCAGCGCACCGGCCTCGGCACCTGGCTCGGCGCCTGCCTGGCGGTGGTCGGCATGGCCCTGCTGAGTATCGGCGAAGGCTTCAGCGTGGCGTCCGGCGACTGGCTGCAACTGGCCGGCGCGCTGGTCTGGGGCGTGCATGTGCTGCTGGTCAGCGCGCTGGCCAGCCGGCACGACCCGATCAGCCTGGCCTTCCTGCAATTCCTCACCTGCTCGCTGCTCAGCCTGCCGCTGGCACTGGTCTTCGAGACGTTCGACCTGGCGGCCATCGGCCAGGCCATGCCGGCGATCCTCTACGGCGGCATCCTCGCCGTCGGCGTCGGTTTCACCCTGCAGGTGGTGGCGCAGAAGCACGCCATCGCGTCCCACGCGGCGATCATCCTGTCCCTCGAAGCCGTGTTCGCCGCCCTCGCCGGCGCGCTGATCCTCGGCGAAAGCCTGCCGCTGAAAGGCTATGTCGGCTGCGCCCTGATGTTCGCCGGCATGCTGCTGGCCCAGTTGTGGCCGAAGAAGGTCGTGGTACAGCCCGAGGACACTGACGCCCGGCCCTCTGCACCTGAGCTAGTCGGTCGGCAGGAAAGCCGATAGACGACGGTGTGCTTCGTCGTGGGCGTCGACCGGCCAGCGATGCTTGGCGCCGAGGTAATGATCGGTGAATACGTCGAGATAGGCGTCCAACGCCTCGGCCGCGTCCCGGTCGCCGGCAAGATCGAGGCAAAGCGCGGCGACTTCGGCGGTGCAGAGATGATCGTCGCGCTTCGAACGCCGCAACCGGTAGCGCGACAGTTGCTCCGGTTGCAGGCTCAGGACAGGCAGGCGGTCGAGATAGGGGCTCTTGCGGAACATCTTGCGCGCTTCGGTCCAGGTGGCATCGAGCAGGACGAACAGCGGTCGCCGCCCCTCATCCACCACCACCTCATTCACCACCCGCTCCGGTGCCGCGTACTCGCCCGGAAACACCAGGAACGGCTGCCAGCGCGGATCGGCGAGCAGGCTCGGCAAGGCCGGATCGACGGCCGTGCGCAACCAGCCGAACGCCTCGGTATCGGCCACCACGTCGGCGATCAGCCAGCCCGTATTGCTCGGCTTCAGCGGCTCCACGTCGTGCATCAGCAGACAGACGCCGGAGCGCGCCGGCACCTCCGGTCGCCAGGCGCACAGGCAATGGCTGGACGGCACCCGGCAGCCCGGACAGCGCTCCCCCCGCGAACCGCGCGCCAGGAAGGGTTTGCTGGCACGGGCCAGGCGCTCGGCGCGCAAGCGCGCAACGGCATGGACCCGGGAGCGATCGGGGAACACGGCGGACATCGGCGAAACCACGGAGAGGAAAAGCCGACAGTCTACCAGAGCCCATGTCGACCCCACTTCAGAAGCTATGGTTGAGCGCCAGCCCGAAGAAGTGGATATGCGTCTTGTACTCGCCCTTGTAGGTGCCGCCGTTACCGGTGCAACGCACGCCGCTGTCCTCGTACAGCCCACCGCTGCCGGGCACCCAGCCGGCCGGCGAGCAGTTGTCGGTGTATTCCATCTTGCCGCTGTCGAACTGCACGAAGCTGTAGGCCAGGTCCACCGAGGTGTCCGGGGTCAGCTTGTAATTGGCGCCGAACGACAGCCAGTAGCGGTCGGCATCCGGGAAGGCCGGATGACGTAGCTGGGTGCTGCTGACCGGCGACTTGTCGTAGGCCACCCCGGTGCGCAGCAGCAGGTCGTCGCTGTACTGGTAGTTCATGCCGAGGGAAATCTTGTAGGTGTCCTTCCAGTCCTGCTGGACCGCCAGGTCGCCCTCGGTGACACCATTGAAGTAGGGATAGCCAGCCACCTGATCGATGCCGATCCGTACCTCGTCCAACCGCGAATGGCGGGTCCAGGTGACATCCGCCATCAGTGCCACCTTGCGGTTGAGCTGGTGGAAGGCGCTGATCGAGAGCATTTCCGGCGTATCGATGGCGGTCTTGCCGTTGGAGTTGGGATGCAGGCGCGCTGCGGCGAAATCGCCGGGGTTGATCCAGTTGTCCGGGTCGAAAATCTGGTGGATGGCATCGCGATCCGGCAGCAGGCCACCCCCCAGGTCGACATCCGGCGACGGTACGCTGCCGTTCACATCGGCGAAGCTCCATTTGGTCTTGCCCTCCAGGGTGTGGCGGATGTTGGAGCGGTAGGAGATGCCGAAGCGGGTGTTCTCGGTGGGTTCCCAGAGGTAGCCGATGTTCCAGCCGAAGCCCCAATCGTCGCCTTTGGCGCGGAAGTAGCCGTCGCCCTCCACGTTATCGGCGAAATTGCTCGCCACGCAGTCGACGAAGCCATCGCGGTCGGCCACGCCCTGGCAGTCGGTAATCTGCTCCGGCACCGGCACGCCGTAGATCAGTTCCACCAGGCCGGGCACCGTCGCGGCCAGCCGGGTCTCGTTGTAGTTTTCATCGACGAACTGTCCGGCCAACTGGCGCGAAGCGCCTTTCACGTCCGCCGCGCCGCGCTGGATGGAGCGGATGTACTGCGCCGATATGCCGAAGCCGATGCTGTGATGCTCGTTGAAGCGGTAGGCGATGCTCGGGTTGAAGTTGACCGTTTCCAGGCTGGCCGACTGAATGCCATAACGGCCGCTCCAATCCTCCTTGTAATCCAGCTTGGCGCCGAACGGCACGAAGATGCCCAGGCCGACGGTGACGTTGTCGTTGAGCTGGCGGGAAAAATAGAAATTCGGCGCGGCGGCGGCATCCGGCAGATAAGACCCCGCATCGCCTTCCACCGGATTGCCGAACACATCGGTGCTGCCGTCATCCTCGTAATCGCCGCGCGGCAGCAGGATGCTCATGCCGCCGGTCACCTGGGTGCCGGGCAGGCGCGCCAGGCCGGCGGGGTTGTAGAAAATCGTCGAAGGGTCCGCGGCCTCGGCGGCATTGGCGTGGGCGGTGCCTTGTGCCGACACGGACTGAGACCCGAAGTGGTAACCCGACGCCTGAGAGTGGGCAGCCGGCAAAATCAGCAAAGCACCGGCAAGAAAGGCCAGCGAACGGGGTTGGAGAGTTCTTGTCATTGTTCTCGACTCCTGCAACGAGCGGAATGGGCACCGGCCAGGCAATAGGCCGCCACTCCGCTGGGCGGAGAAGAAAACGCTCCTTGTCCCGCCTTGCGCGGCGGGGATGGCGGCTCCTGGGGTGCAACGCCGACGGACGGCGCACAGTTGAGACTGTCCGCTGCCGGCAGGCTTTCCCCGATCTTTGGTCGTGCCCGTCCTGACGGCCGGAGAGTGTGTTGTCCCTATCGGTAACACCTTCCGGCAGGCGACATCCGCCGCCGGAGAACGCACAATGCTGCGGCCGGTCAAACGGCTTTCGAATCGTTCAGGAGAACCCCATGCGTCGCTTTACCACCCTCGCCCTCTGCCTCGCCCTGCCGTTCGGCGTCCAGGCCGCCTCGCTCAAGGATTTCGAGCTGAACAGCATGCTCGAGAAGGTGGCGCAGGAAAGCAGCGTCGGCACGCCGCGAGCGATCAACGAGGACATTCTCGACCAGGGTTACACCGTGGAAGGCAGCGAACTGATCAACCATCTGAGCGTGCGCGCCAGTCACGCCGAGCAGATGCGCGCCAACCCGGAAGCGGTCCGCAAGCAGCTCGCCGCCAGCGTCTGCCGCAACACCGGGTACCGCCAGTTGCTGGCGAGGGGGGCGGTGCTGCGTTATCAGTTCAGCGAATACAAGAGCAATCGCCCGGTGGCCACCGAGCGCTTCAACAAGGCGGATTGCGGGTTGCAGTGACGCACGCGGCGCTCAGAACCAGATCGTAGGGCTCTCAGCCCCGCGAGCGCTGTGGTTCGGCCTGCGCGCGCAGGTCGGCGAGCAGGGCTTCGATATGACGGGAGCGCCGCCCCTCGCTTTCCAGACGACGAAGGCACTCTTCTTCCAGGCTGTGGCCGCTTTCTCGTGCTGCCTGTTGCAGCAGGCGGTAAAGCTGCACATCGATCTCCAGAGTGATCTTCGGCATGGTCCCTCCCTGTCTCCGAATGCCGCCGACTTGCTTAGGCTCTGTACGAAAAGTGCCTGCGCTCGGTGATGCGTCGTTAAAAATCGGTTCGGAATGCTCATTTACAACTCGTAAACTCCGCTTCCTCACCGAT
>NZ_MUJY01000185.1 GCF_002286785.1 Pseudomonas sp. PIC25 | reverse complement strand
GCTACGACGCCTTCGGCCGGCGCATCGCCAAGACCCTGGACGGCCGCACCACCGAATTCCTCTGGCAGGGCGAACGCCTCATCGCCGAAAGCGCGCCGGACCATTACCGCAGCTACGTCTACGAACCCGGCACCTACCGCCCCCTGGCCCTGCTCCAGGGCGAAGGCCAACAAGCCCAACCCTGCTACTACCAGCTCGACCACCTCGGCACCCCGCAGGAACTCACCAGCCCCGGCGGCGCCATCCTCTGGTCCGTCAAATACCGCGCCAACGGCAACGTCGCCCAGGTGGAAATCGCCGATATCGACAACCCCCTGCGCTTCCAGGGCCAATACTTCGACGCCGAAACCGGCCTGCACTACAACCGCCATCCGCCCGGCGGCGCCCTGACCGCCATCCAGCTCAACGGCCAGCCGCTCACCCACCCAACACCATGGAACCATTTCCAACCGTGACGTCACTCATGGTTCGTATGTCGAGCAACGTGGGATTGCCTTTCGGTTCAGCAATCCGGCGAATCGGTATCGCTTGGCGCCAGAACAAGAACAAACGATCCGCCTGGCCAACATGGCTGGGCGGCATTGATGCCTACAGGAACTGCCATGGAAATCGAACGCAAGCGGCTGCGCATCAGCCCTGTGCAACTGGGTGCTCGACCGGTCCCGGAGGTGCCGGATCGTTGGGTGCTTGCAGGCTCCGACCGAGAGGAGATGGCGATTACCTGCACGGACGCGGAAGGCGAGGTGTTCGCCCTCACGGTCCGGATTGCCCGGTTGCTGTCCGAGGGACAGTCGTATCAGTTGGCGGCGGCGCTGACGCTCAATCACGAGGTGGCCTGTCTCAACGGTGGGGCGGTTGCCTATGACGTGGACGACGACGCCTTCCTGTACTGCAAGCGGATCGAGGCCCGCACGCTGGACCTCTCTACCTTCAATGACCGGATCACCCGTGCCTTTTCGACGGCCCGCCTGCTGCGCGAACGACTCGCGCAGGCGCAAGGGCGCATCCGGCCGGCCACGGCGCAAGCCTTCCAACCCAAGGCATAGGAGCGCATGTCATGGTCGGGATGAGTTCGATCGGCAACCTCTTCCGCGGCGTAATCGTTGCCACGAGCCTGCATGCGCCGCACGCTGCGCGCCCCTTGTCGAGCGCCAGTGAAGCCTGGAATCAGACGCTGGGAAAGCTGGAGCGAAAGTTCCTCGGTAACACCAATGCTGGCGCCCCCGCTTTCCGGCAGGACGATTTCGCGAAGCACTCGATGGGCGCTCATGCCAGCCGCCTGCCGCCGGGCAACATGTTGTTCCAGCGCGGCGTCTATACCGGCATCGCAGCGCTGTATGAAAAAACCACCGGCAAGCTGATGGATTACGACAGGATGAAGGTCAACGCGGTGGCCGCGTCGGTGTCCTGGGCTTTCCAGCACGGGCTGCTGCCCGACAAGGCGAGCAACATTGTCGATATCGGCGCGGCCCACGGGGGTGCCACGGTACAGCTCGGCAAGAAGTACCAGGAGGCGAGCATCCTGGCACTGGACCCGGACCCGCAGTCGGCGAAGTTCATCGAGGAGAAAGTCAAGGGCGGCGATTCGGTGTTGAAAAATCCCGAGCGCCTGGCGACCTTCTCGGGGACCTTCCAGGAAGCCTTTTCCGCGGGCAAGGTCAAGGAGAACAGCGCCGATCTCGTCGTCATGCAGGCCGTGGCGCCTTATCTGTCGGACGAGGCGCTGGCAGACACCCTGAAAGGCATCCATACGGCCTTGGCCTCAGGCGGGAAAGTCGTGCTGTCCTGTTACGGCGACGAGCATTTCAGCAAAAACGATGCGAAGAGCACACTCACTCTGCGGTCGGATATGCAGATGCTGGATATGTTCGAGAAGGCTGGCCTTTCGGTGGAGTGCATCGGTAATACGCTGCAGGCCGGGGACGGCAAGAGCTACCAGAAGAACACCCGGGAAATGAGCGATGTCATGGAGCAGAAAAGCATGCCCGGACACCCCGATGGCAAGTATTGGCATTCGGTCTATATCGTCGCGACTAAGCCGTGATCCCGACAGGCTGCGCAGCCGCCGAATCGCTTTCGTAGGAGCCCGCTCTGCTGGCGATAATTCTGTGCAGCACAATCGCGAACAGAGTTCGCTCCTACAAACGCGGGGCCCGATAAACGCCATTTCCTTGCCTCAGCTCAATACTCGGCCGGATTGGCGCCGCTAGGATGCCCGGTTCTTCGCCACGTAGAGCTTTGTTTCGATGCACGCTCCCGAGCTTCTTTCTCCCGCCGGCACCTTGAAGTCCATGCGCTACGCCTTCGCCTACGGGGCGGATGCGGTGTATGCGGGCCAGCCGCGCTACAGCCTGCGGGTGCGCAACAACGAGTTCGACCACGCCAACCTGGCGCTGGGGATCGCCGAGGCCCACGGGCAGGGCAAGCAGTTCTACGTGGTGGTGAATATCGCACCGCACAACGCCAAGCTGCGGACCTTCCTCGACGACCTGAAGCCGGTGGTGGAGATGGCACCGGATGCGCTGATCATGTCCGACCCGGGGCTGATCATGCTGGTGCGCGAGCATTTCCCGGACATGGCGGTGCACCTGTCGGTACAGGCCAACGCGGTGAACTGGGCGAGCGTGGAGTTCTGGCGGCGCCAGGGGCTGAGCCGGGTGATCCTGTCGCGCGAGCTGTCGCTGGAGGAGATTGGCGAAATTCGCGAGCGGGTGCCTGGGATGGAGCTGGAGGTGTTCGTCCACGGCGCGCTGTGCATGGCCTATTCCGGGCGTTGCCTGCTGTCCGGCTACCTGAACCGGCGCGACCCGAACCAGGGCACCTGCACCAATGCCTGCCGCTGGGAGTACAAGGCCGAGGAAGCGCAGGAGAACGAACTGGGCGACATCGTGCCGGCGGTGCAGCAGTGGCAGCCGATCCCTGCGGCTCAGATCGAGCCCACCCTCGGCCAGGGTGCGCCCACGGACCGGGTGTTCCTCCTCGAAGAAAGCGGTCGTCCGGGCGAGGCCATGTCCGCCTTCGAAGACGAGCATGGCACCTACATCATGAACTCCAAGGACCTGCGTGCCGTGCAGCACGTGGAACGGCTGACTCGGATGGGCGTGCATTCGCTGAAGATCGAGGGCCGCACCAAGTCCCATTACTACGTGGCGCGCACCGCCCAGGTCTATCGCCGGGCCATCGACGACGCCGTGGCCGGGCGGCCGTTCGACCGTTCGCTGATGGACACCCTGGAGTCCCTCGCCCATCGCGGCTACACCGAGGGCTTCCTGCGCCGGCACGTGCATGACGAGTACCAGCACTACGAGCGCGGCACGTCCGTGTCCGAGCGCCAGCAATTCGTCGGCGAGCTGACCGGCGAACGCCGGGGTGCCCTGGCAGAGGTTAAGGTGAAGAACCGCTTCGCCGTGGGCGACCGCCTGGAGCTGATGACGCCCCAGGGCAACGTGCACTTCACCCTCGACGCCCTGGAGAAAGGCAACGGCGAACGCACGGCGCTGGCCCCGGGCGACGGACATACCCTGTACCTGCCGCTGCCGAGCGATCTCGACCTGCGCCATGCACTGCTGATGCGCCATCTGGAGGATGGCACTACCACGCGCGGCTAAATCCCGGGCTCGGTGGATGGCTCGCGCAACCGCTCCGGCAACAGAACGCGCAGGGCTTCGCCACTGGCCTTCAACAGCGGCGGCAGCAATCTTTTCAACGTGGCGGGCGGCAGGTGAGCGCAGAGGTCCGCCTGCCGCTGGGCCGGCAGCCCGCCGAGCACCCGCACCGAGATAGCGACGTTGCCGCTGCGCACGGCCGCTTCGGTGAGGGTGCACAGATAGCCCACCGACACGCTGCGCAGTGCATCGACGATCAGGTCCATGTTCTGGATGTGCCGGGCGATCTGCAGCACCCCGTCGGGGTCGTTCAGGCCGAAGAGCAGCATCTTCACCTTCACCGGCGGGAAGCACTCGCAATAGCGCGCCGCCGTGGCGTGGTAGCCGCGGGCGAGCAGCTCGCGGGCCACGTCCAGGTGCAGGGTTTCCGGTAGGCGCAGGTAGGTGTCGAGGATCAGGCGGGGGTCGAGGTGGGTGGTGACCTCGGCGAGGAAGTCCACCGGTAGGTTGACGATCATTTCGTACAGCTCGTCGGGCGCCATGTGCCCGGCCATCCGCGCCGCCCGTTGCGGCCCCAGGCGTTGCAGCAGCGGGACTTTCAGGGCCATCGGCGCCACGCCTTGCGAGGCCAGCAGCAGGCGCAGGCCGGCGCCGAGTCGGGGAAGCTCTGCCATCTTGTTCTCCTTGTATGCAGGCAAACCGTGGCAGCGGTCACTCCCCGTTCAGATCGTCGCCTGCTCCTTCAGCAGCTCGGCGAATGCCTCCGCGCGCACCGGCCGGCTCACCAGGTAGCCCTGGATCTCGTCGCAGCGGTGCTGCTTGAGGAAGTCCAGTTGCGCCTGGGTCTCCACGCCCTCGGCCACCACCTTGAGTTCCATGCTGTGGGCCATGGCGATGATGGCGCGGGTGATCGCGGCGTCCTCCCCGCCGGCGGACAGGTCGCGGATGAAGGTCTGGTCGATCTTCACGTAGTCGGCCGGAAAGCGCTTCAGGTAGCTGAGCGAGGAGTAACCGGTGCCGAAGTCGTCAATTGACAGCTTCACCCCGTGGCCCCGCAACTGGCGGAAAGTGCTGATGACGTTCTCCACGTTATCCAGCAGTTGGCTTTCGGTCAGCTCCAGCTCCAGCAAGTGTGGCGGCAGGCCGGTCTCGTCCAAAGCCAGGCGCACCAGGCTGGTGAAGTTGCCGGGGCGCAGTTGTTGCACCGAGAGGTTCACCGAGACACGAATGTCCGCCAGCCCGCTCTGCTGCCATTCCCGTGCCTGGCGGCAGGCTTCGCGCAGGACGAACTCGCCGAGCGGCACGATCAGCCCGGTTTCCTCGGCCAGGCCGATGAAGTCGGACGGCGGCACCAGCCCGAGCTGCGGGTGGTTCCAACGCACCAGCGCCTCGGCGGCGTGCACGCAGTCGTCCAGCAGGTTGAGCTTGGGCTGGTAATAGACCTCCAACTGCCCCTCGTCGATGGCCTTGCGCAGCTGGGTTTCCAGTTGCAGGCGCTCCAGGGTGCAGGCCTGCAGGTTGTCGGTGAAGAACTGGAAGGTGTTGCCGCCCAGGTGCTTGGCGTGCTGCATGGCCATGTTGGCCTGACTGATCAGCGCGGAGATTTCCCGGGCGTTCTCCGGCAGCAGGCTGATACCGATGGAGGCGTTGACCACCAGTTCGTGCCCGCCGATGTCCATCGGCACGCGCAGCTTGGCGAGCAGGCGGCTGGCCAGCCGGGCCAGGCTGGAAAGGCTGCCGTAGGTGTCCAGCAGCACGGCGAACTCGTCGCCGGAGAGCCGCGCCAGGGTATCCGCTTCCGGTACCGCCTGGGTCAGGCGGCGCGCCATCTGGCGCAACAACTGGTCGGCGACCTCATGGCCGAGGCTGTCGTTGAGCAGCTTGAAGCGGTCCAGGTCGATGTGCAGCAGCGCCAGGCTGCGCCCGCTCTGCCGCGCCCGTTGGCTGGCCTCGTGCAGGCGCTCCTTGAACAGGGTGCGGTTGGCCAGCCCGGTCAGTTCGTCGTAATGGGAGAGGTAACGCAGGCGCTCTTCCGCCTCGCGGCGCGCCGACAGGTCGGAAAGGAAGCCGACGATATGGCTGACCCGCCCGCGGCCGTCGTGCACCACAGTGAGCTGCAGCCATTGGGGATAGAGTTCGCCGTTCTTGCGCGTCTCGATCAGCTCGCCCTGCCAGGAGCCGTGTTGCTCCAGCTCCAGGCGGATCATCTGGTATTGGCGACGCGCTTCGCGGCTGGCGATCAGTGCGTTCACGCCCCGTCCGAGCACCTCCTCGCGGCGGTAGCCGGTGACCTCGCTGAATGCCCGATTGACCGCCAGCAGGCGGTAATCCGGATCGAGGATGAAGATGCCCTCGCTGGCCGCCTCGAACACGGTGGCGGCCAGGCGCTGTTCTTCCTCGCGCAGCTTGCGCGCGCTGACGTTGCGGCGCGTGCCAAGCATACGTGTGACCCGCCCTTCGGCATCGCGCTCCACCGCCCGGCCGCGATCCTCGACCCACACCCAGCGGCCGTCGGCATGGCGCACGCGGTACTCGATGGCATAGCCGTCGCTACGGCCCTTGAGGTGTTCCACCAGGGCCCGGCGCAGCAGCGGCAGGTCTTCGGGGTGCAGGCGCGGCTTGAGGTCACGCAGCACGGTGGTCTCGCCCGGTTCGATGCCGAAGATTTCCTTGAGCTGCGAGTGGTGCACTTCGTCGCTCACCAGGTCCCAGTCCCACAGGCCCAGCTCGCTGGCCTCCAGGGCAAGGGCCAGTCGCGCTTCGCTCTTGCTCAGGGCGTGGCTGGTTTCGTCCAGCTCCAGGGTGCGCTGGGCGACGCGCATTTCCAGTTCGTCGTGGGCCCGGCGCAGCTCGCGCTCGGCGCGGCGGCGCTGCTCCACCTCGCGGGCCAGCTCCTGGTTGAGGCCGTTGGCCTGCAGGCGGGCATGCTCCAGATGCTCGATCAGCGCCTGGTTGTGGTAGCGCCGCATCAGGCTGCTCTGCACCAGCCGGTTGACCTGCCAGGCCACCACCAGCAGCGCGGCCAGCAGGATCAGCCCGAGCAGGCCCCAGCCACGCAGCATCGTGTGCCCGCTGAGCAGCAGGTAGCCGATGCTGGGCACCAGACAGGGCAAGGCGAAACTGAGAAACGCCGGCAGGCTCACGGCGTAGGCGACGCTGGCGGAAAGAATCGCCGCGGCGATCAGGCCGAACAGCAGGGCCTGCTGGATGAACGCATCCTGGGGCACCAATACGACGACGGCATAGGCGAGCGTCAGGCCGGACAGCGCGGCGCCGCCGAGGAACATCCGCCGCCAGTGCGAACGCGCCTGGCGCGAGGGCAGCGCGGCATTGAAGGCGGCCACCTGCACCAGCCGCAGCAGGGCCAGCAGCACCAGCCAGACCAGCCAGCCGCCGAGCGCCAGCCCGGACGCCGGCCCCCACAGCAGGTAGGCGCAGGCCAGCCCATTGAGCAGCATGAACAGCGTCGGCACCCAGGAACCCTGGTAGAGCAGGCGCGTACGCTCGATGGCGATATCCTCGGCGAACTGCCGGCGGATCGCCTGCTCGTCGTCCTCGAACGACTCTGAAACGGCACAATTCAAAGTGGCGGTCATAGGCGCTTTTCTTGTAGTGATTGCCTAGGGCGTCGGGGGAGCATACCCGACCCCCAGTGACTGCCCAATACCACCGATGGGGCGGAATCGCCTCGCTTTCCCCATCTTTAGGATGGGAAGACCGCTCCAGAGCCCTTCGCCCCACCGACAAGCGGTAGGCGTGCCTGACCGTCGCCCCGGTTTGCCCCCATCCGCCCCGCCCCCTAGAATGCCGCGATGCGCGACGATCTCTCTCTCCTGCTGAACTCCCTCAACGACGCCCAGCGCCAGGCGGTAGCCGCCCCGGTCGGACGTCAATTGGTCCTGGCCGGTGCCGGCTCGGGCAAAACCCGCGTGCTGGTGCACCGCATCGCCTGGCTGATCCAGATCGAGAACGCCTCGCCGCACTCGATCCTGGCGGTGACCTTCACCAACAAGGCCGCCGCCGAGATGCGCCAGCGCATCGAGCAGCTGCTTGGCATCAACCCGATGGGCATGTGGGTCGGCACCTTCCACGGTCTCGCCCACCGGCTGCTGCGCGCCCACTGGCAGGAAGCCGGGCTGGCGGAGAATTTCCAGATTCTCGACTCGGACGACCAGCAGCGCCTGGTCAAGCGGGTGATCCGCGAACTCGGCCTCGACGAGCAGCGCTGGCCGGCGCGCCAGGCCCAGTGGTTCATCAACGGGCAGAAGGACGAAGGCCTGCGCCCGCAGCACATCCAGCCGAACGGCGACCTGTTCCTCGGCACCATGCTGAAGATCTACGAAGCCTACGAAGTGGCCTGCGCCCGCGCCGGGGTGATCGACTTCTCCGAACTGCTGCTGCGCGCCCTCGACCTCTGGCGCGACAAGCCCGGCCTGCTGGAACACTACCAGCGGCGCTTCCGCCACGTCCTGGTGGACGAGTTCCAGGACACCAACGCCGTGCAGTACGCCTGGCTGCGCCTGCTGGCCAAGGGCGGCGACAGCCTGATGGTGGTGGGCGACGACGACCAGTCGATCTATGGCTGGCGCGGCGCGCGGATCGAAAACATCCAGCAGTTCTCCAGCGACTTCCCGGATGCCGAGACCATCCGCCTGGAGCAGAACTACCGCTCCACCGCCTGCATCCTCAAAGCCGCCAACGCGCTGATCGCCAACAACCAGGGGCGTCTCGGCAAGGAACTCTGGACCGAAGGCTGCGAAGGCGAACCCATCGCCCTCTACGCCGCCTTCAACGAGCACGACGAAGCGCGCTACGTGGTGGAAGGCATCGAGCGGGCCATCAAGGACGGTATGTCGCGCAGCGAAATCGCCATCCTCTACCGGTCCAACGCCCAGTCGCGGGTGCTGGAAGAAGCACTGCTGCGCGAGAAGATTCCTTACCGCATCTATGGCGGCCAGCGCTTCTTCGAACGCGCCGAAATCAAGAACGCCATGGCCTATATGCGGCTGATCCACACCCGCCACAACGACGCGGCTCTGGAGCGGGTGATCAACGTGCCGGCGCGCGGTATCGGCGAGAAGACCGTCGAGACCCTGCGCGAATTCGCCCGTAGCCAGGGCCTGTCGATGTGGGCCGCACTGCACCAGGCGGTCGGCACCAAGGTCATCGCCGGCCGCGCCGCCAGCGCGCTGAACGCCTTCGTCGAACTGGTCGATACCCTCGCCCTGAAGGTCGAGAGCCTGCCGCTGCACGCCATGACCCAGCGGGTGATCGAGGATTCCGGCCTGCTCGCCTACCACCGCGACGAGAAGGGCGAGAAAGGCCAGGCCCGGGTGGAAAACCTGGAAGAACTGGTCAGCGCAGCCCGTGCCTTCGACAACGAAGAACTCGAGGACGACCAGACGCCGCTATCCGCCTTCCTCGACCACGCCTCGCTGGAGGCCGGCGAACAGCAGGCCGGCGACTTCGAGGACAGCGTCCAGTTGATGACCCTGCACAGCGCCAAGGGCCTGGAGTTCCCGCTGGTGTTCCTGGTGGGCATGGAGGAAGGCCTGTTCCCGCACAAGATGAGCCTGGAAGAGCCGGGCCGCCTGGAGGAAGAGCGCCGCCTCGCCTACGTCGGCATCACCCGCGCCATGCAGCGCCTGGTGATGACCTACGCGGAAACCCGCCGGCTGTACGGCAGCGAGACCTACAACAAGGTCTCGCGCTTCGTCCGTGAAGTGCCGCCCTCGCTGATTCAGGAAGTGCGCCTGTCCAACAGCATCAGCCGGCCCTACTCCGGCGGACGCAGCAACGGCAGCCTGTTCGCCGGCGCCGCCGTACCGGAAACCGGCTTCAGCCTGGGCCAGCGCGTCCAGCACCCGCTGTTCGGCGAAGGGGTGATCCTCAACTTCGAAGGCGGCGGCGCCCAGGCGCGGGTCCAAGTGAATTTCGACAGCGAAGGCAGCAAGTGGCTGATGCTTGCCTATGCCAAGCTGGAAGCGCTATAGCCGCCTACCCATGGTTCTGCGGGAGCGCTCCGATCCGCTCCCACCAGAAAAGGACACAAGAAGAAAAATCGCCCGCCAGGGCCAACCGCCATAAGGAAGATCCGATGAACCGCCGCCACCTCTTCGGTGCCGCCGCTGCCTTGCTCGCCACCCTCGGCCTCGCCGGTTGCAAGGACGACACCGCCCCCGCCAAACAGGAAGCCGCCACCGAGGCCAAGACCTACCAGTGGAAGATGGTCACCACCTGGCCGAAGAACTATCCCGGCCTCGGCACCGGCGCCGAGCGCCTGGCCGAGCGGGTCAAGGCCATGAGCAACGGTCGCCTGACCATCAAGGTCTACGCCGCCGGCGAGCTGGTTCCCGCGCTGGAAGTGTTCGACAGCGTTTCCCGCGGCACCGCCGAGATCGGCCACGGCGCCGCCTACTACTGGAAAGGAAAGGTGGCTTCCGCGCAATTCTTCACCGCCGTGCCCTTCGGCCTCTCCACCCCGGAAATGAACGCCTGGCTGACCCACGGCGGCGGTCAGGCCCTGTGGGACGAAGCCTACGCCCCGTTCGGCGTGAAGCCGCTGGCAGCGGGTAACTCCGGCATGCAGATGGGCGGCTGGTACAACAAGGAAATCAACAGCCTGGACGACCTCAAGGGTCTGAAAATCCGCATGCCCGGCCTGGGCGGCGAAGTGCTCAACCGTCTCGGCGCCACCACCGTCAACCTGCCCGGCGGCGAAGTGTTCACCGCCCTGCAGACCGGCGCCATCGACGCCACCGATTGGGTCAGCCCATACAACGACTTGGCCTTCGGCCTGCACAAGGCCGCCAAGTACTACTACTACCCCGGCTGGCAGGAGCCGCAGGCTGTGATCGAGCTGCTGATCAACCAGAAGGCCTACGACAGCCTGCCGGCCGACCTCCAGGCGATTCTCACCGAAGCCGCCCGCGCCGCCACCCAGGACATGCTCGACGACTACGTCTACAACAATGCCCTGGCGCTGGACGAGCTGAAGAAGCAGGGCACCCTGCTCAAGCGCTTCCCCGACGAGGTGCTGGCAGCGATGCGCGACGAATCCGAGAAGGTCCTCGGCGAACTGGCCGCCCAGTCCGACCTCAACGGCCGCATCTGGGCCTCGATGCAAGCCTTCCAGGCCCAGGTCACGCCGATGCACCAGTTGACCGAGAAAGAGCTGTACAACTGGCGTTGAGCCGGTTGCGGGGGCGAGGGACCACGCCGCCCCCGCTTTGGTAGGAGCCAGCGCTGCTGGCGATGCTTTGGCGTGCTCCCATTCGCGAATGAATTCGCTCCTACGGGTTCCCGGACCTCCGCGTAGGGGCGATTCATTCGCCCAACGACTCACCGGGAAGGGCCCTCCTTCCTCCGTTTGTCGCCTCCGCCCGCGCCCTCCGGACGAACGGCCATACTTCCCCGGCGAGGTATGTCCGAATGAAAAAAGCCCCGACCGCCGACCAGATTCTCGATACCGCTCTCGACCTCGCCGACTTCACCGGCTGGGAACGCCTGCATCTCTACGTGGTGGCCGCCCGCCTGGACGTCGGGCTCGATGCCATCGCCAAGCACTTCCGGCAGAAGGACGATCTGGTCGAAGCCTGGTTCGACCGCGCCGACCAGGCCATGCTGCGCCGCGCCAAGGCCACCGACCTCCTCGTCCTGAGCCCGGCTAAGCGCCTGGAAGAACTGCTCGTTGCCTGGCTCGCCAGCCTTTCCACCCACCGCGCCGTCACCCGCCAGATGCTGCTCTATAAGCTCGAGCCAGGGCACATCCACCTGCAATTGGGAGGCCTGCTGCGGGTCAGCCGCACCGTGCAATGGTGGCGCGAGGCGGCCCAGCGGCACACCACCCACCTCACCCGCATCGCCGAGGAGACCGCGCTGACCGCCGCCTACCTCTGCACTTTCGTTCACTGGCTGCGCCATCCCGACGAAGACGAAGCGGACCTGCGCGCCCACCTGCGCCGGCAATTGCGCAGCAGCCCGCTGACGCTGCTGCTGCGCGAGGAATCGGCGACCTGAGCGATTCGCTTCCAGCGCAACGGGGCAAAACCCCGAAACATTCTGCCGCTGGCCGTCGCCGCCCGGGCTGGGCACCATGACGCGCGAAGTTTCAATAACTTAGAGAGAAGCTCAACAATGCAGCGTTTCCTCAGCCTCGTCCTGGCCCTGTGTGTCGGCCTGACCCTCAGCCTCGACGCCAACGCCAAGCGTCTCGGCGGCGGCAAGACCTTTGGCTCCACGCCGACCCACCAGACCACACAGACTCGCCAGGCCACCCAACCGTCGACCACCGCCACCACCCCGACCGCCGGCCGCCAGCCCGCCGCCGCCAGCGGTGCTTCGCGCTGGCTCGGCCCGCTGGCCGGTATCGCCGCCGGCGGCCTGCTCGCCGCCATGCTGTTCGGCGATGGCTTCCAGGGCCTGCAACTGCTCGACATCCTGATCTTCGGCCTGATCGCCTTCCTGCTGTTCCGCTTCCTCGCTGCACGCCGCCAGCAGCAGCAACCGGCCATGGCCGGCCACGCCCCGCAGCACCGCGACATGCCGCAGCAACCGATCTTCGGCAGCGCCGCTCCGGCCGCGGCTGCCCGTCCGGTAATCAACGCACCGGCCTGGTTCAACGAACAGCGCTTCCTGGACGCCGGCCGTGAACACTTCATGGCCTTGCAGCAGCACTGGGATGCCGCCGAGATGGACAAGATCGCCGAGTTCGTCACTCCGCAGATGCTCGACTTCCTCAAGCAGGAGCGCGCCAGCCTGGGCGACGGCTTCCAGTCCACCTACATCGACAACCTGCAGGTGAGCCTGGACGGGCTCGACGACCTGGAAGACAAGACCATCGCCACCCTCACCTTCACCGGCGTGGCCAAGACCTCCCGCTTCGATCAGGGAGAGTTCTTCAGCGAAAGCTGGCGCATGGAGCGCGAACAGGGCGAGAACAAGCCCTGGCTGGTGGCGGGTATCCGGCAGAACGGCTGATCCCCCTCGCATCGACAGAACCCGGGCCTGGCCCGGGTTTTTTGTTTCTGCGATACGTCACATTTCACGCATCTGGCTTGCGAATCCAACCAGATACTGGCTTGTGGCCAGTAACATTTTGAAATCATACTGCCATCCGGCCCGCGTCGCGCCAGAACGACAGCGCCCTGACTCTTCTCGATCCAAGGCCGGATGCGCCACGCGCATCGACAGGAAGCTCGAGCCACCCACACAAGGAAACCGCAAGGATGCCCAAGAAACTCAGAAGCCCGGGCCAGAAGCGCAGACTCTGGATTCGCACGGCGATGATCCTGCTCGCCGTGATCACTCTCAGCGCCGTCTACTTCATCAAGGGCCCCGAACAGCTCAAGGCCATTGCACTGGTCAAGCAGCACAGCGAGACCCAGGCCGCCATCCTCAGCCTCGACCATAGCGAAGAAGAGTACCGCACGGCCAAAGGCCGGCGGCGCACGCGGGACGTCTACACACTGACCTACCGCTTCGCCCTGAACGGCACCGACTATCAGGAAACCTTCCCCATTTCCAGCTCCGAGTACCGGGCCCTGAACGGTCAGGAAACCCTGCCGGTCTGGTTCATCGAAGGCCAGCCGGAAAACAGCGAACCCGGGCTGGTGGTGGAAAACCGTGCCAACGAATCGCCCATGGAGAACGTCTTCGACGCCGTTCCCTATGTCGCACCCTTGTTCCTGGTGCTCAATTTCATCCTGACCCTGCTATTCGGCCGGGAGCCGAAAGGCTACATGCCGGAGGGGTTCTTTACCGACGACAGTTGGCTGGACATCGAAGACGACCGGCTGGTGGCCATCGACGGGAAAGAATTGCTGTCGATTCGTTTCGACAAGAAGAACCGCGACGACGTGCAGAGCCTCTATCAGCAGGGCGGATCGATCGACCAGGTGCTCGCCACGAGCAAATGCAAGCAGCTACGCATTGGTATCGACAGCATCGTCGGGATAACCAGCGACCACTTCCGCGACACCATTCATGTGCGCTACATGGCCGACGGCAAGGAACAATCGGAAAGCCTCGAATTCTTGAATCCGACAGTCAAGGAGCACGCCCTGAAGCGAATCGCCCGTGCCTTGCCGAGCACACTCGACATGTCCACGACCCGGCTGACCCGCCTGCAAGCGGCCCGTCCCGCGCTGATCTTCGGTCTGATCGTAGCGGCGGGCCTGTACTTCCTCTCCGATCACTTCCTGATCCTGGCGGTTGGCGTGCTGATCCTCCTGACCACGGTCAAGACCCTCCTGCAACGCCTGTTCAACCCCACCGTCACCACCACCTTCGCCATCGCTGCGCGAGCGGCCGCGCCGGACGTGAGCGGCGCGTGACCTGAAGATGAGCCCGGGCAAAGCCCGGGTTCCTACACCCGGCGCATGCCGATGTGGGGAATGCCGTCCTCCAGGTAGACCTCGGTGACCGGCGTGAAGCCGTAGGGCCCACCTCCGCCCCTCTCCCCAGCCCTCGCCCCTCTGGGGAGAGGGGGCGAAGGTAGGGCCAACGCTGTTTTCAAGTTATCCACATACCGCCAAACGGTCCCCAAAACCGGCACGGTGCGGCCCTGCCCAAGAACTCAATGTGACGATAAGTCCGTGGCCTCCCCCGGAACGATCCGGCCTAATCGTGCCGAGCGGAATGCTCGATCAGCCACGATAAGGACAACCCCATGCGCAAGGACCATCTCTGCTCCATCCCACCCGCCGACGGCCATCCCGGCCTGGAACTGGTCTGGCTCGAAGACTGCCAGCCAGCCCTCGACCAGGGCATCGCCTGTGCCGAGTGCTGGCTCGACCGGCGCAACGGCTATCTGTGGACCGCCTTCATCCTGGGCCGCGAAGAGCAGCCCAGCGGCCACCGGCAAACCGCCTTCGACGTCGGTTTTCTAACCCGTCTGCAACAACGCCTGATGGCCATTGATCGCTGATCGTCCGCACGGGAAGCTAACCGTCGGCTGGCTCGCCACAAGTCGGCGACCACCAACTAGGCTCTCAACGAAACGACCCGGCCGCGTGGCCCGCGAGACGCGACAGGCTTCACCCTGCACGTCGAGCCCCCGAGCCCCGGCCACTGGTGTATAAACGCGCCTTTTCTCTGGGGAGGGAACTGCTGTGGAAGAAGTCATCGAACAGCTGCGCGAATTGAACGAACCGGTTCCGGTACCGCTGGAACTGCCGGACGACGATCTTCTGGTGGAAATCGAGGAGCAGTTGCTGATTAACCTGCCCTTCGAGCTGCGCGAGTTCCTGCTCAAGGTCAGCGACGTGGTCTACGGCCGCCTGGAGCCGGTGACCGTGACCGACCCGCAGTCCCATACCTACCTGCCGGAAGTCGCCGCCACCGCCTGGGACCTGGGCGTGCCGCGCGATCTGGTGCCGATCTGCGAGGACCGCGGCGATTACTACTGCGTCGATCAGGAAGGCGAGGTCGTGCTCTGGTCCGGCGACGAAGCCGAGCTGACCGACGAGCGCTGGGATTCCGTCTGGCACTGGGCCAGGGATGTCTGGCTGGAAAGCTGAGCCGTCAAACCACCCCCGCCTCCTCGAACAAGCCGAGCAGGATCGACCGGAAGTGCAGCAGGTCCTGTTCGATGGCCTGCCGCGCCGCCGAGGGGTCGCCACGGTCCAGGGCATCGAGACAGTGTTGGTGGAAATCGTTGAACAGAGACAGATCGGTGTCGCGGAAAAGCCGGTTGAACAGCGGGCCGGCCTGTAGCCAGAGCGATTCGATCAGGCGGAGCAGTACCGGGTTGCCGCTGGCGCGGTAGAGCGTCAGGTGGAACTGACTGTTGTCGTACAGGTAACCCTGCGCATCGCGGCGCGCCAGGGCGGCAGCCATCCGCCCGGCGCAGGCGTGCAGTTGCGCGCGACCGGCGGCGTCCAGGCGCCGCGCGCCCTCCTCGGCCGCCATTCCTTCCAGGCTCAGCCGCACTTGGTAGAGCTGGAGCAGGCGCTCGGCCGTCATGACCGGCACCCGTACCGAGCGCTGCGGCTCCCCCTCCAGCGCGCCTTCGGCGACCAGCCGTTGCAAGGCAGCGCGCACCGGCATCGGGCTGGTGCCCCAGCGCGCGGCCAGATCGCGGAGCTTCAGCGCTTCGCCGGGCTCGAAGCGCCCTGCCAGCAGGCCTTCGCGCAGGCGCTGGTACATCTGTTCCTGAAGGTTCTCGGCCATCCTCGGGAGGTTCCCTGTCTTCGCCGGCCGAGCCGGTTTGGCTGAATCTGTAACGCGAGTGAGACAGTCTGGCGTTCGTTCAAGGCACCGGCAAGAGAAGCGATTGTCGCGGAGACACCGGAACCGGTCGGCAACGGCCTCAAAAAGCTTTTCTTCGCGGTCCTATTGACAGCCCTGTGATCACAAAACAATGATGCGTGCAAAAAAACGAACGAGGTGTTCAACATGACCGCCAGCGGTATCGCCGATCGCGCCGTGGAAATCCTGGCCGCCCGCGAACGGGCCCGTTTTCTCGAGCAGAATCCCAAGTCCGTCGCCCTCGCCGAGCGCGCCCGCCATTCGCTGTTCGGCGGCGTGCCCATGCACTGGATGAGCGACTGGTCCACGCCCTGCCCACTGTTCGTCAGCCGCGCCCAGGGTGCGCGCTTCTATGACGTGGACGGCCATGAATACCTGGATTTCTGCCTCGGCGACACCGGCAGTATGTTCGGCCATTCGCCAGCGCCCATCGCCCGCGCCATCGCCGAGCAGGGCGCCAACGGCCTGACCACCATGCTGCCGGGCGAGGACGCGGTGGTGGCCGGCGAGCGGCTGGCGGACCGCTTCGGCCTGCCCTACTGGCAGGTGGCGACCACCGCCACCGACGCCAACCGCTTCGTACTGCGCTGGGCGCGGGCGATCACCGGGCGCAACACGCTGCTGGTGTTCGACGGCTGCTACCACGGCACCGTCGACGACACCCTGGTGCGCCACAAGGAAGGCCGCACCGTGCACCGCCCCGGCCTGCTCGGCCAGGCGCGCAACCTGGCCAAGTACAGCCGGGCGATTCCCTTCAACGATCTCCAGGCCCTGGAAGCCGCGCTGGCCCAGGGCGACGTCGCCGCCGTGCTGTGCGAGCCGGCGATGACCAACATCGGCATGGTCCTGCCCGACCCGGGCTATCACCAGCGGCTGCGCGAACTCACCCGTCAGTACGGCACCCTGCTGATCATCGACGAAACCCACACCATCTCCACCGGCCCCGGCGGCTGCACCCGCGCCTGGAACCTGCAGCCGGACTTCATCACCCTCGGCAAGCCCATCGCCGGCGGCGTGCCCTGTTCCGTGTACGGCTGCACGGCGGAAATGGCGCAGGCCATGCAGATCGTCCGCCAACACGCCAGCGAGCATGGCGAGGGTCACGGGCACAGCGGCATGGGCACCACGCTATCGGCCAACGCCCTGGCGATGCACTGCATGCGCGCCAACCTGGAAGAGGTGATGACCGAGCAGGCCTACGCTCACATGCTGCCGCTGGCGGCACGCCTGGCCGAAGGCTTCCGCAGGCTGATCGACAAGCACGGGCTGGCCTGGTCGGTGACCGAGCTGGGCGCACGCTGCGAGTTCCAGTTCTGCGCCAAGCCGCCCCGCTCCGGCGCCGAGGCCGAGGCGGCGTTCCACGATCACCTGCAGCAGACCCTGCACCTGTACCTGATCAACCGCGGCATCCTGATCACGCCGTTCCACAACATGACGCTGTGCTGCCCGGACACCCGCGCCGAGGACGTCGACCGGCTGATCGACACCCTCGACCAGGCACTCGGCGAACTGCTCGCGCTCCCTGGCGCACGCATCGCCTGACCCAGGCCCCCCGGACGCACGACAAGGACATTCCCATGCGATTCGCCGATCTCAACGAAGCCCAGACCTTCCTCGCCGCCCATCCCGAGGTGAAGAGTTTCGAGCTGTTCATCATCGACCCCAACGGCGTACCGCGCGGCAAGTTGCTGCGCCGGGAAGAGCTATTGGCTATCTATGAAAGCGGCCGCCCGCTGCCGAGCACCATCCTCGGCCTGACCATCAACGGCGACGACGTGGAGGATTCCGGACTGGTCTGGGAGGTCGGCGACGCGGATTGCTGGGCCTACCCGCTGCCCGGCAGCCTGGTGCTGCAACCCTGGCGCAGCGCGCCCACCGCGCAGTTGCAGGTGAGCATGCACCCGACCCAGGGCCTGCCGGCGACGGTGGCCGACCCGCGCCATGTGCTCGCCCGGGTGATCGACGGGCTCAAGGCGGACGGCTACCACCCGGTGATGGCCGCCGAACTGGAGTTCTACCTGATCGACCGCGAGCGCGACGAAGGCGGCCGACCGCTGCCGGCGCGCCAGATGAACGGCGCACGGCCGCATGCCACGCAGGTCTATGGCATCTATGAACTGGAACAGCTACAGCCGTTCCTCGACGATCTCTACGCCGCCTGCGAGGCCCAGGGCCTGCCGGCGCGCACGGCGATTTCCGAGTACGCGCCGGGGCAGGTGGAAATCACCCTGGAGCACCGTTTCGATGCCCTCCAGGCGATGGACGAAGGGGTGCGCTACAAGCGCCTGGTGAAGGGCGTCGCCAACCGCCACGGCTTGCAGGCCTGCTTCATGGCCAAGCCGTTCGGCGACCTCTCCGGCAGCGGCCTGCACATGCACGTGAGCCTGGCCGACGCGGACGGCAACAACCTCTATGCCAGCGAGGCGCCGGAAGGCACGCCGCTGCTCAAGCACTCGGTAGGCGGCATGCTTGCCACGCTGCTCGACAGCCTGGCGCTGTTCTGCCCCAACGCCAACTCGTTCCGCCGCTTCCAGGCCAACAGCTACGCGCCGCTGGCGCCGACCTGGGGAATCAACAACCGCACCGTGAGCCTGCGCGTGCCGGGCGGCCCGGCGAAGAGCCGGCACATCGAGCATCGTATCTGCGGCGCGGACGCCAACCCCTATCTGGCGGCGGCGGCGATCCTCGCCGGCATCCACCACGGCATCCGCCAGCAGCTCGACCCCGGCGCCCCCATCGAAGGCAACGGCTACGCCCAGGCCAGGGAGTTCCTTCCCACCGACTGGCTCACCGCCCTGCGCGCCCTGGAAGACTCCAGCTGGGCCCGCGACGCCCTCGGCGCCGACTTCCTCAAGGTCTACCTGGCGATCAAGCACGCCGAATACCGTGAATTCATGGGTGAAGTGGGTGAGCAGGATTGGCGTTGGTATTTGAATCAGGCGTGAGGAGCGGGAGTGAGGCCCCCGGATTGCGCTGGCGCTTATTCGGGCTACGGGACTACAGCGTATGGCTTCGGACCTGTAGCCCGGATAAGCCTTGGCGCAATCCGGGAGCGGGCTCAATCGTCCCCGCCCACTCGAAGCGCTTCCACACCCCCCGCCCAATCCAGAGGCAGATCCCCGCGCTCTACGTATCGCCGGAAGCTGGACCACGGCCAGTCCTTTGCCAGCGCCACCAGCCCATGCTTCACCGGGTTGTAGTGGATGTAATCCACATGCGCGGCATAGTCCGGTTCATCCCGTATGCAGTGTTCCCAATACCGCGCCTGCCAGACATCCGCCTCGCCGCGCCGGTTGAGTCGGATGGCTTCGCCGGTCGCGCGTAATCCTTTCACGAACCCGGATTTGATGTCTCGGATACGTGCGGAGTGATCATCGTCCTCCATCGGCAGACGTATCAGCAGGTGCATGTGTTCCGGCATGACGACCACAGCCGGCAGGTCGAAAGGCCGGCGACGCCGGGCATCGCGCACGGCATCACGGAGAATATCGATACGACGAACCAGCAGATCGCTCTTTCGATTACGCAAAGTCAGAGTGATGAAGTAAGTGCCGCCTTTCAGATAGATGCGTCGGTAATTGACCATATGGCCCGGCCTCCTTGCCGGTTGGCTCCCGGATTGCGCTGGCGCTTATCCGGGCTACGGTTATGCCCGTCGGAGCTGCTCCAGGCTCAGGCGGCACAGCAGCTTACCGGGTTCGCGTTCGACCGCCACCACGCCGGCCACGGGGTCGATGCGGTAGGTAAGGTCGTAGAGCTGGATCGGCTGGGACAGCGGGTCGGCACGGAAGGCGCCGAGGCATTCGCCGGTGGGCCAGCGGGCCGAGGGGTAGAGCAGGCCGGGGATGCCTTCGTGGGACAGGCGCTTTCCGATGGCCTGGGTGTAGGCGTAGTCGTCGGCGACCAGTTCGGGGAATTCCGTTTCCTTGCCGCGCAAGTCGATGAACAGGCCCGCCGCCTGGACCTGCCAGACCTTGCGGTAGCGCGTCACCACCCGGTCGACGCCTTCGATGTCGCGGAGCATCTGGATCTGGTGGTAGCAGGTCTCGGCCAGGGCGGTGTCTTCGTCGAGGGCGCCGTACCAGACGCGCACGGTGCCGTCGCCGTAGCGGCTGGCAACGCTGGTGTCGGCCTCGAACGGGTAGCCGATGGCTTCGCTGTAGGCCAGGCCCCGTTCGATCACGCCGGGGCCGACGCTGCGCACGCGCATCTCCGCGTCGTTGGCCGCCTCCTGGGCCCGGCTGTCGGCGACCAGGTCGTCGAACAGGTTGGCCGAGACGCGCAACGAGACGATGTTGCGGTAGACGGTGCCGGAAAAATCGCAGGTGGTATCGAGCAGGGCCATCAGCGTCCTCGCTGGAAGTCGATCAGGCGGGCAACCCGGGCGATGCCGATCAGGCCGTCGCGCGCCATGACTTCCAGCGGCGTCTCGCCTTCCAGGGCACGGTTGCGCCGGCGTACCCAACTGAAGCGCAACTCTTCGTCCTCGGGGAACAACAGGCGCAACCCCTTGTGGATGCCCAGCAGGTAGCCGATGCGGTCCAGGGTGTCGCGGTTGGCGGGCAGCGCGGCTTCGCCGGCGCGGTAGCGGGGCAACTGCTTGCGGCTCTTCGGGCTCATGCCGAGCAGTTGCATCTGTAGGTCGGTATCCAGTTCCCAGCGTTCGAACAGGGCGCCGATGACCCGCGCGAGATCGCGGCGGGAGTCTTCGGACGCGAAATCCTGGATGTCGTGGCGTAACGCGGCAGAACTCATGGATCACCTCTCAAGTTGCTTCATCAACATTATTGGTCGATATATCTACAAAAACAAGTTTGGCCGGCCATAAAAGTGCTTCGCCGGGAGATTCGTTCATCTACCTGCTAAACCTGAAACGGGTACTTCAGGAAACGCAGGCGAGGCAACGCAGGTAGTTTTCAAGGGTGCCCGGACATAGCCGCAGCAGTCGAGGAGCGAGCCATGGAGCCCGGAAATGCCCAACTGTCGATGACCGTGCTGATGACCCCGGACATGGCCAACTTTTCCGGCAATGTCCATGGCGGCACCCTGCTGAAATACCTCGACGAAGTCGCCTATGCCTGCGCCAGCCGCTACGCCGGGCGCTATGTAGTGACCCTGTCGGTGGATCAGGTGATCTTCCGCGAGCCGATCCATGTGGGCGAACTGGTGACCTTCCTCGCCTCGGTGAACTACACGGGGCGCACGTCCATGGAAATCGGCATCAAGGTGGTGACCGAGAACATCCGCGAGCGCTCGGTCCGCCACACCAACAGTTGTTTCTTCACCATGGTGGCGGTGGACGACCAGCGCCAGCCGACACCGGTCCCCCCGCGCGAACCGGTGACGCCCGACGAGAAGCGCCGTTTCGCCCAGGCCCAGCAGCGCCGCCAGATCCGCGAAGAACTGGAGCAGCGCTATCGGGAGTTGAAGGGCAGTTGGAACGAGTAAACCGGTCTACGATCTTCCGCGCGCCGGCCTGCTGCGTTGAAACCAGGTTCTATGTGATAACCCGCTCCGGCTGCCACGCCAGCCACAGCCGATCGAGCAGCCAGACCGCGATCATCGACAACCCCACCAGCGGGAAGACGACGCCGAGCACCAGCATGATCGCCACCCCGCCCTTCCACAGCGGCAGGTCGTGGCGCAGCGGCGGAACGCCGAAACGCCCGGCGGGGCGGCGCTTCCACCACATCACCAGGCCACTGACGGCACTCAGCAGGATCAGCAGGCAAATGCCCAACATCAGCACCTGGTTGGGCCAGCCGAACATCTTACCTTCGTGCAGCATCACGCCGGTTTCGACGCTGCGCGCCACCGGGCCGTAGTCGCGCCAGCGTACGTCGGCCAGCACCGCGCCGCTGTACTGATCGATGTGCAGCGTGGCGTCGTTGCGCGGGTCGTCGGCGAACACTGCGATGGTGAACACGCCCTTCTCGCCCTTGGGCCAGGTGATGCCGTAGCCGGGCACCACGCCACGCGCCTCGGCGATATCCACCACCTGTTGCAGGCCGATCTGCGGCGCGGCGACGCCATGCCCGGCGTGGCCCTGGTGTTCGGCATGGGCGCCGGAGATCGGCAGCGGGGTATTCTCCACCGCCCAAGGCACGTTCTGCCGGGCCGCGCTGTTGAGGCTGCGCGCCTCCAGGTCGGAGGTCGGCACCTCGTTCCACATCGCCACCGGGAAGCGGTTCCAAACGTCGGCGAAGGTTTTGCCCCAGAAGCCGGTCCAGGTCATGCCGGTGAGCAGCATGAACAACGTGAGCAGCGCACCCCAGAAGCCGAGCACGGCATGCAGGTCGCGCCAGAACAGCCGTCCCCGGCTCGCCAGGCGCGGCCAGAGCACACCCGCCCCACCCTGCCCGCGCGGCCACCAGAGGTAGAGCCCGGACACCACAAGGACGATGCCCCAGCCCGCCGCCAGCTCGATCAACCGGTCGCCCAGGGTGCCGACCATCAGTTCGCCGTGCAGGGCGCGGGCGATGGCTTGCAGGTTGTTCTGCGCGTCCTGGCTGCCGAGCAGAGTGCCGCGGTAGGGATCGACGAACAGGTTCAGCTCGCGGCCGTCCAGCGTGGCGACGAACTGGGCGCTGCGCCCGGCGTCGGGCGGCGGCAGGTACTGGCTGACTTGCGCGTGTGGATAAGCCTCGCGAACCCGCGCCAGCAGTTCGTCGGCGGCGAGCCGCTGCCCGCCCGCCGGGACCTGCAGCAGGTCGGCGTAGAGCAACGCATCGAGCTGCGGCTTGTACAGGTAGACGATCCCGGTGAGCGCCAGCAGGACCATGAAGGGCGCGACGAACAGCCCGGCGTAGAAATGCCAGCGCCAGGCCAGGTTGTAGAACGAAGGCACGGTTTTTCTTGTCATGGAAGGCTCCACGGAAAGCGCCCCCGGTAAGAGGGCGCCTCCAGTCGTCAGAAGGACAGATCGACCTTGGTCCAGAGGGTCCGGCCGGGTTCGTGGATGCTGCGCGGATCGTCCGCCGGGAAGCCGAAGCCGGCGTTGCCCGCCAGGTTGAGGTGTTCGGCGTAATCCTTGCCGAGCAGGTTGTCGACACCGGCACTGAGGCGCAGGTGTTCGCTCACCCGATAGGCACCGTTGAGCGACAGCACGCCGAAACCGGGGCTGGACTCCAGATCCTTGCCGACCACGTTGCCCTTGCCCACGGCGACCCGGTTCTGCCCCCGCACCACCCGCCAGAGCGTGCCGGCGCTCCAGTCGTCGGTGGCGTAGGTCAGGCCGAAGCGCGCCTCCAGCGGCGGCATCTGCGGCAAAGCTTCGTCGTCGCTGCGGTTCTCGCCCCAGGCGTAGGCCAGGGTGGCGTCGGTGGTCCAGCGCTCGGTCAGGTGGTAGGCCGCACCCATTTCGCCGCCCATGATGCGGGCGTCGATGTTCTCCGCCCGCGAGCTGCCGCTGCGGTAGTCGAACAGGATGAAGTCGCGGACCACCCCGGCGTAGGCGGAAACCCAGGCGTCCAGACGCTTGTCGCGGTACTGCACGCCGACGTCCAGTTGGGTGGTCTTCTCCGGCTCGATGCCGTCGAAGGCGTTCACCTCGCCGGTGGGCGCTTGGCGCGGGGAGAACAGTTCCCAGTAGTCCGGGAAGCGCTCGACGTGGCCGAGGCCCGCGTACCAGGTGGCGCCGCCCTGGTCGTGCTCGTAGCGCAGGAAGCCGCTGGGCAGGGTGTCTTCGCGGCGCTCGTCGGCGGTGGGGTTGGGCATGGTGGCCATGCCGCTGCCGAGGGTGTCGCGGTAGTCCTTCACCGTGGCGCGGTCGAGCCGGGCGCCGCCGATCAGACGGTCGCGGTCGCCGGCGAACCAAGTCAGCTCGCCGAACGCGCCGTAGCCGTGGAAGGCGGCGTCCTTGGTCCAAGGTTTGTCGTCGTAGGTGTCGATGCCCATGCCACTGCGCTTGCGGTGGGTGTTGGTCTGGCCGTCGACCCCGGCGATCAGTTGCAGGTCGTCCCAGCGCCAGGTGCCGGCCAATCGCCCGCCGACCGTGCGGCGGTCGACGTTGGAGGCCATCGCCCCGCTGGCCGGCGCGTTGCGCAGGCTGTAGTTGTCCATCAAATGGTCGGCGTAGTTGTAGTAGAGCCGGGCCTCGACCTTTTCCAGATGCTCGCCGAGGTTGCTCTTCTCCAGGCGCAGGCCGAGGCTTTCGCGCTTGAACTGCACGCCGTCCATGCCGCGCCCGGCGTAGCGGGCTTCGCCGTCGCCGCTGCCGGCCGTCAACTCGACCAGGGTGTCATCGTCCGGCGTCCAGCCGAGGGCGGCGTCGGCGTTCCACTTGTTCCAGCGCGAGGGCACGGTGTCGCCGTCGCCATCGCGGTAGTCGTCGGCCTGGGCGCGGTTGCCGACCAGCCGCAGGTAGCCCTGTTCGCCGCCCGCGGCGGCGTCCAGCAGGCGGTCGAAGCGGCCGTTGGAGCCGGCCAGCAGGCTGGCGTCGATGCGGCTGCCGAGTTCGCCGAAGCGCTCCGGCTCGCGTTCGAAGAGCACCGTGCCGGCAGATGCGCCGGGGCCCCAGAGCACGGTCTGCGGGCCCTTGATCACGGTCAGGCGGTCATAGGTTTCCGGGGCGATGTAGGAGGTCGGCGCGTCCATCCGCCCCGGACAGGCGCCGAGCATCTGGCCGCCGTTGGCCAGCAGGTTGATGCGCGAGCCGAACATGCCGCGCAGTACCGGGTCGCCATTGCTCCCGCCGCTGCGTATCGCGGCGAAGCCGGGGATGGTCTTGAGGTAGTCGGCGCCATCGCTGGCCGGGACCGGCTGGCGGGCATCCTTGGGGTCCGCGACGATGGTCAGCGGCGAGCTTTGCGCTACGGCGGTGACCACCTTGGGCGCCAGGATGATCACCTGGCCGTGCTGATGTTCCTCTGCGCTGGCGAATGGCGCCAGCAACAGACCGCCGAAGACGGCGAAAGCCCGCTGCCAGTGCAGCCGGGAGGGTTTCTGGACGAACGGGCAGGCGCCATGCGCCGGCCGGGCGGAAGCGTTTTCCAATGGCATATCGTGTTCCTGATCAAAGGCAAAGGCCGTCATGCCGGGCGTCCGGCGCGCGCAGGCAGGCACGCGCCGGAAACGGCAACGGAAACGGCGTTGGAAAAGCGATCAGGCGGACAGCGGAGGCGCGCGGCTACGGGCACCGGGGAAGAAGGCGGCGCTGGGATGACCCTGGCTGGCCGGGCTCGGCGGACAGGGTGTGGCGAGACCGTAGGACGGTGGAGCAGGATCGACCGGCGCCTGGCTCAGCGTCGGACAACTGAACAGCAGCGTGCAATAACCGCACTTGGCCCAGAGCGCATCGTGGGGTTCGTGCATGGCGCCGACGCCATGGCCGGCATGCGGGTCATGGGCCGCGTGATCGCCGTGGCCGGCATGAGCCATGTGCGCGGAAGGCACCGGCGTTTCGACCAGCCCCTGGGACAGCAACGGACCGACGAACAGCATGAGCATGGCGAAGAGGCCAAGCCATGCGGCAGGTCGGTTTCGTCTGCGGGCGGTCACGGGAGTCCTTAGGGATAGAACTGCAAGTAGAGGCTATCCTACCGGAGCAGAAGTTCCCGCCCCTGGGACAGATAGCCGCAGGCCATCAGAGAGATGCGGAAAGTGCGGGTGAACGGAGCCTCCGTCGTATCTCTTTCGACCGCAGAAGCTTTGCCAGCAGAGCTGGCTCCTACCAGGAGCGGTCCGATGTGGCACGTAATCTGTGGGAGCGGATTTATCCGCGAAGAGAACTTGCGCACCATCGCGAATGAATTCGCTCCCACAGGCTGTTCGAATGCCTTGGCCCGGCGTCGCTGGGACAGGCAGCTGGCGCAATTACGACGTCGGCGTGCGTCCATTCACCGCAGAAGCTGAGCGGCCGTCACGGATCGGTTAAGCTGCTCTCTCCCCCCGTGGACGGTGCAATCATGCTGACCCTCGGTAATCTGTTCATTTTCATGCTGCTGGCTACCGTCGGCGCCTGGCTATGGCATGGCCACGGCGTGCGCGAACGCGCCCTGGCGAGGGTCAAGCAGCATTGCGACAAGCTGGATGTGGAGCTGCTCGACGGCAATGTCGCCCTGCGCCGCTTCACCCTGCTGCGCGACGCCCGCAACCGGCTGCGCCTGGCGCGGGTGTACGGCTTCGAATTCACCGTCACCGGCGAGCAGCGCCACGCGGGCAGCATCGTCATGTTCGGCGTCCATCCCGGCCCCATCGAGATGGCACCGCATCCGTTCGTCGCCAGGGCCAGCGAGTCGGCCAAGGTGATCCAGATGGACACCTGGCGCCGCGAGCATGAGCGCAAGAGCGGCGAGTAGCGATCAGCCGCGCTGCAACAGGAAATCCGCCACCCGCTCCGCCGCCGCGCGCGGGTCTTCCTGCATGAAGCAATGCCCACCGGGCACGACCTGCCCGCTCACCACCGGATTCAGCGCACACCAACGCGCCACCGACTTGGCGACGAAGGGGTAGCTCGTCTGCCCGTAGATCACCTGGGTCTGGGTGCGGACCTTGGCCAGCGACGGCCACAGCCGACGGGGAAAGGAACTGAAGATTTCCGCCTCGCGACTGGGCCGGCATTTCAGCTCGACGCCACCCTCCACGTCTTTCAGCGCGTGGTTCACATAGGCCCACAGCGATTCGTCGCTCCAACCCTTGAACATCCCGCGCCCCTGCAGCGCAGCGAAGGCGGTGGTGCGGTCGGGCCACTGGCGGCGGCGGGCGCGGGCCTTGCGCGCCAGGGTGTTGCGCCGGTACAGGCCGACCACGTCGGAGAGCGCCATCACGCCGATCAGGGTGGGCGTGAAGAGCACTGGGTCGAGCAGCACGGCACGTTGGAAAAGCGCCGGCTCGCGAGCCAGGATCAGGCTGGTCAGTACCCCGCCGAAGCTGTGCCCGGCGGCGAAACAGGGCACCCCGCCGAACATTTCGCGGTTGGCCTGGAACGCTTCCACTGCCAGCTCGGCGCTACGGTTCCAGCCATGGAAGCGCCCGCCGTGGTCGCTGTCGCCATGGCCCTGGACATCGCACAGCCAGAGATCGAAGGACTCCGCCAGGCGCTGGAGCATGGGTTCGTAGGTGCGCCCGCAGAAGCCATTGCCGTGGAGGAAATGCAGCAGGGGTTTGCCAGACGGCACGCTGCGCCAGCCGCGCAGCGTGAAGCCCGCCGAGGTGGGCTGTGCCCAGGGATAGAGTTGCATGACGAAGCGCCGATGACATGACAGCGCGCTAGTGTAATCGGCTCAGCCGGCCAGGGCAGCGTCCGGGTCGGCCAGAAAGCGCTCGAGCACGGCATTGAGCCGGGTCGGCTGGTCCAGCGGGGTGGCATGCCCGGAGTCCTCTATGACTACCAGCCGGGCATTGCGCAACTTGCGGACATAGTCGCGCTTGTAGGCCAGCGGGGTGTAGTCGCGGTCGCCGGAGACGATCAGCATCGGCGTGGCGACGTTCTCCAGCGCCGGCCACGCCGACCAACCGGGAATCGCCCGCAGCGCATGCAGGTAGGAGGTGCGGTCGTTGCCGGCGATGCGTGCCGCGGTCTGGGCCCGCAGCGCGGCTTGGTCGGCATGGGGAAACAGCTTGCGCGCCAGCAGCCAGCCGAGCGTTCGCAGGCCGAGCAGGCGGATCAGCAGCAGGCGCAGCGCCAGCCGGCAGCGCAGGGCGAAGGAATCCAGCGGAAAACTCGGCGTGCTGTTGATGGCGACGAAGCCGCGGGCGATATCCGGGTGCGATGCCAGCAGTTGGAAGCCGATCATGCCGCCCATGGAAATACCGACGACGAAGCAGGGCTCGATTTCTTTCGCGCGGATGAACTCGGCCACGTCATCGGCGAGATCGGCCAGACGCAGCCGGGCACGCAGCGGTTCGCTGCGACCGTGGCCGCGCAGGTCCAGCGCGTAGACGCGAAAGGACCGGGACAGGTGGTCGATCTGTGGCTGCCAGTCCAGCAGCGACGAGCCCAGGCCATGCAGCAGCAATACGGGAGTGCCCTGCCCTGTGCAGATGTAACCGAAGCGGCCACCGCTCAGTTCGATAAAGTCCATGCCGGTTTTCTCCTGTCGGCAATTAATTTTTTATTCGTCTATTACCCGCTAATCGCTTGTTTGCCTTGCGTCGAGGAATGCGACTAGAATCCGATCGCTACGGTTCGGGAATTCGCCATGTACAGTCTTGCCAGCCCCACTCAGGCCCGCAGTAAGAAAGCCCTCGAGCGCTTCCTCAATGTGGCCGCCGAACTGCTCGCCAATAATACGTTCGAAGAAACCGGAATATCCCAGATCGCCCAACTTGCCGAATCATCGGTGGGAACTTTCTATCGTTTGCTCGGTGACAAGGACATCCTTCTTTATGCCGTGCACGAACGTTTCGTCAAAGAAAGCCAGAGTGCCATCGATGAAAGTATCGAAGCGTTACTGCGGGATGACTTGAGCGCTTCCGAACGCATCGACCGTTTCATCCGTACCCTCATTACCCTGTTCGCCCAGCGCGAAGGCCTGCTCCGCGCCTTGATCCGCCGCAGCTCCAGCGACCTGCAGTTCCGCCAGCGTTTCCACCAGCTCAACGCTGCCATCGGCCAGGCGTTCTGCCGTATCGTGCTGGCCCAGCCCCAGGCGATCCGCCACCCGCATCCCGACCAGGCGGCCGATCTCGCCGCGCATATGATGCTGGCCAGCATGAATTACTACACCCTCACCGGAAGTCTCGGCATGACGCCTGCGGAATCCATTCCGCAGGAACTTTCCCGTCTCGTCCTTAATTACCTCGAAGTGTCCGACGTTTAACGCCGGCTGTCCCGTCTTAATTGTGCCGGCGTGAAATCGCTGGGTTTCAGGGCGATGGAAAATTCATCGGCCGGTTCCTGATTGGAAAGAATACCGATGACATAACGGCCGCTGATCAAGTCGTATACGGCATCGCCTTTCGTCCATAACAACGGCTGGTCGTAATAATTGATCGTATAGGACTCGCCGACACGCCATAAGTTATCCCGATTATCGTAATGATCGACCACGACGATCTGATAACTGTCTTCGTCGAAATACAGATCGCGTTGTTTATAAATATGCCGCATGCCTTTCTTCAAGGTGGCGCGCACATGCCAGACCCGGTGCAGCTCATAACGCAGCAGGTCCGGGTTCACATGGCCAGGCTTGACGATGTCCGCATAGGTATTGGTCTTGGTCGCGAATTTGTAGTTGTTGTAGGGCACATACATTTCCTGCTTGCCCATCAGTTGCCAGTCGTACTTGTCCGGCGCGCCGGAGAACATGTCGAAGTTATCGGTGGTACGCATGCCGTCGGAAGCGGTGCCGGGCGAGTCGTAGGCGACGTTGGGCGTACGCCGGACGCGGCGCTGGCCGGCGGCGTAGAGCCAGGCCAGACGCGGCTCCTTCACCTGGTTGACGGTCTCGTGCACCAGCAGTTCGGTGCCGGCCAGGCGTGCCGGCGCCAGCACCGACTGGCGGAAGTAGAACAGCACGTTGCCGTTCCCCTTGCTGTAGTCGCCCGCATCGGCGTTGAACAGGAACAGGTCCTCGATGCTGGTCATGAAGTAGTCGCCGTTGGCCTGCGGCACCGCCTGGGCGTAGTAGCGCTTGACGCTGTCGCCGCGGTAGCGGGTCAGGTGGTTCCACAGCACCTCCAGCGCCGACTGCGGGATAGGAAATGGCGTGGCGACCTGGAAATCGGCGATGCCGTTGCCGTTCTCGATCAGGCTGGCGGTGAGCGCGTTGGCCTTGGCCGCCTCGTAGACCTTGGCCGGGTAGGACGCCGAGCGGCGGCTCGGATAGACCGGCAGTTTCCAGGAAGCGAACCGCTTGAGCATCGCCAGTTGGCCGGGACTCAGTTGCGCCTTGTACTGGTCGGCGTTGGCCGCGGTGATGGTGAACAACGGCTGGTCGGCGGCGAAGGGGTCCTTGTAGCCCTGGGTCGGATCGTAGGCGTTCGCCGAACGCGCCAAGCCGCCGTCCCAGGCGGGGATGCTCCCCGCCGCGTTGCCGGCGCGCTCCGCACCCAGCGGGGTGAGGTCGGCGTCCAGGCGGGCGGCCTGGTCCGCCGGAACCTTGGCCAGGGCATGGGAGGCGCCGAGCAGCACGGCGGCCAGGGTTGCGCTCATCAGTCGAGTGGTCATGGCGTGTCCGTCCCTGTCAGAAACTGTATTTGACGTTGAAGCTGAGGTAGTCGCGGTCGCTGCGCTTGTTGGCCAGCCCGCCGCCGGCGTAGCCGACGTACTTGACGCCGAAGGTCAACGACTCCTGGTAGATGGCGTCCAGTCCCAGCGAGTAGCTGCGGGCATTCTCGACGATGCCGTTGGTGAGTTGCGGCGCGATGCCGTTGATCCCGTACTGGTAGCTGACGTTGGGGACCAGGTTCACCAGGTTGAACACGTTGGTATAGGTCAGCGACAGGCTGGCCTGGGCGCCAACGGCGTGGGTGGTGGCGTCGTAGTAATCGACGTCGTCTTCCAGGTCCTCGACCCGGCTGGCCACCAGCTCCGACAGCAGTGTCGCGGAGTCCGAGTCCAGCAGGCCGTTGAAGTTGTAGATGGCCACCAGGGACGCCTGGTACATCTTCTTCTCGCGGTAGCCATCCAGCCGCGTACCCACTGGCAGCCCGGCGAGGTTGCCGAGCAGTGCGGTCGGCAGGTATTCGCCGAGGCCCAGGGCAATGGGCGCGTCCGGGCGATAGCTCAGCTCGCCCGCCAGCGACAGGCCGTTGAGGAAGCTGTCGCCGCCGATGGTGGTGTTGAAGCTGATGCCGAACAGGTCGCGGTCTTCCAGGTATTCGGCGTAGTAATTCGAACTGCTCGCCACCGGCAGCATGCCGACCACCGGCAGGACGGTGGGCTGGCCGACGGTCAGGCCGAGCATGGGCACGTTCATGTTGTAGCGCAGGTAGTAGAAGCCCAGCTCGGTGTCGTTCAGCTCCGGCACATACCAGCGCAGGGCCAGGCCGTACTGGGCGGCGCCGTCGGCTTCCAGGTCGCGGCTGCGCGGGATGAAGGTGGTGGGCAGGTAGCCACGGAGCAGGTCGTTGACGAATCCCGGCGGCAGGGTGTCGAGGTAGTCCTGCAGTTGGTCCGGGTTGTCGAAGGCCAGTCCGCCGGGCAGGGGCTCCTGCAACGGCGGGACGGACAGGTAATTGCAGCCCTCGCCGATCACGTCGAGGGTCGAGTAGTAGGTCCCGCAGGGGTCGATCTTCGACGATTCCCAGGCCCAGCCCGGCTGCCAGTAGCCTTCCAGGGTCAGGTTCTCGCGCAGTTCGAAGGAGGCGTAGGCCATGAAGGTGGGCATGTAGGCCTCCTTCACTTCCGAGCCCGGCGCCCGCAGCGCGTTGATGTCCACCGGATTGGTGACGCCGATGCCGTTCTGGTAGAACAGCCCTTCGCCCCAGTTGATTACCTGCCGCCCCAGGCGCGCATTCAGCGCGTGGTCGTCGAGAGTCCAACTGCCGTAGACGAAGGCGTCGAGAATTTCCGCGTCCGAGCCGGCTTCGTCGAGGCCGTCCGAGCTGATCTGCCGGTGCCGGCGCTCGTCGTCTTCCAGTTCGAAGTCATAGAACGCCCGGCCGCGCAGGAACAGACCGTAGGTGTCGCGGTAGCGCAGGTCCATCTCCGAGACGACCTTCACCACCTCGGAAAACAGCTCGCCCTGCTTGAAGTTGAGGTTGCCGTCGTCGCTGTTGATCAGCGCCGAGTTGTCGCCCCGGCCGCCGTTGGCGCGGGCGATCAGCTTCTGGTCCTGATCCTCCATGCGGTAGCTGAGGCCGTAGGACAGTGTCGTGTCGAGGGATGTCGTCCAGTCGCCCGAACGTACCTGGAATGCCGTCGCCTGCGTCGATGGCAGCAATCCGCAGATGGCCAGCGTCGCAACGCCCAGACCTCGTCCTTGCTTGGTCACGATGACCTCCTGTTGGGTTCTTATTATTCGGAATCGGAACATCGGTTCCGAATAATGTAGCCCAGTCCGGAAAACTGACAAGCCGTGGCGCGAAAAAATTTCTCCCTTCACGAAGATAGGACGCAGAGAGCCCGCCGGCTGCCTGCAAGCGTAGCCCAGCGAATCGGCGCCTTGACGGAATCGGAATTTCTGTTTCGATTTGATGACAAGAATGCAGGGATCGTCATTCCCGCAGCGCAGGACGCAGGCTGCCAGGGAGCCGGAGTGTCATGCACCCACCGCCTGAGTGGTTCAGGGCGAGCCGTTCAGCCATTCGAGTCAGACAATTACAAGAAGGTACTCGTCATGCTGCGCTCTTTTACTAGTACTACCTGCCGTTCGCTCCTCTGTGCGCTTCTCGCCCTGCTCGGCACCGGCATCGCCTGGGCCGACTCCCGTTGCAGCGAACGAAGCGCGACGCTGCTCCTACCCGCCAAGGTCAGTTGCAGCTACCAGACCACCTGGATTTCGTCCGGGCCGCTGAGCATCCGCCAGGTGATCTACCAGACGCCCCTGGGCACGCCGCCGGCCAAGGGCTGGCCGGTGGTACTGATCTACCAAGGCTCGTTCTTCCCGCTGGACGACTTCACCTACTACAGCAACATGCCCTTCGGCGGTTTCTACGAGGGAAAACTGATCCAGAAGCTGCTGGATAACGGCTACGCGGTGATCGCCCCCAGCGCCCCGGCCGATCTGTTCTGGCAGACCAACATTCCCGGCCTCGCGCAAACCTACGAGCTGAGCACCGATTACCGGTTCATCGGCAACGTGCTGCAGGCGATCCGCCAGGGGCATTTCGGCCGGCTCGACCCCAGCCGCCAGTACGCCACCGGCATCTCCAGCGGCGGCTACAACACCAGCCGGATGGCGGTGTCCTTCCCCGGCCAGTTCAAGGCGCTGGCCATCCAGTCGGCATCCTATGCCACCTGCAGCGGCCCGGTGTGCGTGGTGCCGGAGCTGCCGGCGAATCATCCGCCGACCACCTTCCTGCACGGTTTCGTCGATGCCGTAGTGCCCTGGTGGAGCATGGATCTGTACTACGACCGGCTGCTCTACCAGGGCATCGAAACCACCCGCTACACCGAACCCCTGGGCGGCCATGAGTGGTTCTCCGCCTCGCCCCGGCACATCCTCGCCTGGTTCAACGCCCATCCCTGACGAGGTGTCCTCGATCCGGGTTTTCCAAGCGCCGGAACGTGAGCGGATTTCCGCTTCCGTTCCGTCCGCTTCGGCACGATCTTGCTTACCGGAATGACGCCACCCGCCCGAAAAGCCGCGGCCTACGCGGCCTCCAGCCTTGGCACGACGCCTGCTATCGCCTTCCTCACCCAACGCCGGCCCGACCGGCGCCATAACGACAAGAGAGGAAAAGTGATGGACAATTCCAGCACCCTGATTGCCCCTGCCGTGCCCCGAACCACCTCGCAGCGCCTGAAGTCCATCTTCAGCGGCTCCGTGGGTAACCTGGTCGAGTGGTACGACTGGTACGTGTACGCCGCCTTCTCCCTGTACTTCGCCAAAGCCTTCTTCCCCCAGGGCGACATGACCGCCCAACTGCTCAACACCGCCGCGATCTTCGCCGTGGGCTTCCTGATGCGCCCGATCGGCGGCTGGCTGATGGGCATCTACGCCGACCGTAAGGGACGCAAGGCGGCGCTGCTGCTGTCGGTCCTGATGATGTGCGGCGGCTCGCTGATCATCGCCCTGACGCCTGGCTACGAGACCATTGGCGTCGCCGCACCGATCCTGCTGGTGCTGGCGCGCCTGCTCCAGGGCCTGTCGGTGGGCGGCGAATACGGCACCTCGGCCACCTACCTCAGCGAGATGGCGACCAAGGAGCAGCGTGGCTTCTACTCCAGCTTCCAGTACGTCACGCTGATCTCCGGCCAGCTCATTGCCCTCGGCGTTCTGATCGCATTGCAGCAGACACTCAGCACCGAGCAACTGGAAAGCTGGGGCTGGCGCGTGCCCTTCTTCATCGGCGCGTTCTGTGCGGTCGCCGCGCTGTACCTGCGCCGCGGCATGGAAGAAACCGAGTCCTTCACCCAGAAGAAGGACAAGCCGAAGGAAAGCCTGCTGCGTACCCTGCTGCGCTATCCCAAGGAAGTACTCACCGTGGTCGGCCTGACCATGGGCGGCACCCTGGCCTTCTACACCTACACCACCTACATGCAGAAGTACCTGGTGAACAGCGTCGGGATGAGCAAGAACGACTCGACCATGATCTCGGCCGCCACCTTGTTCCTGTTCATGCTGCTGCAACCCATCATCGGCGCGCTGTCCGACAAGATCGGCCGGCGTCCGATCCTCATCGCCTTCGGCGTGCTCGGAACCCTCTTCACCTACCCGATCCTCAGCGCCCTGCAAGGTGTGCAGAACTGGTGGGACGCCTTCCTGCTGATCATGCTGGCGCTGATCATCGTCAGTGGCTACACCTCGATCAACGCCGTGGTGAAGGCCGAACTCTTCCCCACCGAGATTCGCGCCCTCGGCGTCGGCCTGCCCTATGCGCTGACCGTGTCGATCTTCGGCGGCACCGCCGAGTACCTCGCCCTATGGTTCAAGAGCATCGGCATGGAGAGCGGCTTCTACTGGTACGTCACCGGCTGCATCGCCTGCTCGCTGCTGGTGTATGTGTTCATGAAGGACACCCGCCACCACTCGCGGATGGATCGGGATTGATCCGCGGCCGGGTCAGAGGCGGCATGCCTCCAGCCCGGCCTTCAACGTCGCTTCGTCCTGCGGACCCGTGAAGATCAGTTCCAGGCGCGAATCCTTGCGCCATTCGCTGGCCTGCCAGTGGATCGGCTGGCCGTCCAGGGCATTGCCGGACAGCCAGCCGGCGTTGGTCTGCAACACCAGCTTGGCCCGTCGCCAGGGCAGACTGGCCAGCCAGAGCTGGACACGCATCAGTTCGAAGCGCTGGCTCGGGTGCCAGCGCCAGCCGATACTCCAGCCTTCGGCCTGGGCATGGGTCTGGCAGATGGGCTGCGCCGGATCGCGCCAGAGCGCCGGCAGCGCCGCCGATCCCTCGGGCTGAGGCAAGGACGCGGCGCCCGCCCCCGGGCGCCGGTCGATGCCGGGCAACCGCCCCAGCGGCAGCGCCCCTTGGGACGTCCAATGCAGTGTGATGGGTGGCAACGCCTCGGCCAGCCGGGCACGGGTCGCCTCGTCGAGATGTTCCGCCTTGTTCAAGACCAGCAGCGCCGCTTCCGGCAGGGCGTCGTGCTGGCTGCCCGGCAGGGGCTGGCCGGCCACCATGGCCTGGGCATCCAGCACCATGACGCACGGTTGCACGGCCAGTACGCCTTCCCAAGGCGGCTCGCGCAGTTGCCGCAGCAGTTCGCCCGGGTGGCCGAGGCCGGAGGGTTCGATGAACAGGCGGTCGGGCTTCGCCTTACGCAGCAGCCGGCCCAGTCCGACCTGGAACGGCGCGCCGTTGACGCAGCACAGGCAGCCGCCCGCCACTTCGCCCAGGGCGATGCCGTCTTGATCGGTGGTCAGCAACGCCGCGTCCAGGCCGATCTGGCCGAACTCGTTGATCAGGATCGCCCAGCGCTCGCCGGCCGGCTTCTGTGCCAGCAGGTGGCGGATCAGGCTGGTCTTGCCCGCACCCAGGGGGCCGGCGATCAGGTGGGTGGGAATGTGTTCGAGCATGGGCTTATGGTGAGGCCTGTCCGGGCCGCAGACAAATCCACTCTGTTAAAGTGCGCGTCCGTCATCGGGAGATCGTTCATGCGCCGTTGGTTCCTTTCCTTACTGGCCGCCCTGCCCCTGTTCGCCCAGGCCGAGGCCTGCATCGTGCACAGCCGTGCCGAACGGCTGGACGTGAAAGTCTGCCAGCAGAACCGCAGCATCCCCGAAGCGCTGTTCCGCAGCGGCTTCTGCCAGCCGAAATTGCAGGGGCAGGAAGTCGAGGTGGAATTCGTCGAGCAGTGCCCGCAGGGCGCCTTCGGTATTTGCAGCGACGCCCAGGCGAGCAACATGCCGTACCGGCAGGATATCCATTACTACGGCGTGGCCAGCGATGCCGCCTTCCTCAAGCCCTATTGTGAGCAGCAGAGCAAGGGGAATTGGCTGAAGCCCTGAGCGACTCAGCCAAGCCAATCCAGCGTCAGCAACAACCGGCGTTCGCCCGGCGCCGGTTGCGGCGAGCGGTGGATGAGGCCGGCGCCTTCGTTGCCGATCCACTTCTCGCCCTTGAGCAGCGCCACATGGCCAGTCTCGATCTGCCGGATACCCTCCGACGGTTCGGCGGCCGGATCGCCCAGGCGGCGGCGATCCATCGTCCCCTCTTCCAGCCATTGGCTGCCGACCCCGGCATAGGTGGTCACCAGCCGCAGCGGCACGTGGTCGACGTGAAAGCGCGGGCACATGGCCTTGTCCAATACCCGCAGACGCAAACCGATGCGCCGGGCCTCCAGCAGGCATGCGTAGGCCCGCACCAGCCAGGCCACGTCGGCGACGAAGTCAGCGTGGCCGGGCAGCGCGGAGAAGTCTCCGGCCAGCGACGGCAAGGAGGGCTCGGCTTCGCCCTCGATCTCCAGGGTGACGGACTGCGCCAGCGGTTCGCCGCTGGCCAGCAGCCGGGCGGCGAACGCTGCCACGGCCTCGGGCAAACCGCGCTGCCACACCGCCAGATTGACCCCGTCGAGCAGCACATCGGCGAGCACGTCCGGCTGCGCGCCCAGCCGCTGCCGCACCGTTGGAGCCCATCGCCGCGCCAGCATCAGGCGGCCTCCTCGGTCCAGCGGCTGAAGGGGTCCGGCAGGCGCCGCCAGGCGTCCACGCCTTCGTTCCATTCGGAATCGGTCAACAGGCAATCATCGAGTTCGGCGCTCAGCCGGGCGAAGTCGATGTTCTGCCCGATGAACACCAGCTCCTGACGGCAGTCGCCCACCTCGGCGGTCCAGTGGCGCATGATCGCCGCCAGACTTTCCTCATCCTGCGGCCAGTGTTCGCGCGGCACGAAGCGCCACCAGCGTCCGGCGAAGCCATGCCGCATCAGACCGCCGGCCTGGGACCAGCTACCAGCGTCCTGGGGCCGGCTGGCCAGCCAGAAATAGCCTTTGGAGCGGAGCAGGCGGCCATTGGTCCATTCGCGGTCGAGGAAATCGAAGAAGCGCTGCGGATGGAAGGGCCGACGCGCCCGGTACGCCGTGGAGGCAATTCCGTATTCCTCGCTTTCCGGCACGTGTTCGCCGCGCATCTCCTTCAGCCAGCCGGGTGCCTGGGCGGCACGCTCGAAATCGAAGCGGCCGGTATCGAGGATCTTCTCCAGCGGCACCTGACCCATGACCATCGGGATGATCTCCGCCGTGGCGTTCAGGCGCCCGAGGATGGCCAGCAGTTCGTCGCGCTCGGCCTGGCCGATCAGGTCGATCTTGCTGATCAGGATGACATCGGCGAATTCCACCTGCTCGATCAGCAGGTCGGTGATCGAGCGCTCATCTTCCTCACCCAGGGTCTCGCCCCGGCTGGCCAGGCTGTCCGCCGCCTGGTAGTCGCGCAGGAAATTCAGCCCGTCGACCACCGTGACCATGGTATCCAGCCGCGCCAGGTCGGACAGGCTGCGACCCTGTTCGTCGCGGAAGGTGAAGGTCTCGGCCACCGGCAAAGGCTCGGAGATACCCGTGGACTCGATCAATAGGTAATCGAAGCGACCTTCCCGGGCGAGCCGGCTGACTTCTTCCAACAGGTCTTCACGCAGGGTGCAGCAGATGCAGCCGTTGCTCATCTCGACGAGCTTTTCCTCGGCGCGATTGAGACTGACGTCGCGCTGGACCTCGCTGCCGTCGATGTTGATTTCGCTCATGTCATTGACGATCACCGCGACCTTGCGGCCCTCGCGATTCTTCAGCACGTGGTTGAGCAGCGTGCTCTTGCCGGCGCCGAGAAAACCGGACAGCACGGTGACAGGCAGGCGTGGGTTCATGGCATTCCTCATCAGACGTTACGCAGGTGTTTTTCCAGTTGCTCCTGGCGCTCCTTGGCCTCGATGCAGAGCGTCGCGGTGGGGCGCAGGAGCAACCGTTGCAGGCCAATCGGCTCGCCGGTTTCGGCGCACCAGCCGTATTCGCCCCGGGCCAGGCGCTCCAGGGCTTCGTCGATCTTGTCGAGCAGCTTCTTTTCCCGTTCCAGCAGGCGCAGTTGCCACTGGCGCTGCTCCTCGCGGGTGGCCAGGTCGGCATCGTCCGCCGGGCGATCCTGCTCGCGCAGTTCGTCGAACTCGCCGTCTATGCGGCTGCGCAGCGATTCGCGCTGGCGCAGCAGCAGTTCCTTGAAAAAGGCTTGCTGGGCCTCGTTCATGTAGGCCTCGGGGGGCTGTTGGAGCAGTTCTTCTTCGGTCATGGCTGAATCCGGTTGGCTTCCGTTATTGTTATAACATAACATTTATGTTCGACCATTGCTGCCGAGCGAATCCCGATGAACGCCATAACCCTGCCGGATATCGCCATCCAGCCCAGCCAACAGCAGCAGCCCCTCGACTGGGTCGGCATGTGCGGCATCGCCCTGCCTCTGCTGCTCAATGGCCACCGCATCCAGGCCCATGCAGATGCCGGCGTCAGCCTGGACGACGGCAGCGCCCGCGGCATTCATATGTCGCGCCTGTACTTGGCGCTGGCCGAACTGGAGCACGAACCGCTGACGGTTCCGCTCGTGCGGCACGTGCTGGAACGCTTCCTCCAAAGTCACGAAGGGCTTTCCCAGCGCGCGGAGCTGCGCCTGCGGGGCAATCTGCTGCTCAGTCGTCCGGCACTGGTCAGTCCGCTCAGCGGCTGGAAGACCTATCCCTTCGAGGTTCTGGTGAGGCTGGATGCCGCTGGGTTTCACGTGGAACTGCAAGTGGAGATCGGTTATTCGTCCACCTGCCCCTGCTCTGCCGCGCTGGCCCGGCAGCTCATCCAGCAGCGCTTCGTCGAGGATTTCGCCCAGCGCCCGCTGAACCGCGCCGACGTACTGGCCTGGCTGGGCAGCAGCCAAGGCATCGTCGCTACGCCCCACAGCCAGCGCAGTACCGCCAGCCTGCGCGTGAGGTTGGATGGAGATGCCGTGGACTTTCCCATCGAGCGCTTTGTGGATTGCGCCGAAGCAGCGTTGTCCACGCCCGTGCAAACCGCGGTGAAACGCGCCGACGAGCAAGCCTTTGCCCTGGCCAACGGGCAGAACACGATGTTCTGCGAAGACGCGGCTCGCCGACTGCATCAGGCACTACGCGGCCTCGACGATGTCAGGGGTTTCCGGATACGCGTCGTCCATGCCGAGAGCCTGCATGCCCACGATGCCGTGGCGGAGAGCCGCTGGAGCTGGGAGGAAGTCCGATGATCCGCTGCCTGGGCTTGCAATGGGGACCGGCCGGTCGGCCACTCACTCCGCCCCTGGACCTGCATCTGCCGGCCGGCAGCCTGACCGCGATCACTGGCGCCAACGGCAGCGGCAAAAGCAGCCTGCTGAAGGTACTGGCCGGGCTGCATAAGCCCCTGGCCGGGCAACTGCGCCTGGCGGTTCCCTCGCTCGGTGGGGTCGGCTACCTGGCCCAGCAACAGAGTTTCGACCGGCAGTTTCCCATCGACCTGCTCGGTCTGGTCGCAGCAGGCAGTTGGCGCAGCCGGCTTTCCCGCATCGAACGCCGGCGGCGGCTCGAACAGGCGCTGGCCAACTGGGTGCTGGACGGACTGCAAGACCGTCCCTTGCAGGCGCTCTCCGGCGGGGAACTGCAACGCGCCCTGCTCGCCCGCCTGGAGCTGACCGACGCGCCACTGCTCTTGCTCGACGAGCCGGCAGCCACCCTCGACGAAGCCGGCCAGACGCTCCTGTGGCAGCAGATCGCCCGCTGGCAGCGCGAAGGCCGTACCCAACTCGTGGTCTGCCATGATCTGGACATCGTTCGCCGCTATTTCCCGAATAACCTTAAAATCGCCGCAGATGGCTGCCGTTTCACTTCCAATATCTGCGATTCGTTCTCCGTGCGTGGGCTGCGGGTTGCCTGATGGATGCGCTCTGGCAGCCCTTCGTGGAGTTCGCCTTCATGCGGCGCGCGCTATTCGGCGGGATCGCGCTGGCCATCAGTGCGGCGCCTCTGGGTGTCTTTCTGATTCTGCGGCGGATGAGCCTGATCGGCGACGCCATCGCCCATGGCATTCTCCCTGGCGCCGCGCTGGGCTTCTGGCTGGCCGGCCTGAGCCTGCCGGCCATGACTTTCGGCGGTCTCGGCGCCGGCCTGGCCATGGCTGGACTGGCCGCCTGGATCACCCGCCGCACTGGGTTGCGCGAGGACGCCAGTCTGGCGGCGATCTATCCCATCTCCCTGGCCAGCGGCGTGCTCCTGCTCGGCCTGTCCGGTAAGCGACTCGACCTGCTGCACCTGCTGTTCGGCTCCGCCCTGGCCGTGGACGAAACGACCCTCCATGGCATGTTGCTGGTCGCCTCCGTCAGTCTCGCAATTCTCGTGGCGATCTATCGCTGGCTCGCCCTGGATAGCTTCGACCCGCTCTTCCTGCGCAGCGTCAGCCGGCTCGGCCCGCTGGCCCACGGGCTGTTCCTGATGCTGGTGGTACTCAACCTGGTGGTGGGTTTCCAGGCCATCGGCGCGCTGATGGTGGTCGGGCTGATGATGCTGCCGGCCGCCGCGGCGCGTTTCTGGAGCAGGCGCCTGCCCGTCCTGCTGCCCCTCGCCGCCCTGCTCGCCGCCGCCTGCGTCTGGCTCGGCCTGCTGTTTTCCTACTACGCCGCGCTGCCCAGCGGTCCGTGCATCGTCCTGCTGGCCGGTGCGGCCTACCTGCTCTCCGTACTGGCCGGGCCGGTCCACGGCTTGCTGCGCCGTATTCCTTCGCCGATCGCTACCTGAGGTTCCCTTCGATGCGCCTGTTATTCGCCGCTTTGCTCCTGCTTCTGCCGCTTTCCCTATCCGCTGCGGAAAAGCTGAAGGTGGTCGCCAGCTTCAGCATCCTTGCTGACATTACCCGGCAGATCGCGGGAGACGAGGTGGTGCTGCGGACATTGGTCGGCCCCGACGAAGATGCCCACGTCTACGAACCCACTCCGGACGATGCCAAGGCCCTGCTGGCGGCCGATCTGGTGATCGCCAACGGTCTCGGCTTCGAACCCTGGCTCGACCGGCTGCTGGCCTCCGGCGAGGCGCGCGGCCAACGCATCGACGCGAGCCGGGGCGTGGTGCCGCTGACCATCGATGAGAACGGGCATCGCATCCCAGACCCGCATGCCTGGCAGAGCCTCGCCAACGGCGAAATCTATGTGCGCAACATCGCCCAGGCGCTGATGGCCGCCGATCCGACGCATGCCGATACCTACGCCCAACGCCGCGACGCCTACCTGCAACGCCTGCAAGCCCTGCTCGCCAAGGCCAGGGAGAGCCTCGGCCGGCTGCCGGCGGACAAGCGCCGCGTCATCACCAGTCACGACGCGTTCGCCTATCTGGGACAGGCCTATCAGTTGCAGTTCCGTGCACCGCAAGGGCTGTCCACGACCGACGAGCCGTCGGCCGCCGAGGTCGCCGCCCTGATCCGGCAAATCCGCAACGAGGGTGTGCAGGCGGTGTTCGTCGAAAACATCCGCGATCCGCGCCTCGTCGAGCAGATAGCCGCCGAAGCCGGCGCCAGGGTCGGCGGCACGCTGTACTCCGACGCCCTGGCGGCGGAAGGTCCGGCCAGTACCTACCTGGGCCTGTACGAGCACAATCTGGATGCGCTGATGGACGCCCTCACACCCTGACGCCCGATATGAAAAAAAAAGCCCCACGGCAGCGGTCTGCGCGTGGGGCTTCAAGGCAGGGATCAGTACTTCCAGCTGACCGACATGCTGGCGTTGCGCGGTGCGGCGTAATAACCCTGATCCCAATACAGGCTGGTCAGGTATTTCTCGTCGGTCAGGTTGTTGAGGTTGGCCGAGACGGTCCAGTGCGGGTCGATGTCGTAGCTGGCCATTAGATTGACCACGGCGTAGTCGTCCTGCTCGATCTGGGCGCCAGCACCACTCGGCAGGGTCACGTCGCGATGGATATCGTCCTGCCAGTTCACACTGGCGCCGACCTTCAACTGTTCCAGGGACGGAACGCGGTAGGTCGCGGAGGCACGTACCAGGTGCTTGGGTACATAGGTCTTGCCGTGCTCGTGATTCTCGTCCTGGATATCGACGTAGGTGTAACCGGCAACGGCCTGCAAGCCCGGCAGCACCTCGCCGGAGACTTCGAACTCGTAGCCTTCGCTCAGGTAGTTGGCGCCCGAATAGGCTTGGCGACCATTCACGAAGCCGGCACTTTCGGCAATGTTGTCTTGCTTGGTTTTGAATACCGCTGCGGAGACATTCAGCCGGCCATCGAACAACTCACCCTTGACGCCTGTTTCGTAGCTGGTCCCTTCGACCGGCGCGAGACGATTGCCACTAGCATCGAGCCTCGACTGAGGGTCGAAGATTTCCGTGTAGCTGGCATAGACCGAGAAGAGGTCGTTGATGTCGTATACCAAGCCGGCGTAAGGCGTGATGTCGTCATCGGAGCGAGACTTCTGAACGCCGTAGCTCAACCCTTCGCTATCCAATTTGGTCGCCCGCGCGCCGACGATCAACGACAGCTTGTCAGTCAGGCTGAAGCGGGCAGCGGAATAGACACTCTTCTGTTTGTCCTCGAAGGAACTGCCATCGATTGCAGCGTCGTAGAGCGGTTCCGGATAATCACCACTCCAGTCGCTCAGAGGCGGCAAGGCCGTACCGATTCCTCTTCCGTAGCGCGAAACGTCTTCAAGCTCGGACTTCGACCAGTTGGCGCCCAGCGTCAACTCATGCTCACGACCACCCAAGGCGAAGGGGCCGCTAACGTAGACATCGGCGAGCCACTGCTTGGTTTCCTCATGGTACGCGGAGGGATAGCTGAACAGCCCCAGGCCGGTATCTCTATCCGGCGTACCGTAGACATAGAACAGCTGGGAATCGCTTTTCTTCTCGACCCGTGTCAGCACACCCTTGGCTTCCCAGCCATTGTCGAAGCGGTGGCTCAATTCGGCGAAGGTGCGGTTTTCCTGGTTGTCCCAATAGGCCCAGTCCGACGAAGTGCTGGTGGAGCGGGAAAGATGTGTGGGCGAACCGTCCGTGTTGTAGAGCGGCAGCGCCCCCCACATCGGGCTGTTGGAATCGGTCTTCTGCAGTGTATGGCCGAGGGTAAACAGGGTGCTGTCGTCCAGATCGAATTCCAGTACGCCGTGGAAAACATTCTTCTCCCGGGAATAGCGATCCAGGTAGGAATTCTTGTTTTCGTTGGCGTAGACCACACGGCCGCGAACGTTGCCGGACTCGGTCAGTGCACCCGACACGTCGGTGTCGATGCGACGCAGGTCCCAGGAGCCGGCGGTCAGGTCGATGCGGGCCTGGGGCTCGAGGGTCGGTCGCTTGCGTACGAAGTTGACGGTGGCGGACGGATTGCCGGTGCCTGTCATCAGACCGTTGGCACCGCGTACGATCTCGATGCGCTCGAACGGCGCGGTATCGATGCTGCCGTCGAGGTTGCCATAGACGAAGGGCGTGCCGAGGCCGTCGTATTGGAAGTTGGTGATGTCGAAGCCGCGCGCGGTGAAGTAGGTCCGGTCGGTTTCCACTTCTTCCACGGAAATACCGGTGGTGTTCTTCAACGCGTCGTTGACACTGGTGAGCTTGAAGTCGTCCAACTGCGCACGGGTGATAGTGGAGATGGACTGCGGTGTTTCGCGCGGCGTCAGGTCCAGCTTGGTGGCGGCGCTGCTGCTCTTGGCCTTGTAGGAATCCTGCTCGGCCTCCTTGGTGTCACCGACCACGGTGAGCGTATCGAGTACTGCCGCATCGGAGCTTTCCTGGGCGATGGCCCCTTGCAAAAGGCCGAGCGAAAGCGCGGACGCCACGCAGGTGGCCAGACCGGTCTTCTTGATCACTGTTTTTCCCCGTAGATATTGGTTGGCCTCGTCCGCCTGACTCCGAAGCGGCGACGGCCTTTTAAGCGAGCATCGTCAGGCCGGGGCTATCCGAGCCAACCAGAGCCAGAAACGAATGCTAATAATTATCGATAAATAATCGCATCGGGACGTGGCCAGGTCAACGCAATTGAGGCTGATTAGCATTTGCCAGGCGGGAATGGGGCGAAGCAAGCCGTCCGCGCAAAAAAGCGCGGCAAGTATGTCGGGAAAAATCGAGCGCTGCGCCGGTCAGGCCGACGCAGCCGTGGTCAGGGTTGCAGCCGCACCGGGGGGACGTTGCCGCAGTCCTCGCCAATCCAGCGGGAAACGTATTCCATCTCGCTCTGCTGGGCCTCCTGGCCGCTGCGTTGGTGGGTGCCGGTTATCCGCGTGACGTATTCGCGATCGCTGATGAAGCGGGTCTCTCCTTCGCCACTGGCCTCCGGACAGGTGAAACGGAACGCCCAGCGTTCGGCACTGCGCTCGGTGAACTCATTCTTGCAGCCACCCTGTTGGTGCTGCAGCGGAATGTTATCCGCCTTGACCTGCTCGGCCGTCAGGCAGATGCGTACACCCTTGTCGCCCACCTGGACGCCCTGCTTGGCCATCATGTCTTCCATCATCTTGCGCTGCTCGGGCGGCAGGCTCTTCATGCGCTCCAGCATTTCCTGCATACCGGGTAGTTGCTGCCCGTCGACCTGCATCTTGTTGGAGCTGACTTCCCACAAGCCGGGCCGGATCACCTGAGCATGGGCCAGGGGAGCCAGCAGGCAGACCGCCGTCGCAATCGTCGTCGCAAGGTGTTTTTTCATGGCTGGGCATCCGATTCGCCGAAGATTCGAACTGCAAGCGTAGAACATCGTTCTGGAACCATACCCATCAGAAGCTACGGCCGTCGACCTGAACCACCTTCAAGCCGGAACGGTCCAGCTCGGGCAGGCAGCGGACATTGACCGCCGCAGTCTCCGTCCCACTGGGGTCCTTGCCGAAGCCGAAGGGCGCACAACCGCACACCGGGCAGAAGTGATGGTCGATGACGTGCTTGTTGAAGCGATAGGTCGCCATGTCCGCCTCCGGCGTGACCAGCCGCAACTGCCGTCTCGCCACGAACCACAGCAGGTATCCCTTCCGGCTGCAGTGGGAGCAGTTGCACTCTATGACCTGTTCGATTTCGCCCTCCACTTCGAAGGTAATTCGTCCACAGTGGCAGCTTCCCTTGTGGATAACCGTATGGGTGTTCATGGCTTCCTCCTGAAAAGACGGTGCCCTTCACCATAGTCGAAGCAATCGAGAACGCGGAAAAGAAAAACCCCGGCACTTGGCCGGGGTTCTTCCGATACGACGCGGGCTTCTCAGCCCTGCCCGCTTCCCTCGCGGGTCGCGGGGCTGCCCGGCGTGGTGACCGCACAGCTCCAGAGTTCCAGCGCCGGCTGGCTCGCTTTTGGCGGGCCGAGCCATTCACTCAAGTCGTGACAACGCTGGTCGAAACACAGTTGGTAATCCCCCGCCTCGGGCGTTCTGCCCAAGCGCAGCGGCTGCAAGGGCGGTAGCTGGCGCTGGTAGTGCCAGGTGCCCTCGCGAAGTTCGGCGCCGTCCGGTATTTCCATGCCGGCGCCAGAACCCTTGACCCGCGCCTCGCCGAGCAGCAGGCCGCTCGTCGTCACGCGGTAATCCTCTTCCCAGCGCACCTTTTCGATGGTGTGCCGCCAGGCCAGGGTGAAGGCCGGGACGGGCAGTTCCGCCCAGACGGCCCCGGCCAGTCCCATGCACAGACCGATCACGCGACCACCGGCTTGCCATCGCGGCGCAGGCGCCAGAAGTGCACGGCGAGCATGCCAACGCCAAGGGCGAAGCCCAGTTCGTCAGTGATCGGCAGTGCCATGACCAGGCAGGCCCCGGCGGCCAGACCGAGCAGGCGCTCCCACCAGAACAGCTTGCCGTGCAGGTAGCCCACCGAAGCCACACCCCAGAGAGCGATGGCGAACATGGCCTTGACCGCCACGTAGGCCGTCATCATCAGGCTGTCGCCTTGCAGCATCAGCGCTGGCGAATACACCGCCATGAACGGCACGACGAAACCGGCGATGGCGATACGCACCGCCCACAGGCCGATCTTCAGGCCGGTTTCCTTGGCGATCGGAGCGGCAGCGAAGCAAGCCAACGCCACGGGCGGGGTGAGGTCGGCGAGGATGCCGAAGTAGAAGACGAACATGTGCGAGACGATCAGCGGAACGCCAAGTTCCAGCAGCGCCGGCGCCGCGATCGAGCTGGTGATGATGTAGTTCGGGATCGTCGGGATACCCATGCCCAGGACTAGGCAGGTGAGCATGGTCAGCACCAGCGAGAGCAGCAGGTTGTCCTGGCCGATGGCAAGAATGTAGCCAGCGAAGGTGGAGGCCACGCCAGTCAGCGAAACCACGCCGATGATCACGCCGACCAGGGCACAGGCGATGCCCACCGGTACCGCATGGCGCGCACCTTCCACCAGCGCATGCAGGCAGATGACCAGGGTGTCGCGGCCGCCCTTGAGGAACCAGCAGGTCGCCACCAGCACACCGATCACTGCGAACACGACGCCGATACCCAGCTGGAAGAACCCGGCGCAGAGCAGCCCCAGGGCCACCCAGAAGGCGACCCGCAGGCCCTTGGACGATACCCGCAGGATGATTGCCGAGCCGAGGATCACGATGGCCGTCAACGCCAGCCCCACCATGCCGGAGAACAACGGCGTGCGGCCAGAGAACAGCAGGAAGACCAGTATGCCCAGCGGAATCAGCAGGAACCAGCGTTCCTTCACCGCCTTCCACGGATTCGGGCACTGGTCTTTCGGCAGACCCTTGAGGTTGGCGCGCTTGGCTTCCAGGTGCACCATCCAGAACACCGAGCCGAAATACAGCAGCGCCGGAATCAGGGCCGCCTTGGCGATTTCGACGAAGGGCACGTTGATGGTTTCGGCCATGATGAAGGCCACGGCGCCCATCACCGGCGGCATCAACTGGCTGCCCATGCTGGAGGTCGCCTCCACGGCGCCGGCGAAGGCCGGGCGGTAGCCGAAGCGCTTCATCAGCGGAATGGTGAACTGGCCAGTGGTGACCACGTTGGCCACGCCGGAACCGGTGATGGTGCCCATCAGCGCGGAAGACACCACGGACACCTTGGCCGGACCGCCGAGCTTGTGGCCGAACAGGCCCATGGCGAAATCGGTGAACAGCTTGATCATCCCGGCCTGCTCGAGGAACGAGCCAAACAGGATGAACAGGAAGATATAGGTGGCGGATACATAGGTCGGGGTGCCGTAGAAACCTTCGGTACCGAACGCCAACTGGTTGACGATCTGGTCGAAACCATAGCCCCGGTGCGCCAAGTCGCCCGGCAGGTACTCGCCGAACAGCCCATAGGCCAGGAACAAGCCACAGATTATCGGCAGCGCGATACCCATGACCCGCCGCGCCGCTTCGAACACCAGCACCATCAGGACCAGGCCGATCACCATGTCGCCGCTGGTGAGGTCACCGGAGCGCTGGATCAGGTCGGCTTCGAAAATCCACTGGTAGGCCGCCGTGCCCATACCGGCGAGGCCGAGCAGCCAGGCCAGCGGCTGCCAGGGACGCCCCTTGCCGAACGCCGGGAAGCTGAGGAAGACCAGCATCAGCAGGAAGCCGATGTGCACCGCCCGCAGCACCTGGGTGGAAACCAGCGGGAAGGCGGCGGTGAAAACCTGGAAGGTGGAAAACGACAGAGCGACGAAGAACAGCGCCTTCGGCCAATCGCCCGTCGCGGCCGCAAGGCCTTGATGATGCTCACTCATGGAGGGTTTCCCTCATCTACTGCAGGTGATGCCCGGAAAAACCGCTAACAAAACCTGCCGCTACCCCCAGTCAGGATAGCGCTGGTTTTATTAGCGTCTCTGCGCGGGTAAAGCCCCTCTCCTCGCGGAGAGGGGGCTGAACGGGAACAAACGTTGACGGCAGCGGCTCACTTGAGCACGCCGGCCTCCTTGTAGAAACGCTCGGCGCCCGGGTGCAGCGGGATCGGCAGGTTCTGGGTGGCGGACTCCAGCTTGATGTCCTTGGCTGCGGAGTGGGAAGTGGCCAGGCGATCGAGGTTGTCGAACATCAGCTTGGTCATCTTGTAGGCCACGTCATCGGAAACGCCTTCATGGCTCACCAGAATGTTCTGGATCGCCACGGTGGGAACGTCTTCGTCCTGACCGTCATAGGTCTTGGCCGGGATCACAGCGGCCTGGTAGGCGGCGTTGTCGATCTTGCCGACGACATCCTGCGGGATCGCGACGAAGCTGATCGGCATGGTCGCGGCCAAGTCGCGGATCGCAGCCATGCCGAGGCCGGACGATTGCAGGGTGGCATCGAGCTGGCGGTTCTTGATCAGTTCGACGGACTCGGCATACGGCAGGAATTCCACCTTGCCCATGTCCTCGTAGCTCAGGCCGGCGGCCTTGAAGATGGCGCGGGCGTTCAGCTCGGTGCCGGATTTCGGCGCGCCGACGGAAATGCGCTTGCCCTTCAGGTCAGCCAGGGTCTTGATGCCGGATTCCTTGCTGGCCACGATCTGGATGTAGTTCGGGTAAGTCGAACCGATGGCGCGCAGCTTCTTCAGCGGGGCCTTGAAGCCGGCGTCTTCCACGCCGTTCCAGGCATCGGCCACCGAGTCGCCCAGGGCCAGGGCCAGTTCACCACGCCCGGCCTGCAGGAGGTTGAGGTTCTCCACGGAAGCCTTGGTGGCCTGCACGGAGGTTTTCGAGCCTTCGATGCCGTTACTGTAGATCTGCGACAGGCCGACGCCGATCGGGTAATAGACGCCGCTGGTGCCGCCGGTGAGGATGTTGATGAAGGTCGGCGCCGCGAGCGCGGCGGTGCTGGCAGTGAAGGCCGCGGCAGCGGCGAGAAGGCTGAAACGCTTGATCAGTCTCATGGAAGAATCTCCGTCGTTGTTATTTGGTTGTTGCAGAGTTTTTCACTGTAGACGAGCTCACACGGGTGAGTACCCGTCCGGTTTTTTCACAGGAAAACGAGCACCGATGCGAACCCGGCGGTTGGCATCCGATGAAGGGAAGTCGAAGTCGTGCGGGGGAGATGGCAGTTCATACAGGCCTCTTGTCTTTTTTATTGGACCGTCGCGGAGTTCCGCGCAATCGAAGCCTGTTATTGCAGGGGCCGTGCCAAAGCCGGTTGGCAGCGGTTTAGAGCGTTCCGGACGGGAAGCGGCGCCGGCAATGAGCGGAATTCCGCCCATGAAGAAAAGTCGCTCGGCAAAAATCCGCTCCCTCAGGCACTCGGATGAGGCTCACTCTTCCTCGCTACTACCCGCCGGCAGGTAGCTGCTGCGGCTGAGGCCGTGGCGCTGCATCTTCTCATTGAGCGTGCGCCGGGGGATCTGCAACAGCGCCATCACGTCACTGATATTGCCCTGGCAGCGCTGCAAGGCGGTGTGCAGGCACTGCGCCTCGAACGCTTCCATCTGCTCGGCCAGCGACTGTGGCCCTTGCTGGGTCTCCTCCGAAGAGGTCAGACCGAGGGCATACCGTTCGGCCGCGTTGATCAGCTCGCGGACATTGCCTGGCCAGTTATGCGCGACCAGCCGCGACAGCTCCTGCGGCGTCAGCGGTTGCAGTTCGCGGTTATGACGCTCGGCGGCGACCGCCGCGAAATGGTTGAACAACAGGGGAATGTCTTCGCGTCGTTCGCGCAACGGAGGAATGCGCAACTCCGCGACGTTTAAGCGGTACAGCAGGTCCTCGCGGAAACGCCCGGCACGGACTTCGTCCTGCAGGTCCGGCTTGGCTGCGCTGATCACCCGCAGGTCGACCTGGATGCTGCGATTCGATCCGAGGCGCTCCAGAGTCTTTTCCTGCAATACCCGCAGCAGCTTGACCTGCTGCGCCAGCGGCAGGCTCTCCACTTCGTCGAGGAACAGCGTGCCGCCGTCGGCATGTTCGATCCGCCCGATGCGCTTGCCCTGGGCGCCGGTGAAAGCACCGCTTTCATGGCCGAACAGCTCGCTCTCGAAGATGCTTTCCGGAATCGCCGCACAGTTCAGCGCCACGAACGGCTTAGCCACTCGCGGGCTGAAGTCGTGCAGGCAGCGGGCGACCCGCTCCTTGCCGCTGCCGGTTTCGCCGCGAATCAGCACGTTGACCGAGGTACCGGCCAGTTCGAGGATTTGCCGGCGCAGGTTTTCCATGGGACGGGAAACACCGAGCAACTGGGCTTCGATGCGGTCCTTGAGGGCAAACTGTTGGCGCAGCTGGCGGTTCTCGCAGACCAGCCGGCGTTTATCCAGCGCGCGCCGCACGCTGTCCAGCAAACGCTCGGGATTGAACGGCTTTTCGATGAAATCGTAGGCGCCCTGGCGCAACGCCTGCACGGCCATCGGCACGTCGCCATGACCGGTGACCATCAGTACCGGCAGGTCCGGATCCAGATTCTGCAGGCGTTCGAGCAATTGCAGGCCATCGCTGCCGGGCATGCGCACGTCGCTGACCACCACGCCGGGAAAGTCCCGGTCGACCAGGGCCAACGCCTGGGCTGCATCGACGCACACGCGCACCGTGAAGCCGGACAGTTCCAGCCACTGCTGCACCGCCTCGCGGATAGCCGCTTCGTCATCGACAAAAATGACCTGACCGTTCATGACGTTACTCCTGCTCGATGCCTGGACCTCACGAGCCTTCCCGCAAGCCCGCGCAGTTTAGCCACGCGACACCCGCCACGCCCATGTTCCCTGGCGACCGGCGGGGCACCATTGCCGTCAGTGCGACCGGTGTCACGCTGGCGCAGCGGGAAGCCGCAAGGTGAATACCGCTCCTTCTTCGCCGTTCGAGGCCTCCAGACTGCCGCCCAGTTCGCGGACGATGCCGTAGGACACCGCGAGACCCAGGCCCAACCCCTGGCCCACCGGCTTGGTGGTGAAGAACGGGTCGAAGACGTTACCGATATGTTCCTCGGCGATACCGCCGCCGCTGTCCTCGATACTGAGCTGCCACTGCCCGCCCTGGGCCTCGATAGTCATCCGCAGCATCCGCCGCTCCTGGCCGGCCATGGCATCCAGCGCGTTGTGCAGCAGATTGAGCAGCACCTGTTCGAGCCGGATGGCGTCGCCGAGGACCTGGGCCACGGGCTCCAGGTGCTTGATCACCTCCACCTGTTCGGCGCGGATACGCGGGGCCAGCAGTTGCAGCGCCTGCTCGAGGACGTGATTCAGGCTCAGGCGCTCGCGCAGCCCGCCCGGGCTCTTGCGGGCGAAGGTCTTGAGGTGGCCGGTGAGCGCGGCCATGCGCTGGAGCAGTCCGTCGATCCGCGCCAGTCCGTCGCGCACGTCGTCCTGGCGACCGCCGTCGAGCAGCAGGCGCAGACTGCCGAGCTGCATCTGCATCGCAGTCAGCGGCTGGTTGATCTCATGGGCCAGCGCCGCGGACATCTGTCCCAGGGCGGCCATCTTGGCGGCATGCACCAGTTCGTCCTGGGCGGTACGCAACTCGGCGGTGCGCTCTTCCACCAAGCGCTCCAGCTCCTCGCGGCTGCGCTGCTGGAGACGCCGATTCTTCTCCCGCTGGGCCAGGTAGAGCAACAGGAACGCGAAGGTCATCCAGATGCCGGCGGCGGCCAAGCGGTAGCTGCGCACGCTGTCGGCAACCAGGGTCGGCTCCATCAGCAGGTTCAGGCTCCAGCCCTCCTCCGGCAACGCCAGCCGCTGCCAGAGATAGACGCGCCGGCCTTCCGGGCCATCCACGCGACGCAACTCGGCATCCTCGGCGACGGTCTGCAGCGGTTCGCTGGGCAGAGGCTGCAGGTTCTGCTCGGCATATTTGCGCGATTCCACGAGTTCGGCCCGCACCGGATCGCTCAATTCGTTCAGATAGCGGAAACGCCACGCCGGACGATTGGACAGGATGACGATATCGTGGCTGTCGGCGACCAGCATGGTGCCCGGCTGGCTGGCCCATTCGCGCTGCAGGTCTTCCAGCTCCAGCTTCACTACCAGCACCCCGAGCGGCTGGCCGCCGCCGTCCTTCACCACGTGGGAGAGGAAATAGCCCGGAATACCGGTGGTCACGCCCACCGCGAAATAGCGCCCGGCGTCGTGACGGATCGCATCCTGGAAGTACGGGCGGAACGCGTAGTTGTTGCCGACGAAGCTGCTCCATTCGCGCCAGTTGCTGGAGGCAATGGCTTCGCCGCCGCTGTCCAGCAGATAGAGCACCGCAGAGCCCGCCTCGGTGTTCAGCCGCTCCAGGCGGCGATTGAGCGCCTGGCGCAGGGTCGGATTGGCCGGGTCGTCGAGCAGGCTGCGGATGTCGCTGTCCAGCGCCAGCAACGCCGGTACCGAGCGGAAGCGCTCGACCAGGGTGTGCATGGTCTGGGCATAAAGGGCGAGTTGTCCGCGCGCCTCGACGCTGCGCTCCTCCCAGGCGCGCCGCTCGGCAAAACGCCCGGCGAGGAGCATGCTTATCAGCAACCCGAGAAAGATCAGCAGAACGATCAGGGCAACGCGAAAACGCACGAGAATGGCTGGCATGAACGACTCTGGCGAAACGGATCGCCCATGTTAAGCCATCTCTCGCGCCGCGCCACGCTCCCGCAGCGCTCGATGCCGCCGCTCCGCCAGGCGGCGCTCAGACGTACAGGTCGCGGCGCGACCAGGGCAAATCGTGGGAACCGTCCCCGTACGGCTTCACAGCGAGAATCTGGTGGAGGTTGATCCAGCCCTGCTCGAAACCGTAGGCGCAACCGGCCAGGTACAGCCGCCAGATGCGCAGCGCCTGTTCCGGCACCAACCGGACCGCTTCCTCCAGGCGTGACTCCAGGTTCGAGCTCCAGAAATTCAGGGTCCGTGCGTAATGCAGGCGCAAGCCTTCCACATCGACGACTTCCAGGCCCGCCTCGCTGATCCGCGCGGTCATGATGGCCACATGCGGCAATTCGCCGTGGGGAAACACGTAACGGTCGATGAACTCGCCAGCTCCGCGGCCGACCTGGCGACCATCGGTGTGCTTGGCGGTGATGCCATGGTTCATCACCAGACCGCCGGGACGCACCGCGCCATACAGCCGCTCGCAATAGAGCGCCAGGTTGGCATGGCCGACATGCTCGAACATGCCGACGCTGACCACCTTGTCGAAGCGGCCGTCCTGCGGCAGGTCGCGGTAGTCCAGCAGTTCGAGTTCGACCCGGTCGTCCAGGCCCTCGGCCTTGACCCGTTCCCGCGCCAACGCAAGCTGTTCGCGGCTTAGGGTAATACCGAACACCCGCGCGCCGAACTCACGGGCGGCGAAGCGAGCCAGGCCACCCCAGCCACATCCGACGTCGAGCAGGTAATCGCCAGGCTTCAACCGCAACTTGCGGCACAGGTGGCGGAGCTTGGCCTGCTGGGCCTGTTCGAGGTCTTCCTGCCCGGTTTCGAAATAGGCGCAGGAATAGACCATGTCGCGGTCCAGCCAGAGCGCATAGAAGTCGTTGGACAGGTCGTAGTGGTAGGAGATCGCCGCCGCATCGGTGTCCTTGTCGTGGGCGCGGCGCTCGGGCGGGGTGGTGTTTTCATCGGAGATCAACGCCCGGCTGAGGGCATCGCAGAGACGGATCACCTCGCTGATGGAGCCCTCCATTTCCAGGCGTCCTTCGACAAAGGCCTCTCCCAGGGCACCCAGGGTAGGTTGTTCGAACTGGGTGATCAGGCCGGGGTCCTTCACGACCAATGTCACACTCGGGATGGGGCCCAGTTCGAGTTCATACCCGTTCCATAGGCGCAGCCGCAAAGGCAGCTGGATTTCCCGCAACACTGGTGGAAGCAACGCCAACATGAGGTGTCCCCCCCGGTTCGCATAACTCTCAGCAAGCGTAGACCACTATAATCCTTCTCCACTCTATGAAGCTGATAGGTCTCAGCTATCGTCCGCTCTACCGGAAAACCCCGCCAGCAGCCCCTCACCGACCCAGCGCTTCAACCACACGGCCGTCTGCAACGCGGCGTTCTCGCTCCGCTCGCTCAACATGGCGCAGAGTTCGGCAAAGCAGAGCCTATCCACGGCCATGCCTTTCAACGCCTCGGCTTCGCCATCTTCCAGGCTGCGGTAGCGGCTGATCAGGTCCTGACGCCAGATCAGGCAGTGGTTTATCTCATTCAGCCTCCGGCTTCCGGGCAGGCCGCTGCCTTCCTTGTGCGAACGCCAGACCTCCACACTGTTGTAGCGACAACTCAGCCACTGCGCGCTGGGTTGTAGGCGAACCCGCAGACCGGGCCAGTCATCGGCGGGCATCGCCGCCATGTCCGCGAGCGTCAACGGCTCCCCTTGGGCGGCATCGAACGCCAGGGTGAACGCCCACTCCAGGCGCGCCAGTTCGGCCAGGGCCTGATCCCCGCGTTGTTCGATGAACGCGGGCAGACGCTCGCCCAGCCAGCGCAGGCTGTAGTGACGAGAGGGACAGTCGCGCAGGTAGTCCAAGGCCATGCCCTCGAACGCTTCGCCGAGCCTGGCACTTACGGCCGGATAATCTTCGGCCAGGGCCTGAATCAACCGGGCACGGTAGGCGTTGTGGTAGATCGCCAGGCCTTCGTCGACGCTGAGGGCAGGACTGCCGACCAGACTGGCGCGCAGCGCGGCATCCGGCTCCGTGCGATCGTCCAGCAGGTAGGCTTCCATTTGCCGCTGCCATTCGCTCAGACGCATGCGGCCTCCCGAGCGAGCACTGCTTGCCCCAGCGCCCTGGCCTTGCCCAGTTCGGCCAGCAATTCGTCCAGCGGAGGGAAGTTGTCGTCGCGTTCGAGCAGCGTCGCCACCGGCCCCAGGTGCGCCAGGGTGCGCTGGTAGAGCTGCCAGACCGGATCGCTCACCGGCTGGTCGTGGGTATCGATGAGGTAGGCGCCGTAATCGCTATGCCCCGCCAGATGCAGTTGGCGGATGCGTGCTTTCGGCAGCCCGCTGATGAATGTCCAGGGGTCAAAACCATGGTTGCGGGCGCTGACATAGACATTGTTCACGTCCAGCAGTAACTCGCAGCCGCTAGCTTCGCTGAGCGCGGCAAGAAACTCCCATTCGCTGAACGACGCCTCGGCGACACGCACGTAACTGGAAACGTTTTCCAGCACCAGCGGACGTTCGAGGAGGTCCTGCACCTGGCGGACCCGCTCGGCGACATGCCACAGGCTTTCTTCGGTGTAGGGCAGCGGCAGCAGATCGTGCAGCTGGTGAGCGCTGCCACGGCTCCAGCACAGATGGTCGGAAATCCACGCCGGGCGAACGGTTTGTGCCAGACGCTTGAGACGTTGCAGGTAGTCCCTGTCCAACGGGTGTGGGCCGCCGATGGACAAGGACACGCCGTGCATCACCAGCGGGTAACGCTCGCCAATGGCCTCCAGGTAATACAGCGCCTTGCCGCCATCGACCAGATAGTTTTCCGAAACGATTTCGAACCAGTCCACAGGCGGATGGTTTTCGAGAATGTCCTGGTAGTAGGCCGTGCGCAACCCCAGGCCATAACCGAGACAGGAATCGGCAATCGACATAAGGCCCTCCTTTCAAGACTGGGCGGGAAGCCGGAGAGGCGTCCCGCCCGGAGGCATCAGTCGCCGACCTTGCCGCCCGCGGACTGGCACTCGGCCAAGGTCATGCTCTTGAAGCCCTGTCCCTTGCAGGCGCCCTGCCCTTTGCACGAGTTCTGTGCAGTCTTGCAGTCGTTCTGCCCCTTGCAGGCATTCACGCCATAGCAATGCACCATGGCTTCCTCCGCCACGACCTGGGCTGGCAAGCTGGCGAACAGCCCCGCAGCCGCCAAAGCCAGTGCCGCACCGGTGATGCTGGTTTTTGCGCTCATTCCATTTGTCCTCTTCTGATATTTGGGTGGTCGGCGTTGCTGATAGATCAATCCCGACAGACAGGTAGAGTCGCCTTTCCTGAAAGCGTTACAGCCGCTTCGCAAAATCGCTCCGGCGCCCCCTCAACCCAACCGCGGACGCTTGCTGGACGACGGCTCCCCCGACAACGGCGAGTACGACGGAAGATTGGTCTGAGTCAACTCGTTCAGCTTGCTCGCGCAAAGCTCATGGAACGCCTGTTCGCGCTGCTTACCAAGCTCCGCGAGCGCCTTCCAGTCGGTTTTGCCACCCTGCCCGTAGGCCTGCTCCTCAAGTTCCCGAAACTTGCGCTCGGTGGCTCGCCATTCCACGCCATACCGAAGTTTGACCATGCTCCGCATCGGTTCCCAGTCGGCCAGAAAACTGCGCAACATGCCGGGAGCCTCCAGCGAGGCCTGGATTCTTCGCTCTGCCAGCCGCAGATCCTTGTCGCGCACCTGGGAACAACCCCGGTACAGCATGTCCTGGTTTCCGAACGTCAGGCCGAACGAGCGTTGCAAACCGACCTGGAAGGCCAAGTGCACCTCCACCTCGTCCACTCCTCTCAAGCCTTTCACCTTGTCCTTGGCGATATGGTCGATCTGGTCGCGGATGAACATTTCACGCCCCAGAGCCAGGAGCTGCTTGCTGCTCACTCCACCTTGCCCCGCGCGATCATTGACCTGCTGCAGTTCCATGTTGTTCAGGCCCACCGCGATGCGGTCCCGGCAGGACGAAGTGGCTTCTTCGGCGATACCGAGATAGATCGACAACCGGGTATCGTCCGGGTCCTCCAGCATGCGGGTCAGGTCGCCCAGCATGTTCCGCATCCGCTGCTCGAGACGGGGACGAGTCTGCTCGTTCTTGAAATCCGCTGTCTGGTCCATGAATTCCAGCCAAGTATTCAAATGCCCAGCCCGCTCCTCGCGGCCGAACGCTTGCCACTTCTGTAGCTGCTCGGGCGTCAGGTCCTTTATCCACTTGGCCACGTTGGTGTCCAGCGGCTGGGTCGCGCGCTCAACCGGGTCCCCCTCGTCTTCCGTATAGGAAATCAGCGGCCCTCCTTCTTCGTGAATACGAGCGAAGTGACTGCGTATGCCCTCGGACAATGGGTTTCCTCCCACCTCCACGTCGCAACTGTGGGGAAGCTGGGCGATTTCCTCCGGCAGCGACGTCAAGCGGCAGTGGGCGACATCCAGGACGGCGAGATTATTCAGTTGCGCGATTTCCGGCGGGAGCAGCGAAATCTGATTCAAAGAGAGTTTCAGCACCTCCAGAGACTCGATCGACAGGATCACGGGAGGAATTTCCTGAAAGCCGATCTGGTTGGCCTTCAACTTGACCAGCGGCAGGACGGCCAGGTCATCGGGAAGCTCTTGCAGCATATTCGAACCAATATTCAGGTTCTGCAGCGACGTCATCCCTTTCATGCCATCTGGCAACCTGCTGATCTGGTTGAATGAGACGTTCAGCTTTTCCAGGTTACTGAGTCGGGTCAGCGAATCCGGCAGGGCTTCCAGGTTGTTGCTGTCTACAGCCAGCCGTTTCAGATTGGTGAGCTTTCCGATGTTTTCCGGCAGTCTGGTCAGTTCGTTGTCCGGCAGATGAAGCGTTTGAAGCTTCGGCATGTTGCCGAATTCGGGGAGTTCGGTGATGGGACAACCCAGCACACTCAGGTGCCTCAACTCAGGTAGATCCAACAGCGTAGCGGGAAGCCTGTCGACATCGCAGCAACTGATCTCCACCGTCTTCAACCGCTCCCGGATATCGGGATGGCCGAAAACATCCGGCAGTTCGCCAAACTTCAGGTTCTCCAATACCAGCAGATCGCGATTGCGCCTCAGAACATCCAGAATCCTAGATTCCGCAATACGCCTGTCAGCGGCCATCGCGGGATTATCGGCCCCGTCCACCCATTGCCTCAGTTCAGCCTCCAGCGCATTGGATGGTGCGGAAGAACTGGCTTCGCCCACAGCCGCCTGAGGAATCTGAGGCAACACCCAACCCGGGCCGAGCATGGGGAGGTGGATGTTGCCCTGATAGGTCGCCAGAAGCTGCGCTATCGGATGAAGCTGTCCCGCATCGGGAACATGTAGACCAGGAGGTAACTGAAGAGCCGGGGCCCGATTGCCCGGCTCCCAGTGAAGGTTGTCGGCTTCCGACCCGGAGGTCTGGGATGAAGAGGTACGAGACGAGCTGGAAACGCTCGGCGAAAGGGGCGGCGTATTCATCGAAGACTCCGATCAAGCAAAACGTTGACGAAACGAAAGGGACGGGTGGAAAGCCCCTGGAGGCTCCGGTTTCGACGATGCCGCGGCGGAGACGATAGCTTTTCCCAACTCATCGCGCAGATGGACGCATCGACCGATGAAATGCCGCAGGGTCTTGGGGGCATCCAGCGTGGCCTTATCGATCGTCACCACGCGATGGAGCAGCAGTTGCCGGGTCTCGGGATTGAGGCCGATATGGGTGCCCTGCATCAGGACGGCTTGCAGATTGAGGGCGAGCGCCATGGCCAGGAAATGGCCATCGCTTCTCGGGTCGATTTCTTTCAGGGAAGCATAGAGATGCCAGCGAGCATCGTGATCGGGAATCCAAAGCAGGCAACTGACGCCTTCCGGCGCATGTACGACAGCCTGTCCCTGGGCATCGAAAACGAGCGTATTACCGAGGCCGGTTCGCCCGCGTGAAAATGCTTCCGTGAGCCAGGCTCGAGCATCTTGGGGGTACATGGGAAATCTCGCGTTGCGGTGGGAACAAATGGTGTGTGGCGATCCCCGGTCGGAGAGTTCCCGGTCAATGATGGCCGATACCAAGCGTAAGGCCCGTAGCAGAGCCTTTCGTTTTGCCATCACTCAATCCAGGCGGGCGCGTTTTGCCGCCGGTTCTTCCGGGTCGCGCGATGCGGATGGCAGTTCCCTTTTCAGTAATTCCTCGACCTTGTTCGCGCACAGCTCGCGAAAAGCCTGCTCCCGCCTTACGCCCAGCCCCGCAAGTGCCGCCCAGTCGGTATTTCCATCCTGGCCATAGGCCTGATCTTCCAGCGCTTCGAACTCTTTTTCGATATTCCGCCATTCCGCCGGGTGCCGCTGGTTCACCAACTGCCGTATCGGCTCCCAATCGGCCAGGAAGGTGCGCAACACGCCGGGCGTGTCCAATTGCTGCCGAATTTCCTGAGCCGCACGCTTCAGATCCTCCCCGTCAACCTCGGATAAAGACGAATAGAGCAGGTCCTGGCTGCCCAGTGTCAGGCCCAGTTGGTCACGCAGACCGACCAGATAGGTGAGATGGACTTCCACGCCCTCTTCCTCATCGTCCCCTTTGGGTAGCTCCTTTGCCTTTTCCTCCGCTATCAGGGAAATCTGATCGCGAATGAACATCTCACGCCCCAGGGCGATCAATTGGCTGTCGTTGTAATCGCCACGACTCGCTCGCTCACTGACCTGTCGCAGCTCCATCCCGTCCAACCCCATCAGGGCACGATCCTCACATCTCGAGACGGCGTCCCGGGCGATCTCCAGATAGGTTGGCAACGGACTTTCCCTGGGGAGACGAGCGGGGTCGATGTTTTCCAGCATGCGGGTCAGGTCTTCGAGCAGGGATTGCATCCTGTGTTCGAGGTGAGGGCGGGTCTTCTCGTTCCTGTAATCCGCAGTCTCGCGCATCGCCTCCAGCCAGGAGTTGAATTCTCCGACTTGCGCACCGAGCTCGACGTTATTCGCCAGCCGTTGCCATTTCATCACTTGTTCGCGCGAAATATCCTTCAGCCATCCGGCTATGTTCGTCTCCAGGGATTGGGTTGCTTGTTTTCCGACATGGATCTGCGGCCCTCCAACTGCGTGTCGCAACCGGTCAACAAGGGCCCGGGGAAGCGGATTACCACTCAACTCGACATTACATGTCTCTGGCAACTGGCCAATTTCTTCGGCAATCGAGGTTATCCGGCATTCGGAAAGATCCAGGTACTGTAGGTTGCTCAATTGGCCGATTTCCGGGGGGACCGACGCCAGGGCCGTGTTATTGAGTCGTAGCTCTTCCAACGACGCCATGGCGAATACCACCGGCGGTATTTCTCGAAGTTCGGGCATTCCGTTGATGAACAGTTGCTCGAGCGGCAACCGGCCCAACGACTCGGGGAGGTCGCTCAAGCGGTTGAAACCGACATCAAGCTTCTCCAGGTCCAGCAGATCGCCCAGGCTATCCGATAGTCCATGCAGGCGGTTGCCTGGGACAGTAAGCTCTCTCAGCGCCGTGAGACGCCCAATGGATTCCGGCAGAAACTCCAGTCGGTTCCTATCGAGAATGAGCGCTAAGGGAGAACCCATCCTGCCAATGCTCTCTGGCAATTCAGTCAATCGGTTATGACTGAGGTTCAGGGATAGCAATCCGGGCATTTCTCCGAACTCGGGAAGATGGCTGAGGCCGGCGTTTTGCACACTCAGAATCTCCAGTCGAGGGAGTTGCAGGAGCGAAGCCGGGAGCGTATCGAGCCGGCAGTCGTTCAGTCTCACGGATCTCAACCCCTCCTTGACCTCGGCCCGATCGAAGATGTCGGGCAAGGTTCCCAGCGCCAGGCCATTCAGAACCAGTTCCTCTTTCCCTTGCAGCACCTCCTGGAGATGCTGCGCGGCCGTCGCTCGCGAGGCGCGCATGTCCGGCGTGCCGGCTTCTTCCAGCCAATTCGTCACGCTCGGATCCATGGCATGGGCCGATGTCGTTGACCCGCCCGCCTCTGGCTGCGGAATGCGAGGCAGAACCCAGCCCAGCCCGACACTCGGTAACTGGAAGGCGCCCTGAAAAGCGCTCAGAGCGCCCCTCATCAAGCCCAGGATATTGCTCGTCATGGGTGGCGGTTGGAGCGCCGGAACGGGGTTTCCCGGTACCGATTGCGCGGTGTCGTCCAAGGCCTCGGACGAATGGCTGCTGCAGGAATGGAAGGAAGTGGAAGGTGAGTGAGGTATCCGATCCATTCATAGGGCTCCGACTAATGACGAAAGGCATTGCCAGGCCGAAACCATCCAAACGTTCACTGAAAAGACGCTACAGCCTCATGGACTGAAGCGTCAGGACGTTGGTCTGAATGGATATGCCGTTGCGGCAACTCTGCCTTGAGTGGCATTCGCGACGAAGAAATTCCGGGCGAAGGACGAGTTGACAGGCAGAGGAGAGTTTCTGCCTGTGGCGAACCCGGCCGCGCGAATATTGATGATGCGCGCGCCAGCCGGGATGATCAGCCGGTTACTCGACGGTTACCGACTTGGCCAGATTCCGTGGCTGGTCGACGTCGGTGCCTTTCAGTACGGCGACGTGGTACGAGAGCAGTTGCAGCGGCAGGGTGTAGAGGATCGGCGCCAGCACGTCATGGATGTGCGGCATGTTGACCAGATGGGTGCCCTCGCCGTTCTCGATACCCGCTTCGCCATCGGCGAAGACGATCAGCTCTCCGCCGCGCGCGCGGACTTCCTGCAGGTTGGACTTGAGCTTTTCCACCAGCTCGTTGTTCGGCGCCACGGTCACCACCGGCATGTCGGCGTCCACCAGGGCCAGCGGGCCGTGCTTGAGTTCACCGGCCGGATAGGCTTCGGCGTGGATGTAGGAGATTTCCTTGAGCTTGAGCGCTCCCTCCATGGCAACCGGATACTGGGCGCCACGCCCCAGGAACAGGGTGTGGTTTTTCTCGGCGAACAACTCGGCGACTTTCTCCACGGTCTTGTCCATGGCCAGCGCTTCGCCAAGGCGGGTCGGCAGGCGGCGCAGCTCTTCCACCAGTTCGGCTTCGACGCCTTCCTCCAAGCCGCCGCGCACCTTGCCCAGGGTGAGAGTCAGCAGCAGGAGCGCCACCAGTTGGGTAGTGAAGGCCTTGGTCGAGGCCACGCCGATTTCCGGGCCGGCCTGGGTCAACAGACAGAGGTCAGACTCGCGCACCAACGAGCTGGTGCCGACGTTGCAGATCGCCAGGCTGGCCAGGTAGCCCCCTTCTTCTCTGGAACGTGCCTTGGCATTGCGCAGCGCGGCCAGGGTATCGGCGGTCTCGCCCGACTGGGAGATGGTGACGAACAGGCTGTCCGGCTGCACCACCACCTTGCGATAGCGGAATTCGCTGGCGACTTCGATCTGGCAGGGAATCCCTGCCAAGGCTTCCAGCCAATAACGCGCCACCATGCCGGCGTGGTAGCTGGTGCCGCAGGCGACGATCTGGACGTTCTTCACCTTGGTGAACAGCTCGGCAGCCTGGGGGCCGAATGCCTGGACCAACACCTGCTCCTGACCGATGCGGCCCTCCAGGGTGCGCTGGACCACCTTCGGCTGCTCGTAGATTTCCTTCAGCATGAAATGGCGGTATTCACCCTTGTCGGCGGCTTCCGCGCCTTCGTGATACTGCACGGCTTCGCGCTGCACCGGCTGGCCGGCGCTGTCCCACAAGCTGATGCGGTCGCGACGGATCTCGGCGATGTCGCCTTCTTCCAGATACACGAAACGGTCGGTGACTTGGCGCAGGGCCAACTGGTCGGAAGCCAGGAAGTTCTCGCCGATACCAAGACCGATCACCAGCGGGCTGCCACTGCGAGTCGCCACGAGGCGGTCGGGCTGGTCAGCGCTGATCACCGCCAGGCCATAGGCACCGTGAAGCTCTGGCACCGCTGCCTTGAGCGCGGCAGTGAGGTCGCCGGTTTCCTTCAGCTTGTGGTGGAGCAGGTGGACGATCACCTCGGTATCGGTATCGGAGACGAAGGCGTAGCCCAATCCTTTCAGGTGGATGCGCAGTTCTTCGTGGTTTTCGATGATGCCGTTGTGCACCACCGCCAGACCGTCGCCGGAGAAATGCGGGTGGGCATTTCGTTCGCACGGTGCGCCGTGGGTAGCCCAGCGGGTATGGGCAATCCCCAGGCGACCGGCCAGGGGCTCGTCCTTCAGCGCCTGTTCCAATTCGGCCACCTTGCCGGAACGGCGGCAGCGCTGTAGTCGGCCGGCCTCATCCAGCACCGCCACGCCGGCGCTGTCATAGCCGCGATATTCCAGACGCTTCAAACCTTCCAGCAGGATGGCGGTGATGTTGCGTTCGGCAATGGCGCCAACGATGCCACACATAGAGTTCTCCTCAGGCTTCCACGGCGACGCAGAGCAGGGTGATGCCGCGTGCCGTTATCTGTTCGCGCGCCTCGGTCGAGAGGCGTTCGTCGGTGATCAGGGTATCGACGCTGCTCCAGGGCAACTCGAGATTGGGAATCTTGCGGCCAACCTTGTCGGCCTCGACCATCACGATGACTTCCCGGGCCACTTCGGCCATGACACGGGAGAGTCCGAGCAATTCATTGAAGGTGGTGGTACCGCGTTCGAGATCGATGCCATCGGCACCGATGAACAGTTGGTCGAAATCATAGGAGCGCAGGACCTGTTCGGCGACCTGCCCTTGGAAGGACTCCGAATGCGGGTCCCAGGTGCCGCCGGTCATCAGCAGCACTGGCTCGTGCTCCAGCTCGCGCAGCGCATTAGCCACGTTCAGCGAATTGGTCATCACTACCAGCCCAGGCTTGTGGCCAAGCTCCGGGATCATCGCTGCGGTGGTGCTGCCGCTGTCGATGATGATCCTCGCATGCTCGCGGATGCGCCCGGCGGCAGCGCGCGCGATGGCTTTCTTGAAGGGAGAAACCGGCTGGGTATCTTCGCCGATCAGCTCGTGGGGAACGGGCACTGCACCGCCATAACGGCGCAACAGCAGTCCATTCTTCTCCAGCGCGGCGAGGTCCTTGCGGATGGTGACTTCGGAAGTGGCGAAACGCTTGGCGAGCTCGTCCACGCTCACCTCGCTCTGCTCGGCGAGCAAGGCGAGAATGGCATGGCGACGTTGCGGAGTGTTGCGTTTCGACATTATTAAGTTTCGATTCGAAAGTTAATGGTGCGAATCAAAACATAAACAAGCGGCAAGCGGCAAGCGCTCAGTGCGGGACGGCCGCGTGCCGCCAAGCTTTTACTTGGGTTATGGCTTGCGGTTTGTAGCTGCTTTGGTCGGCCTTTTCCAGCCTTCGATATTGCGCTGGCGGGCACGTCCTACGGCAAGGCTGTCCGCCGGCACATCGGCCGTGATGGTCGAGCCCGCCCCGGTGGTGGCGCCGTTCCCCAGCGTCACGGGAGCGACCAGAGCGGAATTGGAGCCGATGAATACGTCTTCGCCGAGAACCGTGCGATGCTTGTTGGCGCCATCGTAGTTGCAGGTGATGGTGCCCGCGCCGATGTTGGTCCGGGCGCCGATCTCGGCATCACCCAGGTAGCTCAGGTGACCTGCCTTGGCGCCCGCCCCCATGTGCGCGTTCTTCAGTTCGACGAAGTTGCCCACATGTGCCTTGGCCTCCAGCACTGTGCCGGGACGCAGACGGGCAAACGGACCACAGTCGCTACCCTCGCCCATCTCGGCACCTTCCAGGTGGCTGTTGGCCTTGACCACCGCGCCCTTGCGCAGGGTGCTGTCCTTGATCACACAGTTCGGGCCGATCTCGACACCCTCCTCGATCACCACCCGGCCTTCGAGAATCACGTTGATGTCGATCAGCACGTCGCGGCCCACCGTCACCTCGCCGCGCACATCGAAACGCGCCGGGTCGCGCAACGTCACGCCCTGAGCCATCAGGCGGCGGGCAGCACGCCGCTGATAATGGCGCTCCAGCTCGGCAAGCTGGATGCGGTCATTGGCGCCCTGCACTTCCATCGCATCGTCGGGCTGCTCGGTAGCGACCACCAGGCCGTCCTGTACCGCCATCGCAATCACGTCGGTCAGGTAGTACTCGCCTTGGGCATTGTCATTGGAAAGCCGCCCCAGCCAATCGGCCAGACGCTTGCCCGGTACCGCGAGGATGCCGGTATTACCCTCGCAGATTTGTCGCTGGGCAGGCGTTGCGTCCTTGTGCTCGACGATAGCTTTCACTACGCCGTTTTCGTCACGGATGATGCGACCGTAACCGGTCGGATCGTTGAGATCGACGGTGAGCAACGCGATCTGCTCGGGCCCGACTTTTTCCAGTAGGCGGCGCAGGGTTTCCACCTCGATCAACGGTACGTCGCCGTAGAGGATCAGCACGCGTTCGGCCGACAACACCGGCAATGCCTGGGCAACGGCATGCCCGGTGCCCAGTTGTTCGCCCTGCAGGACGAAATCCAGATCGTTTGCGGCCAGCCGTTCCCGGACCTCGTCGGCGCCATGCCCGATCACCACGTGGATTCCCTGCGGCGACAGTTGGCGAGCCGTGTCGATGACGTGGCCCAGCATGGGTTTTCCGGCTACGGGATGCAGCACCTTCGGCAGGGAGGAGCGCATGCGAGTGCCTTGGCCAGCGGCGAGAATGACGATATCGAGGGACATGACGAATCCTGGTGTCGGAGGCTGGAGAAACCTCGATGCAGACAGCTTTCGCTCCGCCGGGTTTCGCTCTTGCCAGCCCATGGGTGGAACGGCAGAAAAAGAAAAGGGTAGCCAAGGCTACCCTTTTACTCGCTTGCGATGAAGCCGAAGCAGGGGCCGGTCAGCCACCGAACTTCTTGCGCATCTGCTGGACGGTACGCAGCTGGGCTGCGACTTCCGCCAGATGGGCGGCGGCGGAACCGTAATCGAACTCCGCGCCCTTCTCGTGCAGTGCCTTCTCGGCGGCCTTGAGGGCCTCCTGAGCTGCAGCTTCGTCGATATCGGCCGCGCGCTGAACGGTATCGGCAAGCACCTTCACCATGTTCGGCTGCACTTCCAGGAAGCCGCCGGAGATGTAGTACACCTCCGCCTCGCCGCCCTGCTTGATCAGGCGGATCGGGCCCGGCTTCAGGTCAGTGATCAGAGGTGCGTGGCCCGGCGCGATACCCAGATCACCCAGGTTGCCGTGCGCGACCACCATCTCGACCAGACCGGAGAAGATTTCGCCTTCTGCGCTGACGATATCGCAATGGACTGTCATAGCCATATCTAACCTCACGTGAGCGCCCGTTGCCGGGCGCACCGATTACAGCTTCTTGGCTTTTTCGATGGCTTCTTCGATGCCGCCGACCATGTAGAACGCCTGCTCCGGCAGGTGATCGTAGTCGCCGTTGAGGATGCCCTTGAAGCCCGCGATGGTGTCCTTCAGGGAAACGTACTTGCCCGGGGAGCCGGTGAAGACTTCCGCCACGAAGAACGGCTGCGACAGGAAACGCTGGATCTTACGAGCACGGGATACCAGCTGCTTGTCGGCTTCGGACAGTTCGTCCATACCGAGGATCGCGATGATGTCCTTCAGCTCCTTGTAGCGCTGCAGTACGTACTGCACGCCGCGAGCGGTCTCGTAGTGATCCTGACCGATCACGTTCGGATCCAACTGACGCGAAGTGGAGTCGAGCGGATCGACCGCCGGGTAGATACCCAGGGAGGCGATGTCGCGGGACAGAACCACGGTGGCGTCCAGGTGGGCGAAGGTGGTCGCCGGGCTCGGGTCGGTCAGGTCGTCCGCAGGTACGTATACGGCCTGGATCGAGGTGATCGAACCGGTCTTGGTGGAGGTGATGCGCTCTTGCAGAACGCCCATTTCCTCGGCCAGAGTCGGCTGGTAACCCACCGCGGACGGCATACGGCCCAGCAGCGCGGACACTTCGGTACCGGCCAGGGTGTAACGGTAGATGTTGTCGACGAACAGCAGAACGTCGCGGCCTTCGTCACGGAACTTCTCGGCCATGGTCAGGCCGGTCAGTGCCACGCGCAGACGGTTGCCCGGCGGCTCGTTCATCTGGCCATAAACCAGGGCCACTTTGTCGAGAACGTTGGAGTCCTTCATCTCGTGGTAGAAGTCGTTACCCTCACGAGTACGCTCACCCACGCCGGCGAACACGGAATAACCGCTGTGCTCGATGGCGATGTTACGGATCAGCTCCATCATGTTCACGGTCTTGCCCACGCCGGCACCGCCGAACAGGCCGACCTTACCGCCCTTGGCGAACGGGCATACCAGGTCGATCACCTTGATGCCGGTTTCCAGCAGCTCGTTGCCGCCAGCCTGATCCGCGTAGGACGGCGCAGCGCGGTGGATACCCCAGCGCTCTTCTTCGCCGATGGGACCGGCTTCGTCGATCGGGTTACCCAGTACGTCCATGATCCGGCCCAGGGTCGCCTTGCCGACCGGAACGGAGATGGCAGCGCCAGTGTTGGTCACGTCCAGGCCACGCTTGAGGCCTTCGGTGGAACCCATGGCGATGGAACGGACAATGCCGTCACCCAGCTGCTGCTGGACTTCCAGGGTGGTTTCCGCGCCCACGACCTTCAGCGCGTCATAAACGTTCGGCACCTGATCACGCGGGAATTCCACGTCGATAACGGCGCCGATGATTTGAACGATACGTCCGCTACTCATTTTTGGTTCCTCTAACTTTTGAACCGTTTTACACCGCGGCAGCGCCGCCGACGATTTCCGAGATTTCCTGAGTGATCGCAGCCTGACGCGCCTTGTTGTAGATCAGTTGCAAATCACTGATCAGCTGGCCGGCGTTGTCGGTAGCGTTCTTCATCGCGATCATCCGCGCCGCCTGTTCGGCAGCGTTGTTCTCGACCACCGCCTGGTAGACCTGCGATTCCACGTAGCGTACCAGCAGGCCTTCGAGCAACTGCTTGGCATCGGGTTCGTAGAGGTAGTCCCAGTGGTGCTTGAGCTCCTGGCTCTCATCGGCCACCAACGGAACCAGCTGTTCCACGGTCGGCTTCTGCGTCATGGTGTTGACGAACTTGTTGGAGACCACGTACAGGCGATCGATACGGCCATCCAGGTAAGCATCCAGCATCACCTTGACGCTGCCGATCAGATCGTTGATCGACGGCTCTTCGCCCAGGTGGCTGATGGCAGCGACGACGTTCCCGCCAAAATTGCGGAAGAACGATGCGCCCTTGCTGCCGATCACGCAGAGGTCGACCTCTACGCCTTGCTCACGGAAACCCGCCATGTCCTTGACCAGGGTCTTGAACAGGTTGGTATTCAAGCCACCGCACAGACCACGGTCCGAACTCACCACGATGTAACCGGCACGCTTGACGTCGCGCTCGATCATGAACGGATGGCGGTATTCCGGGTTGGCGTTGGCCAGATGACCGATCACCTGACGGATGCGCTCGGCATAGGGACGGCTGGCAGCCATGCGCATTTGTGCCTTGCGCATCTTGCTGACCGCCACCTTTTCCATGGCGCTGGTGATCTTCTGCGTGCTTTTGATGCTCGCAATCTTGCTGCGAATCTCTTTTGCGCCTGCCATTTCACACCTTTCGGGTTAGCAGGCGGGGGTCTTGCGACCCCCGCTGCGGCTTACCAGGTTTGGGTGGCCTTGAACTTCTCGATGCCGGCCTTGATGGCAGCGTCGATCTCGTCGTTGAAGTCACCCTTCTCGTTGATCTTCGCCATCAGATCGGCGTGATCACGGTTGAAGTAAGCAATCAGCGCAGCTTCGAAGCTGCCGACCTTCGCCAGCTCGACGTCGGTCAGGAAGCCACGCTCGGCGGCATACAGCGACAGCGACATTTCGGCGATGGACATCGGCGCGTATTGCTTCTGCTTCATCAGCTCGGTAACGCGCTGACCATGCTCAAGCTGCTTGCGGGTGGCCTCGTCCAGGTCCGATGCGAACTGGGCGAAAGCCGCCAGTTCACGGTACTGGGCCAGGGCGGTACGGATACCACCGGAAAGCTTCTTGATGATCTTGGTCTGCGCGGCACCACCCACGCGGGATACCGAAATACCGGCGTTGACCGCCGGACGGATGCCCGAGTTGAACATGGCCGATTCCAGGAAGATCTGACCGTCGGTGATGGAAATCACGTTGGTCGGAACGAATGCGGAAACGTCGCCGGCCTGGGTTTCGATGATCGGCAGAGCGGTCAGGGAACCGGTCTTGCCAGTCACGGCGCCATTGGTGAACTTCTCGACATACTCTTCGGAAACGCGGGAAGCGCGCTCCAGCAGACGGCTGTGGAGATAGAATACGTCGCCCGGGTAAGCTTCACGTCCCGGCGGACGGCGCAGCAGCAGGGAGATCTGGCGATAAGCCACAGCCTGCTTGGACAGATCGTCATAGACGATCAGCGCATCTTCGCCGCGATCGCGGAAATATTCGCCCATGGTGCAGCCGGCATACGGAGCCAGGAACTGCAGCGCAGCGGATTCGGAAGCGGAAGCGGCCACCACGATGGTGTTGGCCAGCGCGCCGTTCTCTTCCAGCTTGCGTACGACGTTGGCGATGGTCGACTGCTTCTGACCGATTGCGACGTAGACGCAGCGGATGCCGCTGTTCTTCTGGTTGATGATCGCGTCGACGGCCAGGGCGGTCTTACCGATCTGACGGTCACCGATGATCAGCTCGCGCTGGCCACGGCCGACCGGGATCATGGCGTCGACCGACTTGTAACCGGTCTGTACCGGCTGGTCGACCGACTTACGCCAGATCACGCCCGGAGCGACCTTCTCGACGGCGTCGGTGGCTTGAGCATTGATCGGGCCTTTGCCGTCGATCGGGTTACCCAGGGCATCGACCACGCGACCCAGCAGCTCCGGACCGACCGGAACTTCCAGGATGCGGCCGGTGCACTTGGCGCTCATGCCTTCTTGCAGGCCGAGGTAGCTACCCAGTACAACGGCGCCGACGGAGTCTTGTTCCAGGTTCAGCGCCATACCGTAGACGCCACCAGGGAACTCGATCATCTCGCCGTACATCACGTCGGCCAGGCCGTAGATGCGCACGATACCGTCGGAGACGGAAACGATGGTGCCTTCGTTACGGGCTTGGGAGGAGACGTCGAGTTTCTCGATACGCCCCTTGATGATTTCACTAATTTCGGAAGGATTGAGTTGCTGCATTGCTCTGCTGCCCCTTCAAACTCAAGATTTCAACGCTTCGGCCAGTTTCGCGAGCTTGCCGCGAACCGAGCCATCGATAACCAGGTCGCCGGCGCGGATCACGACACCACCGATAAGGCTGGCGTCCTCCGCGGCGTGCAGACGCACTTCCCGGCTGAGCCGTGCGCTGAGAACCTTGGCGAGTTTGTCTTGCTGTTCTGCGCTCAATGCGAAGGCACTGGTCACTTCCACGTCCACCGACTTTTCCTGCTCGGCCTTGTACAGCTCGAACAGTTCGGAAATCTCCGGCAACAGCAGGAGACGCTCGTTCTCGGCGAGAACGTGGATGAAGTTCTGTGCCTGGGCGTCGAACTTGTCGCCGCACACCTCGACAAAGGAGGCGGCCTTCTGTGCACTCGTCAGACGCGGGGCCTTGAGTACGCGCTGCATAGTGTCGTCCTGCGACACCGCCGCAGCCAGGCCGAGCATGGCCGACCAGGCGGCCAGCTGCTGATGGGCCTGGGCGTACTCGAAGGCAGCCTTGGCGTAAGGTCGGGCCAGCGTGGTCAGTTCTGCCATGATCGCCCTCGCTTAGATTTCGGCGGCCAGTTTGTTAACCAGCTCCGCATGCGCGTTTTGATCGATAGTGGCGCCCAGGATCTTCTCGGCACCGCCAACGGCCAGAGCACCCAGTTGGGCACGCAGGGCGTCCTTGACGCTGTTGAGTTCCTGTTCGATCTCGGCTTGAGCTTGCGCTTTCACGCGATCCGCCTCGGTACGGGCCTGTTCACGGGCCTCGTCGACGATCTGGTTCGCGCGCTTCTTCGCCTGCTCGATGATCTCGGCTGCCTGGCTCTTCGCCTCGCGCAGTTGCTGGCTCACTTTGTCTTGAGCCAGCTCCAGGTCACGAGCCGCGCGATTGGCAGCGTCCAGACCGTCAGCGATCTTCTTCTGGCGTTCGCGCAGAGCCGTGATGACCGGAGGCCACACGAACTTCATGCAGAACAGCACGAAGATGAAGAAGGCAACGGACTGGCCAATCAGGGTTGCATTAATGTTCACGCCAACACCTCGCTCGTTCGTTGTCCGTCAAACCAATCAACTCGAAAATATCGAGTGATCAGCCGGCGATTTGACCAACGAAGGGGTTCGCGAAGGTGAAGAACAGGGCGATACCCACGCCGATCATGGTCACGGCGTCGAGCAGACCGGCGACGATGAACATCTTCACTTGCAGCATCGGGACCATTTCCGGCTGACGCGCAGCGCCTTCCAGGAACTTGCCGCCCAGCAGACCGAAACCAATGGCGGTACCCAGGGCACCCAGGCCAATCAGCAGTGCAACGGCGATAGCGGTCAGACCAACTACAGTTTCCATCTTTCCTCCCGACTTTATGTCGTATTGGTTAAGGGTTTTTAGGTGAAGCGGTAAAGCGAAAACGGTTTGTACAAGCGCCCTTGCGGGTTACGGGCCGACCTTGGCGGTCGCCCGCGGCCTTTCCCCGAAAGAAAAGGCCGGGTAAAACGTCAATCAGTGGTTGTCTTCATGGGCCATCGACAGATAGACGATGGTCAACATCATGAAGATGAACGCCTGCAGCACGATGATCAGGATGTGGAACACTGCCCACGCCCACTGCAGCGCGATACCCAGTGCGCCAAGCAGCAGGCCGCCGCCGAACATGATGGCGATCAGGATGAAGATCAGCTCGCCGGCGTACAGGTTGCCGAAGAGACGCAGAGCCAGAGACACCGGCTTGGCGACCAGGGTCACGAATTCGAGCAGGAAGTTGACCGGGACCAGCAGAGCCTGGACCACGACATTCTTGCTGCCGAAAGGATGCAGGGTCAGCTCGCCGAGGAAGCCGCCGATGCCCTTGACCTTGATGCTATAGAAGAGGATCAGAGCGAAGACCGACAGGGCCAGGCCGAGCGTGGCGTTCGGATCGGTGGTAGGTACCACGCGGAAGAACAGGTGCTCGTCGCCGGCGAGGGTGGCGGCTACTTTCGGCAGCCAGTCCACCGGGATAAGGTCCATGAAGTTCATCAGGAAGACCCAGACGAAGATGGTCAGGGCCAGCGGAGCGATGAGGGGGTTACGGCCATGGAAGGTATCCTTCACGCTGCCGTCGACGAACTCGACCATCACTTCGACGAAGTTCTGCAGCGCGCCCGGCTGCCCGGAGGTAGCACGCTTGGCGGCGGCACGGAACAGGAAGATGAAAAGCAGGCCGAGCACCACGGAAACCGCCAGGGTGTCCACATGGAATGCCCAGAAGCCCATTTCTTTGGCTTCCTGTGCGGTGTGGGCGAAGCTCCAGCCGTTGACCGGGTGTTGCCCATAGGTCAGGTTCGACAGGTGGTGCTGGATATAGCCCGAAGCGGTTTCTGCTGCCATATATCCCTCAAACGCTCTAAGGTCTCGAAAGTCTTGTTCTCATCAGCAGGGGAGCGAACCAACTGACCATCAGGGTCAGGAGAAAGACGCCGAACACGGCCGGCGCCTCCAGTGGCTTCACACCTGCGAACGTCAGTGCGAAAAGCACTGCCGTCAGAATCAGTTTTCCCGCTTCGCCGGCATAAAAGGACCGGACGATGTTTTGCGCAGCCCGCGCTCCACTGAATCGGAACGCCTTATGGGCGAAATACACGTTGGGCAGCCAGGCGATCAACCCGCCGCACAGCCCAGAATAACCAGCCACCATTCCCCGCCACTGCCAGAGAACGACTGCGGCGAGCAGCAACACGACCAATTGCACGAGCAGGACCGGGAGTGCCGGCGTTCGATGGAAAGGCAGGCGGTTTGGCGCGCGGTTTTCCATCGCAATTGTTCCCCTGACGTCGGCGCTGTAAATCAACGACTTGGCATATTTTGTGCCGACAAAATGCGCGCAGAGTATAGGGGGGGTTCCTACCCGGTTCAACTGCCGGGTAGTGATTTCCGACTACCGCTACAGAGCGAATTTTTAGCGGATGTGAGCGAGAACGCCTTGCAACTCGTCCAGCGAGTTGTAGCGAATGACCAGCTGTCCCTTGCCTTTCTGGCCGTGCTTGATCTGAACCGGGGAGCCCAGCCGCTCTGCAAGGCGCTGTTCCAGGCGGGCAATGTCCGGGTCTGCCTTTGCTTTGTCGGCAGGCTTTTCCTTGGCATTCAACCACTGGCGGACCAACGCCTCGGTTTGTCGGACAGTCAGACCACGTGCGACAACATGTCGCGCCCCTTCGATCTGCTGTTCTGCCGGCAACCCAAGCAACGCCCGGGCATGTCCCATCTCCAGGTCGCCATGGGCGAGCAGGGTCTTGATCTCCTCCGGCAGCGAGATCAGCCGCAGGAGGTTGGTGATGGTGACCCGCGATTTACCAACGGCCTCGGCGACTTGCTGCTGGGTCAGTTGGAATTCCTGTTGAAGGCGTTGCAGCGCGACGGCTTCCTCGATGGGATTGAGGTCCTCGCGCTGGATGTTTTCGATCAGGGCCATGGCGATCGCCGCTTCGTCCGGCACTTCGCGAACCATCGCCGGAATCCTGTCCAGGCCGGCCTGCTGGCTCGCCCGCCAGCGACGCTCGCCGGCGATGATCTCGTACCGGCCTTCACCGATCGGCCTGACCACGATCGGTTGCATCACGCCCTGGGCCTTGATCGACTGGGCCAGTTCTTCCAGCGCGGCAGGATCCATATCCCGACGAGGCTGGTACTTGCCCCTCTGGATCAGGTCCAACGGCAGGTGCTGCAGTTCGCGGTCGCCGCTTTTCGCAGCTTCTTCTTCCAGGGCAGTGACGCTGGTTCCTCCCAGCAAGGCGTCCAAGCCTCGTCCGAGCCCTCTTTTCTTGGCGGCCATGCGGTTTCCTTATGCGGTAACGGTGGCGGCGTTCGCACGCTGCCGGCGGACCAGTTCGCCGGCCAGCGCCAAATAGGCGATTGCGCCACGGGATTGCTTGTCGTAGACCAGCGCCGGCATGCCGAAGCTGGGCGCCTCCGCGAGACGTACGTTGCGCGGAATCACGGTCTGATAGAGCTGATCGCCGAAATGTTCCTTGAGCTGCGCGGAGACGTCGTTGGTCAGGCTGATCCGCGGGTCATACATGGTGCGCAGCAGGCCTTCGATCTTCAGCGTCGGATTGAGCAGCTTGCCGATACGCTGGATGGTGTTGACCAAATCGGACAAGCCTTCCAGGGCGTAGTACTCGCACTGCATCGGGATGATTACTCCGTCAGCGGCAACCAGCGCGTTGACCGTCAGCATCGACAGCGACGGCGGGCAGTCGATCAGGATGTAGTCGTAGTTTTCGCGAATGGGGGCCAGTGCATAGCGCAACCGGCTCTCCTTCATCTTCATTTCCAGCAGGGCGACTTCGGCCGCTGTCAGATCGCGGTTCGCCGGCAGGAGCTGGTAGCCGCCATGCTCGGAGAACTGCATGGCATCGACCAGGCTGCATTCGCCGATCAGCACGTCGTAGATCGAATGCTCCAGTGCCTGTTTATCCACACCGCTGCCCATGGTGGCATTGCCTTGCGGGTCCAGATCGATCAGCAGCACCCGTCGCTTGGTCGCGACCAGGGAAGCGGCCAGGTTGATGCAGGTGGTGGTCTTGCCCACACCGCCCTTCTGATTGGCGATCGCGAATACCTTGGCCATGCTGTCCCCCTTAAGCCGTGCGGCGCAGTATCAGCAGATGGCGCTGGCCTTGGCAACCGGGAACCTTGAGGACGTGCGTCCGTTCCAGTCGGAAGTCCTCTGGCAGGGCCTGTAGCTCGTCGTCCGGGTGTACGCCTTTCATGGCCAGCCAGCGGGTGTCGCCATTGCCGAGATGACGCGTCCAGTTGGCGAAATCCTGCAAAGCGCTGAAAGCCCGCGAGCAGATACCGTCGAAGGGTGTCGCCGGCGTAAACGCCTCGACCCGGCTGTGGATAACTTCGAGGTTATCGAGCTTCAGCTCCAGCTTTACCTGGGTGAGGAATCGGGTTTTCTTGCCATTGGAATCCAGCAGCGTGAAATGGCGTTGCGGAAACAGGATTGCCAGCGGAATGCCCGGCATTCCACCTCCGCTACCGACATCCAGCCAGTTGTCTCCGCCCTCTGCGACGTAAGGCACCACGCTCAGGCTATCGAGCAGGTGGCGGGAAACCATCTCGTCCGGATCGCGCACCGCGGTGAGGTTGTAAGCCTTATTCCACTTGATCAGCAGGCCGAGGTAGCCCAGCAGACGCTGCTGCTGGTTGTCGTTGAGTTCGATTCCGAGTTCATGCGCGCCACGCGTGAGTTCCTCGGCGTGGCGGGGGGTTACCAAGCTCATCAGGCGCTCTGCTCCAACTGGCGCCCGGCGCCCCGCTTCTTCAGGTGGATCAACAGCAGGGAAATGGCCGCCGGCGTCACGCCCGGAATGCGCGAGGCCTGGCCAAGCGTCTCAGGGAGAGCCTGGCCGAGCTTGTGCTGAATCTCCTTGGACAGTCCAGAAATGGTGCTGTAGTCCAGATCCTGTGGTAGGCGCGTGTTCTCGCTCGCACGCAGGCGCTGAATCTCTTCCTGCTGGCGATCGATATAGCCGGCGTACTTGGTCTTGATCTCGACCTGCTCGGCGACTTGCGCGTCCTCCGCGCCGCCACCGGTCACCTCGGCCAACCCGGCATAGTCGATCTCCGGCCTGCTGAGCAGGCTGAGCAGGTTGTATTCGTGAGTCAGGGGCGTGCCGAATCGCGAAGCAATGGTCTCGCCCTCCGGCGTGCCGGGGCGGACCCAGGTGCTCTTGAGGCGCTGCTCTTCCCGCTCGATGCTTTCCCGCTTGGCGCAGAACGCCGCCCAGCGCGCATCGTCCACCAGCCCCAGTTCGCGGCCCTTTTCGGTCAGACGCAGGTCTGCGTTGTCTTCGCGCAGGATCAGCCGGTATTCGGCGCGCGACGTGAACATGCGATAGGGCTCCTGGGTGCCGAGGGTGATCAGATCGTCCACCAGCACGCCAATGTAGGCCTCGTCGCGGCACGGGCACCAACTGTCCTTGCCAAGCGCCCGCAGTGCCGCGTTGGCGCCGGCGAGCAATCCCTGGGCACCGGCCTCTTCATAGCCGGTGGTGCCGTTGATCTGGCCGGCGAAGAATAGGCCACCGATGACCTTGGTCTCCAAGCTGTACTTGAGATCGCGCGGGTCGAAGTAGTCGTATTCGATGGCATATCCCGGGCGAACGATGTGGGCGTTCTCCATGCCACGGATACTGCGCACGATCTGCAATTGCACGTCGAACGGCAACGACGTGGAGATGCCGTTGGGATACAGCTCGTTCGTCGTCAGACCTTCCGGCTCGAGGAAGACCTGGTGGCTGTCCTTGTCGGCAAAACGATGGATTTTATCCTCGATCGACGGGCAATAACGTGGGCCCACCCCTTCGATCACGCCGGAATACATCGGCGAACGATCCAGGTTGGCGGCGATGATTTCGTGCGTCCGCGCATTGGTATGGGTGATCCAGCAGCTAATTTGTTGCGGATGCTGTTCTTTCGAACCGAGGAACGACATGACCGGAATGGGCGTGTCCCCCGGCTGCTCGGTCATCACGGAAAAATCCACGGTACGACCGTCGATACGCGGCGGAGTCCCCGTCTTCAAGCGGCCGACGCGTAACGGCAGTTCGCGCAAACGCTGGGCAAGGGCAATGGACGGCGGGTCTCCGGCTCGGCCGCCTGAATAATTCTGCAACCCAATGTGGATAAGTCCACCGAGGAAGGTCCCTGTGGTCAGCACCACGGATTCGGCTAAAAAGCGCAATCCCATCTGGGTGACAACGCCGCGGACCTGATCGTTTTCGACGATCAAGTCGTCGGCTGCCTGCTGAAATATCCACAGGTTCGGCTGGTTTTCCAAAGCCTGCCGGATTGCTGCCTTGTAAAGCACCCGGTCAGCCTGTGCACGGGTCGCACGTACTGCAGGCCCCTTGCGGCTGTTGAGTACACGGAACTGGATACCGCCTTTGTCCGTGGCCGTCGCCATGGCACCGCCAAGCGCATCGATCTCTTTCACCAGATGGCTCTTGCCGATGCCGCCGATGGCAGGGTTGCAGCTCATCTGCCCGAGGGTTTCCACATTGTGGGTCAGCAGCAGAGTTTTCACGCCCATGCGTGCAGCCGCGAGTGCAGCTTCGGTACCGGCATGACCGCCGCCGATCACGATCACGTCAAAACGGGAAGGAAAATCCACACGCACCTCGTGCCTGTCCGATTGGGTATTGGGGAAAGGCGTGAAGTATAGGGAGTTAGGCCGTTCGAAAGAAGCCTTCTGGACAAAAAATAGACAGCGCCTGCCAACCCTGTGATTCAGGATCAGTACGCTCAGGCTTTTAAGAAAAAGAGAGAAAGAATTTTAAAAGACTCTTTTTATGTTTATACCTTGAGGAACTTTATTTCTGTGGATAACCGACGCAAGGCCTTAGCATTCAAGGCATTCAAGGAAGGATAAGCCTGTGCCGTTCCTGCCTATAGTGTGGTAGGAGAGTGTAGGTTACCTGTGGATGAAGCTGCTGTTTATCAACAGGGGGTTTTTCCAAAAGCTTTTCACCAGGGTTATGGACGTAGTTCCGGGGCAGTTATCAACAGGGCTTAGCGGTCTTGTGGGCCTTCGATGCGCGCAGTGGAAACGGCTCGTGATGACAAGCGGAGATAGGCGCTTCGGCAAGCGAAACGCCTAGGGAGAGGCACCTGCTGGGTTACTTGCCGATGCAGAAGCTGGAGAAAATGCGACCGAGCAGGTCGTCCGAGCTGAATGCCCCGGTGATCTGTCCCAGCGCCTGCTGAGCCTGTCGCAGGTCCTCGGCAAGCAGTTCGCCCGCCCCTGCCTGCGTGAGTTGATCGCGGCCATGATCCAGATAGGTGCCTGCCTGGCGCAAGGCTTCGAGATGGCGCCGCCGTGCGCTGAAGCTGCTTTCGGCGGTCTGTTCGTACCCCATGCAGGCCTTCAGGTGTTCCCGCAGCAACTCCAGGCCCTCGCCGGACTTTGCCGAGAGGCTGAGAGTGACATGGCGATCCTGGCTGACTTCCAGAGCGATGTTTTCGCCGGTGAGGTCGGCTTTGTTACGGATCAGGGTGACTTTGGCCGGGTCCGGCCGCGTGTCGAGGAATTCCGGCCAGAGCGAGAAAGGGTCAGCCGCTTCCGGGGCGCTGGCATCCACGACCAACAAGATGCGATCGGCTTCGGAAATCGCCTTGAGAGCGCGCTCCACGCCAATTCGCTCCACCTGATCCTGGGTATCGCGAAGGCCTGCGGTGTCGACGACATGCAGGGGCATGCCGTCGATGTGGATATGTTCTCGCAGCACATCCCGGGTCGTACCGGCGATATCCGTGACGATGGCCGCCTCGCGCCCCGCCAGGGCGTTCAGCAGGCTCGACTTGCCGGCATTCGGGCGGCCGGCAATGACCACCGTCATTCCGTCGCGCAGTAAGGCACCTTGCCCCGCTTCGCGCAGGACTGTGGATAACTTCGCTCGAACGCCATCCAGCAGTCCGAGGACATGACCATCGGCGAGAAAGTCAATCTCTTCTTCCGGGAAGTCGATGGCAGCTTCGACGTAGATACGCAGTTCGATCAGCCGCTCCGTCAGGTCGTGGACCCGACGGGAAAACTCGCCCTGCAGGGAGCGGAGGGCGTTACGGGCAGCTTGTTCGGAACTGGCTTCGATCAGGTCGGCGATGGCTTCCGCCTGGGCCAGATCAAGTTTGTCGTTGAGAAAGGCGCGTTCGCTGAATTCGCCGGGACGTGCCTGACGTGCTCCCAGTTGCAGACAGCGTTGCAGCAGCAGATCGAGTACGACTGGGCCGCCGTGGCCCTGAAGCTCCAGAACGTCTTCTCCGGTAAAAGAGTTCGGCCCCGGGAAGAGCAATGCGATTCCTTCGTCGAGAACCAATCCATCCGCATCGAGGAAAGGGCCATAGTGGGCATGGCGAGGTTTCAGTTCCCGACCGCTGATGTCTTTGGCCATGCCAACGGCCAGTGGGCCGGACACACGTACGATCCCGACACCGCCACGACCTTGGGCGGTGGCAATAGCAGCAATGGTTTCGCGGACGGCTGTCATGGTCTGTCTCGTTGAAGGGCGGATAGCAAGACGCCCCACGAAGGGGGCGTCTTTTCAGGCTGGTAAACCGGTCGGTCAGGCCTTCGCGGCGCTCTCGATGCGCCGGGTAATGTACCACTGCTGGGCGATCGACAGGACGTTGTTCACAACCCAGTACAGCACCAGACCGGCCGGGAACCAGAGGAAGAAGAAGGTGAAAATGATCGGCATCAGCTTCATCACCTTGGCCTGCATCGGGTCCGGCGGGGTGGGGTTCAGCTGCTGCTGGATGAACATCGTGGCACCCATGATGATCGGCAGGATGAAGAACGGATCCTTGATCGACAGGTCTGTGATCCAGAACATCCAGGGTGCCTGGCGCATTTCCACGCTTTCCAGCAGTACCCAGTACAGGGCGAGGAAGACCGGCATCTGCACCAGGATCGGCAGGCAGCCGCCCAGCGGGTTAATCTTCTCCTTCTTGTACAGCTCCATCATCGCCTGGGACATTTTCTGACGATCGTCCCCGTACTGCTCCTTGAGCGCCTGCAACTTCGGCGAAACGGCACGCATACGTGCCATCGATTTGTAGCTGGCCGCGGACAGGGGGAAGAACGCCATCTTGATCAGGATGGTCAGTACGATGATCGACCAGCCCCAGTTACCGAGCAGGCTGTGGATATGTTCCAGCAGCCAGAAGATCGGCTGGGCGATGAACCAGAGGAAGCCATAGTCGACGGTCAGCTCGAGGCCGGGAGACAACTGAGCCAGCTTGCCCTGGATCTTCGGACCGGCATACAGCATTGCGCCGGTTTCGGCGCTGGCGCCGGCAGGTACATTCAACGCCGGGCCGGTGAAACCAATGATGTAGTTTCCCTGGCTGTCCTTGCGGGTCTGAACCAGATTGCTGTCGTTCTTGGAAGGTACCCAGGCCGTGACGAAGTAATGCTGCAGCCAGGCGACCCAACCGCCCTGCACGGTTTCCTTGTAGGACTGCTTGTCCATGTCCTTCATGGAAACCTTGGTGTAAGGCTCGTCACGAGTCCAGAGGGCTGCGCCCAGGTAGGTAGCGGTCCCGGTGGCGGTGCTGGAGGACGGATCGCTGCTCGCGTCGCGTTTTAGCTGTGCGAACAGATTACCAGTCCAGGCCTGCGCGCCTTGGTTTTCGATACGGTAGGACACGCCAAGGTCATACTGGCCGCGCTTGAAGGTGAAGCGCTTGGTGTAGTTGACCCCCGCTTCGCTGAACTTCAGTTCCACGACCAACTCATCCTGGCCGTTGGCCAGGCGATAATCGCGCTTCTCGCTGGAGTAGAGCGGGCGGCCGTTGGCGCGGGCATCCGGCCCATTCGCACCGGTAAGCCCACTCTGCGCGAGGTAGAGGCGTTCACCGCCGTTATCGAACAGTTGGAAGGGAACGTCCGGACGATCCTGGCGGCGCGGATACTGCGGAAGCGTCAACTGAACGATGTCGCCACCGAGTGGGTCGATGGCCAAGTTCAGCACGTCGGTTTCCACGCGGATCAGTTCGTTGCTGGCCACGGCGGGAGCATTGGCCGCATCGGTATGCTCCCCGCTGGCGGTCGGCACATCGTCGCTGGCTTTACCGGAACTCGGCGTTTCCGGCAGCGCTGGGGTTGCGCTGTTCGCAGCGGTACTCTGTGTCGGCAAGGCGGCTTGGCCGTAATCCTGGTTCCACTGGAGAACCATCAGATAGGACACGACTGCCAGGGCGACGATCAGGATCGAGCGTTGAATATCCATGATTACTCGGCCATCGAAGGGGGTCGGGAGGTTGGGGCGGGTGGAACCGGATCATATCCGCCGGGATTCCACGGGTGACAGCGGCCAAGCCTGCGCAGGCTCAGCCAGCCACCACGCAAGAGGCCATGGATTTCAATGGCCTCTTGCGCGTAGCAGGAACAGCTGGGGTAGAAACGACAGTGGCTGGCCATCAGGGGGCTGATGGCGTAGCGATAAAACTGGATCGACGCGATGGCCAGTTTACGCATGGGGACTATCGGACACCCCTGATTCGGTTCGGGCTTCTGGACGAGAGCGACTGCGCGCCAAGCGTCTCCAGAGTTTCTCGAACTGCTGTCTGAGTTCGGGATTTTCCAGATCGCCGAGACCTTTGCGCGCGATCACCACGATATCCCAGCCGACCAGGCTTTCCTGGTTGTGCCGGAATGACTCGCGAATCAGGCGTTTCAGGCGATTGCGCTCGACGGAGAGCTTTACGGCCTTCTTGCCGATTACCAACCCCAGGCGGGGGTGATCCAGCAGATTGTCGCGCGCGAGAAGCAGAACGTGCTTGCCAGGAACCTTGCCGGTGGGGGAGTCGAATACCGCTTTGAAGTGCCGGGATGTCAGCAGGCGCTTTTCCCGGCCGAAGCCTCGACTCACCACCCGTTCCGGGATGTTCAGACGGTCAGGCGCTTGCGGCCTTTCGCGCGACGACGCGACAGGACTTGACGACCGTTCTTGGTGGCCATGCGAGCGCGGAAGCCATGTACACGAGCGCGCTTGAGAGTGCTGGGTTGGAAGGTGCGTTTCATGATGCGATACCTGGGTGGTCCACTACGGGCCGGAATGGCCCCCGTTAAAGAGACCGGCAATTCTAGAGAAACCGGCGCCTCAGGTCAATTTCCAACCAGGCTTTGGCTAATCAAGAAAAAAGAAGAGAAATATATGAAAGCTTTTCTGAAGAGTTAGTGATGTTTAGGCAGAGGCTGGTCTGTGGAAAACCCTTGCCAGGCCAGAACCCATCGGTGGTAGAAGGAAGGATAAGCTTGTCGAGAACGAGTGGGATGTATGTGGGGACCCGCTGGGTAAGCTGGGGATGGATGGGGCACTTACCCACAGCGGAGCCATCCCCAGGCTTTTCCCCTCGTCGGAACACCTGGTTGGTGGCGTGTTATCCACATGATTTGATCAGCCCTGGAAAAAACCTACGAATCGAATAAGGCTTTGATTTTCCATATGACTGAGCGGCGCTTCGTGTGGATAACTGAGGCTGCCGAGGCTACAATAACGGCTTGTTTTTTGCCTTAGCCGCCTTTCCTACGTAGGGGATATCCGTGTCCGTGGAACTTTGGCAGCAGTGCGTGGAGCTTCTGCGCGATGAACTGCCTGCCCAGCAATTCAACACCTGGATCCGCCCGTTACAGGTTGAAGCCGCCGGCGACGAACTGCGTGTCTATGCACCCAACCGCTTCGTACTGGATTGGGTCAACGAGAAGTATCTGGGACGATTGCTCGAGCTGTTGGGAGAGCGCGGTAACGGTCTGGTGCCTGCACTCTCCTTATTAATAGGCAGCAAGCGCAGCTCCGCCGCCAGGCCTGCCCCGACCGCCCCTGCTTCGGCTGCTACGGCGGCTGCCAACGCGGCAGCGAAGGTGAATCCGGTTTCCGCCCCTGTGGCTCCTGCCACCGAACCGGTGCAAACAGCGATGGCGCTGGATAATTTGCGTGCCAGCTTCGATTCCATGGCGTCCACTCCTTCGGTGGCCCCGGTTCCGGCAGTGCGTACCGAGCGCTCCGTTCAGGTGGAAGGTGCGTTGAAGCACACGAGCTATCTGAATCGCACCTTTACATTCGAGAATTTCGTCGAGGGCAAGTCGAACCAGCTTGCGCGCGCGGCCGCCTGGCAAGTCGCGGATAACCCCAAGCACGGCTATAACCCGCTCTTCCTTTATGGCGGTGTGGGTTTGGGCAAGACCCACCTGATGCATGCGGTCGGCAATCACCTGCTGAAGAAGAATCCGAATGCCAAGGTGGTGTACCTGCATTCCGAGCGCTTCGTGGCCGACATGGTCAAGGCGTTGCAGTTGAACGCCATCAACGAGTTCAAGCGCTTTTACCGGTCGGTGGACGCGCTGCTGATCGACGACATTCAGTTCTTTGCCAAGAAGGAGCGTTCTCAGGAAGAGTTCTTCCACACCTTCAATGCGCTTCTCGAAGGTGGGCAGCAGGTCATTCTCACCAGCGACCGCTATCCGAAGGAGATCGAGGGGCTGGAAGAACGCCTGAAATCACGTTTTGGCTGGGGCCTGACGGTGGCGGTAGAGCCGCCGGAACTGGAAACCCGTGTCGCCATCCTGATGAAAAAGGCCGACCAGGCCAAGGTCGATCTGCCTCACGACGCCGCATTCTTCATTGCCCAGCGCATCCGCTCCAATGTGCGGGAGCTGGAAGGCGCCTTGAAACGGGTGATCGCCCATGCACACTTCATGGGGCGCGACATTACCATCGAATTGATTCGCGAGTCGCTGAAGGATTTGCTGGCGCTACAGGACAAACTGGTCAGCGTCGACAATATCCAGCGCACCGTGGCTGAGTACTACAAGATCAAAATTTCCGATCTGCTCTCCAAGCGCCGCTCTCGTTCGGTGGCGCGGCCACGTCAGGTGGCGATGGCGTTGTCCAAGGAGCTGACCAACCACAGCCTGCCGGAAATCGGCGATGCCTTCGGCGGGCGCGATCACACCACAGTCTTGCACGCCTGTCGTAAGATTGCGGAACTTAGGGAGTCCGATGCGGATATTCGCGAGGATTACAAGAACCTGCTGCGAACGTTGACCACATGAGTCCGACGCAGCTCCACGAGGCAAGGGACTAGACCATGCATTTCACCATTCAACGCGAAGCCTTGTTGAAACCCCTGCAACTGGTCGCCGGCGTCGTGGAACGCCGCCAGACCTTGCCGGTGCTTTCCAACGTTCTGCTGGTGGTTGAGGGCCAGCAGCTGTCACTGACCGGGACCGACCTGGAGGTCGAACTGGTCGGGCGGGTGACGCTCGAAGAAGGCGCCGCCGAGCCCGGAGAAATCACCGTACCGGCACGCAAGCTGATGGATATCTGCAAGAGCCTGCCGAACGATGCGCTGATCGATATCCGCGTCGACGATCAAAAGCTGGTTCTGAAGACCGGGCGTAGCCGCTTTACCCTCTCGACCTTGCCGGCGAACGATTTCCCTACCGTGGAAGAAGGTCCTGGCTCGCTGACCTTCACCCTGCCCCAAGCCAAGCTGCGCCGTCTGATCGAGCGCACCGGGTTTGCCATGGCGCAACAGGATGTCCGCTATTACCTGAACGGTATGCTGCTGGAAGTCAGCGCCGGCTTGCTTCGTGCGGTCGCCACCGATGGTCACCGTCTGGCGATGTGCTCCATGCAAGCGGGCATCGAGCAGGCCGATCGTCATCAGGTGATCGTTCCCCGTAAGGGCATCCTGGAGTTAGCGCGTCTCCTCACGGAGCAAGACGGCGAAGTCAGCATCGTGCTCGGCCAGCATCACATCCGTGCAACGACGGGTGAGTTCACCTTCACCTCCAAACTGGTGGACGGCAAGTTCCCTGATTACGAACGCGTTCTGCCGCGCGGCGGCGACAAGCTGGTCATCGGTGACCGTCAGTTGCTGCGCGAAGCTTTCAGCCGCACGGCAATTCTTTCCAACGAGAAGTACCGGGGCATTCGTTTGCTGCTGGCGTCCGGCCTGCTGAAGATTCAGGCGAACAACCCGGAGCAGGAAGAAGCCGAGGAAGAAGTTGCGGTTGATTACAACGGCGGAAACCTCGAAATCGGATTCAACGTCAGCTATCTGCTCGACGTGCTGGGTGTAATGACGACCGAACAGGTTCGCCTCATCCTTTCCGACGCCAACAGCAGCGCCCTGCTTCAGGAAGCCGATAACGACGATTCCGCATACGTCGTAATGCCGATGCGTCTGTAAGCCGTTCAATGTCCCTCAGCCGCGTTACAGTCACCGCGGTGCGCAATCTGCACCCGGTGACGCTCTCTCCTTCCCCCCGAATCAACATCCTCTACGGCGACAACGGCAGCGGAAAAACCAGCTTGCTGGAAGCCATTTATCTTCTCGGTCTTGCACGTTCTTTTCGCAGCACACGTCTGTCGCCGGTAATTCAGCACGAACAGCTTTCTTGCACGGTTTTTGGTCAGATCGATCTGGCCGAGGGTGGACAGTGCAATCTGGGGGTTTCTCGTGACCGTCAAGGGGAATTTCAGATTCGTATCGATGGGCAGAACGCTCGCAGTGCTGCCCAGTTGGCGGAGAACCTGCCGCTGCAACTGATTAATCCGGACAGCTTTCGTTTGCTCGAAGGCGCGCCGAAAGTTCGTCGTCAGTTTCTGGATTGGGGAGTGTTCCACGTGGAACCTCGTTTCCTTCCGGCCTGGCAACGCCTGCAGAAGGCCTTGAGGCAGCGGAACTCGTGGCTTCGGCATGGTACACTTGACCCCGCGTCGCAGGTGGCCTGGGACAGAGAATTGTGTCTTGCCAGCGACGAAATCGACAGTTATCGCCGTGTCTATATCCAGACATTGAAGCCCGTTTTCGAAGATGTTCTCAGCCATTTGGTTGAACTGAGTGGTCTGACGCTCAGCTATTACCGCGGATGGGACAAGGACCGTTTGTTGAAGGAAGTGCTCGAATCGTCGCTTCTCAGAGATCAGCAGCTCGGTCACACACAGGCGGGGCCGCAGCGCGCCGATCTTCGCTTACGCCTCGGCGCACATAGCGCGGCGGATATCTTGTCTCGAGGCCAGCAGAAACTTGTCGTTTGCGCGTTGCGCATCGCTCAGGGCCATTTGGTTAACCAGGCCAAGAGAGGACAGTGCATTTATTTGGTAGATGACCTGCCCTCGGAGCTGGATGAGCAGCACCGCAAAGCGCTTTGCCGTTTGTTGGAAGATTTACAGTGCCAGGTGTTCATCACCTGCGTTGACAAAGAATTGTTGAGAGATGGCTGGCAGACGGATACGCCAGTCGCCATGTTCCACGTGGAACATGGTCGTATCACCCAAGACCATCGGAGTGAAGCATGAGCGAGAACAACACGTACGATTCCTCCAGTATCAAGGTGCTGAAGGGCCTGGATGCCGTACGCAAGCGCCCCGGTATGTACATCGGGGATACCGACGATGGAACCGGTCTGCACCATATGGTGTTCGAGGTGGTCGATAACTCCATCGACGAAGCGTTGGCCGGCTATTGCTCCGAAATCAGCATCACTGTTCATCCAGACGAGTCCATCACGGTTCGGGATAACGGCCGGGGCATTCCGGTGGATATTCATAAGGAAGAAGGTGTTTCGGCAGCGGAGGTCATCATGACCGTGCTGCATGCCGGCGGTAAGTTCGATGACAACACCTACAAGGTATCCGGTGGTCTGCACGGCGTAGGCGTTTCCGTCGTGAATGCTCTGTCCGAAGAGCTGCGCCTGACCATTCGCCGCTCCGGCAAGGTATGGGAGCAAATCTACCGCCATGGTGTGCCCCAGGCGCCGCTGGCCCCGGTCGGTGACACTGATGGGACGGGCACAGAGATTCACTTCAAGGCTTCCGCCGAGACCTTCACCAACATCCATTTCAGTTGGGACATCCTGGCCAAGCGTTTGCGCGAGCTGTCGTTCCTTAACTCGGGCGTCGGCATCGTTCTCAAGGACGAGCGGAGCGGCAAGGAAGAGCTGTTCAAATACGAAGGCGGCCTCAAGGCCTTCGTCGAGTATCTGAACACCAACAAGACCGCAGTGAACCAAGTGTTCCATTTCAATGTGCAGCGGGATGACGGTATCGGCGTCGAAGTCGCTTTGCAGTGGAACGACAGTTTCAACGAAAACATTCTCTGCTTTACCAACAACATCCCGCAGCGTGACGGCGGTACGCATTTGGCAGGCTTCCGCTCCGCCCTCACCCGTCACCTGAACAATTACATTGAGCAAGAAGGTCTGGCGAAGAAGTTCAAGGTCGCCACTACCGGCGACGATGCGCGCGAAGGCCTGACGGCGATCATCTCGGTCAAGGTTCCCGATCCCAAGTTCAGCTCGCAGACCAAGGACAAGCTGGTGTCCTCCGAGGTGAAGACCGCGGTGGAACAGGAAATGGGCAAGTACTTCGCCGACTTCCTGCTGGAAAATCCGAACGAAGCCAAGGCCGTGGTCGGCAAGATGATCGACGCGGCGCGTGCCCGCGAGGCGGCACGCAAGGCGCGGGAGATGACCCGTCGTAAAGGCGCGCTGGATATCGCTGGCCTGCCCGGAAAACTTGCCGACTGCCAGGAAAAAGACCCGGCGTTGTCGGAACTCTACATCGTGGAGGGTGACTCCGCAGGCGGTTCTGCCAAGCAGGGCCGAAACCGCAAGACCCAGGCGATCCTGCCGCTCAAGGGCAAGATCCTCAACGTGGAAAAGGCTCGCTTCGACAAGATGCTCTCCTCCCAGGAAGTCGGTACGTTGATTACCGCTCTTGGCTGCGGTATCGGCCGCGAGGAGTACAACATCGAGAAGCTGCGTTACCACAACATCATCATCATGACCGATGCTGATGTCGACGGTTCGCACATCCGTACCCTGCTGCTGACTTTCTTCTTCCGCCAGCTCCCCGAGCTGATCGAGCGCGGCTATATCTATATTGCCCAGCCACCGCTCTACAAAGTGAAGAAAGGCAAGCAGGAGCAGTACATCAAGGACGACGAGGCGATGGAGGAATACATGACTCAGTCGGCCTTGGAAGAGGCCAGCTTGCATGTGAACGAGAGTGCGCCGGGGCTGTCCGGCCCGGCGCTGGAAAAACTGGTCAACGACTACCGCACGGTGATGAAGACGCTTTCCCGCCTTTCTCGCCTCTACCCGCAGGAACTGACCGAGCACTTCGTTTACTTGCCCCGTGTGACCGTCGAGCAACTGGCCGACCAGAGCAGCATGCAGGGCTGGCTGGAGCAGTTCCAGGCGCGGCTGAAGCTGGCCGAGAAGTCAGGGCTGACCTACAAGGCCAGTCTGCGTGAGGATCGCGAGCGTCATCTGTGGCTGCCGGAGGTGGAGCTGGTTGCCCATGGCCTCTCCAGCTACATCACCTTCAATCGCGATTTCTTCGCCAGCAACGACTACAAGACGGTCACCGCATTGGGCGATCAATTGAACAGTCTGTTGGAAGAAGGCGCTTACGTACAGCGTGGCGAGCGCAAGAAACCGGTCTCCACCTTCAAGGATGCACTGGCCTGGCTGATGACCGAAAGCACCAAGCGGCATAGCATCCAGCGCTACAAGGGGTTGGGCGAGATGAACCCGGAGCAGCTGTGGGAAACCACCATGGACCCGAACGTGCGCCGTATGCTCAAGGTGACCATCGAAGATGCCATCGCGGCCGACCAGATCTTCAATACCTTGATGGGCGACGCGGTGGAGCCCCGTCGCGACTTCATCGAAAGCAACGCCCTGGCGGTCTCCAACCTGGACGTTTGACCGCCTGTCGACGGGCAGATTAATTGGCATGTTTGTGCGAGTTATTGGCATGCAAAAATCGCCCACTACCCCGGCCTAGCGCCGGGGTTTTCCTTTGTGGATTAGGGTATTAGCGATAGGTGCAGAACCCGCCACTGGTAGGTTATGTAGTGAGGCTACAGAGAAATGTTGGAAAATCTCGTTTTGGCGGGGCCGGAATCTGGGAGATTCTGAGGGGGAGGCGGAGCGCTGCAATTCATGGCAATCAAAATAGCATCGCCCATGGCAGCCCATCGCTGATGGGTAGGACGATGCGGCACGCTTGAGACCACACCACAGTTCCCGACTGTGGCAATAAGATAGAAGTCCTTCAGCAAAAGGGGGGATTGGTTACGCCTGAACGCCCTTGCGATAGACCTATTGAACACCAAGGAGAAGGCTAATGAACGAGCAGCACCAGTCGTTTGAACAGCTGAAGCAGACAGACGAGCACGGCGCGGAATACTGGTCTGCGAGGAGCCTGTCCAAGCTGCTTGAATACTCAGAGTATCGGCATTTCCTGCCGGTACTGGCACGAGCTAAAGAGGCCTGCGGCAACAGTGGGCACGCCATTGAAGACCATTTCGAGGATGCGCTCGGAATGGTCACTATTGGCTCGGGTGCCCAGCGTGAATTGCAAGATGTAAAGCTTTCGCGCTATGCCTGCTACCTGGTTGTCCAGAACGGTGATCCTTCCAAGCCGGTGATCGCTGCTGGGCAGACCTACTTCGCCGTTCAGACACGCCGCCAGGAGCTGGCTGACGACGCTACCTTCCAGCGGCTGAAGGAAGATCAGAAGCGCTTGCTATTGCGCAATGAGCTGCGAGAGCACAACAAGCAGCTTGTCGAGGTGGCCCAGCAGGCAGGCGTGGAAACGGGGTTGGACTTCGCCATCTTCCAGAATCATGGCTATCAGGGCCTCTATGGAGGACTTGATCAGAAAGCCATTCACCGGCGAAAAGGCCTGAAGAAGAGTCAGAAGATTCTTGATCACATGGGCTCAACTGAACTGGCAGCCAACCTGTTCCGTGCTACACAGGCCGAAGAAAAGTTGCGCCGAGATAACGTCAAGGGCAAGCAACAGGCCAACCAAGTTCATTTCGAGGTCGGCAGAAAGGTTCGGGAGACCATCGCCGAGTTGGGAGGCACCATGCCTGAAGACCTCCCGACCCCGGAAAACAGCATCAAACAAATCGAGTCCGCAACCAAGAGGCTACAAGACAAATCCGTAGAGGAATGAGTAGTGAACGCTAGGATCAACCAGGGCAGTATCAACAAAGCCCTCTGGGCAGCCTGCGATACCTTCCGGGGCACTATGTGAGAGATCCACATGTAGAGGCGGTGTACTTCGCAGTCAGTTCCTCCGAGGACATCTCCTACGAGAATCCGGAGCCACTGTCGTTCTCGAATCACCTGGGCGATTTTTACCTGGTTGATGGGGAGCTGAAAGTTGTCCCTACCGAGCATTTTGGCAGTGGCCAGGAAGCCAGTCAGGCCATTGAGCCGTTTCTTCGGGCCTGGGAGATTGAGTCAGATCTCAAGCGCAACCTAGGCACGATCAGATTTACATACAGCCGCGCAGATGAGGTTGATCGCAACCCTCCCCCTCCGGGTGAACCGCAGATCGTCACGTTAGAAGGCTGCTCAGTGATCACTCTCAGCTCCAGTGTTAGCTGCCACCTGACACTTAGACGCTATCCTCAACCACCAGAAAGCTTCAGCGCGTCAGAGTTCGCCCAACATGCCTACCGACGATGGCTCGGGTATCGACGTGGGAATGAGCCTTTACAGGCCATGGCCTATTTCATCTTGACCCTGCTTGAGCGTCAGGCGGGAAATCGAGCGCAAGCTTGTGTTCAGTTCATGATCGATAGAGCAGTCCTAAACCGGGTCGGTGAGTTATCCACTGAAAAAGGCAGTGCCCTGACGGCTCGGAAGGCTAAATCAACGGACTTTGATGAGCTCTCGCACCTTGATCAGGAATGGTTGGAGCGAGCGGTCAAACGGCTGATTTTCAGGCTAGGTGAACAGGCATCAGGTCATCCACTGGAGCCTATAACGCTAGATAACGTCGAGCGGTTCTGATTGATTTCTAGCCCTGTGCAGAGCAGTCCACGTTCACCGCAACCCATGTATTGGCGGTAGGATTGGAGCCCACTACTAGCCTGTGTGCGGGATGACTTATGAAGCTGGTTCGAGACGCAAGAACTCTCAAAACCAAGGCACTCTGCTCTCTTCGCACGGGTATGCAGGCGTTCAATAGCTTCGATGACGATGGGCGAATCACTACGGTACTGCTGCACCTTCAGCATGCCTGCGAGATGTTGTTGAAGGCCGTGCTGGTGCAGAACAAGGCCAAGGTCTTCGACAAAGAGGCAGGGCGCTCGATTAGCTTTGATAAGTGCCTCGGACTCTGTACGGCGCACTTTGGCCTGACGGCGGAGGAAGCCGGCGCGATGCGTGCCATTGATAGCCTTAGGGATGCGGCCCAGCACTGGTTTGTCGTGGTCGCCGAGGATCTGCTCTACCTCAACACGCGAGCATTGATCACTGCGTTTGATGCCTACCTTCAGCGTGCGCTGGAGGATGCGTTGATAAATCACATCCCCACTCGCGTTTTGCCCGTCTCGACTATGCCTCCCGGTGATTTCGAGTTCCTGGTAGATCGCGAATATCGGTTGATTCGGGAGTTACTGGAGCCGGGTCGTCGGCATCGGGACGAAGCCCGTGCACGGATTCGCTCCTTGCTGGCGATGGAGTCGATTGCCGTGGAGGAGGTCGTTATCTCCGAGCGAGACATCGACCGTATCGAGAAGGCGGTGCGGGCAGGGCAGGACATTCTTGAGGTGTTTCCTCGACTCTCCACGGTGGGGACGCGTACAGACGGTGAAGGAGTGAACTTGGTCGTTCATTTCTCTAAGAAGGAAGGCGCTCCTGTGCGCTATCTCAGAGGTGACGATCCTGCTGATGCGGCGGCGGTACGTGAGCTGGATCTTCAGAAGAAGTTCTACCTGGGAGCAGCAGAGCTTGCCCAGAAGCTCGGACTGACCCAGCCCAAGGCCAAGGTTTTGCGAGATCATTTAGGGATCGACGAGGATGTGAATTGCCGTCATGTCTTCGAGTTTGGTTCAGCCAAGCATCCGCGCTTTTCGGATAATGCGTTCAGGCGAATGCGTGAGGCGCTGAACGACCTCGACATTGAGGAACTATGGCGGGCGCGACGCCGATAGGCTGTGTGGGCTAGAGCTCCACCGTCAGTGCCTTGATCCCCACCCCCTCACAAAACCGCCCCACCGCCGCCAGTGAGCGCCACAGCCGCACTGGCTCCCGTCGCGAGCGCACCGCCAGCCATTTCACCCCGAGACGCAACTCCAGGCGCGCCAGGCCTCGTCTTCGCGCAGCACTCGAAATTCCCGCGCCGCCCCAGTCTCGACCAGTGCCTGCAAAGTGTACTGCTCAATTGCCTTTTTCATCGCCCCTGCGCTCCTGCCCAGCCAGTCCCCTGGCATCTGGTATAGCGCAGGGGCAGCTGCCGGCCACCGCGACGAGGCACAGTGCTCCAGGCACTGCTCGACCGTGAGGACATATTGCTCCAAACCGATGCGGGGCAAGCCTTTGACGGCTTCTTCCGCTGCTTTGCGATGAGCACCGTAGCGTCGAATTCCGCGAACAGCTGCGCTCAATCCTGGAAAGCCAAGCCGATAATGGCGCTACGGTGGTTTGGTATCGCAGCCGATTCGGGGAAATCCAGGCTGCTGATGTAGGACAGCCGAGCTTTGCATCCCATGACAGATGGGGATTCCCTTGGGCTTTGATCCCTTTTACTCTGGGCTCCATTGACAGGTTGTCAATCCGCTCAGCCCAGCATGCACCTGGCTTGGAGGCAGCGGCTCTTGAGGCTTGTAGTGCCCGGAATGTAGGGCATACGGAAAATGCCATTTATTCCGGTCATTTCGACGGGGAATGCCACTTTATCTGGCTCAATCATGCCAATAACGGCGCCCATTTTTCGCCTAAGTCATTGATTTATATAGGTGGTGAATGCCACGTTTATCGCCCGTCGACACGCCGAGCGGTCTGATCCAGGCATGAAAAAGCCGGCCTCAGGGCCTAATGCTGTTCACTTAAGCGGAGCAGCCTTCCGATCCACTGGATAGCGGGTCTTCGAAATCTTCACCGTCCTGGGCCTTGATGGCCTTGGGCGGTG
>NZ_MUJY01000184.1 GCF_002286785.1 Pseudomonas sp. PIC25 | reverse complement strand
GCGGTTTTGGTTTTAGGGGTTTGGTCGCACAAACATCTTCAACCAAATCGCCGTTCTTGTTCAGGGCTCCCCGGAAATGCGCGAAGAACCTAAAAAAAGCGGGGCGCTTGGCCCCGCCTTCATGCACAGCGGACGCTACTCGTCCATCTGCGACTGCAGATAGTTTTCCATGCCGACCTTGGTGATCAGATCGAGTTGGGTTTCCAGCCAGTCGATATGCTCTTCCTCGGATTCGAGGATGTCCTCCAGCAGCTCGCGGCTGCCGTAGTCGCCGACGCTTTCGCAATACGCGATGGCGGCCTTGAGGTCAGGCAGTGCCTGCTGTTCCAGCTTGAGATCGCACTCAAGCATCTCCTTGGTGTTCTCGCCGATCAGTAGCTTGCCCAGGTCTTGCAGATTGGGCAGGCCCTCCAGGAAGAGGATGCGCTTGATCAGCTTGTCCGCGTGCTTCATTTCATCGATGGATTCGTGGTACTCGTGGTGGCCGAGCTTCTTCAGGCCCCAGTCCTCGTACATGCGCGCGTGCAGGAAATACTGATTGATCGCGACCAGCTCATTGCCGAGGATCTTGTTGAGATGCTGGATGACTTGCTTGTCGCCTTTCATGGTGAGCCTTGCCCCTGCTGTGGTGTGTAATAGGCAAGTCTGGTCCCGCCAAAAAATGCTGTCAAACCCTAAGTTGTTGAAATATCAGCAAAATCTAATCCGAATAGGAATGTTTTCGTTCCGCATTGAAGCGCTAACCGCTTGAATTCCGGGCATAAAAAAGCCGGACATCAAGTCCGGCTCGTTTTAACGCTGTGTTCAGGCTGCGACGAAATTTGCGGCTGGGTAGGTCATTACGCCCTGGCTGCTCTGCACCTCGGTGAGGGTCTCGCGAACCACCTGCTTGGCCAGGCAGGCGCATTTCCCGCATTGGGTGCCCACACCCAGAGTTTCGCGGACATCCTTGTAACTGCAGCAACCTTCATAGATCGCATCACGGATTTGACCGTCGGTGACACCCTGGCAAAGACACACGTACATAGGGTAAGGCCCGGTACAGAAATGGCTGATGCGAAAGATACTAATCTTAATGAGAATGATTGTCAAAAGTTTGGGCGGATGCCGCGTGATAGAGCCGTCTCCGAATTGAAAGCATGTTGCCAGACAAGGGTTTTGCCCGGTGGGCGGAGGGAAAAAAGCGGTGGGCGCGGGCTGAATCCGGGGTGTATCATGGACGGCCCTTGCGGAGCGGGCCGCGTCATCGCAATGTCGCGTGCGGGTGTCAACCTGGGACCGGCCTAGCACCTCACCTCATGACTCAAGGAGATTCTGGAATGAGCGTACTCGTTGGTAAAAAAGCGCCCGATTTCACCGTTGCTGCCGTGCTCGGCAATGGCGAGATCGTCGATAGCTTCACTCTGTCCTCGGCGATCAAAGGCAAATACGGCCTGGTGTTCTTCTACCCGCTGGACTTCACCTTCGTCTGCCCGTCCGAACTCATCGCCCTGGACCACCGCATCCCCGAGTTCCAGGCTCGTAACGTGGAAGTGATCGGTGTTTCCATCGACTCCCACTTCAGCCACAACGCCTGGCGCAACACTCCGGTGGACAAAGGCGGCATCGGCCCGGTCAAGTACACCCTGGCTGCCGACATGAAACATGAAATCGCCAAGGCTTATGACGTTGAGTCCGAAGGCGGCGTCGCCTTCCGTGGCGCGTTCCTGATCGACAAGGAAGGCGTGGTGCGTTCGCAGATCGTCAACGACCTGCCGCTGGGTCGCAACATGGACGAGCTGCTGCGTCTGGTAGACGCCCTGCAGTTCACCGAAGAGCACGGCGAAGTCTGCCCGGCCAACTGGAAGAAGGGCGACAAGGGTATGACCGCTTCGCCGGAAGGTGTGGCCAAGTACCTGGCCGAGAACGCCTCCAACCTGTAAAGCGTTCCGATCGTGAAGAACCCGGCCTTGGCCGGGTTTTTTCTTTCTGGGGGCGATCAGTCGTCGAAGTCCTGCCAGCCGCCGAGCTCCTTCCAGCGGTTGACGATGCCGCAGAACAGGTCGGCGGTCTTCTCGGTGTCGTAGCGCGCCGAGTGGGCTTCGCGGCCGTCGAACTCGATACCGGCAGCCTGACAGGCCTTGGCCAGCACGGTCTGGCCATAGGCGAGGCCGGCCAGGGTGGCGGTGTCGAAGCTGGAGAAGGGGTGGAAGGGGTTGCGCTTAATGCCGGTGCGGGTCACCGCGGCATTCAGGAACGCCAGGTCGAAGTTGCTGTTGTGGCCGACCAGGATGGCGCGCTTGCAACCGTTGGCTTTCACCGCCTTGCGTACGCTACGGAAGATTTCATGCAGTGCATGCTCTTCGGCCACGGCCATGCGCAGTGGGTGATCCAGCTTGATGCCAGTGAACTCCAGCGCGGCAGCTTCGATGTTGGCGCCCTCGAACGGTTCGACACGGAAGAAGTGGGTGTGCTCGGGGAAAAGAAAGCCCTTCTCATCGATGCCGATGGTAACCGCGGCGATTTCCAGCAACGCATCGGTGGCCGGATTGAAGCCGCCACATTCAACGTCCACCACGACCGGCAGGTAGCCGCGGAAGCGGCGCGCCATGGGATGACGGGGGCCAGGGGGGAGGCTGCCGTCGAGTTCTTCGTCGTACAGGTCTTCACTCACGCAGGGTTCTCCAGCAGGCGCCAGCGCAGTGTTTCACCGGCGCGCAGCGGAATGACGGTCTGCTCGCCGAACGGCAGGCTCGCCGGCGCCGTCCATTCTTCACGGACTAGCGTGATCTGCCCGCTGTTCCGTGGCAGGCCATAGAAATCGGGGCCGTGGTGGCTGGCGAAGGCTTCCAGCTTGTCCAGGGCATTGCGCTGCTCGAAGGCTTCCGCGTACAGCTCGATGGCGGCGTAGGCGGTGTAACAGCCGGCGCAACCGCAGGCGGCTTCCTTGGCATGGCGGGCATGGGGTGCGGAGTCGGTGCCGAGGAAGAACTTCGGGCTGCCGCTGGTGGCGGCGTCCAGCAGGGCTTCCTGGTGCACGTTGCGCTTGAGGATCGGCAGGCAATAGAAATGCGGGCGAATACCGCCTACTAGCATGTGGTTGCGGTTGTAGAGCAGGTGATGGGCGGTGATGGTGGCGCCCACGTTGCTGGAAGAGCCCTGGACGAACTGCACCGCGTCGCCGGTAGTGATGTGTTCGAACACCACTTTGAGCGTCGGGAAGCGCTCCACCACGCGGGTCAGGTGCTCGTCGATGAACATCTTCTCGCGGTCGAACACGTCCACTTCGCTGCGCGTGACTTCACCGTGCACCAGCAGCGGCAGGCCGACTTCGGCCATGGCTTCCAACGCCGCGAAGATATTGTCGATACGGGTGACGCCGGAGTCCGAGTTAGTGGTGGCGCCGGCCGGATAGAGCTTGGCGGCATGCACGAAGCCACTGGCCTTGGCCTCGCGGATTTCCGCAGGTGTGGTGCGGTCGGTGAGGTAAAGCACCATCAGCGGCTCGAAGCGGCTGTCGGCGGGGCGGGCGGCGAGAATGCGATGGCGGTAGGCGTCGGCTTGTTCGGCATTGCGGACCGGCGGCACCAGATTGGGCATGACGATGGCGCGGCCGAAGGTCCGCGCGACATCGGCGACAGTCTGGGTCAGGGCGGCGCCGTCGCGCAGGTGGATATGCCAGTCGTCGGGACGCAGCAGGGTCAGGCGGTCGGACATGGGGAATTCCAGGCGGGTGAAACGTGGCGTGCAATGCTACCGGAAAAGGCCCGCGGCGGCACGCCGCACGTGCCCCGGATCGCAGCAGTGGGCCCTGGCGCTCAAGTTTTTTCGCCGCGCACCGATACCTCGGAAGAGTACTCATCCCTTCCGGAGCCCGCCGTGCGCCTGCGCTATTTCGCCCTGCTCAGCCTGTTCGCCAGCCTGCCGGCCACGGCCATCACCTTTCAGACGCGCCTGGAAAAGGTGGAGTGGAAGGTGGAGGGCGATCAGTTCGAATGCCGTCTGACGCAGCCGGTCACCCGTTTCGGCAGTGGCGAGTTCGTCCGCCGTGCCGGCGAGCAGGCAACCTTCCGCCTCAAGGCCGGCGAGCGCTGGATGGGGCCCGGTTCCGCGACCCTGCTGGCGGCTGCCGCACCTTGGCAGCCGGGGCGTGGGGATGTTTCGCTCGGCGTAGTCAACGTCGGTAGCGGCGAGATTCCCTTCAACAGCTCCCAGCAACAGGCTGCCCGTCTGCTCAGCGGATTGCTCGAAGGGCGCAGCCCGGTCGTGCGCCACCGCACGCTGCAAGGCGGCGAGGCGCTCGAGGTGCGTCTGCTTCCGGCCAAATTCGAGCAGGCCTACCACGATTACCTGGCCTGCACGGCGAAGCTGCTGCCGGTGAATTTCGACCAGATCAAACAGGCGCAGGTCGGCTTCCCCAGTGGCGGAACCGCCCTGGACGACCTGGGACGGGCCAAGCTGGACATCATTCTGCAATTCCTCAAGGCGGACCCCAGCGTCAACCGCATCCTGCTCGACGGCCACTCGGACAACAGCGGCAACCGGTTGACCAACCGCGATCTGTCGCGGCGACGGGCATTGGCGGTGCAGGAATACCTCCAGGCCAACGGCGTGCCGGCCGAGCAGATCACCCTGCGCTTCCATGGCGAGCGCTATCCGCTGGCGCCAAATACCAACGAAGCCAACCGGGCGAAGAACCGTCGGGTGACCTTGCGTCTGGAGCGCGAGGCCGAATCCGCGGCCCCGGCACAGGCTCCAGTGGCGGCGCCGGCCGCGGCTTCCTGAGTCGCGCATCCGTAAGATTCCGTCGCTTCGTCGTCAGAAGCTGTCGCGCCCCTGTAAATTGGCCGCGTAGGCCAGTAGAATCACGGGTTTTGCGAACAACCCCGTGGAGTGGATGGCATGGCGGACGTGAAGAAGGTTGTCCTGGCGTATTCCGGTGGCCTGGATACTTCGGTGATTCTCAAGTGGCTGCAGGATACCTATGCCTGCGAGGTGGTGACCTTCACCGCCGATCTCGGCCAGGGCGAGGAAGTGGAGCCCGCTCGCGCCAAGGCCAAGGCGCTGGGCGTCAAGGAAATCTACATCGACGATCTGCGCGAAGAGTTCGTGCGTGATTTCGTCTACCCGATGTTCCGTGCCAACGCCGTCTACGAGGGCGAGTACCTGCTGGGTACTTCCATTGCCCGTCCGCTGATCGCCAAGCGCCTGATCGAGATCGCCAACGAAACCGGCGCCGACGCCATTTCCCACGGCGCCACCGGTAAGGGCAACGACCAGGTTCGTTTCGAACTGGGCGCCTATGCGCTCAAGCCGGGCGTCAAAGTGATCGCTCCCTGGCGCGAGTGGGACCTGCTGTCCCGCGAGAAGCTGATGGATTACGCCGAAAAGCACGGCATCCCGATCGAGCGTCACGGCAAGAAGAAATCCCCGTACTCCATGGACGCCAACCTGCTGCACATTTCCTATGAAGGCGGCGTGCTGGAAGACACCTGGACCGAGCACGAAGAGGACATGTGGCGTTGGACCAAGTCCCCCGAGGCCGCGCCGGACACCCCCACCTACATCGAGCTGACCTACCGCGCCGGTGACATCGTCGCCATCGACGGCAAGGACATGACCCCGGCCCAGGTGCTGACCGAGCTGAACCGCATCGGCGGCGAGAACGGCATCGGCCGCCTCGACATCGTCGAGAACCGCTATGTCGGCATGAAATCCCGCGGCTGCTACGAGACCCCTGGCGGCACCATCATGCTCAAGGCGCACCGTGCCATCGAGTCGATCACCCTGGACCGCGAAGTCGCTCACCTGAAGGACGAGCTGATGCCGCGCTACGCCAGCCTGATCTACACCGGCTACTGGTGGAGCCCCGAGCGCCTGATGCTGCAGCAGATGATCGACGCCTCCCAGGCCAACGTGAACGGCGTCGTGCGTTTGAAGTTGTACAAGGGCAACGTCATCGTGGTCGGCCGCAAGTCCGACGACTCGCTGTTCGACCTGAACATCGCGACCTTCGAGGAAGACGGCGGCGCCTACAATCAGGCGGATGCGGCCGGTTTCATCAAGCTCAACGCTCTGCGTATGCGCATTGCGGCGAATAAGGGCCGCAAGCTGTTCTAAGACAGCGGCAGGCTTGCAAGCGGTAAACGCGAACCCCGGCCACAAGCCGGGGTTCGCCATTCATAGCCATGAGGAGAAGAACGATGCGACTGTTGCATACCATGCTGCGCGTCGGCGACCTGGATAAATCCATCGCCTTCTACACCGAAGTGCTGGGCATGACCCTGCTACGGCGCAAGGATTACCCGGACGGGCAGTTCACCCTGGCGTTCGTCGGCTATGGCGACGAGGCACACAACAGCGTGATCGAGCTGACCTACAACTGGGGCGTCGACCAGTACGAGCTGGGTACTGGCTACGGCCATATCGCCCTGGAAGTGGAAGATGTCTACAAGGCTTGCGAAGACATCCGCGCCCGCGGCGGCAAGATCACTCGCGAGCCGGGACCGATGAAGCACGGGAGCAGCATCCTGGCCTTCGTCGAGGACCCGGATGGCTACAAGATTGAGCTGCTTTCGCCGTCGCGTAACGACTGACGGCGACGTAACAAAAAGCCCCGCTTCGGCGGGGCTTTGTTCATTCGACGAACCATCAGAGATCGAAATCGTAATCGGCGAGCTGCTTCTGCAGGCGGCGCTCTTCGAGGTAGTTGTCGATGATGCGACGCTTGGTGAGGTTGGTCTTGGCTACTTCCACCACGGCTTCGGCTGCTTCTTCCGAATCTTCCGCGACGAAGTCATCCTCAAGCTCGATTTCAGCTTTGTCAGTGGCCATGTATTCACTCCAGGCTACGGGGTGCTATTGGCGCACCTTATAGCGGCAAAGCCGGAGCGGGTAAAAAAGATTTTTTCAATCGACTGATCAGTAATCGCAATAAACGATCAATCGTCCGATGTCTTGTGCTTGTACTCGCACAAATCTTCGATTCGGCAACTGCCACACAGTGGCTTGCGCGCCTTGCACACGTAGCGACCATGGAGAATCAGCCAGTGGTGGGCGTCGAGCAGATAGTCCTTGGGGACGAACTTCACCAGCTTGCGCTCCACCTCCAAGACGTTTTTGCCGGGGGCGATGTTGGTGCGGTTGGCGACCCGAAAGATGTGCGTGTCCACTGCCATGGTCGGCTGGCGGAAGGCGGTATTCAGTACCACGTTGGCGGTCTTGCGGCCCACGCCGGGCAAGGCTTCGAGATCTTCGCGGTTGTCCGGGACCTGGCTGCCGTGCTTCTCGATGAGAATCCGGCAGGTCTCGATGACGTTCTTGGCCTTGCTGTTGTAGAGGCCGATGGTCTTGATGTATTCGGAAAGCCCTTCCACCCCCAGCGCATGGATGGCTTCGGGCGTATTGGCGACCGGAAACAGCTTCGCCGTAGCTTTGTTTACCCCGACGTCGGTGGCCTGGGCCGACAGAATCACGGCGATCAGCAGCTCGAAGGGCGTGGTGAAGGCCAGCTCGGTGGTCGGATTGGGGTTGTCTTCGTGCAGGCGGCGAAATATCTCCAGGCGCTTGGCTGCGTTCATTCGATCACTCCGGTCACGCGAACGCGGCGGCTCTGTACGGGAACCTGCGGCTGGCGTGCCTTGGCGCGTTCGGCAAGGCTTTCGTCGACGCGGTTCTTCAGGGCGATCAGCAGGCCCAGGACGAGGAACGCGCCGGGTGGCAGGATCGCCAGCAGGAAGCCTTTGTACTCGGGGAATACGGTGACCTGCCAATCGGCGGCAATCGGGCCGAACAGCAGGTGCATGTTGGCGAACAGTGCGCCGGTGCCGAACAGCTCACGCAGGCCGCCCAACACCACCAGCACCAGGCAGAAGCCGAGCCCCATCATCAGGCCGTCGAAACTGGCCAGTGCCGGGTTGTGCTTGGCGGCGAAGCCGTCGGCGCGGCCGAGGATTACGCAATTGGTGGTGATCAGCGGGATGAAGATGCCGAGGATCTGGTACAGCTCATAGGTGAACGCCTGCATCAGCAGCTCGATGCAGGTGGTCAGCGCGGCGATGATCATCACGAAGGCCGGCAGCCGTACCGCGGTATTGACGACCCCGCGCACCAGCGACACCGCGAGGTTGGAGCAGGTCAGCACCAGCGCGGTGGCGAGCCCCAGGCCCAGGGCGTTGACGGTGGAGTTGCTGACGCCCAGCAGCGGGCAGAGGCCAAGCAACTGGACCAGCGCCGGGTTGTTCTTCCACAGGCCGTTGAGGGTCAGCTCGCGATAACTGGGATTAGCCATTGGGGTTCACCTCGGCGAACAGCTCCGCCTTGTGCGCATCGAAGAATTGCAGGGCCTTATGCACCGCCTTGACCACCGCCCGCGGTGTGATGGTGGCGCCGGCGAACTGGTCGAACTCGCCGCGATCCTTCTTCACCGCCCAGCCGGCTTCGTCGGGGTTGCTCAGCGATTTGCCTTCGAACCCGTGCATCCAGGGGCTCTTGGCCAATTCGATCCGGTCGCCCAGGCCAGGGGTTTCCCGGTGGCTGAGCACACGCACGCCGGCGAGGCGGCCGTCCACCTGGATACCGACCAGCAGGCGAATGGCCCCGCTGTAGCCGTCCGGCGCCGTGGCCTGGAGGATGATCGCGGTGGGCTTGCCTTCCTTGAGCGCGATATAGGCCGGTTGCGGAGCCTTGCTGCCCAGCAGTGGGTCGTGCAGCTCAATGCTGTTGTCCAGCAAGTGGTTGTCGTAGCTGCCGGCCGGGAGGATTTCGCCGAGCACGCGTATCTGCGCCTCGTGGGCGGAGCGCTCGATGCGCGCGGCGGTGCTTTGCTGGATCAGGCTCACCACGCCCACCGTGGCCACGGCGAACAGGCCGAGGACCAGGCTGTTCTTCAGCATCGAACGGCTGATTTCAGGCAGCACGGTGTCATTCTCCCAGCTTGAAGCCGCGCTCGGCCTTGCGGTGGCCGTAGGTGCGCGGGCGGGTGTAGTAGTCGATGGTCGGCGCCGCCAGGTTCATCAGCAGTACGGCGAAGGCGACACCGTCCGGGTAGCCGCCCCAGGTCCGAATCACGTAGACGAGAATGCCGACGCCCGCACCGAAAATCAGCCGGCCGAGCTGGCTGGTGGCGCCGCTGACCGGGTCGGTGACGATGAAGAAGGCACCGAGCATGGTGGCGCCGCTGAGCAGGTGGAACAGGGGCGAGCCGTGGGTATCCGAGCCGGTGCCGTTCCAGAAGATCAGGCTCATCAGGGCCAGGGTGGCGAGCATCCCGACCGGTGCGTGCCAACTGAACAGGCGCTTGTAGAGCAGGAAGAGGCCGCCGGCCAGGAGCGCCAGGTTGACCCATTCCACGCCGGCGCCACCGAAGCGACCGAAGGCCGGGTTCTGCGCACGCAGTTCGTCCATGGTCAGGCGGTTGTTGATCTTCAGGCTGTCCAGTGCGGTGGCGTGGGCCCAGCCGTCGGGTAGTGCGGCGATGCCGAAGATTTGCTTGAGCCCTTCGCCGATGCCCACGCTGTGGGCGGCGGGCCAACTGGTCATTTCCACCGGGAAGGAAATCAGCACCACGACATAGCCGATCATGGCCGGGTTGAACGGGTTCTGCCCGAGCCCGCCGTAAAGCTGCTTGCCGAAGACGATGGCGAAGGCGGTGGCGATCAGCGTCAGCCACCAGGGGGAATAGGGGGGCAGGGCCAGGGCGAGCAGGACGGCGGTGACCAGTGCGCTGCCATCCTGCAGGAAGAACAGCACGGGGCGCTGGCGCAGACGCAGGATCGCCGCTTCGGTGGCGAGCGCCACGGCACTCGCCAGGCACAGGTTGACCAGCGTGCCGACGCCATAGAGCCAGGTCAGGGCCAGCGCGCCGGGCAGGGTGGCGGCGAGTACCAGCAGCATGACCCGCTGGGTCCGGTTGCTGCCCTTGGCGTGGGGCGAGGTGATGCGTGGCAGGGCCATCGGCTCTCCGGTCGTTCGCTTGTGCCCTCCCGCAGGAGGGCTGTCGGTCAGTTCGTGTGCTCGCCCAGACGGCGTTCGGCTTCGGCGAGCCGGGCGCGGGCCGCATCCAGGGCATCCGCCGGTGCGTTCTCGTCGCGTTCCAGCTTACGCAGATCGGCACGGGCGAAAGCGATTTCGGTTTTCAGTTCGCGGGTCCTGTCGTCCACCGGGCGCTTGTCCACCAATGCGCGGTCTGGCTCGGGCCGATTGGTGGCCGCCTCGGCGGCATGCAGGGCTTGCTCCGCATCGCGGACAGCATCGCGCAGCTTGCTCAGTTCGGCGTCGTCGGCCGCGGCTTTTTCAGCTTTCTTCAATTCCGCACGCTTCATGGCCAGTTCGATCTTGGCTTTCTTCAGCGGATCGATAGCCTGGGCTTCCGGCTTGGGCTCGGCGGCTGGAATCTGGCCCTCCAGCTCGGCAAGGGCTTTCTCGGCGGCGGCGAGTTGGCTGCGCAACTGCTCCAGCTCGGCCTGCTGCTCGGCGCTAGGTGCTTCGATCTTTTCGGCCTTGCGGATCTGCGCCTTGAGCATGGCG
>NZ_MUJY01000183.1 GCF_002286785.1 Pseudomonas sp. PIC25 | reverse complement strand
GCGCAAAAGTCTAATGGGAAGCGCGCGGAAATTCACCCTTAACCGAAGCGGGTTGTCCGGCGCGCTGAAAGAGGAGGGGGGGGCGGTTCCGCAACGGGTGCGGAACCGCCGCATCAGGCCTGGTCGACGGCGGTTGCCTGCCAGGCGGCCGGATGCAGGCTGACCACCTTGCCCTGACGCTGGATCGGCGCCGGCCGGCGCAGGACGCGCAGCATTTCGTTGGCCTGGGCCAGTTGCTGTTCCAGGTCGCTGGCGTAGCGGGCCAGCAATTGGCTGCGCTTTTGCGCCTGCTGGGTGTCCTGGGCCAGCGACTTGAGCTGCAGCATGTGGGCCTCGAGCAGTTGCTTGTGCTCCAGGGTGTGCTGCATCAGCGGCATCAACGCATCGTTGGCCCACTGCCCGGCAGCCAAGCGCAGGCGTTGGTGCAGGCCCATGACTTCCTGCACCAGGGTGGCGAAGAAGCGGCGGGTCAGGGCGCGCTGCTCGGTGAGTAGGGTCTTCACATGCAGACGGAACTGGTCGGCCTTGGCCTCTAGGTGCTTTAGCTCGCGCAGGTAGCGCCGCACATCGAACTGCGGCGCGTCGATACCGTGCAGCGGGTTTTCCTCGTTGTGCCGGCGGTAGATGGCAGCGACCATCTTGTTGGCCATCTCGGCCTCGTGTTCGAGGGTGTGCAGGTCGGCTTCCACCGAACGGAAGAAATGCAGGATCGCCTGGTTGATGCCGAGCGTCGTCCAGCTTCCGGTCAGGTTCCGCCGGACCTTGCGCAGGTGGTTTTCCAGACGTTCGCTGCGTACCGCGGCGCGCAGCAGGTCGCCCTGGCGCTTGAGCAGCCGCTGGTTGGTCTTCAGGCCGAGCAATCGCTTGTGGTGCAAGCTGTGGTCGTCCTTGGTCCGGGCGGTCAGTTCGAACAGCAGCTGGCCGTTGTCCTGGCGCTGGTTGTCGAGCAGATTGCGCTGCTCGCGGACCTTCTCCAGGCGCAGGTTGAGCACGTGCTGGCTGTTTTGCAGCAGGTTGAGCACCTGACGGACCACCTGTTCCTCGAGCAGCCGCTCCTTCTGCGCGACGATGCGTTCGCAGAGCAGGTGCTCGAGCATGGCCATCTGGCTGCGCTCGAGCAGCGCCGGGTCGCGGCGGACCTTGGCCAGCAACGCCTGCTTGGCCGACAGCGGCAGGACATCCTCGGGGGCGATGCCGAGCTGCTGGGCGGTGGTGGCCTGAACCTGCTGGATGGCGTTCTGCACGAAGGCTTCGCCGGCCAGATCGTCCCAGAGCACGTCGATCTTGTTCAGGACGGCGAACAGGCTGGTCTGGGTGTCCTCGTCGAGCTGGCGGATGTGTTGCTGCCAGATCGCCATGTCGCTGGCCGTGACGCCGGTGTCGGCGGCCAGCAGGAAGATGATCGCCTGGGCGGCGGGCAGCATCGACAGGGTCAGCTCGGGCTCGCTGCCCAGGGCATTCAGGCCGGGGGTATCGAGAATGCGCAGGCCCTGGCGCAGCAGCGGATGGTCGAAGTTGACGATGGCGTGTCGCCAGGCCGGCACTAGCACCTGGCCCGGTTTGCCGGCGCTCTCCAGCATGTCCGGATGGAAGCCGAGCTGGATCGCCTGCTCCACTGCCATTGGCTTGGTCTTGGCGACCTGGGCGAAGGCCTGGACCATGTTGTCCGGGTCGCTGGGGTCGAGCGGGATGTTCACCCAATGCCGGGGAATACGCTTGAACTGCGCCATGCTGGCGTCGGAGACGCGCGTCTCGATCGGCAGCAGGCGGATATAAGAGCGCTCGGAGCGCGGGTCGAACAGGAGTTCGGTGGGGCACATGGTGGTGCGCCCGGCCTGTGACGGCAGCATGCGCTGGCCATAGCCGGAGAAGAACAGGCTGTTGATCAGCTCGGTCTTGCCGCGGGAGAACTCACCGATGAAGGCCAGGGTGATGTGGTCCGTACGCAGCAGACGCAGGGCCCGTTCGAGCTTGGCCTCCACCGCATCGGAACTGAGCCGGTTGTTCGCCAACCAACTGCGGTAGCGGGTGATCTCCCGCATGAGCTCGCGTTTCCAGCCGACGTAGGCGTCGACCTGCTGGCCAAGACGTTCCATGCTCATCCGATTCTTTCCTCTCGCTGCGCATCCCGCGGGTGGTTATGGGTATCGTCCAAAGGGTGTCGCCAGCGACATGAGGCATGTCGCCTTGTCTTGAAGGGCAACGATGAAGAGGCGAAAAGCCACTTCTGACGTGCCGGCAATTATGCGATGGATGCGTTTTGCGTCAATTCGGATACATCACAGTCCCGCCTTATGGTTGGTCAAGGGGAACGAGTGGTCAGTCCGGGCAGGTCGGGCAGTTGCTTCGGCGACAGGATGCGCACGCGCTTCTGCCGGTTCAGTTCGCCGCTCTCCAGGCGGACCTGGCTCTTGGCGACACCAAAGGCCGCGCCGAGGAAGGCCAGCAAGTGGGCGTTGGCCTTGCCTTCCACCGGCGGGGCGGTGAGGCGGATTTTCAGGCGCTCACCGTGCAGCCCGGCGAATTCGTCGCGGCTCGCCTTGGGCTGCAGGTGGCAGTCGAGGACCAAGTCCTCGCCATCCCAGCGGAAATAGCTCATCAGAGGAATGGGCTGAGGATTCTCGGCATGCCGGTCATCACCGCGAGGTTCCCCAGCACGAAGCGGTCGATGAGGTTGATCGCGATAAAGGCGAAGATCGGCGAGATATCCAGGCCGCCGAGGTTGGGCAATATGCGGCGGAACGGCGCCAGCAGGGGTTCGCAGATCTGGTTCACCAGTTGGGCGGCCGGGTTGTAGCTGCCGGGCGCGACCCAGGACAGGATGACGCTGACGATCAGAGCGAAGAAGAACACCTTGAGGAACAGCGAGGTGACCGCGATGATCGACCAGACCAGCAATTGCAGCAGGTAGCCGCCCACGCCGTAGCCCATCAGAACCAGGGTGACGACCATCAGCAGCAGTTGGACCAGTACCGCCAGCAGCAGCGACGACAGGTCGAGCCCCGCGAAACTGGGAATCACCCGCCGCATCGGACGCAGCAACGGCTGGGTGGCGCGGACAATGAACTGGCTCAGCGGATTGTAGAAATCGGCGCGGACCAGTTGCAGGATGAAGCGTAGCAGGACGATCAGCAGATACAGGCTGCCCAGCGTCTGGATGACATAGATGAGGGCTTCGGCGAATCCGGACATGCGAGGCTCCTATTGACCCAGTTGTTCGGCCAGCTCGGCGGAGCGGCGTGCGGCGGCGTCAAGCGCCTGCTCGACCAGGGTTTCGAAGCCGCCAGCCTGGAACGTCTTGATCGCCGCTTCGGTGGTGCCGGCCGGCGAGGTCACCCGACGGCGCAGTTCGGCGGCGTCCACGTCGCTGCCGATCACCATGCGTGCGGCGCCGAGGGCGGTCTGCTGGGTCAGGCGGGCGGCGGTTTCGCGCGGCAGGCCGAGTTTTTCGCCGGCGGCGATCATGGCTTCGACCAGCAGGAAGAAATAGGCGGGACCGCTGCCGGAAACGGCGGTAACCGCGTCGATCAGGTGTTCCTCGTCCAGCCACAGCGCCAGTCCGACCGCCGAGAGCAATTGCTCGGCCTGTGCGCGTTGTTCGGCGGACACATTGGCGTTGGCGTACAGGCCGCTGGCGCCTTCTCGCAACAGGGCGGGGGTGTTCGGCATGCAGCGCACGATGGAGCGATCGTTGCCCAGCCAGTTTTCCAGGCTGGCGCAAGTGATGCCGGCGGCGATGGAGACGATCAGTTGGCCGTCGCGCAGGCTCGGCGCCAGGGTCTGGCAGACGGTTTTCATGACCTGCGGCTTGATCGACAGTACCACCACATCGGCTCCGCTCACGGCGTCGGCGTTATCGGCGAATACCTCGATCCCGTGTTCGGCGGAAATGCGTGCGCGTTGTTCGGCGCCCGGATCGCTGGCGCGCAGCAGGGCCGCGTCGACGCCCTGGGCACGCAGGCCGCCGATCAGGCTGGCAGCCATGTTGCCGGCGCCAACGAAGGCAATGCGGGGTGTGCTCATATAAAGGCTTCCTTTTATGGATTCTGTGGCTGGGCGCGGCCGTAGTCGCGCTCGCCGAAGAGTGCGGTGCCGATGCGGACCCAGGTCGCGCCTTCGGCGATGGCGGCCTCGAGATCGTGGCTCATTCCCATGGATAGGGTGTCCAGCGGCATATTCAAGGCCTGTTGCAGTTCTCGCAGGCGGGCAAAGGCGGCATGCTGGGCGGCCGTGTCGTCGGTGGGCTCGGGAATCGCCATCAGGCCGCGCAGCCTGAGTCGCGGCAGGCGCACGACGGCGTTAGCGAGGGCTGGCAGTTCTTCGGGAGCGCAGCCGGACTTGCTGGCTTCTCCGCTGACGTTCACTTGCAGGCAGACGTTGAGCGGGGGCAACTGCGCTGGTCGCTGTTCGGACAGGCGCTGGGCGATCTTCAGGCGATCCACGGAGTGTACCCAGGAGAAATGTTCGGCGATGGCCCGGGTCTTGTTCGACTGGATGGGACCTATAAAGTGCCAGCAGAGATCGAGATCGGTGAGTTCCTGCTGCTTGGTCAGAGCTTCCTGCAGGTAGTTCTCGCCGAAATCGCGCAAACCCGCGGCGTAGGCTTCGCGGATGGCATCGGCGGGCTTGGTCTTGCTCACGGCGAGCAGACCGATAGTCGAAAAATCACGCTGCGAGGCTTGCGCCGCCTCACGGATGCGAGCTCCGACCTTTGCAATATTCTTTGCTATCGTGGACATTACCTGCGCTCTAGCGGCCAGCCCGTCTGGGTTCGGCATTCTACCTGCTTGCCTGTTTTTGGGGAGTCCCAATGGATATCACCGAGTTGCTTGCCTTCAGCGCCAAGCAAGGCGCTTCGGACCTGCATCTCTCTGCCGGTCTGCCGCCGATGATCCGCGTCGACGGCGATGTGCGCCGGATCAACCTGCCCGCCATGGATCACAAGCAGGTTCACGCGCTGATCTACGACATCATGAACGACAAGCAGCGCAAGGATTACGAGGAGTTCCTGGAGACCGACTTCTCCTTCGAAGTCCCCGGCGTGGCGCGTTTCCGGGTCAACGCCTTCAATCAGAACCGTGGCGCGGGCGCGGTGTTCCGGACCATTCCCTCCAAGGTCCTGAGCATGGAAGACCTGGGCATGGGCGAGGTGTTCAAGAAGATCACCGACGTGCCGCGCGGCCTGGTACTGGTGACCGGGCCCACCGGTTCGGGCAAGTCCACCACCCTGGCGGCAATGCTCGACTACCTGAACAACACCAAGTACCACCATATCCTGACCATCGAAGACCCGATCGAATTCGTTCACGAGTCGAAGAAGTGCCTGGTCAACCAGCGCGAGGTGCATCGCGACACCCTGGGCTTCTCCGAAGCCCTGCGCTCGGCCCTCCGGGAAGACCCGGATATCATCCTGGTGGGTGAGATGCGTGACCTGGAAACCATCCGCCTGGCGCTGACCGCCGCGGAAACCGGTCACTTGGTATTCGGCACCCTGCACACCACCTCCGCGGCCAAGACCATCGACCGGGTGGTCGACGTGTTCCCCGCCGAGGAAAAGTCGATGGTTCGCTCGATGCTCTCCGAGTCGCTGCAGGCGGTGATTTCCCAGACGCTGCTGAAGAAGATCGGCGGTGGCCGGGTCGCGGCCCACGAGATCATGATCGGTACCCCGGCGATCCGTAACCTGATCCGCGAAGACAAGGTCGCGCAGATGTACTCGTCGATCCAGACCGGCGGCTCCCTGGGCATGCAGACGCTCGACATGTGCCTGAAGAACCTGGTCGCCAAGGGCCTGGTCAGCCGAGAGGCCGCCCGCGAGAAGGCGAAGACGCCGGAGAACTTCTGACCGGAGGCGGCGCGTCCGCCTCTCCGCCGCAGGGCGCCCGCCGGCAATGAGCCGACGGGAAGAGCGTTGCGGTGAACAGCAATCAAACAGCTAGGCGAGAAACCTATGGAATTCGAGAAGCTGCTGCGCCTGATGGTGGAAAAGGGTGGTTCCGATCTTTTCATCACCGCCGGCGTGCCGCCGTCGATGAAGGTGAACGGCAAGATCATGCCGGTGACCAAGAATCCCATGTCCCCAGAGCAGACCCGGGAAACCGTGCATGGGGTGATGAACGAGCAGCAGCGCCGCGAATTCACCGAGAATCACGAGTGCAACTTCGCCATCAGCGCACGTGGCATCGGTCGTTTCCGGGTCAGTGCCTTCTACCAGCGCAACCTCGCGGGCATGGTGTTGCGTCGCATCGAGACCAACATCCCGACGCTGGAAGACCTCAAGCTGCCGGACGTGCTGAAGAAACTGGCGATGACCAAGCGCGGTCTGGTGCTGTTCGTCGGTGCCACGGGTACCGGTAAGTCCACCTCGCTGGCGGCGATGATCGGTTACCGCAACAAGAACAGCAGCGGCCACATTATCTCTATCGAAGACCCGATCGAATACATCCACCAGCACCAGAACTGCATCGTCACCCAGCGCGAAGTCGGCATCGATACCGAGTCCTTCGAAGTGGCGCTGAAGAACACCCTGCGTCAGGCGCCCGACGTGATCCTGATCGGTGAGGTGCGTACCCGCGAGACCATGGACTACGCGGTGGCATTCGCCGAGACCGGCCACTTGTGCTTGGCAACCCTGCACGCCAACAACGCGAACCAGGCGCTGGACCGCATCATCAACTTCTTCCCGGCGGACCGTCAGCAGCAGGTCTGGATGGACCTCTCGCTGAACCTCAAGGCGATCGTCGCCCAGCAACTGATCCCGACCCCGGACGGCAAGGGCCGTCGCGCGGTGATCGAGGTGCTGATCAATACCCCGCTGGCCGCCGACCTGATCCGCAAGGGCGAAGTGCATGAGCTCAAGGGGTTGATGAAGCGCTCCACCGAGCAGGGCATGCAGACCTTCGACCAGGCGCTCTATCAGCTCTATACCCAGGGCGAAATCACCTACGAAGACGCACTGGCCCACGCCGATTCGGCCAACGACCTGCGTCTGATGATCAAGCTGGGTTCGGAGACGGACGGCGACCACCTGACCAGCATCAGCCAGGGCTTGAGCCTTGAGGTCAGCGAAGAGGACCCGGGGCGGCGCTTCCGCTGAGGGTCGAACGGCGCCCGCGCATTATCGGTTGGGCGCCGGAATCATCGAGTCAGCGTGAGGTCAGCGCCGGCCCATCCGCCGGTATGGCTGGCAGTACGCGTTTCGCCATGACGTAGTGACGCTTCCAGAAGGGCTTCTCCAGGGTGTCGATGCTCACGGTCTTTCCGCGGCGTGGCGCATGGATGAAGCGGTTGCCGCCCAGGTAGATGGCCACGTGATCGATGCGGCGGTTTCTCAGCCTGAAGAACAGCAGATCGCCTGGTTGCAGTTGGTTGCGCGAGACCTGTTTTCCGCCGGACCTGGCCATGGCGCTGGAGGTGCGTGGTAGCTCGACGTCATCGATCTCGCTGAAGGCATATTTCACCAGTCCGCTGCAGTCGAAGCCTTTCTCGGGCGTGGTGCCACCCCACCGGTAAGGCGTACCGAGACTGTTTACGGCACGGCTCAATACATCGCTGCTCTGGCGCGCCGCGAGATGCACCGAGTCCGCGGGATGCAGTAGCTTGTGGCGGTTGGTCGCCCCGGCCGTTGGCGGTAGAAACAGGCAGGCAAGCAGACCTGTCAGGATGAAGAAACGCATAAGTACGGCTTGGTCAAAATTCGCGCAACTTTATAACAGGTTTTTTTAGTCCCAACGGCCCATTCGTCGATTCGAAACGGGGGTGGGCTATCTGCTTCGCGCGAAAAAATGCCGTTGCCGTACGAGTCTTGATCGCTTCAGCCGCTCTGTTATGGTGCTCGCTCCGCTCTGGCGGCTTGTTGCAAAACACCGTGCCGCTTGTCGATCCATCGTTCCAACACTGCAGGAGGCAGTCATGCAGACCCAGGACACCCACAGCAAAGCCATCGGTTATCTGCTGTGGATTTTCGGTTTTCTCGGTTCGCACCGTTTCTACTACGGCAAGCCCGTCACGGGGACGATCTGGTTCTTTACCCTGGGCTTGTTGTTCATCGGCTGGATCATCGACCTGTTCCTGATCCCTTCGATGGACCGGGAGGCTGACCAGCGTTACACCGCGGGGGGCCTGGACTATAACGTGGCCTGGATTCTGCTGACCTTCCTCGGGATCTTCGGTGTGCACCGGATGTACCAGGGCAAGTGGATCACTGGCATCCTCTACCTGCTCACCGGCGGCCTTTTCATGCTGGGCGTGCTGTATGACTTCTGGACCCTGAACGAGCAGGTATCCGAGCGTAACGCGGGGCGTGGCTGATAGGCGAAGGGCTCATTCACGGCAGGTCTCCCGTCGCGAATGAGCCATTTCGTTGTCCTGCCGGCTATTCGGCCTGGTAGCTGATGCGACCGTCCACCAAGGTGTAGCGCACATTGCTCGGCAGGCAATGGCCGATGAACGGACAGTTTTCGCCTTTGGAGTACCAGGCTTCCCCGGCCAGCGTGGAGGCGTTGGGGTCGAACAGCACGAGGTCGGCCGGTGCGCCGACAGCCAGGCGGCCGGCAGGCAGGCGTAGGGCTTTCGCCGGGCCGGCAGTGAGCCGCATCAGCAGGGTCGGCAGGTCGAGCAGGCCGTCTTCCACGAGGGTCATTGCCAGCGGCAACAGCAGTTCGACGCTGCTGATGCCGGGTTCGGTCGCGCCGAACGGGGCCAGCTTGGCATCCGCTTCATGGGGCTGGTGATGGCTGGCGATGGCCTGGATCACCCCGCTTTTTACCGCCTCGCGCAGTCCATCGCGGTCCGCACGGGTACGCAGTGGCGGTTGAACGTGGTAGAGGCTGGAAAAGCCTTCCAGTGTCTCGTCGGTCAGGATGAGTTGATAAAGCGCCACGTCGGCGGTCACCGGCAGCCTGCGGGCCTGGGCGTCGGCGATCATCTGGGCGCCGCGCGCGCTGGTCAGTTGGCTGAAGTGGGCGCGTACGCCGGTCTGCTCGACCAGCAGCAGATCGCGGGCCAGGGCCACGGTTTCCGCCGTTTCGGGAATGCCGGCAAGGCCGAGGAAGCCGGCGGTGGGGCCTTCATGGGCAAGGCCGCCCTCCGCGAGAGAGGCGTCCTGGGAGTGGAAGACCACGGTCAACTGGAAGGTGGCCGCATACTCCAGCGCACGGCGCAGGGTGCGATTGTTGGCGAAGTTGTTCAGGCCGTTGCCGAACGCCACGCAGCCGGCATCGCGCAGGGCGACCAGTTCGGCCAGTTGCTCGCCTGCCAGGCCTTTGCTCAGCGCACCGATGGGGAACACCTTGGTATGGCCGGCTTCCTGCGCCCGGTCGAGGATCAGTTCGGCGACTGCCGGCGTATCCAGGATGGGGCGGGTCAGCGGTGGGCAGCACAGGCTGGTAACGCCTCCGGCCGCTGCGGCCAGGGTTTCGCTGGCGATATTGCCCTTGCGGCTGTAGCCCGGCTCGCGCAGGGCGACGGAAAGGTCGACCAACCCGGGAGCGACGATCAGCCCGGCGGCATCGATGGTGCGGTCGGCTTCGAAACCGGCAGGCATCTGGCCGATCGCAATGATCTTGCCGCCTTCCAGATAGAGATTGGCAAGCTGGTCCAGGCCGCTGGCAGGGTCGATGACGCGGGCGCCGAGAATCTGGGTTCGCATCAGTTCTGCTCCTCGGCTTCCTGATTCAATTGACGTTGTGCGGCTTGGCCGCTCATGGCCATGGACAGGACCGCCATGCGGATCGCGATACCGTAGGTGACCTGGTTGAGGATCACCGACTGCGGGCCGTCGGCCACCGCCGATTCGATCTCCACACCACGGTTGATCGGCCCCGGGTGCATGACCAGCGCCTCCGGCTTGGCCAGTGCGAGACGCGCAGTGGTCAGGCCGTAGAGTCGGTAGAACTCGCCCTCGCTGGGCAGCAGGCCGCCCTGCATGCGTTCCCGTTGCAGGCGCAGCATGATCACCACGTCGACGTCCTTGAGCCCTTCGGCGAGGTCGGTAAAGACGCGGACGCCGTATTGCTCGATGCCGATGGGGAGCAGTGTCTTCGGACCGATCACGCGGATATCCGGGCAGCCCAGGGTTTTCAGCGCCAGCATGTTCGAGCGCGCGACCCGGGAGTGCAGGATGTCGCCGACGATGGCCACCGAGAGGTTCTCGAAGCTGCCCTTGTGCCGACGAATGGTGAGCATGTCGAGCATGCCCTGGGTCGGGTGCGCATGACGACCGTCGCCACCGTTGATGATCGCCACGTCGGGGCAGACATGCTCGGCGATGAAGTGCGCCGCGCCGGAATCGGCATGACGGACGACGAACATGTCGGCGGCCATGGCCTCCAGGTTGCGCAGTGTGTCGAAGAGCGTCTCGCCCTTGCTAGTGGAGGACGTGGATACGTTGAGCGTAATCACGTCGGCGGACAGGCGCTGGGCGGCCAGCTCGAAGGTGGTTCGGGTGCGTGTCGAGTTCTCGAAGAACACGTTGCACACCGTTTTGCCGCGCAGCAGAGGGACCTTTTTCACGGCGCGGGTGCCGATTTCCAGGAAGGAGTCGGCGGTATCGAGGATTTCGGTCAGCAGCTCGCGGGGCAGGCCGTCGAGCGAGAGGAAGTGGCGCAGCTGGCCCTGGTCATTGAGCTGCAGCGGGCGCTTGGCGTCGGTCGGCGTCATCGCGGGGACTCTTTCAATGGTCGGCGGGGGCGAGGGTCTGAAGCTCGAGGGTGAGCGGCGTCGGACCGAGCAATTTTACTCTCTCATCCTCGCCGAGCGACAGGGTGGCGCCAATCACGTCGGGCCGGATCGGCAGCTCGCGGGCATTGAGATCCAGCAGGCAGACGAGGGTTACGCTGGCGGGCCGGCCGTAGTCGAACAGTTCGTTGAGCGCGGCGCGAATGGTGCGGCCACTCATCAATACGTCATCGATCAGCACCAGATGCTGGTCTTCGATCTCGAACGGCAGGGCTGAGGGCTTCACCTGAGGATGCAGGCCATTGCGGGTGAAATCGTCGCGGTAGAACGATACGTCCAGGCTGCCCAGCGGCTCCTGGCTGCCAAGGGTGTCCAACAGGGCCTGGGCGACCCAGACGCCGCCGGTGCGGATGCCGATGAAGCGGGGCTCGGTGATCTTGCGGTTGGCCAGGTGCGTTTTCAGTGCGGTGGCCATCCCAGGCAGGAGTTCGGCGGGAATCGGCAATGTCATGGGCTCTCCTTGGGTCGGGCGCGGCGTGCCCTTGCATGATAAAGGCTTCGTCGGTCGAAAGACTGCTGCCGGTCAACCGTTGCTGTGTTCGGCAAGCCAGCCTTCCAGCAGCAGTGCCGCCGCCAGGGCGTCCACCGGGCGCTCGCGGTAACCGCCCCGCTGGCCCTGGGCCAGGCGTTGACCCTTGGCTTCGAAGGTGGTCAGTCGTTCGTCGTGGGTATGCACGGGCAGGTTGAAGCGGCCGTGCAGGCGGCGAGCGAACTTCTCCGCACGCTCGCTCATGTCGCTGGGGGTGCCATCCATGTTCAGCGGCAGTCCGACGACAATGGCGTCCGGCTGCCATTCGCGAATCAACGCTTCCACCTTCTGCCAGTCCGGTACGCCATTCTGCGCTTTCAGCACGCACAGCTCGCGGGCTTGCCCGGTGACCGCCTGGCCGACCGCCACGCCGATCTGCTTGGTGCCGTAATCGAAACCAAGCAGCAATCGTGGGGCGCTCATGCGTGGCCGGCCTGAGCGGTCAGCAGGCTGAGGTTGATGCCCAGACGGGATGCTGCGGCTTCGAGGCGCTGTTCGGCGGGGGTATCGAAGAGAATCGACAGGTCGGCCGGGCAGGTCAGCCAGGCATTGCTGACCAGTTCGGCTTCCAGTTGGCCGGCTTCCCAGCCGGCATAGCCGAGTGCGATCAGGCTGCGCCGGGGGCCCTGCCCGTCGGCGATGGCGAACAGAATGTCCTGCGAGGTGGAAAGCGATAGTTCGCCCAGCTCCAGGGTGGCCTGGTAGCTCTGCCCGGCGGGATGCAGGACAAAGCCGCGGTCGGTCTGCACCGGGCCGCCGGAAAAGATGGGAATGTTCTGGCAAGCCGGGGACGCGTCGAAATCCGGACGGAGTTGCTCCATCACATCGGCGAGATTCAGGCCGCTGGGCCGATTGATCACCAGGCCCATGGCGCCCTGCTCGTTATGGTCGACCAGATAGGTGACCGTCTGCGCGAAGCTGGGGTCGGCCATGTGGGGCATGGCGATGAGAAAGTGGTGCTTGAGGTAGCTGGGCGAGGTGCTTTTCATGGCGGTTAGCTTAAAGCCTGTGGCCGGGGCCTGGAAGCCGAAGCGTACTTCGGCCCGGCCTCAGTTGCTCGACAGACGGTCGCCGCGCTCGAAGCGCCAGGTACGGATGATCTCGAGGCGATCGATGTCGGAGAGGTCTCCGCTGAACGGCGCAAAGGGCGCGGCGAGACGCACGATACGCAATGCCGCCTGGTCCAGTATCGGCTGGCCGGACGATTCCAGAACCTGGACTTCATACAGTGTGCCGTCGCGATTGATGGAAACCAGCAGGCGCAGGCTGCCATAGATGCGCTGCCGGCGTGCCTCCTCAGGGTAGTTGAGGTTGCCGACCCGCTCGACCTTCTTGCGCCATTCGTCCTTGTACCAGGCACCCTTATCGCGCATGGTCGAAGCTGCGTTCAGGCGGTGGATCTTGGGTCGCTTGGCGTACTGCTCGCGTTCCTGAGCCAGTTGCGCCTCGAGGCTGGCGATCTCGGAGGACAACTGGGCGCTATCGAAGACGGGAGCCGGGCGCGCCTCCGGTTCCGGCTTGGTTTCTTCACGCTTGACCGGGGTTTTCTGCGGTTGCGGTGCTCGGGTCGCCACCGCTGCCTTGGGTGTTTCCTTGGGTTGCGTCTGGGGCGGAGCGGTGGGCGGCGTGACACGTTTGATCTCGCTGTCCTGGAACATCGCCTGCTCGGTGGTCTTCGGCGCGGCCTTGTGCTCCAGCGTGCCGCTGCCCTGCTGGTTGTCCTGGGCGATGAAGTCGGCGTCCTTCGGCTTTTCTTCGCTCTTGAAGGTGGAAAGCGTCACTTCCAGGCTTTTGCTTACCTGGCTGGGCTCGGCGAAAGTGAAGCCGAGGCCGAGGATCAGCGCTGCGTGGATCGCGGCGGCGAGAAAAAGAGTAAAGCCCAGCCTGTCCCCCGGTCGGACGCCGGTGGTAGATAGTTCGGGCAAATTAGCGGCTGCGTTCATCGCACGGTCAGGTCAGTTCGGGATGCCGCGCAGTCTGCCGAGGGGCCGCGCAAAAGTCTATGAACCAGGCTGCACCTTGGCGTCTCGGTTCATCTCGTTGCGAAGCGCCCGGCGGCATCGTGCCGCAGGATCAAGCCTTCAGTTTCTCGGCGATAGCATCCATCAGGCGCTCTCCGATGCGGGTATCGAAGGCATTGTCGATTTCGCGGATGCAGGTTGGACTGGTGATGTTGATTTCCGTGAGGTAGTCGCCGATCACGTCCAGGCCGACGAACAGCAACCCCCGCTTGCGCAATTCGGGGCCTACCTCGGCGGCGATCTCGAAATCGCGTGGTGACAGCGGCTGGGCTACTCCGCGACCGCCGGCGGCGAGGTTTCCGCGAGTTTCTCCGGCTGCCGGTATACGCGCCAGGCAATAGGGGACGGGTTCGCCATCGATCATCAGGATGCGTTTGTCGCCGTCCTTGATTTCCGGCAGGTAGCGCTGCGCCATGATCTGGCGGGCGCCGTGGTGGGTCAGGGTCTCCAGAATCACTGAGAGATTGGGGTCGCCCTGGCGATGGCGAAAGATCGAGGCGCCGCCCATTTCGTCCAGGGGTTTGAGAATGATGTCACGTTGCTCTTCGGCAAACTCGCGCAGAATATCGGCGCGTCGGCTCACCAGGGTCGGCGGCGTGCATTGCGGAAATTGGGTGGCGAAGAACTTCTCGTTGCAATCACGCAGACTCTGTGGGCGATTGACCACCAGAGTGCCGGCCTTCTCGGCAAGTTCCAGCAGATAGGTTGCGTAAACGTACTCGCTGTTGAAGGGCGGGTCCTTGCGCATCAGGATCACATCCAGTTCGGACAGCGGCGTGTCGATTTCCTCGGCCAGCTCGAACCAGTGCTGGGGATCGTTGAATACTTCGATCCGCCGCATGCGTGCGCGGGCTTCGCTTTTGATCTGGTACAGATCCTGCTGCTCCATGTAGAACAGCTCCCAGCCACGAGACTGGGCAGCAAGCAGCATGGCCAGCGAGCTGTCCTTCTTGAAGGAGATGCCTGCGATGGGGTCCATGACAATCCCGAGGCGAACGCTCATTGGGAATCCTCCATAAAAAGTGGGATAGACGGTGGCGGGACGCTGCCGGAGCAAGATTGCGATGCGCCAGGGTGGCTCCGGTCGCGTTTCCGGTCAAGGAAAAACCTTGTGCTTCCGGGGCTTATGGATTGCGTCCTGTAGGTGTGCTAAAAAGGCCCGACGATTGGGTCGCAGGCCGTCGGTGGCAGGGCCTCTGGCGTACTGATATATGCGCAAAAAACAACGACTCGCCGAGGCGATGGTAGGGCAGACATGGAACAGCATTCCGAAGGTTTGAGAGTGATGGTGATCGACGACTCAAAAACGATTCGTCGTACCGCGGAAACTCTTCTGAAGAAAGTGGGGTGCGACGTTATTACGGCGGTCGACGGTTTCGATGCGCTGGCCAAGATCGCCGATACCCATCCCAGTATCATCTTTGTCGACATCATGATGCCGCGGCTCGATGGATATCAGACCTGCGCCCTGATCAAGAATAACAGTGCTTTCAAATCCACCCCGGTGATCATGCTGTCCTCCAAGGACGGCCTGTTCGACAAGGCCAAGGGCCGTATCGTTGGCTCCGACCAGTACCTCACCAAGCCTTTCAGCAAGGAAGAGCTGCTCGGCGCCATCAAGGCCCATGTGCCCGACTTCACCCCGGTGGAGCAAGCATCCTGACGTCCGGCCCCAGGCCGGTGACGCCTATTCCATAGGGGAACACCATGGCTCGTATTCTGATAGTTGATGACTCGCCGACCGAGATGTACAAGCTGACCGCCATGCTGGAAAAGCATGGTCATCAGGTACTTAAGGCTGAAAATGGCGCCGATGGTGTGGCTTTGGCTCGCCAGGAAAAACCCGACGCCGTACTGATGGATATCGTCATGCCTGGCCTCAATGGCTTCCAGGCAACCCGTCAACTGACCAAAGATGCCGACACCAGTCACATTCCGGTGATTATCGTCACCACCAAGGACCAGGAAACCGATAAGGTCTGGGGCAAGCGTCAGGGTGCGCGCGACTATCTGACCAAGCCGGTCGATGAAGATACGTTGCTGAAAACCCTTAACGCGGTCCTGGCCGGCTAAGCCGGTTCAGCCTGTCGAGAACTAGAAGAAGGCCAAGGCCCGCATGTCGGAAGCCCAGACTCCCTTTGAACTCCTGATCGAGATTGACCAGCGTTGCCGTCAGTTGGCTGCTGGCCTTCCCTCGCAGCAGGAAGTCGTCCAGACCTGGAGTGGGATCGGTTTCCGCATGGGCGATCGTCTTTTCGTCGCACCGATGGGGGAAGTCGGTGAAGTACTCCACGAACCGCGCTATACCTTGCTGCCCGGTGTGAAGTCCTGGGTCAAGGGTGTAGCCAATGTGCGTGGACGGCTGTTGCCGGTCATGGACCTGTGTGGGTTCTTCGGCAGCGAGTTGTCGCCGTTGCGCAAGCAGCGGCGGGTGCTGGTGGTCGATCACCAGGAAATTTTCGCTGGACTGACCGTCGACGAAGTCTTCGGTATGCAGCATTTTCCGGTGGACGCGTTTTCTGAGCAGTTGCCTCCTCTGGAGGCGGTCATCCAGCCTTTCATACATGGGGTTTTTCAGCGCGAACAACCCTGGCTGGTGTTCAGCCCACACGCGTTGGCGCAGCACCAAGGCTTTCTCGACGTGGCGTTATAAAGATTTCTGGTTGGGTCGGCACCTGTCGGCCCTTTGGCGTTATATGGAAAACGTTGTGCGGTAGGTCCAGGCGGGGGCCGGATAATGAAAAAACTAAACGCAGGAAACTTGCTGGCAGGTATGCGCAGCAGCACCTTGATCGCAGGGCTCTTCGTCGTCCTGATCGTATCCATCGTGCTGTTGTTCGCCAACTTCGCCTATCTCAACACCCAGTCGAACAACGACAAGGACTACCTCAGCCACTCCGGTGAGCTACGCGTCCTGTCGCAGCGTATCGCGAAGAACGCCACCGAAGCGGCGACGGGTAAGGCCGAGGCCTTCGCTCTGCTGAAGGATGCGCGTAACGACTTCGAGAAGCGCTGGGGCGTCCTGCGTAACGGCGATGAGGCATCTGGCCTGCCGCCCGCGCCCGAGGCCGTCCAGCCGGAAATGGCAGCGGTGCAGCAGGACTGGGACGTTCTACGGCAGAACGCCGACGCCATTCTTGCCAGCGAACAGACCGTACTGTCCCTGCACCAGGTAGCCGCGACCTTGGCGGAAACCATTCCGCAGCTGCAGGTCGAGTACGAAGAGGTCGTGGACATCCTGCTGGAAAGCGGGGCTCCTGCCGTTCAGGTTTCCGTGGCCCAGCGCCAGTCCCTGCTGGCAGAACGTATTCTCGGCTCGGTAAACAAGGTGTTGGCTGGTGACGAGGACTCGGTGCAGGCCGCCGATATGTTCGGTCGCGACGCCAGCCTGTTCGGCCGCGTACTGAACGCGATGCTGGAAGGCAACGCGGCGATGGAAATCACCAAGGTGACTGACCCCGAGGCGCTGGAGCGCCTGGCCGAGATTTCCGAACTGTTCGAATTCGTATCCGGTTCGGTGGACGAAATCCTCGAGACTTCGCCGGAGCTGTTCCAGGTCCGTGAATCCGCCGGCACCATCTTCACCGTTTCCCAGACCCTGCTGGATCGTGCCTCGGCGCTGGCAGACAGCTTCGAGAACCTGGCGTCCGGCCGTTACTTCAACATCCTGGCCGGTTATGTGCTGGGTGCGTTGGCTCTGGCATCGATCATTCTGATCGGTCTGGTCATGGTACAGGACACCCGCCGTCGTCTTGCCGAGACCGCAGAGAAGAACGAACGTAACCAGGCAGCGATTCTACGACTGCTCGACGAGATCGCCGACCTCGCGGACGGCGACCTTACCGTGGCCGCGACCGTGACCGAAGATTTCACCGGTGCGATCGCTGACTCCATCAACTACTCCATCGACCAGTTGCGCGATCTGGTACTGACCATCAACCAGACCGCCGTACAGGTGGCTGCGGCCGCCCAGGAAACCCAGGCCACGGCCATGCACCTCGCCGAAGCGTCCGAGCACCAGGCGCAGGAAATCGCCGGCGCCTCCGCCGCGATCAACGAAATGGCGGTGTCGATTGACCAGGTGTCGGCGAACGCCTCGGAGTCCTCGGCGGTAGCGGAGCGCTCCGTAGCCATCGCCAACAAGGGCAACGAAGTGGTGCACAACACCATCACCGGCATGGACAACATCCGTGAGCAGATCCAAGACACCTCGAAGCGGATCAAGCGTCTCGGTGAGTCCTCCCAGGAGATCGGTGACATCGTAAGCCTGATTAACGACATTGCCGACCAGACAAACATCCTCGCACTGAACGCCGCGATCCAGGCATCCATGGCTGGCGACGCAGGCCGAGGCTTCGCCGTGGTTGCGGACGAAGTGCAGCGCCTCGCAGAGCGTTCTTCCGCGGCAACCAAGCAGATCGAGGCGCTGGTAAAGACCATTCAGACCGACACCAACGAAGCGGTGATCTCCATGGAACAGACCACCGCGGAAGTGGTACGCGGTGCGCGTCTGGCCCAAGACGCCGGTGTAGCGCTGGAAGAGATCGAGAAGGTATCCAAGACCCTTGCGGCCTTGATCCAGAACATCTCCAACGCCGCTCGTCAGCAGGCTTCTTCGGCTGGCCACATTTCCAACACCATGAACGTGATTCAGGAAATTACGTCGCAGACGTCATCCGGTACGACCGCCACCGCGAAGAGCATCGGTAACCTGGCCAAGATGGCCAGCGAGATGCGCAAATCGGTATCGGGCTTCACCCTGCCGGAAGCGTCGGAGCAGGTTTGAACAAGGGAGACGGAGCGGTCTGATACCGCCACAGGGCCATGAACGAGGGGCACGGCATGCAGCCAAGCGGCGTTTGGGCCTTGCAACCCCTGGCCGATATGTCAGCGGCTGAGTTTCATGATTGGCAGGCGCTGCTCGAAGAACGCACTGGACTGGTGATCAACGAGCAGCGTCGCGCGTTTCTACAGACCAACCTGAGCGTACGCATGCGCGAACTGGGGGTTGCCGACTACGCCAGCTACTACCGGCAGGTAACTGCCGGCCCTCGAGGAGCGGTGGAGTGGTCGACGCTGCTGGATCGGCTGACCGTGCAGGAGACTCGCTTCTTTCGTCATCGCCCTTCCTTCGATGTGCTCGAGACCTATCTGCGAGAACGGTTGGAGCGAGAGGGCGCCGGGCGTCCCTGGTCGCTCTGGAGCGTAGGCTGTTCGAGCGGCGAAGAGCCGTATTCGTTGGCGATCTGCGCTGCAGAGGTGCTGCGTGAAAGTCAGTGGCCCGAACACTACGGGGTTACGGGTACCGATATCAGCCTGAGCGCGTTGAACAAGGCGCGGGAAGGCCGCTATGCGGCACGGAAATTGGAACAACTGGATGCCGATCTGAGCCAGCGTTATTTCGAGGCGCTGGCCGATGGGAGCTTCAAGGTTTTACCGAGCTTGGCGTCGCGCGTCTGCTGCGCCCGGCTCAATGTGCTGGAATTGGCCAAGGCGCCGATGTCCGGCATGGACGTTATCTTCTGCCAGAACCTGCTGATCTATTTTCGCCGCTGGCGCCGCCGCGAGATCCTCAACCGTCTGGCTGAGCGCCTGGCACCGGGTGGTCTGATGGTGATCGGTGTGGGGGAAGTGGTCGGCTGGCAACATCCGGACATGCAGCCGGTGGCCGATGACAGGGTTCTGGCTTTTACCCGAAAGGGGTAACACAGTTGATTGGAGTCGCTATGGGTGATCGGCACGACTATGTCGCCCTGGAGTGGGTCAAGGGCGAAATCGCCGAGACGCTGAAACAGGCGCGTCAGGCTCTGGAGGCGTTCGTCGAGAACCCGCAGGACCCGACACGCATGCGTTTCTGCCTGGCCTATGTGCATCAGGTCCACGGCACCCTGCAGATGGTCGAGTTCTATGGCGCGGCGCTGCTGGCCGAAGAAATGGAACAACTGTCGCAGGCACTGATGGAAGGCCGCGTGGCCAGCCAGGGCGAAGCCCTGGAAGTGCTGATGCAGGCGATCCTGCAGTTGCCGGTCTATCTCGACCGAATCCAGAGCGCCCGTCGTGACCTGACCGTGGTAGTGCTGCCGCTGCTCAACGATCTGCGCGCGGCCCGTGGTGAAAAGCTCCTTTCGGAAACCAGCCTGTTCGCCCCGGATATGTCCGGGCGTTTGCCTGCCTTGCCGGTCGAAGCACTGGCCCGTCTGCGCACGGCCGAGCTGCCTGTCCTGCTGCGTAAGTTGCGGCAGATGCTGCAGATGGCGCTCGTCGGAGTGATTCGGAATCAGGACCTGGCGACCAATCTCGGCTACATGGCTCGGGTTTTCGCCCGTCTGGAAACCCTGTGCAAGGATGCGCCGCTCGGCCCGCTGTGGCAGATCGCTTCCGGCCTGGTCGAAGGCTTGGCCAATGGCAGCGTCGTCAATGGTGCTTCGGTGCGGACCCTCCTGCGCCAAGTCGATCGCGAGCTCAAGCGACTGGTCGAGCAGGGCGCCGACGGTATCAACCAGGCAGCTCCGGACGAACTGACCAAGAACCTGCTTTTCTACATCGCCAAGGCGCCGGCACAGTCGCCTCGGATTGGGGCGCTGAAGGAGCAGTATCGGTTGGATGATGCCTTGCCGGGCAGCGATGTGGTCGATGAGGAGCGGGCCCGCATGGCCGGTCCCGATCGCGATGCCATGCGTTCGGTGGTCACGGCTCTCTGCGAAGAGCTGGTGCGGGTCAAGGACAGCCTCGACCTGTTCGTGCGCAGCGACCGCAAAGGGATCACCGATCTGGATGCCCTGTTGCCACCGCTCAAGCAGATCGCGGATACCCTCGCCGTTCTTGGTTTCGCCCAACCGCGCAAGGTCATTCTCGATCAGATCGACGTCGTTCACAGCCTGTCCCTCGGCCAGCGCGAGCCAACCGATGCGGTGCTGATGGATGTCGCGGGAGCGCTGCTCTATGTCGAAGCCACCCTGGCCGGCATGGTCGGCCCGGCGGAAGAAGCCGGCCGTGAAGAAAGCCACTTGCCGACCACCGATGTGGCGCAGATTCACCAGTTGGTGATCAAGGAGGCGCGCAATGGTCTGGAGCAGGCCAAGGACGCCATCATCGAATTCATCGCCTCGCAGTGGAACCATGAGCATCTGGCCCGGGTACCCGACCTGCTGACCCAGGTCCGTGGCGGGCTGGCCATGATTCCCCTGAATCGCGCGGCCGAACTGCTCAACGCCTGCAACCATTACATCCAGGAGCAGCTCCTGGCGCGCAAGGCGGTCCCGAACTGGCAGAGCCTCGATACCCTGGCCGATGCCATCACCAGCGTCGAGTACTACCTTGAGCGTCTGGCCGAAGACCATGCGACACAGGGCGACCTGATCCTCGATGTCGCGGAAGAAAGCCTGGAAAGCCTCGGCTACCCGCTGAAGCAGAAACCGTCGATTCTGGATGCTGCGGAGCCGGTCGAAGAGGAAGAGCCCCTGGCGCCGTTGGCCGACCCGTTGCAGGACATCGAGGTCCTCGCTGCCGAGGAAAGCGAGCTGGTTCAGGATTTTGAGCCGATGGCTTGGGACGAGCGCCCCGCACTTGACGTTCCGGAAATTTCCGCAGAGCCCGAAACGCCGCGCGAAGAGCTGACTCTGGGTGACGACGCTTTCCTCGCCACGGAAGAGCCCACCGCTACCGAAGGGGAACTGCTGGTTTCCGACGACAACTGGAGCCTGGGCGAGACCGTTCCTCTCGAAGACTCCGAGGTCATCGATTTCAGCCTCGACATGCCGCTCGAAGAGCCGCCGGCTCAGGAAGAAGAGTTGGCGTACCGGCCCACCGAGACGTTCGACCTGGAGCTGGAGACGCTGAGCCTCGAGCCGCAGGACGAAAGCCCGGTCCAGTGGAACGAAGCGGAGTTCGCCGCGCTCGACTTGCCGGAAGTGGAGTTGCCGAGCGCCCCCGAGGAGGCTGAACTGCCTCCGGTTGTCCAGCAGCCGACGCTGTCCATCGCGGACGTCATGGCTGCTCCCGTGCAGGCCATCAACCCCCCGGCACAGGACATTCCGCCGAGCCTGCTGCCTCCGCCGGCCGATGAGGAGCCGGTCGATGAGGACCTGCTGGAGGTTTTCATCGAAGAAGCGGGCGAAGTGCTGGAAACCATCGGTGAGTATCTACCGCGCTGGCGTGCCGACACGAGCGACCGCGAGTCGTTGACCGAGGTACGTCGTGCCTTCCACACCCTGAAGGGTAGTGGCCGCATGGTCCGCGCCCTGGTCATCGGCGAGTTGGCCTGGTCCATCGAGAATCTGCTGAATCGGGTTCTGGATCGTACGATCGAGCCGAGCGACGACGTGCAGCAAGTGGTCGCCGACGTGGTGGCGTTGATGCCGGTGCTGGTCGAAGAGTTCGCGGCCAAGGCCCAGCGTCAACGCGACGACGTGGACCGTCTGGCGGCGAATGCCCATGCGCTGGCCAAGGGGCTTGGCCTCCCAAAAACTGAAGCCCCGGCCTCAGCTCCGGCGGTCGAGCCCGAGGGAGCGACCGTGGCTGCTGCCGGGGCTGGAGATAATGAGGACGAGGCGCTGGACCCGCAGTTGCTGGAGATATTCCGCAACGAGGCGGAGACCCACCTCGATACCTTGAACGCCTTCCTCGCCGAGTGCGACCGGGAGTTGCCGCAGCCGGTGAACGACAGCCTCCAGCGCGCCTTGCACACCCTGAAAGGGAGTGCGCACATGGCTGGTATCCTGCCGATCGCCGAGATCGCCATGCCGCTGGAAAAGCTGGTTAAGGAGTTCAAGACCAACCTGATCCCCATCGACTTGGCCGAGGCCGAGTTGCTGGGCACGGCCGAGACGCTGTTCCGCCGCGGTCTCGATCAGTTGGAAAGCCAGCCCTTGGCGCCCATCGAAGGAGCGGCCGAGTTCCTTGCCCGAGTGCACAAGCTGCATCAGGACCGCCTGGAAGTGGCCGAGAACGCTCGCAAGGGTGAACAAGGCGAGGCCCGCGACCCGCAGCTGATTTCCATTTTCCTCGCCGAGGGCATGGATATTCTTCTCGATGCCGAGGACCTGCTCCATCGCTGGCGGGAACACCCTGCCGAGCGTCAGGAACTGAGTTCTCTGCTTGATGAGCTGACGACCCTCGGTCGCGGTGCTCAGATGGCCGAGTTGCCGCAGATTGATGAGCTCTGCCAAGCGCTGCTGGATATCTATGGTGCGGTCGGCGAAGGCCGTCTGGCGGTCAGCGAGCGCTTCTTCGACGAGGCCGAGCAGGCCCATGAAGCGCTGATTGGCATGATGGACCAAGTTGCCGCTGCCCTCCAGGTCACTGCCCAACCGGAACGTGTCGCTGCCCTGCGCTCGCTTCTCGACGAGGCGCTCGATCCGGCCGCCCTGGCGCTGCTGGAACCGGATGCCATGCCGGGGATGGAGGTACTGGAGCTCGACGAAGAGCAAGCCAGTGAGCTGGAGGAGGCTTGGCCGGTGGCGTCGCAGAGCGACGCACAGCCGGAAGCCGGACTCCAGGCACCCGTCGATCAGGCGCAGACGTTCGAGCCCTTGGAGACCGACGAGCTTGACGAGGAGATGGTCGCCATTTTCCTCGAGGAGGCGGAGGACATCCTGGAAAGCGCTGCCCAAGCACTCGAGCGCTGGTTGGAAGAGCCGGACAATCACAGCGTGTTGTCTTCGCTGCAGCGTGACCTGCATACCCTCAAGGGCGGGGCGAGAATGGCCGAGATTCGCCCGATAGGCGATCTGGCCCACGAGCTGGAGTCTCTTTATGAGGGGCTGGTCGACCGGCGTTTCAGCTATTCCCCCTTGCTGGGCAGCCTATTGCAGCAGAGCCATGATCGTCTGGCCACCTTGCTGGAGCAGTTGCAGGCCCGACGCCCTCTGGGTGATCCGGACGAGTTGCTGATTCAAGCGATTCGTGATTTCCGCCAGGGTGGCGGCCAGTCCTTGTCGGCCGCTTTCGCACTCCCCCAGACTGATTCCGAAGCCGAAGCCGAAGCCGAAGCCGAAGCCGAAGCCGAAGCCGAAGCCGAAGCCGAAGCCGAAGCCGAACCTTCTTTCGATACCGAACTTCCGCCGCCGCTGGACGTGGTGGAGGAGCCCATGGTGGTCGAGCCGGAATTCGAACCCGTATCGGACGCCACCGGACCTGTTCTCGAAAACGAGCCGGAAGCGTTCGAGGCCATCGAGCTGGAGGAGGTGGACGAGCCGACGGAGGCGCTTCCTCCGCTGGAAACCTTGTCCATGGCGGCGCCGGTGGCCGATGAGCCGCGGATTGAAGAACCGGAGCCGGTCGTTTCCTTCGATGAAGAGCGCGATCCCGAGCTGGTGGAAATCTTCCTCGAGGAGGGTTTCGACATCCTCGAAAGTGCCGCCGCCGCCCTGCAGCGCTGGATGGGGGACGTCAATAACAGCCTTGAAGTCGAAGCGTTGCAGCGTGACCTGCACACCCTCAAGGGCGGTGCGCGGATGGCGGAGATCCGTCAGATTGGCGATCTCGCCCATGAGCTGGAATATTTGTACGAAGGCTTGTGCGACGGGCGCCTGCGCGCCAGTCCGGAGCTTTTCGAACTGCTCCAGGCCTGCCACGACCGTCTGGCGGAAATGCTCGAAGCCGTGCGTGATAAACGCCCGGTTCCCGGTGGCGAAGGCCTGATCGAGGCCATCCGGCGGTTCCGTGCCAATCCGAACGAACAACTGAGCACGCCGGCCAGCGTTCACCTGCAGGCAGTGCCCGAACAGCAGCAGGACGAGGTCGCGGAGGCCGATATCCTCGACATCTTCCTGGAAGAGGCGGATGACCTGCTGGAGTCTCTTGAAGAGTCCATCGGCCTGTGGGAGCAGGACCGCACGGACGGGGCGATGCTCGATGACATGCTGCGTGTCCTGCATACCCTCAAGGGCGGAGCCCGGCTGGCCGGACAGAGACGCCTCGGCGACCTGACCCACGATCTGGAACAGCATCTCACCGAGGCGCAACAGCAAGGCGCCCCCTGGCCGGAGAGTTTGTTCGTCGACCTGCAGTCCGGTTTCGAAGGGCTGCAAAAGGAAGTAGACCTGCTACGCCAGCGCCTGGACGAAAGTCTGTCGGAAGGTGCCGTCGAGCCTGTCGAAACGCCTGCTCCTGCACCGACCCCTGCCCTGGTCGATCCGATCGTTGCCGCCAGCTCCTTGCCGGTGGCCCAGCCTTCGGCGGCCAAGGTCCTGCCGTTCGTTCGGCGGGCCCAGGAAGCCGCCATGGAGGCGGCTGCCCGGCGTGCGCCGCAGGAATTGGTCAAGGTACCGGCGGATCTGCTCGAAGGGCTGGTCAACCTGGCCGGCGAGACCTCGATTTTCCGTGGCCGGGTCGAGCAACAGGTCAGCGACGTCGGTTTCACTCTCAGCGAAATGGAAGCCACCATCGAGCGGGTGCGTGACCAATTGCGCCGCCTGGATACCGAGACCCAGGCACAGATTCTCAGTCGCTACCAGGCCGAAGCCGAGCGTGCGGGCTACGAAGAGTTCGACCCGCTGGAAATGGACCGCCATTCGCAATTGCAGCAGCTCTCGCGCGCATTGTTCGAATCCGCTTCCGACTTGCTCGACCTCAAGGAGACCCTGGCCGCGCGGAATCGCGACGCGGAAACGCTGCTGCTGCAACAGGCACGGGTCAATACCGAGCTGCAGGAAGGCCTGATGCGTACCCGCATGGTGCCGTTCGACCGGCTGGTGCCGCGTCTGCGCCGGATCGTCCGTCAGGTCGCCAGCGAACTGGGCAAGCAGGTCGAATTCGTCGTCGGTAACGCCGAGGGCGAGATGGACCGTACCGTGCTGGAGCGCATCGTCGCGCCGTTGGAGCATATGCTGCGCAACGCTGTGGACCACGGCATCGAACCGGCGGAAGTCCGCCGTGCCGCCGGCAAGTCGGAGCAGGGCACGATCCGCCTGAACCTCGGCCGCGAAGGGGGCGACATCGTTCTCACGCTGTCCGACGACGGTGGCGGCATCAAGCTCGAAGCCGTGCGTCGCAAGGCCATCGAGCGTGGCCTGATGGATGCCGAGTCCGACCTGTCGGATCACGAGATCCTGCAGTTCATCCTCGAGGCGGGTTTCTCCACGGCGGAGAAGGTCACCCAGATTTCCGGCCGTGGCGTCGGCATGGACGTGGTGCACTCCGAGGTCAAGCAGCTCGGTGGCTCCATGAGCATCGACTCGACGCCGGGCGAGGGCACCCGTTTCCTCATCCGCCTGCCGTTCACCGTGTCGGTGAACCGTGCGCTGATGGTGTATTCCGGCGAAGATCTGTATGCGATTCCGTTGAACACCATCGAAGGTATCGTGCGGGTCTCGCCTTATGAGTTGGAGGCGTATTACCAGCCCGATGCGCCGCGCTTCGAATATGCCGGCCAAGCCTATGAGCTGCGCTACCTAGGTGAATTGCTGAACAATGGCCAGCAACCCAAGCTGATCGGCCAGAGCCTGCCGCTGCCGGTGATCCTGGTGCGATCCAGCGAGCACGCCGTGGCAGTGCAGGTGGACAGCCTCGCGGGCTCCCGCGAAATCGTGGTGAAGAGCCTCGGTCCGCAATTCGCCGGGGTGCATGGTATTTCCGGTGCGACCATCCTCGGCGACGGCCGGGTCGTGGTGATTCTCGACCTGCTGGCGACCATCCGTAGCCTGCATGCGCATCTCACCCAACTGTTGCCGCGTACTTCCACCCCGTTCCAGTTGCCGTCGGAGGTCGATGTCGAACGCCCGCCGCTGGTCATGGTGGTGGACGACTCGGTTACCGTGCGCAAGGTGACCAGTCGCCTGCTCGAGCGGAACGGGATGAACGTGCTGACCGCCAAGGACGGGGTGGATGCGATCTCGCAACTGCAGGAACAGCGGCCCGACATCATGCTGCTGGACATCGAAATGCCGCGCATGGATGGCTTCGAAGTCGCCACTCTGGTACGCCACGACGAGCGCTTGAAAGACCTGCCGATCATCATGATCACCTCGCGGACCGGCGAGAAGCACCGCGATCGTGCCATGTCCATCGGTGTCAACGAATACCTGGGCAAGCCGTACCAGGAATCCCTGTTGCTCGAAACCATTCAGCGATTGGTCAAGGGACATGACTGAAAAGAGCGCCGCGCGTATCGCGGTCATCGCCGACACTTCTCTGCAGCGCCATGTGCTGCAGCAGGCGCTGACCGGAAGTGGCTATAACGTCGTACTCAATAGTGACCCAGCGCGCCTCGACGAAGAGGCGCTGGCGGCTTGCGAGACCGATCTCTGGCTGGTGGACCTGGCTCAGCTGGAAGATTCTCCACTGGTCGATACCCTGCTCGAAAAAGCCAGCGCTCCGGTGCTGTTCGGCGAAGGTCATGCTCCGGAGCGCCATTCCGAAAACTATCCGCGCTGGGAACGTCGGTTGTTCGGCAAGCTCAAGCGATTGGTCGGCGATCCGTCCCAGGCGGTCGGGCCCAGTCTGCAAGCTTTGTTGACCGAGGCGCAGCGGCCAGCCCGGCTGGAGTTGCCGCAATCACTGGCCTCTACTCCGCTGATCGCTGGTGAGCCGGCCCGTCAGGTCTGGCTGCTCGCCGCGTCCCTCGGCGGACCGGCGGCGGTCAAGGCGTTTCTCGATGCATTGCCGGGCGGTTTGCCGATCGGCTTTATTTACGCGCAGCACATCGACGCTGCTTTCGAAGCCGCCTTGCCCCAGGCGGTCGGGCGACATAGCCAATGGCATGTCTGCATGGCCCGCGACGGCGATGCGGTGCGGTGCGGTGAAGTGATTGTGGCCCCTATCGCCCATGAGTTGGGCTTCCGCGACGACGGGGCGATGCAGATTGCCGAGCAGGGATGGCCGGACCCGTACAGTCCCTCTATCGACCAGATGATGCTCAACCTGGCGCAGCAGTTCGGCGCGAACTGCGGAATCATCGCCTTCAGCGGCATGGGCAGCGACGGTACGGCTGCGGCGGCCTACGTGCGGCGGCAGGGCGGACACATCTGGACCCAGCGGGCCGATAGCTGCGCCTGTTCGAGCATACCGGACAGCCTCCGTGAGGGAGGCTATAGCAGCTTCACCGCCGATCCTCGCGAGTTGGCCGAGGCTCTGGTGAACCATCTGGCGGCGCAGTACGCCTGACCCTGACCGTATCGAGGATTTCATGAGCCAAGCCATCGCCACCCAGAGCACTGCCAAGGAGCTGACCGGTCTCCTGCTGCCGTTGACGGACCGGACCCTGCTCCTGCCCAACGTGGCGGTCGCCGAACTGATTCCCTTCCGGGCTCCCCAGGCCAGCCCTGGGCTGCCGGATTGGTTCCTGGGCCAGGTCGCCTGGCGTGACCTGCGCCTGCCGCTGCTGTCATTCGAGGCGGCCTCCGACGGTCAGGCCGTAATCGGAATGGGCGCTCGCGTGGCCGTGATCAACGCGCTTGGCGGTCGGGCCCACGTGAAGTTCCTGGCTCTGCTGGTGCAAGGTATCCCGCGCTCGATCAAGGTCGATACGCATCTGCTGCAATCCAATGCCCCACTGGCGCCGCTGGAACTGGCGGCAGCCGACCTCGGCGAAGGCATCGTCAAGATCCCAGACCTGATCGGGCTGGAGCAGATGCTCGCCGACGCGGGTTTGATTTGAAGCAGCGACAAACTTCAAGCGCTAAGTAAAGCCCTCAGTCTGATCTGCTTGCTGCTTGTCGCTTAAAAATCTCCCCACAACTGCTGTGCCACGCTCAGAGCCACCACGGGCGCGGTTTCGGTGCGTAATACGCGCGGGCCGAGCCGGGCGGCGTGGAAGCCGGCTGCTTTCGCCTGATCGACTTCCGTTTCGGAGAGCCCACCCTCGGGACCGATGAGGAAGGCCAGCGATGCTGGTTTCGGATGGCTGCTCAGCGGCTCGGCCACCGGATGCAGGACCAGCTTGAGATCGGCTTCGGTCTGACGCAGCCAGTCGCTTAGCAGCAGGGGCGGGTGGATGAGCGGCAGCACCGAACGACCGCATTGCTCGCAGGCACTGATCGCGATCTGCCGCCAGTGAGCCAGGCGTTTGTCGGCGCGCTCGTCCTTCAGGCGTACTTCACAGCGCTCGCTGACCACGGGCGTGATCGCTGCGACGCCCAGCTCGGTGGCTTTCTGGATGGCCCAATCCATTCGTTCGCCGCGCGAGAGGCCCTGGCCGAGGTGCACTCGGAGCAGTGACTCCGCTTGTCCGTCGAACTGCTCTGTGAGTTCGACCCGCACGCTTTTCTTCCCGACCTCGCTTAACTGGCCCAGGAATTCCTGGCCACTGCCATCGAACAGTTGCACCGCATCGCCCACCGCGAGGCGCAGGACACGGCCGATATAGTGAGCCTGGGCCTCGGGCAGCTCATGCTGGCCAAGGGAAAGCGGTTGATCGACAAAGAAGCGGGATAGACGCATAGGGTTGGCTGCAAGCGGTAAGTGAGAAGCGGCAAGCTTAAAGCGTTCCGGCCTCGTCTCGAAGTGCTTGTTGCCTGCCGTGAAGCAGGCTGCCGTTATCCGGGATCGCGGAACCCGGGATAACGGTCGCCCAGCGGAATGCTCACACTGTCGCGCGTAGCGATGTCGATGCCCTCACTCGCCACTTCGGCAAGAAAGTCGATCTGCTCCTCGGTGATCACGTAGGGCGGCAGGAAATACACCACACTCCCCAGGGGGCGGAGCAGGGCACCGCGCGACAGCGCATGCTCGAAGACCTTCAGGCCGCGACGCTCCTGCCAGGGGTAGGGTGTTTTGCTGACCTTGTTCTGGACCATTTCGATGGCGAGCACCATTCCGGTCTGGCGCACTTCGGCCACCTGCGGATGATCGGCCAGGTGCGCTGTGGCCTGGGCCATGCGTGCGGCAAGCCGCCGATTGTTCTCGATCACCCGGTCGCTCTCGAAGATATCCAGGGTTGCCAGGGCCGCCGCACACGCCAGCGGATTGCCGGTATAGCTGTGCGAGTGGAGGAAGGCACGCAGTGTCGAGTAATCGTCGTAGAAGGCCTGGTAGATCCGGTCGGTGGTGAGGCAGGCCGCCAGCGGCAGATAGCCCCCGGTGAGCGCCTTGGACAGGCAAAGGAAGTCGGGGGTGATGCCGGCCTGCTCGCAGGCGAACATCGTGCCGGTGCGGCCAAAGCCGACGGCGATTTCGTCATGGATCAGATGCACACCGTAGCGATCGCAGGCTTCGCGTAGCAGCTTGAGATAGACCGGGTGGTACATGCGCATGCCGCCCGCACCCTGGATCAGCGGCTCGACGATCACGGCCGCGATTTCCCGATGGTGCTCGGCCAGAGCCTGTTCCATGTGGCCGAACATGAGCCGCGAATGGTCTTCCCAGCTCACCCCCTCGGGGCGGTGATAGCAGTCCGGGCTCGGCACCTTGAGCGTATCCAGTAGCAGCGCCTTGTAGGTGTCGGTGAACAGTGCAACGTCTCCTACCGACATCGCGGCCACGGTTTCGCCGTGGTAGCTGTTGCTGAGGGTGACGAAGCGCTTCTTTTCCGGCTTGCCGACGTTGAGCCAGTAGTGGTGGCTCATTTTCAGCGCCACTTCGATGCAGGACGAGCCATTGTCGGCATAGAAGACCCGTTCCAGGCCAGCCGGCGTCATGGCGACCAGCCGCTCGGAGAGTTCGATCACCGGCTGGTGGCTGAAGCCGGCGAGAATGACGTGTTCGAGTTGGTCGACCTGATCCTTGATCCGCTGGTTGATGCGCGGGTTGGCGTGGCCGAACACGTTGACCCACCAGGAGCTGACCGCGTCGAGGTAGCGCTTGCCCTCGAAATCCTCCAGCCAGATGCCCTCGCCGCGGCGGATCGGCACCAGTGGCAGCCGCTCGTGGTCTTTCATCTGAGTACAGGGATGCCAGAGCACGGCGAGGTCGCGCTGCATCCACTCGGCGTTGAGGCCCATGTGGTCGTCTCCTGTAATGATCGGCACAGCCTATCAGATGAGCGGCCGGACGTTTTCGGCACGCCGGCGGATACGTCTGGTTTCGCCGAGGGCGGCTGGGTATGCTGCGCGCCGTCGTTTCAAGCAGGGGATTGCAAGATGTCGTTACGTTGGGCGCACGCGCTGGCGCTGCTGGTGCTTGGATTGGCCGCTGGTTTGGCGCAGGGCAAGGACAAGCAGCCCACGGCGATTGTGGTCGGCGCGGGTTTGTCGGGGCTTTCCGCAGCCTACGAACTGCAGCAGGCCGGTTGGCAGGTGACCCTGCTGGAAGCCAAACCGACCGTCGGCGGGCGCTCCGGGCTGGCGGCTGGCGAGTGGATCGGCAACGCCAAGGCGCAGCCGGTGCTCAACGGTTATCTCGACAGTTTCAGGATCAAGACGCAACCGGCACCCGATTACGTACGCACGCCGGGCTATCTGATCGATGGCCAGTATTTCAGCGCCACTGAGCTGGCCGACAAGCAGCCGACAACCGCTCAGGCCTTGTCGCGTTTCGAAAAGACCCTCGACGAGCTGGCCGCCGCCATTGACGACCCGCTCAATCCGGCGGCGAACAACACGCTGTTCGCTCTCGACCAGATCAACGTGGCGCGCTGGCTGGACAAGCTCGAACTGCCGCCGACCGCGCGTCTTCTGGTCAACCAACGCATTCGTACCCGCTACGATGAACCGTCGCGGCTGTCGCTGCTTTATCTGGCGCAACAAACTCGGGTCTACCGTGGCATCGATGACCGCGACCTGCGTGCGGCACGTCTGCCGGGCGGCAGCCAGGTGCTGGCCCAGGCGTTCGTCAAGAAGCTGAAGACGATCAAGACCAAGGCGCGGGTTTCCGCCATCAGCCAGGACAAGGACGGCGTTACCGTGAAAGTCGGCGCCACCGGCTATCACGCCGACTACGTGGTGCTCGCCGTACCCTTGCGCGCATTGGCGCAGATCCAGTTCAGCCCGGCGCTTTCCGAGCGGCAGCAAGGCGCGCTGAAGAGTACCAACTACGGTTGGCGCGACCAGATGCTGCTGAAGTTCAAGAGTCCGGTCTGGGACAGCAAGGCGCGGATGTCCGGGGAAATCTACAGCGACCAGGGGCTCGGCATGCTCTGGATCGAGCCGGCCCTGAAAGGCGGGGCCAATGTGCTGATCAACCTGTCCGGCGATAACGCGCGGCTGTTGCAGGCGTTCGGCGACCGGCAGATGGTGGATCAGGTGCTGATCCGCCTGCACAAGCACTATCCCAAGGCGCGGGGTGCGTTCAGCGGCTACGAGATCCGCCGCTACAGCACCGATCCGGGAACGGTCGGCGCCTACCTCGCCTATGGTCCGGGCCAGATCAGCCGCTTCTGGCGACTTTGGGAGCAGCCGTTGCAGCGTGTGGCCTTCGCCGGCGAACACACCGATGCGCTGCATCCGGGTACGCTGGAAGGCGCGCTGAGCAGCGGCAAGCGGGCTGCCGCGCAGTTGCAGGATCTGCTGGCCGGCAAGGCCATAGAGCCGGTAAAGGCGGCGGCAATCGCACCGAGACAGCCCGAGCCGGACAAGGCCGAAGAGGCCAAGCCGAAGCCGGGTTTCTTCTCCGGACTGTTCAACTAATCGATGCGCTCCGCCCGCAACGGGTGGATGTGCCGACGGTTGCATCGGTGTGCTCGCCGATGCGCCATCTCGCTCTGTGATGCGCGTCTCGTTGATTGTCGCAGGCGCGCTAACGATCGTATTTCCCGATATTTCAAAGCGAAATTTTCCGCTTTAACTCGATAGATTTATCGCTAGTCTTTCTCAATCGTTTTTCCGGGGAAGACTTCCTGACATGCAATTGCGCAACTCTTCTGCCCGCTACGGGCTGGTCAGTGTCCTGCTGCACTGGCTGGTGGCCGTGGCCGTCTTCGGTCTTTTCGCCCTTGGTTTCTGGATGGTCGGGCTGGACTACTACAGCAGCTGGTACAAGCGTGCTCCTGATATTCACAAGAGCATCGGCATCCTCTTGTTCCTCCTCATGCTGGGGCGCCTGGTCTGGCGTTTCGTGAGCCCGCCGCCGGCCACTCTGCCAGAGCACAATCGGTTGACCCGCCTGGGCGCGAAGCTGGGGCATGGCCTGCTCTACCTGGGGCTATTCGGCGTGATGATTTCCGGCTACCTGATCTCGACGGCGGACGGACGCGGCATCGGTGTCTTCGGCTGGTTCGAAGTGCCGGCGCTGATCAGCGGCCTGCCGGAGCAGGAGGACGTCGCCGGGCTGATCCACAAGTACCTGGCCTGGGGGCTGGTGATCTTCGCGGTCATCCACGCCCTGGCCGCGTTGAAACACCACTTTATCGACCGCGATGCGACGCTGGTGCGGATGTTCGGCCGCTGACCTTTCGCGAAACGAATCGCGGGGGCGTGGGAACGCCTCTGCCTGCTACCCGACCTCACTAGGAGAGTTACCCATGTTGAAGAAAACCCTCGCCGCACTGGCGCTCGGCTCCGCACTGCTGACCGCCGGCCAGGCCATGGCCGCCGATTACGTGATCGACAAGCAGGGCCAGCACGCGTTCGTCAATTTCAAGATCAGCCACCTGGGCTATAGCTGGTTGTACGGCACCTTCAAGGATTTCGACGGCACCTTCAGCTTCGACGAGAAGAATCCGGAAGCGAGCAAGGTGAAGGTGACTATCAACACCGAGAGCGTCGATACCAACCATGCCGAGCGTGACAAGCACCTGCGCAGCGGCGACTTCCTCAACGTCAGCAAGCATCCGACGGCGACATTCGAATCGACTGCGGTGAAGTCCACCGGCACCGGCACTGCCGACATTACCGGCAACCTGACCCTCAACGGCGTGACCAAGCCGGTGGTGATCAAGGCCAAGCTGGTCGGCCAGGGTGACGATCCGTGGGGCGGCTACCGTGCCGGTTTCGAGGGCTCCACCACCCTCAAGCTGAAGGACTTCGACATTCAGAAGGACCTCGGCCCGGCTTCCCAGGAGGTGGAGTTGATTCTCTCGGTGGAAGGTGTGCGCCAATAAGAGCCAAGCGTAACGCGGAACGAAAAACGCCGACCTCGAGGTCGGCGTTTTTCGTTTAGGCCCAGCGGTATCAGCTATCCCGGTTACGGGTCAGCAGGGCCGGTTTTTCACCGCGTGGACGGCTCGGCAACTGCTCCAACTGCTCCAGCGTAGGCAGGCGCTCACCTCGGGACTTGTGCAGGATGCGCGGCTGGGTCTCGCGCTGCGGCCGAGCCTCGGACGGTTCGCGCAACGGCGATTCGCTGCGCAGGCTGTCTTCGCGACGGACCTGGCCACCCCGGCCCTTGCGACGGCCTTGGCCGGCCTTGGCCTGGCCTTGCCCCTGGCCATTGTTGCTACGGCCCTGAGCCGGCCCTTGCGATTGTCCACGAGGGCCCTGGCTACGACCCTGGCTGCCACCCTGCGGCTGGCCCTGGCCAGCACCACGGCGGCCGCGGCCTTGCTGCTTCTGGTACGGGCTGACGTAATCGACCCGGTTGCCGAAGTTGTCGACTTCGTCGTCGAGGAATTCTTCGGGATCGCGGTCCGGAGGTAGCGCGGGGATGGGCGCACGCGTGGCCTTGGCGGGCTGCTGCTGATCCTGGCGCGGGCCCTTCGGCTTGGCCTTGTTGCGTTCCTTGCCCTTGTCCTTGCGACCGCTCCCGGCCTTGCGCTCGCCGGCCGGCTGTTGGTTGCGCGGCGGGCGCGGCTCCTGGCGCTCGCGGGTTTCCGGGCGCTCGGCCTCGACGGAGGCCGGATCGAAGCCCATGGTGTCGCCGTCCGGAATCTTCTGCTTAGTCATCCGTTCGATGCTCTTCAGCAGCTTCTCTTCATCCGGAGCCACCAGCGAGATGGCTTCGCCGCTGCGGCCGGCTCGGCCGGTACGGCCGATGCGGTGCACATAGTCTTCCTCGACGTTGGGCAGCTCGAAGTTGACCACATGGGGCAACTGGTCGATGTCCAGACCACGGGCGGCAATATCGGTGGCCACCAGAATGCGCACCTGGTTGGCCTTGAAGTCGGCCAGGGCCTTGGTGCGGGCGTTCTGGCTCTTGTTGCCATGGATCGCCAGCGCCGGCAGGCCATGCTTGTCGAGGTACTCGGCCAGGCGGTTGGCACCATGCTTGGTGCGGGTGAACACCAGGACCTGTTCCCAGGCGCCCTGGGTGATCAGATGGGCCAGCAGGGCACGTTTGTGGCTGGCGGCCACGCGGAACACGCGCTGCTCGATGCGCTCCACCGTGGTGTTCGGCGGGGTGACTTCGATGCGCTCGGGGTTGTGCAGGAGCTTGCTGGCGAGGTCGGTGATGTCTTTCGAGAAGGTCGCCGAGAACAGCAGGTTCTGGCGCTTGGACGGCAGCTTGGCGAGGACCTTCTTCACATCGTGGATGAAGCCCATGTCGAGCATGCGGTCGGCTTCGTCGAGCACCAGAATTTCCACGTGGGACAGATCGACGCTGCCCTGGCCGACCAGGTCGAGCAGACGACCGGGGCAGGCCACCAGGACGTCGACGCCCTTGGCCAGCGCCTGGACCTGCGGGTTCATGCCGACGCCGCCGAAGATGCAGGCGCTGACGAATTTCAGGTCGCGGGCGTAAATCTTGAAGCTGTCATGTACCTGGGCCGCCAGTTCGCGGGTCGGCGTCAGGACCAGCACGCGCGGCTGGCGCGGGCCGTGGCGGTGTTCGCGGTCGGGATGGCCGCCGGGGAACAGGCGTTCGAGGATGGGCAGAGCGAAGCCTGCGGTTTTGCCCGTACCCGTCTGGGCGGCCACCATCAGGTCGCGGCCTTGCAACACGGCGGGAATGGCCCGCTGTTGCACTGGGGTGGGCTCTTTGTAGCCGGCTGCCTCGATGGCACGGACTAAAGCCTCGGAGAGACCGAGGGAAGCAAAGGACATGAGAAATCCTGTTCAGTTCTAGGGCGATGCCCGATGGGGTGATCTGCCTGGCTTGAATCGCAACTGGCGTGCGATCCCGTCCGGTCCTGCGGGGCCACTCGGGCCGCGCATCCGGGCGTAAGCCTGGCGGGAAGCGCCGAGTATAACAGAGCCTGCGGGCGATGCTGCGTTCCTCTTGCTGAACGGTTGTCGCGGTGCGCCGGGGTGTGATCGGCCGAACACTCGCCTTGCCGTTCTTCCGGTATCTGCTTCACGGGTTGCGCAGGAACACCACGTAGCCACGGAACCAGGGCGAGCGGGTGAGGTAGTCCGGCGCCCGCCACTCGCCCTGCTGCACCAGCCCGATCTTGAACGGCAGGCCCAAACGGCTGACCCGCGGCAGGTAGGCCTGATAGTCGGTAATGGTCGAAAGGCCCTGGTACGTCTGGACCACCACCTCGTCGACGATGCCCTTCAACTGGCCGATGGCTGCCGGGTCGGCATTGCTGCTCCAGTCCAGCAGCCCGGTGATGCTCAGGCGGTATTCGTCCGGCAGGCGGCGGCGCAGGTCGCGGAGGAAATCCACATATTCATGGAGGTGCAGCGTGCGGGCGTCGAAGTCGATCTGTACACCGACCACCCGGTGTCCGGCGCGCTGCCAGCGGCGCAATTGCGCGAGCAGGGTGTCGTGGACGTGCGCCGGCCAGCGCAGGGTGTGCGCGCGATAGGCCAGCCAGACCTCGCTGCGGCCCGGCTTGGGAATGGCCACGCCCTGAGCGGCGAAGCGAACTTCGGGGCGTGCACTGCGGCGTGTGGCGCTGATCTGGCCTTGCAGGATGTACAGGGTCCTGGCCTGGCCCAGGACGGGCTGAGGGCGGACGCCGCCCCACAGCCAGAAGGCATCGTAGTCGCTGGCCTCCACGGCAGCGTTCGCCGGGCCGGAAGGCCACGGAGCGGCCAGGAAAGCCAGCAGAATACGGGCGGCCAGGGTTCGCGCGAGCCGCCCCATGCGCTACCAGTAGTACTTCAGCGTCTGTGCCCAGGTGGTTTGGGCATAGCGGTTCTTCAGGGTCTGGAACCACTGCTTGCGCTGGCTCTGTGGAATGTCCTGCGGGCCGCAGCCGTTGTAGCCGCTCGGCGCGTAGCAGTTGATCGCCCGGTACAGCGCATAGGCCTTGTCCTCGGTGGAAGCCTTGGCATCGGCAACCACCTGCAGATAACCGTCCAGCCGCGAATAGACCGGGCCGGGGAACAGCGGCTCACTGCCGCCGAGGACCTGTTCGTCGGGCTGGCGGTCCAGCGCAAAGCCGTCCAGGCCATTGCGCAGGATGAATTCGCCCAGGCAGTTCAAGCCTTTCGGGTCCTGTGCGTTCGCCTGTAGCGCCTGGGCTGTCTCTGCGAGGGGCGGACACTGATAGCCCGAGGTATCGCCGCCAGCCCAGCGGAACAGTGCCAGGTTGCGCAGGCTGTCGACGTTGGCGGCGGGCTGCTCCGACGTTGTCTTCGGCAGCAGTGCCAGGTCGGTGGAGAAATCGCCGTAATGGCCGCGGAGCAAGTCCTTGTAGAGCAGGGCGAACAGCGCCGTTTCCCGTTCTTCATTCGGAACTCCGCCCGCCTGGGCCTGCTTGCGCAGCAGGTCAGGGCCGGCGACATGGCGCAACAGGATTTCCCGGACACGGGGAGTACGGATGGGCGAGCCGTCGGCGAACACCGCGTCCAGTTGGCCGCTGCGCTCGTAGTTCATGGCCAGGGCCAGTTCCAGTTGGGCGCGCTGCAAGGGGCGCTGGGCCAGGGGCAGCAGGTCCAGCCAAAGCTTGGCCGCCTGCTGCCGGTCGCCTTTGGCCTCCAGGGCCAGGCCACGCAGGGTCTGCTGACTGAAGGTCAGGTAGTCCAGCGGCGTCGTCGGGAGTGTGCTGGGCAGGCTTTCCAGGGTTTTCTCCGGGGAGCCTTCGACGAAGAAGTGGTAGGCGCTCAGCAGATAGGCATGCAGCGCCGGATGTTGTTGGAACGACCCGCGCTGGGCCTGGAGGGCCTCCAGGCCGAGGGCACCAGGCGCGTCGGTACGCAATTTCATCAGGTCGAGCGTGGCCAGCAGCAGGGGGCTGTCGACCGCATCGGGAGTGGTGACGGTGAGCAGTTTGTTATCCACTTCCTGCAGCAGGGCCACCTGCTGATCCGGGTTCTGTTGCGCATTCGCTTCGGCGAACAGCCGGGCGTATTCGTCGGCCAGCTTGCGTGGGTCCTGCATCAGCCAGTAGAGCCGGCGGCGCAGGCCGTTCGCGGAAAGGGCGTAGCGGCCCTCCGGGTAGGCGGCGAGATACGCCTCGAAGGCGGTTCGCGCGGTCTGCAGAGCATCGTGGTCGACGTTCTCCATCTGCGGGTAGCCCCACTCGTCGAAGGCGTTGCGCTGGGCGGCGTTCAATTGGGTGCGCCCGGTCATGTAGCGGGCGGTTTCGCGCAGCCAGTCGTCCTCGCTGTCGACAAGCGCCTCGAAGTCCTGCCGGGCCGTGTCGAAGTCACCGGTATAGAAAGCCGTGGCGCCGGTAAGGTAGCGGGCGAACTGCTGGCCGAGCGGCGTCTCGATACCCGTCGGGGTGAGTGCGTCCTCCGAGCCCTCTTCCAGATGCAACTGGAGCATGCGCAGACGGACGCGGGCCAGCTCCTGGCGCTCGGCGTCGGGCAGGTCGGCTTCGAGCAGCCGGGTCAGGAATAGCCGGGCGGTGTCGCGGTTGTTACTGCGTCCACGTCCACCTTCACCCTCGGCATAACTGTCCTCGTCGCCCAGGCTCAGGCTGGCGACGTCGCCGCCGATGCGTTGCAGCAGATCGTCTGCCGGCTCGGGGGCGGTGGACGTGGAGGCTGCCGCTTCGACGGGCGTGCTGGGCTCGTGGAGCATGGCCAGGTTGAAGGGCACCGGGCCGTAGCCGAGCGTGCGGTCGTACTCCGAAACCGGGTATTCCGGCAGCGAGGCCTGGCCGGCATCGGTCAGCAGCAAGCGCAGGTTCACCTGGCTGTCGTTGCCCGGGCTGAGGAAGGGCAGGTTGCTGCAGGCATCCAGTTGGTGGTGGATGAGCGACCATTCCGGGTAACAGCCGTCATCGCTGCTGGCCTGGGCGAAGGGAGCGGCGAATCCGCCGAAAAGCAGGGCGATGAGGGAAAGGCGGTGCTGTTTCATGGCTCGTCCTTGAGTGGCAGCGGCCGCGCTCGCGGCCGCTGCGTCCGTCAGCGGGGCAGTTTGAGGTTGTTCCAGATGGCGAGGCTGGGTTCGGCCTGGTTCAAAGTGTAGAAGTGCAGACCCGGCGCGCCACCTTGCAGCAACCGTTCGCACATCTCGGTGATCACCTGCTCGCCGAACGCCTGGATGCTGTCGATGTCATCGCCGTAGGCTTCCAATTGCTTGCGTACCCAGCGCGGGATTTCCGCACCGCAGGCATCGGAGAAACGCGCCAGCTTGCTGTAGTTGGTGATCGGCATGATGCCGGGCACCACCGGGATGTCCACGCCCATCTTGCCCACGCGCTCGACGAAGTAGAAATAGCTGTCGGCGTTGAAGAAGTACTGGGTGATGGCGCTGCTGGCGCCGGCCTTGGCTTTGCGCACGAAGTTGGCCAGGTCGGATTCGAAATTGCGCGCCTGCGGATGGACTTCCGGGTAGGCGGCCACTTCAATGTGGAAGTGTTCGCCGGTTTCGGCGCGGATGAACTCGACCAGTTCGTTGGCATAGCGCAGCTCGCCGCTGGCCATGCCCATGCCGGACGGCAGGTCGCCGCGCAAGGCGACGATGCGCTTGATCCCGGCATCCTTGTAGCGCGCCAGCAGCTCGCGCAGCTCGGCCTTGGAGTCGCCGACGCAGGACAGGTGCGGCGCGGTAGGCACCTTCACTTCGCTGTCCAGCTGCAGCACGGTGTTCAGGGTACGGTCGCGGGTCGAGCCGCCAGCCCCATAGGTGCAGGAAAAGAAATCGGGGTTATAGCCAGCCAGCAGGCGCGCGGTGGCCAGCAGTTTTTCGTGTCCGGCTTCGGTCTTGGCAGGGAAGAACTCGAAGCTGTAACGGCGTTCTTGCGACATGGAGAAGGTTCCCTTCTCAGCGGCAAGCTTCAAGTCTCAAGCGGCAAGTGGATTCGCTCCCTCTTGCAGCTTGCGGCCCGTAGCTTGGGGCTGTGGTTAGTAACGGTAGCTATCCGGCTTGAACGGGCCTTCCTGGGTCACGCCTATGTACTCGGCCTGCTGGGCGGTCAGGCGAGTGACCACGCCGCCGAAGCCTTTCACCATTTCCAGGGCGACTTCTTCGTCGAGCTTTTTCGGCAGCACTTCCACACGGATCTGCGCCGGCTTGCCGCTGGCCGGCAGGTCGGCGAACTTCGCGCCGTACAGGTGGATTTGCGCCAGTACCTGGTTGGCAAAGGAACCGTCCATGATCCGGCTCGGGTGGCCGGTGGCGTTGCCCAGGTTCACCAGGCGGCCTTCGGCGAGCAGGATCAGGTAGTCGTCGTTGTGCGGATCGAAGCCGTCCGCGCCGGTGCGATGGACCTTGTGCACCTGCGGCTTCACTTCTTCCCAGGCCCAGGCCTTGCGCATGAAGGCGGTGTCGATCTCGTTGTCGAAATGACCGATGTTGCAGACCACGGCGCGCTTCTTCAGCGCCTTGAGCATATTGGCGTCGCAGACGTTGACGTTGCCGGTGGTGGTGACGATCAGATCGATCTTGCCCAGCAGGTCGCGGTCGATGCTGGCTTCGGTGCCGTCGTTGAGGCCGTTCTTGTACGGCGAGACGACTTCGAAGCCGTCCATGCAAGCCTGCATGGCGCAGATCGGGTCGACTTCGGAGACTTTGACGATCATGCCTTCCTGGCGCAGCGACTGTGCCGAGCCCTTGCCCACGTCGCCGTAGCCGATGACCAGCGCCTGCTTGCCGGACAGCAGGTGGTCGGTGGCGCGCTTGATGGCGTCGTTGAGGCTGTGGCGGCAGCCATACTTGTTGTCGTTCTTGCTCTTGGTCACCGAGTCGTTGACGTTGATCGCCGGGACTTTCAGGGTGCCGGCCTTGAGCATGTCGAGCAGACGGTGCACGCCGGTGGTGGTTTCCTCGGTGATGCCGTGGATGCGGTCGAGCATCTGCGGGTACTTCTGGTGCAGGATCGCGGTCAGGTCGCCGCCGTCGTCAAGCACCATGTTGGCGTCCCAGGGCTGGTCGTCCTTGAGGATGGTCTGCTCGATGCACCACTCGTATTCCTGCTCGGTCTCGCCTTTCCAGGCGAACACCGGAATGCCGGCGGCGGCGATGGCGGCGGCGGCCTGGTCCTGGGTCGAGAAGATGTTGCAGGACGACCAGCGCACCTCGGCGCCCAGGGCGACCAGGGTTTCGATCAGCACGGCGGTCTGGATGGTCATGTGGATGCAGCCGAGGATTTTCGCGCCCTTGAGCGGTTGTTCGGCGGCGTATTTGCGGCGCAGGCCCATCAGGGCAGGCATTTCCGATTCGGCGATGATGATTTCGCGGCGGCCCCAGGGAGCCAGGGAAATGTCGGCGACCTTGTAGTCGGTGAAACCGGCAGGCGTCAGTACAGCGCTCATGAAAGAGTCTCCATTCGTGATGTGCGAATGGGCGCCGTTGATGCGTTTGGCAACGCCCCAACCGAGCCTGACAGGACGAAGGCACGCGCGATGCGGTGGCTCCGGGTCTCTGCTGCAGCGCCCCTCGGATGGGTGGCGGGACGGCCGAGCGGAGTCGGCCGTGTGAAGCCCGGCGATTATAGCCGGGCGCGTGGCTATCCCCAAGCGTTGCGGACGAGCTGCGCGTCAGTGTGTGCGCGGTTCGCTGCCGCAGAGGTTGCGCACCAGCCGGCCGATGCTCAGGCCCTGCACCAGGATCGAGAAGAGCACGATGATGTAGGTGATGTTCAGCAGCAGGTTGCGCTCCTCGCCGGCCGGCAGGGCCAGGGCGAGGGCCACCGAGATGCCGCCGCGCAATCCTCCCCAGGTGAGCAGGCGGATGGTTCCGCGCGGTACGTCGCCGCGCAGGCGGATCAGCGAAAAGGGCAAGCCGATGGTCAGCAGACGGATGATCAGGATCGATAGCATCAGGGTTGCGCCGATCGCCAGGTAGAGCCAGGTGAAGGGCAACAGCAGCAGCTCCATGCCGATCAGCACGAACAGCACCGCGTTGAGGATTTCGTCGATCAGCTCCCAGAAATTGTCGACGTTTTCCCGCGTCTTGTCGGACATGGCGTGGAGCCGGCCCTGATTGCCGATGATCAGGCCGGCCACCACCATGGCGATGGGGCCCGACAGGTGCAGGTAGGTCGCCAGGGTATAGCCGCCAATGACCAGGGCGAGGGTCAGCAGGACTTCCACCTGGTACTGGTCGATGCTTTTCAGCATGCGATAGACGATCCAGCCGAGCAGGGCGCCGAACAGCATGCCGCCGATGGCTTCTTCGATGAATAGCCAGCCGATCTCCCCGGCGCTGGGAATCTCGCCGGCGGCGAGGATGCCCAGCAGCACGGTGAACACCACCACGGCGACACCGTCGTTGAACAGCGATTCGCCGACGATGGTGATCTCCAGCGGCTTGGGTGCGCCCGCCGAACGCATGATGCCGAGTACGGCGATGGGGTCGGTGGGCGAGATCAGCGCACCGAACAGCAGACAGTAGATCCAGGAGACCTGGAAGCCGAAGAGCTGGAAGACGCCGTAGGCGCAGGCGCCGATCAGGGCGGTGGACACCAGCACGCCCAGGGTTGCCAGCGAGCCAATAGCCCAGCGCCGCTCGCGCAGGTCGGAAAGGTTGATGTGCAGGGCGCCAGCGAACAGCAGCAAGGAAAGCATGCCGTTCATCAGCAGGTCGTTGAAGTCGATGCGGTTCATCATCGTCTCGATGCTGTCCTCCAGCGCCGAGTGGCCTAGCGCGCTCAACCCCTGGAGCAGGAGCGAGAAGCCCAGGGCGATGGCCATGACGCCGATGGTCGGCGGGAAACCGACGAAGCGGTGGTTCAGGTAGGCCAGCGCGGCGGTGAGGCTGATGAAGACGGCGGCGATTTCGAGCATGCGATCAATCCCTTGGCTGAGGTCGATGGACGCCTGGGGCGCGATATAGGGGAGTGACCCCGGCCGGCGGCGGCTGTTCGGTCAGGTTTCCATTGGTCCGGCGGGGCCGCCGGAGAGCGACGGATTCTAACCTGAGGCTATCGTCGGACTGCTGGCGCTTTGCCCAGGTTGTCGACTTCATCACCGCCGAGGGGACGAACTCTGCCGTCGGTAGGCCGTCACAATTCAAGGGACCGCGAGGGTTCCCATTCCGCTTTCGCTGGAGGTTCGCCATGAATGCTCTTCTACGCGCCACCGTCCTGGCCTTCGTAGCTTCCGCGTGTTTGCCGGCGCTGGCCGAATCCTGCCACGTGTCCGCCCAGGCCGAGGCCAAGACCCCGCCGAGCAACGGTGGCAACGAATATTGCTTCGAGCATGAGGGTATGCCGCAAGGGTCGCTGGACTGGTCCTGCAACAACAAGACCGGAGACGTCGCCGGCATGCGCAAGGAAAAGCGCCAGACCTGCCCCTCCGGTTACTTCGGCAAGTGCGTCGCGCCCCTGACCCAGGAGACCCTGGCCAACGAAATGTCCTCCGGCCGCTACGGCCAGGAGGCGGGGACGCCGCCGAACGTGCCGGACGAAGCGAAGATCGTCACCTACCATTACCAGGCGCTGGACAAGGGACAGGCGAAAGTCGACTGCGAAAGCGGCGGTGGCCGCTGGACGGAAGGCGAGGCGCACTGAGGCGGTGGTGCTGGACCGGCCGGGCTCGGGTTGATCCGATCGAGCCGGTACCGCTTGTCTGCCCGATTGTCGGACAGGGTGCGAACCTGCGGTAGATCAAGATATCCGCTCCTCGGCTCTTTCATGCTCGGCGCCTCTTTCGTATCGCTCCAGGGAGGACGCCGAGATGTCGTCGCACAGTGTTACCCACGTGTTGGATCGGTTGCTCGCCGGTATCGGCCTGAGAACGCTGAACCACCAGTTCCTGTTTTCCTATGTCTTGATGTTCGTGCTGGCCGCCAGCGCCTCAGTGGCCTTGTACCTGAGCATGTCGGTGTCGCCGGACACCCTCAATGTGGCAGGCGCGCAGCGCATGCTCAGCCAGAAGATGACCAAGGAAGCGCTGTTGCTGAGCCAGGGCGTCGGCGAGCGGGTGGTATTCCAGGGTACCCTCGAACAATTCGAACAGGCGCACCGGGACCTGACGAACGGCAACCCGGCACGCAACATCAGCGCGTTTCCCGATGTGACGGTGCAGGCGCAACTGGCGCGTGTCGGAGAGCGCTGGCAGACCTTGCGCCCACTGCTTGAGCAACTGGCCGACCGGACCGGCGAGGCGTCGCTGGATGAGGTCCAGGCGGCGTCGGTGGCGTTGCTCAAGGACATGAATGGCGCCGTTGGCATGATGACCGAGCTGGCCGAGCGGACCCAGCGCACCCAGATGTGGATCGCCTTCGTCTGTGTGCTGGGCATCCTGACCCTGGTGGTGTTTGGCCGCCAGTTCGGCCTGAGCCCGCTGATGAGCCAGTTGCGCGCGATCGAGCACGCGCTGGTGCGGGTCGGTTCCGGGGATTTCCTCAATCGCCTGGACAGCCGCTACCGGGACAATGAGATCGCCCATATCTCCAATGGCTACAACCGCATGCTGGAACAGGTGCGCGAACTGCTCGGGCGGATCAAGGATACCTGCGGCAACACCCAGCGCCACCTGGACGACGTGCTCTTGGCCGTGGAAGCGGCCGGTGGCGGGGTCAGTCGCCAGCAGGAGGAGCTGGAGCAGGTCGCCACGGCCATGAATGAAATGAGTGCGACCGTGGTGGACGTGGCGCGCAACGCGGCCCAGGCCGCGGAGAACAGCCAGCGGGCCGAGCGCCTGGTGCAGGACGGGCGCAGGGCGGTACAGGTCAGTGCCGGCCAGCTCGCCGCGCTGAGTGCGCAACTGGATGGCAGCGCCGAACAGGCCAGCGCGCTGGAGAAGGACAGCGAGCAGGTGGGCAAGGTGCTGGCGGTGATCACCAGCATCGCCGAGCAGACCAACCTACTGGCGCTCAATGCGGCCATCGAGGCGGCTCGGGCTGGCGAGGCCGGGCGCGGGTTCGCCGTGGTTGCCGATGAGGTCCGCACCCTGGCCAGCCGGACCCAGGCTTCAACCGAAGAAATCCGCGCCATCGTCCAGCGCTTGCAGGAGGGTGTCCATGGCGCCGGTTCGAGCATGCGCGACAGTGCTGCCCAGGCCCGCGATAACCTCGGGCACATCCAGCAGGCGACCCAGGCGCTGGACGGCATCGTCGAAGCGGTGGATGCCATCAACGCCCTCAATCTGCAGATTGCCAGCGCCACCGAGGAGCAGAGCCAGGTGGCGGTGGACATCGACCAGCGCATCGGGCGGATTGCCGATCTGGCCAACCGGACCCGCGGCGACGCGCAGACGGTGAGCACCTCGGTGTCGGTCATCGATGGCGGCTTGCAGCAACTGCATGGCTTCCTCGAGCGTTTCCGGACCTGAACGCAGCGGGGCTGGCCTCTGGCAGGACGCACGGGGATAATCCCCGGCTCCTCCATGCAAGCGATTGGTCGTCATGAAGTTGAAGTCCCTGTCGATAGTGGTGCTCTGCGCGGGCCTGGCCGCCTGCGGTGGCGTCGATCCCAACTCGCCCCTCGGCAAGCGCCAGGCGCTGTTCAAGGCGATGCTCAAGACCAGCGAAGACCTTGGGGGCATGCTGCGCGGCCGCATTCCCTTCGACGAGACGCGCTTCAACGAGGGGGCGGTGAAGTTGGACGATCTGTCGCGCCAGCCGTGGCAGCATTTCCCGCAGGTCAAGGAAGAGGACGATACCTCGGCGCGGGACGAGGTCTGGCAGCGCCAGGAGCGCTTCCAGCAACTGGCCCGCGATCTCGAAGCCTCGACGGCGGCGCTAGTCGAGGCAACCACCCGCAAGCCGCTCCAGCCCGAGTCACTGGCGGCGCCGGTACAGCGCGTCGAGGACGCTTGTGAGGCCTGCCATCAGGAGTTCCGGGCGTACTGAGAGCCGGAAAAGAAAAAGCCCCGCACTTGGCAGGGCTTTCTCGTTTCTCTCGACAGGACTTACAGACCGGCGGCGACGCGTAGATCGGCGGCCTTGTCGGTCTTTTCCCAGGTGAACGCGGTGAAGGTGTCGCCACCGACGGTCATTTCGAACGGATCGCGGCCGAAGTGACCATAGGCCGCGGTCGGCAGGTACATCGGGTGGAGCAGGTCGAGCATGCGGGTGATCGCGTACGGCCGCAGGTCGAAGTGCTCGCGGACTAGCTGGACGATGCGCTCGTCGCTGACCTTGCCGGTGCCGAAGGTGTTGATCGAAATGGAAGTCGGCTGGGCCACGCCGATGGCGTAGGAAACCTGAATCTCGCAGCGCTCGGCGAGGCCGGCGGCGACGACGTTCTTCGCCACGTAGCGGCCGGCGTAGGCGGCAGAGCGGTCCACCTTGGACGGGTCCTTGCCGGAGAAGGCGCCGCCACCGTGGCGAGCCATGCCGCCGTAGGAGTCGACGATGATCTTGCGTCCGGTCAGGCCGCAGTCGCCCACCGGGCCGCCGATGATGAACTGGCCGGTCGGGTTGATGTGGAACTGGGTGTCCTTGTGCAGCAGCTCGGCCGGCAGGGTGTGCTTGATGATCAGCTCCATCACCGCTTCGCGCAGGTCTTCGTACTTGACCTCCGGGTTGTGCTGGGTGGACAGCACCACGGCGTCGATGCCGACCACCTTGCCGTTCTCGTAGCGGCAGGTGACCTGGCTCTTCGCGTCCGGGCGCAGCCACGGCAGCAGGCCGGACTTGCGTGCTTCGGCCTGGCGCTCGACCAGACGGTGGGAGAAGCAGATCGGCGCCGGCATCAGCACGTCGGTCTCGTTGCTGGCGTAGCCGAACATCAGGCCCTGGTCACCGGCGCCCTGGTCTTCCGGCTTGGCACGGTCGACGCCCTGGTTGATGTCCGGGGATTGCTTGCCAATGATGTTGATGATGCCGCAGGTGTGGCCGTCGAAGCCGACGTCGGAGCTGGTGTAGCCGATGTCGCAGATGACCTTGCGCACCAGTTCTTCCAAGTCGACCCAGGCGGAGGTGGTGACTTCGCCGGCGACGATGGCCACACCGGTCTTCACCAGGGTTTCGCAGGCCACGCGGGCATGCTTGTCCTGAGCGATGATGGCGTCGAGCACCGCATCGGAGATTTGATCGGCGATCTTGTCCGGATGGCCTTCGGACACGGACTCGGAAGTAAACAGGGAATATTCGCTCATCTATCGGTTCCTAAATTACCGGTGGGTGAGTCGGTCATCAGCGGCTGGCTTGGCGAAATGCCGCACCTGAATCTGAAAACCGTTACGTAAGCCAATGTAGAGGCTCTCGCCGGGCGTGAGCCCCGCGGCATCGGCCCAACGGGCCAGATCGTCCTGTTCGAAGCCCAACCAGAGATCGCCGCAGGCCTCCCTGGCCCAACTCTGGTTGTGGCTGCACAACTCGGTGATCAGCAGGCTGCCGCCGGTCTTCACCAGGCGGGCCAGCCGTTTCAACGCTTCGGCCGGCGCGGCGAAATGGTGCAGGACCATGTTCAGTACCACGCAATCGGCCGCGGCGACATCGTCGTTCAGGGCGTCGGCGAGAATCAGCTCGACATTGCCCAGACCTGCTTCGGCACAGCGCAGACGCGCCAGTTCCAGCATCGCCGGGCTGTTGTCCAGCGCCCATACCCGGGAAAAGCGCCGGGCCAGTTCGGGCAGGAAGCCGCCGTCGCCAGGGCCGACTTCCAACCCCGTGGCGCCGGGCGCGAAGCTCAGGGCATCGAGCAGCGCCAGCACGCTATCACGGTATTGCGGCAGTCCGGCGATCAGGTCCTGCTGGGCCTGGAACTTCTCCGCCATACGGCTGAAGAAGTCGTGGCTGGCGGTCGCCCGCTGGGCATGTACCGCAGCGATCCGGCCTTGTACGTCGGCTGGCAGCGCCAGGGCGTCCACCTCTTCCAACAATGCCGCGTGCAACGCGCCGCCCAGCGCTTCGGCATGGGGCAGGGCGCGACGGTAGAACACCGCATTGCCTTCGCGGCGGGTCGCCACCAGTCCGGCCTGGGCCAGGACCTTGAGGTGATGGCTCATGCCGGACTGGCCGATGGCGAAAATCTGCGCCAGTTCCAGTACGCCGAACGAATCGTTGGCCAGCGCGCGCAGTACGTTCAGCCGTAGCGGATCGCCACCGGCCTTGCACAGGGCGGCCAACTGGTCGCCGGCTTCGTGACGAAGTGAGGGCACGCGCAGGTTCATAGGGCGCGCAGTCTAGTCGGTCACTTTTCGTACAGCAAGGCCAATATCAAAAGATTTTGATATTGCTGGCGGTGTCACGCCTGTCCTGAGAGGGCGAGCAGTCCCTGGAGGCCGGAATACAGGCCGAGGGCCAGGAGGCATATGCCGGGCACCCAGGTCAGCAGCGCCTTGCCGGTGTCGAGGCGGAACAAGCGCTGCGACAGGGTGGCGTAGGTGGACAGTACGCTCAGGTCGATCACTGCCCAGATCAGCGCGAGGATGCACGCCTGCCGGGCGAACGGCTGGCTGGGAAGGATGAAGCTGGGCAGGAAGGCCAAGAAGAACAGGATGTCCTTGGGGTTCGACAGCCCCACCCGGAGGGTGCGCCAGAAGCACTGGCGGCCACCCATGTCGCTGCCTTGGGCGGCGTCGCCGGAAGCGCGCAGGGTGCATAGCCCGAGCCAGGCGAGGTAGAGCCCGCCGAGGAGACGGCCCCACTCGAGCACGAGGGGGTTCACGTCCAGCGCCAGGTAGAGCGTCAGCAGGGCGCAGGCCAGGAGAATCTGGGCCGAGAGGATGCCGCCGAGGATGGTCCAGGTCGGCCAGGTGCTCCGGCCATCGGCAAGCACCAGCGCCACCACCGGCCCAGGCGATGCGATCAGCAAGGTGATGGCGAGGGCAAAGCTGAGGTAGGTGATCACAGGTTGGCCACCAGGTCGAAGACCCGTGTGCTCCTCCCGAGCTTCTCGGTGTAGTAGCGGTGATTGCAGACCACGAAGGTGCGCTGGAGCCAGCGGTCCGTGCCGTCGAAACGGGCGCTGAAGGCGCTTCTGGCATGGGCCGTCTTGCGGTTGTCGATGATCAGCAGGTCGCCGGCCCTGAGCTTGATCGGCCGCGCTTCGCGCCAGGCGATGTCGCGGAGGCGGGTCATCTGGTATTGCGCATAGCCATTGCGGGCGACCATGAACTGCGGATCGAAGCGGAACATTGGGTCTGCGGGGTCGCCGTAGAGAACCGTCTGGTTCTTGCCGATGTCGAGCCGGCAGTTCTTGCCGTTCGGGCAATAGTCGGAAAGAAAGTTGTACTTCTCGGTAAAGAAGAAATCGAGGCAGTCCGGCGTGAGGTGCTGCCGGATGTGTTCGATCGAACTGATGTAGGTGATCGCCTCGCTGCCCGGGTCCTGGCGCAGGCAGAGCAACACCAGGTAGTCCGGCTGGACGGCATGGAAGGCGTTTTCGGTGTGCAGGTCGAGTTCCGTGTCATAACTGTCGGAGGTCTTCTTCCGGCTGTGTTGTTTATGCGGGAAGAAGTTATTGACGATGTTACCGTTCGACTCCTGCACATAACCGATCGGCTCGCCGAGCAGGGCGGTGGTCTGCAGGATCAGGCGTTCGCTCTGGTTGTCGTGCTTGCCGATGAGGCGGCGATCCCTGGGTGTTGGTGGGATGCGGCCGATGGGCATGTTTTCGAGCAGCAGATATCCCTGTTCATTGCCGAACTGTCGGAAGGTGATGATTTTCGAGATGTGGTCCTGATGCAGGCCGCCATTCGCGATGCTGGAGACCAGCAGTCCTTTTATATCGCTCATTTTTCCACGGGTGTTCGGATAGGTTGCGGATATGTGAAGGGCGGGGTATTTCGCGGGCCGCCTTCGGCGTATCAACGGTTCGGCCAAATCGTTGGGGGCGAATTCTATGGACGGGGCGGGCAAGTTGAAGCGGAAAGAATGGCCGGTTGGAATGAGTTTTAGTCATGGTGGATAAGTCGGGCGCCCGCATTCCGCCGCTTTATGCGTTGCGGGCATTCGAGATGGCCGCCCGGTTCGGCTCCTTCACCCTGGCGGCGGAGCGACTGTGCATTACCCAGAGTGCGGTGAGCCGGCATGTGCGCTCCCTCGAGCATTCCCTGGGCTGTCGTTTGTTCGAGCGGAAGGGCTCGAAGCTGGTGCTCACCGAGCATGCGCGGATACTCGCCCAGGGCCTGCAGGTGGGGTTCGAGACCATCGAGAACGCCTGCATGGCGGTGGCCAGTCGCGAGATATCCCTGCGCCTCAAGGCGCCATCGACGCTGACGATGCGTTGGCTGCTGGGTGTGTTGGAGGGGTTTCACGCGCGCCATCCGGGTATTCAGGTGCAATTGACCAGCGTCTGGATGGATGAGGATTTCGTCGATTTCCGCGCCGAGCCGTTCGATTGCGCCATCCTGCTTGGGAGTTGCGACGGCGTGGGCATGGTGGACGAGTCCGAAAAGCTGTTCGACGAGTGGCTGGTGCCGGTCTGTGCACCCGAGCTGCTCGGCAGCGAGCCCTGGACCCTGGACCGCCTGGCCAGTTGCGAGCTGATTCATCCGACGCGCGATCGCCGGGACTGGCGGCGCTGGCTGGAGCGCATGGGTTGCAGCGACCGCCTGGCGTGGCGCAAGGGCAAGCTGTTCGACACCCTGGAGCTGGCCATCTCCGCGGCGATGAAGGGGCATGGGCTGTCCATGGGCGATCTGTCACTGGTCAGGGAAGAGTTGGACAGCGGCGCCCTGGTCCTGCCGTTCCGCACGGCAGTACGTTCCCAGGGCAGCTACTACTTGGTCTGGCCGGCGCGCAGCCGGCAGAACCGCACGCTGGAGCTGCTCCGCGCGCACTTGCTGGAGTGCCTGCCGGCGTTCGACGCCGCCGATATGACCTTGCTGGAGTGAGACAGTCGTTCGCCGTGAATACTGGCCTGCGGCCAGCCAGTCGACGAGCAGAGGCCGCGGTTCCGCAATCCATCATTGCCCCTGGGGGCTCGGCTGGGCGAAAATGGCGGCCTTTTTCGGTTCAGTACCCCGCAGGAGATTCAACGATGCCCAGCCGTCGTGACCGTGCCAACGCCATCCGCGCCCTCAGCATGGATGCTGTGCAGAAAGCCAACAGCGGCCACCCCGGCGCCCCCATGGGCATGGCCGATATCGCGGAGGTGCTCTGGCGCGACTACCTGAAGCACAACCCGGCCAATCCGCAGTGGGCCGACCGCGACCGCTTCGTGCTGTCCAACGGCCACGGCTCGATGCTGATTTACTCCCTGCTGCACCTGACCGGCTACGACCTGTCCATCGATGACCTGAAGAACTTCCGCCAACTGCACAGCCGCACCCCGGGTCACCCGGAATTCGGCTACACCGCCGGCGTCGAGACCACCACCGGGCCGCTCGGCCAGGGCATCGCCAACGCCGTCGGCTTCGCCGTGGCGGAAAAGATCATGGCGGCCCAGTTCAACCGCCCCGGTCACAACATCGTCGATCATTACACCTACGTGTTCATGGGTGATGGTTGCATGATGGAAGGCATTTCCCATGAAGTCTGCTCCCTGGCCGGCACCCTGGGCCTGTCCAAGCTGATCGCCTTCTACGACGACAACGGCATTTCCATCGACGGCGAAGTGCATGGCTGGTTCACCGACGACACGCCGAAACGCTTCGAAGCCTACGGCTGGCAGGTGATCCGTAACGTCGACGGCCATGACGCCGACGAAATCCGCATGGCCATCGAGACCGCACGCAAGAGCGACCGCCCGACCCTGATCTGCTGCAAGACCATCATCGGCTTCGGTTCGCCGAACAAGCAGGGCAAGGAAGAAAGCCACGGCGCCGCCCTGGGTGCCGAAGAGGTGGCGCTGACCCGCGCGAACCTGGGCTGGAACCACCCGCCTTTCGAAATCCCGGCCGACATCTATGCCGAGTGGGATGCCCGGGAAGCCGGCAACAAGGCCGAGAGCGACTGGAGCCAGCGCTTCGCTGCCTACCAGGCCGAGCACCCCGAGCTGGCCGCCGAATTCACCCGGCGCATGGCGGGCGAACTGCCGGCCGATTTTTCCGCCAAGGCTTCCGAGTTCATCCGCACCGTGGCCGAGAAGGGCGAAACCATCGCCAGCCGCAAGGCCAGCCAGAACTGCCTGAACGCCTTCGGCCCGCTGCTGCCGGAACTGCTTGGCGGCTCCGCCGACCTCGCTGGCTCCAACCTGACGCTGTGGAAAGGCTGCAAGCCGGTGGTCGAGGAAGACGCCTCGGGCAACTACATGTACTACGGCGTTCGCGAGTTCGGTATGAGTGCCATCATGAACGGCATCGCCCTGCACGGTGGCCTGATCCCCTACGGCGCGACCTTCCTGATCTTCATGGAATACGCGCGCAACGCCGTGCGCATGTCGGCGCTGATGAAGCAGCGCGTGCTCTACGTGTTCACCCACGACTCCATCGGCCTGGGCGAGGACGGTCCGACCCACCAGCCGATCGAGCAACTGGCCAGCCTGCGCATGACGCCGAACCTGGATACCTGGCGTCCGGCCGATGCGGTCGAATCCGCGGTGGCCTGGAAGTGCGCCATCGAGCGCAAGGACGGCCCGAGCGCCCTGGTGTTCTCGCGCCAGAACCTGCCGCATCAGCTACGCGATCACGAGCAGGAAAGCGCCGTCGCCCGCGGTGGCTATGTCCTGAAGGATTGCGACGGCGAGCCGGAGCTGATCCTTATCGCCACCGGTTCGGAAGTCGCCCTGGCCGTGCAGGCCTGCGACAAACTCACCGAGCAGGGACGCAAGGTGCGGGTGGTCTCCATGCCGTGCACCAGCGTGTTCGATGCCCAGGATGCCACCTACAAGCAGTCGGTGCTGCCGGTGGAAGTCGGTGCGCGGATCGCCATCGAGGCGGCCCATGCCGACTACTGGTACAAGTACGTCGGCCTCGACGGCCGGGTGATCGGCATGACCAGCTTCGGCGAATCCGCGCCGGCGCCTGCCCTGTTCGAACACTTCGGGTTCACCGTCGACAACGTGCTTTCGGTAGCCGAAGAGCTGCTGGAAGACTGACGTCCAGCCGAAAGCCTTGCCGCCAGCCATCGGTCGGAGCGCTCCGTCCGATGGCTGGCAGCGTGCCGTTTGCCGCGGAGCTGCCATGCCCAACCGCCCTTACAAAGTTGTATTGAACGGCTATGGCCGCATCGGCCGCTGCGTGTTGCGTGCGCTCTACGAGCGTGGTGCCGGGGCGAGCTTCGAGGTGGTTGCCCTGAACGACCTGGCCGACCAGGCCAGCATCGAATACTTGACCCGTTTCGACTCTACCCATGGTCGCTTCCCCGGTGACGTGAAGGTCGAGGGCGACTGCCTGCATATCAATGGCGATTGCGTGAAGGTGCTGCGCAGCGCGACGCCGGAGGGTATCGACTGGGCCGGCCTGGGCATCGACCTGGTGCTGGAGTGCTCGGGCGCCTACCACACCCGTGCCGATGGCGAGCGCTTCCTCGAGGCCGGTGCGCCACGGGTGCTGTTCTCTCAGCCCATGGCCAGCGAGGCGGATGTCGACGCCACCATCGTCTTCGGCGTCAACCAGGCCAGTCTCGGCGGTAAGGAGACCCTCGTCTCAAATGCGTCCTGCACTACCAATTGCGGCGTGCCCCTGCTGAAACTTTTGAACGAGACGGTGGGTCTTGAGTACGTTTCCATCACCACGATCCATTCCGCGATGAACGACCAGCCGGTAATCGACGCCTATCACCATGAGGACCTACGCCGCACGCGCTCGGCCTTCCAGTCGGTGATCCCGGTGTCCACCGGGCTGGCGCGCGGCATCGAGCGCCTGCTGCCGGAACTTAGTGGACGAATTCAGGCCAAAGCCGTGCGCGTGCCGACGGTTAACGTGTCCTGCCTGGATATCACCCTGCAGACCGCCCGCGACACCAGTAGCGAAGAAATCAACCGCGTGCTGCGCCAGGCCGCCGAAAGCGGCCCGCTGAAAGGCCTGCTGGCCTACACCGAGCTGCCCCACGCCAGTTGCGACTTCAACCACGACCCGCATTCGGCCATCGTCGACGGCAGCCAGACCCGCGTGTCCGGCCCCCGGCTGGTGAACCTGCTGGCGTGGTTCGACAACGAATGGGGCTTCGCCAACCGTATGCTCGACGTCGCCGATCACTATCTGCGCGTCGCCAACGCTTCCAATTAACCAGCCTCCGTGAAGGACCGATCACCATGACCGTGTTGAAGATGACCGACCTCGACCTCCAGGGTAAGCGCGTGCTGATTCGCGAAGACCTCAACGTCCCGGTGAAGGACGGCGTGGTGAAGAGCGATGCACGCATCCTCGCCTCCCTACCGACCATCAAGCTGGCCTTGGAGAAGGGCGCGGCGGTGATGGTCTGCTCCCACCTGGGCCGTCCGACCGAGGGCGAGTACAGCGAAGAGAACAGCCTCAAGCCGGTCGCCGATTACCTGGGCAAGGCCCTGAGCCGCGACGTTCCGCTGGTTGCCGACTACCTGAATGGCGTCGAAGTGAAGCCGGGCGAGCTGGTGCTGTTCGAGAACGTGCGCTTCAACAAGGGTGAGAAGAAAAACGCCGACGAGCTGGCGCAGAAGTACGCTGCCCTGTGCGACGTGTTCGTCATGGACGCCTTCGGTACCGCCCATCGCGCCGAGGGTTCCACCCATGGCGTGGCCAAGTTCGCCAAGGTCGCCTGTGCCGGCCCGCTGCTGGCGGCCGAACTGGATGCGTTGGGCAAGGCCCTGGGCAACCCGGCCCGGCCGATGGCGGCTATCGTCGCCGGCTCCAAGGTCTCCACCAAGCTGGATGTGCTGAACAGCCTGAGCCAGATCTGCGACCAACTGATCGTCGGCGGTGGTATCGCCAACACCTTCCTCGCCGCGGCGGGTTACAAGGTGGGCAAATCGCTGTATGAAGCCGATCTGGTCGACACCGCCAAGGCCATCGCCGCCAAGGTCAGCGTGCCGCTGCCGGTGGACGTGGTGGTGGCCAAGGAGTTCGCCGAAAGCGCTGCCGCCACCGTCAAGGCCATCGCCGACGTGGCCGACGACGACATGATCCTCGACATCGGGCCGCAGACCGCCGCCCAGTTCGCCGAGCTGCTGAAGTCGTCGAAGACCATCCTCTGGAACGGCCCGGTCGGTGTGTTCGAGTTCGACCAGTTCGGCGAGGGCACCAAGGCCCTGGCCCTGGCCATTGCCGAGAGCGACGCGTTCTCCATCGCTGGCGGTGGCGACACCCTGGCGGCCATCGACAAGTACGGCGTGGCGGAGCGGATTTCCTATATTTCCACCGGCGGCGGCGCCTTCCTCGAGTTCGTCGAGGGCAAGGTGTTGCCGGCGGTCGAAGTGCTGGAGCAGCGCGCCAAGTGAGGTGAAGACGAGCGGGCGGATAGCGAAGCGCCGGGTGTGGTCCCTTGAGATATCCACCCGGAGGAAATCGCGATGCGCTATCCCTTGCTCGTTCTCGTGTGTTCGATCGGCCTGATCGGTTGTTCCGGCGGTTCGCCGGTCACCAGTACCTGCGAAGTGGTCAGCCCGCCTCCTGCGATGGGCCCCACCGAGAAGGACAATCAGCGGATCGAGACACAGAGCAGCGGCGATCCGACCGCTGCCCAGGACAGTCCGGAGCAGCGCTGCCCTTGAAGGCGCGCCGCGCGGCGGGAGATGAGATGAAAGGTACTATCGCCCTGGCGGCGGCCGTTGTTCTGCTGGCTGGCTGTGCCGGTACGCCGGCCGAGCAGCCATGGAGTCGCTGGACGTGCGACAGCGGCGCGGAGCTGAACTGGCGTTTCGCCGATGCCGGGCGCGATACCGTCGATCTGCGGGTAAGCGGAAGCGACGTGGTTTATCGGCTGCAGCGGGAACCTGCCGCCTCCGGCGCTCTCTATAGCGATGGCGTTATCGCCTTCCATGCCAAGGGCGAGGAAGGCCTGGCCTACTGGGTCGCCGGAAACGACCTGATCGGTCGAGGTTGCAAGGCCCAATGAAGGTAGAACCTATGCGTTACGTGTCGCTGAGTCTCCTGCTGCTGTCGTTGTCCGGCTGCTCGCTGGCTCCTGTCGGAAACCGTTGGTGCAGCGAATTGGCTGCCTACTCGCTCAGTCAGCGGGAAGCGCTGCCCGAGCAGGGCGCCCCGGTCCGGACCGGCCTGGCGACGACGGCGCGCCGTCCCACCGCCTGCCACCACGGCTGACAAGGGTTGCCACGGCCGGAGATGCCCGGCCCGAAAAACTTGAATACCGCCTGCCCCTGCGGCAGGCTTTGACGCTTAACGACCCCAACCGGGAGAAAGAAATACCATGGCTCTCATCAGCATGCGCCAGATGCTGGACCACGCCGCCGAGTTCGGCTACGGCATTCCGGCCTTCAACGTCAACAATCTCGAGCAGATGCGCGCCATCATGGAAGCGGCCGACAAGACCGACTCTCCGGTGATCGTCCAGGCCTCCGCCGGTGCGCGCAAATATGCCGGCGCCCCGTTCCTGCGCCACCTGATTCTCGCCGCCGTCGAAGAGTTCCCGCACATCCCGGTGGTCATGCACCAGGACCATGGCACCAGCCCGGCGGTTTGCCAGCGTTCCATTCAACTGGGCTTCTCCTCGGTGATGATGGACGGTTCCCTCGGCGAGGACGGCAAGACGCCGACCGACTACGAGTACAACGTCCGCGTGACCCGCCAGGTGGTGGACATGGCCCACGCCTGCGGCGTGTCCGTGGAAGGCGAACTGGGTTGCCTGGGCAGCCTGGAAACCGGCCAGGCCGGTGAGGAAGACGGTATCGGCGCCGAAGGCACCCTGGATCACAGCCAGATGCTGACCGACCCGGAAGAAGCCGCCGACTTCGTTGCCAAGACCAAGGTCGACGCCCTGGCCATCGCCATCGGCACCAGCCATGGCGCCTACAAGTTCACCCGTCCGCCGACCGGCGACATCCTTGCCATCGATCGCATCAAGGCGATTCACCAGCGCATCCCGGACACCCACCTGGTCATGCACGGCTCCTCCAGCGTGCCGCAGGACTGGCTGGCGATCATCAACGAATTCGGCGGCGAAATTCCGGAAACATACGGCGTTCCGGTCGAGGAGATCGTCGAAGGCATCAAGTACGGCGTGCGCAAGGTGAACATCGACACCGACCTGCGTCTGGCTTCCACCGGTGCCATCCGCCGTTTCCTGGCGCAGAACAAGAGCGAGTTCGACCCGCGCAAATACCTGGCGAAGACTGTCGATGCCATGCGCGACATCTGCATCGCCCGCTATGAAGCCTTCGGCACCGCCGGTAACGCCTCCAAGATCAAACCGATTTCCCTGGAAGCGATGTATCAGCGCTATGCCAAGGGCGAGCTGAATCCGAAGGTGAACTGATCGCCTGCGCTTCCCCGCAAAAAGAAAACCCGCTGAAAAGCGGGTTTTTTCATTATTGCTCCGGTTACAGCGGACGATGCTCGATCTGTAGCTTGTCGAAGATCGCCGCGCCGGCCTCGGTCTCGTAGCCGGTGTTGTCCTGGGTGTAGACGCCCGCCTTGAAGTACAACAGTTTTGTCGCCCAGGCCGAGTCCAGCTTCGTGGTCCACTTCGTCGAGTTCACGTTCACGCTCAGCGTGCCTTTCGGTGTCAGGTGGATGCTGTAGATGAAGCGTTGGTTCAGCGGAACGCCGCTGAGCACATTGATGACTTCCGACGTTTCGTCATTCGGCGAGCGGCGGACCTTCACCACGATGTTGCCGTAGCCATAGCGCGCCTTGTACTGGTACTCCAGCTTCAGCAATGGGCGGCTGCTCTTGTAGGCATGGATCTGGCCGACCACGATCTTGCCGGTGGACGGAACCTGGCTGACCTTCAGGCCGGCTCGCAGGAAGTTGTCGGCGCTCGGATAGGTCCAGTTACGCAGTCTGCCGTCCGGATAGGTCTCCCTTAATTCCGTCCGGGGGTAGCTGGCGCTCTCGGTGGTGGTGCCGTTGACCGGTGCCCAGAAAAACACGGTGTTGTAACCGTTGTTCTTGAAGTAGTGGTCCTGATACCCGGTGGCTAGGACTCGGGTCTCGATGGTGGTGGCGGGAACGCCGACGGGAATGCTCAGGTTCCAGATTGCAAGGTCGATCATGACTGATTCTCTCTGTACTACGGGAGAACGGCTTCAGTCGGGGCACAGCATGTCCATCGTCGGTAAGCGCCTTACCCGGCTCCTTGCCAGTACACACGAGCGGAACGTTCTTAGCGGTTGGTTGGCAGATCAGGGCTGGCGCCCGCTGTGAAGCAGGCGGCCAGTCCGGTTTGGCTCAGAGTGCGCGGTGTTCGATTTTCAGCACGTCGAAGGTTGCGGCGCCGGCTTCGGTTTCGTAGCCGGTGTTGTCCTGGGTGTACACGCCGGCCTTGAAGTACAGCGGCTTCGGGGCCCAGCTGGAGTCGAGCTGCGTGCTCCAGGTGGTGTTGTTGACGGTCACGCTCAGCTTGCCCTTCGGGTCCAGGCGGGCGACATAGTCGAAGTCCTGGTTCAGCGGGACGCCCCGGAACAGCGTGATGACCGTGCTGGTCTCTTCGGTCGGCGTGTAGCGGACCTTGGCCACGATGTTCCCGTAGCCGTAGGTGCTCTTGTACTGGTACTCCAGCTTCAGCAGCGGCTTGTCGCTCTGGTAGGCATGGATCTGGCCGATGACGATCTTTCCGGTGGACGGTACCTGGCTGACCTTCAGGCTGGCGCTCAGGAAGTTGTCGGCGGCCGTATGCACCCAGTTGCGCAGTCGCCCGTCGGCATAGGTTTCGCGCAGTTCGCTACGCGGATAGATGGCGCTATCGGTGGTGGTGCCGTTGACCGGCGCCCAGAAGAACACGGTGTTGTTCGCGTTGTTCTTGAAGTAGTAGTCCTGATAACCGCCGACCAGAACCGGGGTTTCGATGGTGGTGGAGGGGACGCCGACAGGGATGGTCAGGTTCCAGGTAGCGAGGTCGATCATGACTGATTCTCCTAAGAGAAACTGCTTCAGTCGGGGCACATCTCAATCCACGAGTCAGTAAAGAGCTTTACTCGGCAATCCGGCCGGTGACACACGAACAGAAGGGGTGTGGCAAAAGGGTTCTTTGTCCGAAGGTGTCTACGACACCGTCTCGCGGTCGCTTTATAAGGCCTACGGAGTGTGAGGTGAAAGGCTTTTTTGACGTGATATTGGCGTCAAAAATTTGATTTTTAGGTTTTTTGCTATTGATTTGCCATTGCAGTGTGGCCAATGGCTATGGCAGGGCATTTTGTCGTCTGGCTTGTCCGACAAGGCGATCGTTCAAAAGACTGGCGCCGGTTTTTTGTAAGCGAAGCGGCAAAATCGATGCGAAGAGGGCGCTTGCGGAGAGGATGTTTCCCGACGAACGGTAGTCGTTGCGCCGCTCTGGAATGGGGATCGGGGAGAGTTGAAAGGAGAACTGATCGACAAAACGGGGTGGACGAATCCTTGTCCACGGGGGAGAGGGGTCAGAGCGGTTTGTGTTCGATGTGCAGCCGATAGAAGGTGGCCATCCCGCCTTCGTTGGCGTAGCCGGTATTGTCCTGGGTATACATGCCTGCCTTGTAGTAAAGCGGCCTCGGTGCCCAGCTCCTGTCCAGGCGGGTCACCCAGCGATAGCCGGCCGCATGCACGGCGAGGGAGCCGTTGGGCGTCACATGCAGGCTGTAGGTGAAACGCTTGTTCAGGGGAACGCCCTCGGCCACCGTCACTACCAGCGGGTCCTCGTCGTCCGGCCGATTGCGGAACTTGGCGACGACATTCCCAAGCTTCTCGTCATCCTCGTATTGGTACTCCAGCTTCAGCATGGGCTTGGTGCTGTTCCAGGCATGGATCTGTCCGATCACGACCCTGCCGGACGAGGGCACCTGATTGACCGACAGGGCGGCGCGCATGAAGTTGTCGGCATCGGCGTACAGCCAGTTGCGCACCCGGCCGTCGGGATAGCTCTCCCGTAGCTCCGTGCGCGGATAGATCGCATTCTCCGTTTTCGAACCCGTCACCGGCGCCCAGAAGATCACGGCTCCGGAAGGCGTGCGGAAGTAATTGTCCTGATACCCCTCGACCAGCTTCGGGGTTTCGATGATGGTCGCCGGCGTTCCGACGGGAACGCTCAGGTTCCAAGTGGCGAGATCGACCATTGAGCAACGTCCTCGATTGTTTCCTGTGGCGGCATTCCGCTCTGGTGGTGAGATTTTTTCACGGAGAGTGTGCCTTCGAGGCCGGATCGCTTTTGCTGATGCGTTCGCAAAACTCAGACTTTTAGCGACTTTTGTCTCATGTGGCGATGAATGGATATTGAGTGCTATTCATAATTAAATGGCATTTTGCCGCTTCGCTGGCGAGCAAAAACATTCATCGAATGAATGGGAAGGTTGGATGAGGGGGACCACGGAATCGAGCCTTGGCTGCCGATCCGCCCCAATCTCTGGGATCGGCTATGGTTCTCAAGGGAATATGACAAACCTCACCGGGGAGTTCCAGCATGCTGCTACGCCGCTTCGGTATCGGCCCGCGCGCCGCCGTGAGTTTCGCCCTGATTGCCGGGTTGCTGTTGTTCACCGGCCTCTTTTCCCTGAGCCACATGTCCGTCATCAACCAGGCTTCTACCGTGATCAGCGAAGACTGGTTGCCGGGCGTGCAGAAATCTGGCCGATTGCAACTGCTCTCTGCTCGCTTCCGTCTGCAGCAGTTCGCCCACATCCTCACCCATGACGAGGCCGGCATGTCAGCGGTGGAGCGACGATTGCAGGAGGTGCTGGGGGAGCTGGAGAAGGTCGAGAACGATTTGTTCCGTACCGCTAGCGGTCCGGAGGAAACGGCGTTGCTGGAGCGGTTCCGCTCGCAGCGCACGGATTACCTGAAAGCGCACGAGTCCTTTCTCGCCATCTCCCGCGCCAACCGTACCGACGATGCCTTCGCCAGCCTGAACGGCATGGCACCCCAGTTCGACGCCATGCGCCAGGCCGCCGAGGAAATCGCGCAACTGAACAGCCGCGGTGGCGAGGCGGCCAGCGCGGCGGCGGATGAGGAATTCGCCAGCAGCCAAGTGGAGGTGATCGTCTCGCTCGTCCTGGCTGCGGCCCTCACCGCCCTGCTGGCGTGGATGCTGACCCGCAGCATCGTGGGGCCGCTCGGCGACGCAGTGGAGGTCGCCCGTACCGTGGCCAAGGGCGACCTCACCGGACGCATCGAGGTCGAGGGCGAGGACGAGCCGGCCCAGTTGATGCAGGCCCTGGCGGACATGCAGGTGCAACTGCGGCGGACCATTCAGCAGATTGGCGGCTCGGCGACGCAGTTGGCGTCGGCTGCCGAGGAGCTGAGTGCGGTCACCGAGGAAAGCAACCGGTCGCTGATCCGCCAGAACGACGAGATCCAGATGGCCGCGACAGCGGTCAACGAGATGACCGCCGCGGTCGAGGAAGTAGCGCGCAATGCCAGCTCGACTTCGGAAGCCTCCAATGCTTCCGCCGAGTCGGCCGGGCAGGGGCGCGACCGGGTACGGCAGACCATCGCTGCCATTCGCCGTATGGGTAATGAGGTGAATACCACGGCCACCTTGGTGAGCAGCCTGGCCGAGCAGGCGCAGAACATCAGCAAGGTACTCGATGTGATCCGCTCCATCGCCGAGCAGACCAACCTGCTGGCGCTCAATGCCGCCATCGAAGCGGCGCGCGCCGGCGAGCAGGGACGCGGTTTCGCCGTGGTGGCGGACGAAGTGCGTGCCCTGGCCCACCGGACCCAGGAATCCACCCTGGAAATCGAGCAAATGATCGGCAGCATCCAGGAAGGCACCAACCAGGCGGTCAACGCGATGAACGGCAGCAGCCAGCGGGCCCTGGGCATGCAGGAAGAAGCCGAGGCCGCCGGGCAGGCGATCGAAGCCATCGCCCGGCAGGTCGAGTCGATCAACGAGCGGACCCTGGTGATCGCCAGCGCCGCCGAGGAGCAGGCTCAGGTGGCGCGGGAAGTGGACCGAAACCTGGTGAACATCCGCGACCTGTCGCTGCAGACGTCGGCCGGGGCTAACCAGACCGCCGCCGCCAGCCAGGAATTGTCGCGTCTGGCGGTAGAACTGAACACCCTGGTGACGCGTTTCGTCGTCTGAGCGGCGCGGGTACACTGGCGGCCCGTCCATGACTCTTACCGCTCCGATGACTGCGCTCAGGTTTCTCCAGGCGTATCCGCCCGCCTTGCTGGATCAGGTCCGTCACCTGATCGCCGAGGATCGCCTGGGCGAATACCTGGCCAAACGCTACCCGGCGCGCCATGAAGTGCAGAGCGACAAGGCGCTGTACACCTACACCATGGCGCTGAAGCAGGAGCACCTGCGCAACGCCCCCGGCATCGACAAGGTGCTCTACGACAACCGACTCGACGTGGTGCAGCGCGCGTTGGGGCTGCACACTGCGGTGTCGCGGGTGCACGGCGGCAAGCTCAAAGCGAAGAAGGAAATCCGCGTGGCCTCGTTGTTCAGGGATGCGGCGCCGGAATTCCTGAAGATGATCGTGGTGCACGAACTGGCCCACCTGAAAGAGTTCGAGCACAACAAAGCCTTCTACAAACTGTGCGAACACATGCTGCCGGGCTACCACCAACTGGAATTCGACCTGCGCCTGTACCTCACTTGGCGCGAATTGCAGGGCGGTCGGAGCGATAGCTGAACGCCGTCAACCCGCTTACTCCTCGAAGCGGCTCGTATCGTCACGGTCGCGCTCGTAGCGTTTCTTGAGCGGAAACGGCGGTAGCCAGGATTCGCGCCGGACGGTCCAGAGTTCGTAGGTTGGCATCAACTGATCGGGTGCATCCAGGGAGCCCAGGTTCACTTCGATTTCATCCGCACTGCGCGAGAAAACCGACGAGCCGCAGCGGGGACAGAAGAACCGTCCGGCGTAGTCGTGCGTTTCGCCTTCGACCGTCACCGCATCCTCAGGAAAAATCGCCGACGCATGAAACAGCGCCCCGTGATGCTTGCGGCAATCGAGACAGTGACAGAGACCGACCCGATACGGCCGCCCCGAGGCGACGATGCGGACGTTTCCGCACAGGCAGCCACCTGTGAATCGGTCCATGGTGCGTCTCCTTTGCAAACACTCGAAATGTTGACCACAAGCCCCGCCGGGCGATCCGTCTGCGCGAACTGCGTCTGCTATCGAGATAAATGAAGATAGCAGTGGGGTTGATGTAAAGAGTGGGCCTGAATGAGACTCCCGCTAGCTGATGGCACCCACGTTCCGCGTGGGAGCCCGGCCTGAGAAGCTCTGCGTCAATACGGGATGGCGCTGTGTGCAGGGCTTTAGGATGACGCGGAGCGTCAGGGGTTCCGTTTCCACGCAGAGCGGGAACGATCCAGCAAAATGGCTGCGGCTCAAACGTCCGCTGCGACGACCTGTCGGGCGGTTGCTGAACTCTGGCAATGGATTGCCGAGCCACGCCAATCCCCAAGCCACCGATATGCGGCGGCGCGAAAAGCCTATCCACGAGGCCATCAGGGACGCGGTGAGCCGACGCACAAAAAGAAAAAGGGAACGAGCCCAAGGCCCGTCCCCTTTTCGTCACGCCAGCGGATCACTTGACCCAGTGTTTACCCCAATGGGTAATGTCGTAGGACTTCTGTGCACTGAGCGCGCGGGCGGCGGTGCCGGTCGAGCCGGCGATCTCGTCGTCGATGAGTTTGGTCGACAGCGAGAACCAGCTGGTGGCGAAGGCCATGGCGTCACCATTGATCTCCAGGGCACGCTGGTCCAGGTTGGTGATGTCGTCGCAGGCCTGGTGGTAGCAGGGGTCGAAGGCAACGCCCGCTTCACCGCCGTACTTGGCCGCCTGTTCCTCGGTCTTGACCACTTCCGCGCCGGTGAACAACCCGCCGAAGGCGATGCCGTCCAGGAAGAACTGCGCATAGTCGGAACGGAAGCTGATCTCGTCGCCCTCGGAGGGCAAACCGCGCAGTTGGTAGTAGGTCTCGAACAGCTTCTCTACCGCGGCGGATCCGGGTGGGCCTTCCAGGCCGAAGTCGGAGCCGTCGCCGTCATAGATGAAGTACGCGAAGTTCGGCGAGGCGATCATGTCGAAGTTCAGGTAGACCTTGATCTTCTTCTTCTCGTCGTCGCTGAGGTTGTTCACGTAGTAGGTCGAGCCGACCAGGCCGGACTCTTCGGCGCCCCACCAGGCGAAACGGACCTTGTTGCGCGGATGGGCCTTGCGCATCTGCAGGGCCATTTCCAGGACGGCCGCGCTGCCCGAGCCGTTGTCGTTGATGCCGGGGCCTTCGAACACCGAGTCCAGGTGGGCACCGACCATCACCACGTTGTTCGGGTTGCCCCGGCGGGTTTCGGCGATCACGTTGAAGGTTTCGGTCTGCTCGCGCACCACGTCCACCACCAGGTGCAACTGCAGGCCCTCGGTGCTGGCCCAGGCCACGCCGTTGTCATAGGTGGCGAACACGGCCGGGATGCCCCCTTCGTAACCATCGCCCAGGGTGGCGTTGATCAGGTCCTTGCGGTCCTCGGTGTCGCCCTGGTTGAAGATGATCACGCCGATGGCGCCAGCCGCCGCGGCATTTTCGGCCTTCTGCTCGAAGTTGCAGCTGCCGCGCTGGATCAGCGCGATGGAGCCGGACGGGAAGCCGTTGAAGTCCTCGGCCTCACAACCGCTGCTGGAGGTGTTGCCGGCGCCGAGGGCGAGATCCACCGGTACCACGTTGCCGGTGATGTCGCCGGGTTCGGTCTGCGACAGGTAGGTGAAGTCCACGTCCCATTCGTAGGTTTCCGGCGTCGGCAGTACGGCTGCCAGTTCGCCGGGGCCCTGTGGATAGAACGCGGTGAACGGGAAGGACTGCAACTTGACCTGATAACCGGCCTGCTCCAGCGTCTGCTTCACGTAGTCCACCGACGCCTGGTAGCCGGACAGCCCGGCCGCGCGCGTACCGTCGTTCGCGGTGGCGACGTCCTGCAGCGCCTGCAGGTGGTTCATGATCTTGCTGGCCTGCATGCAGCGGGGAAGGCCAATGGGTGTGTTGTTCAACAGGATCGAATTGCAGCCGGACGGATCGGGCCGTGACGGACTCCAGAACTCGTTGAACAGGTCGGTTTCCAGGGGTGGGGCGGCGTACAGCGTCGTGGAGAGGGAGAATGCGAGGGTACTGCAGACGACACGCAGCGTTTTGTTTTTGTTAGACATGGTTCCTCCAATCCTTTAGGGAGAGATCACCAGCGCGCTGTTCGTTTTCGAGACGGTGCGCTAGCCAGGTCGGCGCATGGCTTGTGGCCACTAATCCTTTACTGCATCGTCGGACGCGAACCTAAAGCCTAGACTGGGCCGCTTCGTTTTGGTTCGGTCGTACCAGATAAATTTTTCCAACCGGTCAATTTCGCGCATGGGCCATAGGCGCAGCGGGTTGCGAGCGGGCCGTCTGTTTAGAAGCCCGGCCGCTGCTGCTAGGCTGACACCAATTGTTTGATGGAGATTTTCCAGGCATGCGATTTCTTTCCGCCATGCGGCTGGCTGCCTGTCTGTTCGGCCTGCTGCTCGGCTCCCCGGTACTGGCGCGCGAGTGGCTGGCGGTAGGAGCGCAGTTCCCTGGCGTGTTCGAACGGACCACAGCGGGCGAATACCGTGGCCTGGCACCCGATCTGCTGCGGGCGGCCATGGGGCGTTTCGGCGACACGGTCCGTTTCGAACGCCACCCCTGGTTGCGCGCCCAGCAGATGGTGGAGCAGGGGCATGCCGACATCCTCATCGGCCCCTATTGGACGGCGGAGCGGGAGAAGCGCTTCGCCTATGGCCGCCACCCGTTCTACCAGGACCGTATCGTTTTCTATGCCCGTCTCGATACGAAGACCGGCTGGAAGGGCGACCTGGCCGCCTTGAGCGACCGGGAGATCGCGGTGGTGCGCGGCTGGACGTACGGCGAGCGCTTCGAGAATGCCCGGCCGCAGCTCGATCTGGTGATGGTCGGCAGCGTGGAGAACGGGCTACGCATGCTCAGCATCGGGCGGGTCGGCCTGCTCGCCAGCAACGAGCGCAACACCGCACCGGTGCTGACGTCCCTGAAGCTGAACACCCATATCGCCAGGCTCGAGCCGATCATCGATACCCAGCGGGGCTACTTCGCCTTCACCCGCGACACCACCGGCGATGCCCTTCGGATCAGGTTCGATCGCGCATTCGACGCCCTGGTGGCGGACGGCACCCTGGCCCGGTTGGCGAAGAAGCATGGGGTGGAGACGCCTTGACCGGCAAGGCTACGAATCTCGCGGGATGCAGGCCATCGGTCGGGGCGTTTCAGTAGAAAGCAAAAGGTCTGTGTCCCAAGAAATTGGAGAACTGCGTCACGGTTTTGGGCACTAAGCGGGAATGGCACGGTCAATCCATGCGGGGGCCAAGTTTGGTCCTGGATTCCGGGCCGCTCGACGGCCTTCAACCTGATGGAGGTGATCCATGCGAACTCCCTTATTGCTGGCTGCGCTGCTAGGCGCTCTGCTGGTGGGCTGCGACAAGAAGGACGAGCCCGCGCAGAGCCCGAGCACTCCGCCGCCGAGCACAACCGAGCAGCCGACCACGCCGCCGACCACACCCCCGCCACCGCCGGAGCAGCCGCAAGGCACCGGGACCGGCACTGGCACCGGGACCGGGCAGAGCCAGTAGGTCCTGCCGGGCTTCCCAGGCGGCCCGCGCCGCCTGGGGTCTCAGCTTCACTGGCTCAGCTCGCACACTTCGGCGTGCGGCGCGAGCTTGAGGAACTGGTCCATGCGCATGTGCACCAGACTCTCGTGGTCTCCCGCTTCCAGATAGATGTCCTGCTGCCGGGTCAGCATCGGGTCGATCAGCATGTTCATCCCGTAGGCCTCGCCGACGGCCGGGACCGCGCCGCGCTCGCAATCCTTGAACAGGCTGCCGATCCGGTATTCGCTGGTCAGTTGCCACTTACGCGAATCCTTGCGCACCTTGCTCAGATCCAGATGCCGGTTGGCCGGCACCACGGCCATCAGGAAATGGCCGCGGCGGTCGTCCAGCACCACCGATTTGGCCAGGCGATCCGCCGGTATCCCGGCTGTCCGTGCCGATTCCAGGCTGGTCGCCGAATGTGGGTGGGATACCAGTTCGAACTGGCATCCGGAGCCCTCAAGGCTGCGTTGCAGGGTTGCCGCCATACGCATGATTCACCTCCTCGTCCGCTCCGGGCATGTCGCTTTATCTGATCAAAGTTTAGCCAGCGGTGCGCTGTGGCAGTCCCCCGGGGCAGGAACACTTGGTGCTATGGGGAGGGATGAATAGACGAGGAAGACGTAACCGGTCGGAAAGGGCTTGCCGTCATGGCGCTTTCCTGGCGCCATAAGATTGCCACATAATGGCCATTCGCCATTTCATGGCGAGGCGGCGATTGACCGTGCCCGAACCGTAACGAGCCTCGACCGACTGGAATCGCCCCAATGTTTTCGTCGCGCGCCGGCGCCTTGCTGCTGTTGCTGTTGTTACCCGCCGGTGCGTGGGCGGAAAAGCTGCGGCTGGTGGGCGACATCTGGCCTCCCTACACCGATCAGTCGTTGCCCCATGGCGGCCTGGCCGTGGAACTGGTGAGTACGGCACTGGAGCGTGCCGGCTACACCAGCGAATACATGGAAATGCCCTGGGCGCGGGCCCTGCATGGTATCGGCAACGGCAGTTATGACGTGCTGGTCTGCGCCTGGCATTCCCCCGAGCGGGAGGCGATCGGAGCATTCTCGACGCCCTACCTGACCAACCGGATTCTGTTCCTCCAGCGCAAGGACAACCCCGTCCGCTACCGCCGGCTGGACGATCTGCTGGCGCTGGATATCGCCGTGGTGCGCGGTTACGCCTACGAGCGCCATTTCGACAGTTACGAGCGATTGCGCAAGGTGCCGGTGCTGGGCTTCGACAACGCCCTGCACATGCTCTATGCCGGACGGGTGGCCCTCACCCTGGACGACGAGCGGGTGGCGCGCTTTCGCTTGTCCCGCGAGTCGCCCCGCCTGCAAGCGGCGCTGGAGTTCCTGCCCAGGCCGCTGAGCGAGAACCCGCTGCATATACTGGTCAGTCGCCACCATACCGACCATGCCCGCATCGTCGCTGCCTTTGACCGGGCGCTGGCCGGGATGCGCGCCGATGGCACCTACGCGAAGCTGTTGCGCGCCTGGGAGAGGGACGGCGATAGCAGTCTGCGGATCACGGCGCGCCCCTGAGCGGTGCGGGGCGCACCGTGCCTGTCTAGAGCGTCCTCAGGAACGCCACCAGATCGGCCTTTTCCGACTCGCTGAGACCGCGTTGCAGCACCAGGTTGAAGAACTCCACAGTGTCGTCCAGGGTCAGCAGGCGGTCGTCGTGCAGGTACGGCGGCGAGTCCTTGATGCCGCGCAGCGGGAAGGTCTTGATCGGGCCGTCGGCCTTGGCCAGCCGGCCGTTGATCGTCTGCGGCTCGAAGAAGCGCTCGGTCTTCAGGTTATGCATCAGGTTGTCGGTGTAATACGGCGGCACATGACAACCGGCGCAGGCGGCCTTGCCGAAGAACAGCTCCTGACCGCGCATTTCCTGCTCGGTGGCCTTGCTCGGGTCCAGCTTGCCCTCGATATCCAACTTGGGCGCGGGCGGGAAGTCGAGCAGCGCCTGGAACTCACCCATGAAGTGCACCTGGCTGCCGCGCTCGAGGATGTTCACGCCTTTCTTGGTGGCGATCACCGGGTCGCCGTCGAAGTAGGCGGCGCGTTGTTCGAACTCGGTGAAGTCCTCCACCGTCTTCAGGGCGCGTTGCGAGCCGAACAGGCGCTGGATGTTCACCCCGCGCAGCGATGGGGTGTCGATGCGGTGGCGCAGCTCCTGCGGACGGATGTCGCCGACCAGGTGAGTGGCTGCGTTGGTGTGGCCGTTGGCGTGGCAGTCGAAGCAGGCCACGCCGAAGCTGGGCTTCTCGCTGCGGCGGTCGGCGGTGGCGTTGAACTGCTGCTGCATGAAGGGCGTGACGAGCAGGCGCAGGCCCTCGATCTGCTTGGGATTGAGGATGCCGTTGAACAGCTCGTAGTAGTTGGACAGGGTCACCAACTTGCCTTGGGAAACGTCGCCCAGGTCTGGCCGGGTGGTGAGGAAGATCGGCGCCGGGAATTCGGGCAGGAAGTGGTCCGGCAGGTCGAAATCCAGATCGAAGCGGGTCAGGTCGCGCTGTTGCTGCTTGTTGATCTCATCGATCTGGAAGTGTGGGAAAACCATCCCGCCTTCCGCATGGTTCGGGTGGGGCAGGGGCAGGAAGCCGGCTGGGAAGAGCTTCTTCTCGCGAATCTCGTCCGGGCTCATCTTCGCCAATTCGTCCCAGGTCGTGCCCTTCGGCAGCTTGACCCTGATCCCCGCCTGGACCGGCTTACCACGGGTCATGGTGACGCCATTGGCGGGCCTGTCGGCGAGATCGTAGCGCTCTTCCAGCAACGCTTTCTGTTTTTGCATGACTTTCGGTTTGTCCGCCGACATGCGTTTGAACACGGTATCGAAATCCTCTTCGATCACCGGGGCGTAACTGGATGGCTTCTCCGGTTCGGCGCCATGACCGGCACCGGTTATCACGGCAAGCGCCAGACCGGTGGCAAGCGCCAGACGGTTGCGGGCGAGTGGAATGGTCATCTATGCGGCCTCCTGTTCATTGGTATTGGCTCCCTGTACGACGGGGCTGCGCGTAGGTAGGCCTAGGTCAAGCCTTTGGCGTCTGGAAATAGACTCACCCTATCGACCCGATTGAGACACTCTCTCGAACGAACCCACAGGCCCTGTAGGGCTTTTGCCACAAGGGCTGCGCCGACTTGATGGCCACTGGCTTTAGAACCGATGGTTTTTCAACGGGTTAGCGCTATGCCGAATCGGTCGAAGCGAAACCGCCCCGAGCGGGCCGGTGACGCGGCTGCCCGGGGCCCGTGTGCATCCCGTGCAGGCGTCGTCAACTATCCTTGCAAGGAGCAGCCGTTATCCGGCGTACCCGCCGGTGGCTCCCAGGTTCTGCCGTGGAGAGGCTTATGAATCGCCTGATCCCGCGCATCATGCTGTGTCTGGCGCTGCTGGCGCCGGCCGCGGCGACCATGGCCGCCGGCGCGGTGAGCGTGTTGACGGTGAACGGCCCGATCGGCCCGGCCAGCGCCGACTACCTGGTGCGCGGCCTGGCCCGTGCAGTGGACGAGGGCGCCCAGTTGGTGGTGATCAACATCGACACCCCGGGCGGCCTGGATACCTCGATGCGCGACATCATCAAGGCGATCCTCGCCAGTCCGGTGCCGGTGGCCAGCTACGTATCGCCCAGCGGGGCGCGGGCCGCCAGCGCCGGTACCTACATCCTCTACGCCAGCCATATCGCCGCCATGGCCCCAGGCACCAACCTGGGCGCGGCGACCCCGGTGCAGATCGGCGGCATGCCCGGCGCGCCGCCCGAGCAGCCGGAAGATCCCGACGACCCGCAACGCCAGCGTGGCCAGCCGGCCGCTCCCGAGTCCGGCGATGCGCTGACGCGCAAGCAGGTCAACGATGCCGCTGCCTACATCCGGGGCCTGGCGCAGATGCGCGGGCGCAACGCCGATTGGGCCGAACGGGCGGTGCGCGAGGCGGTCAGCCTGTCCGCCGACGAAGCGCTGCGGCTCAAGGTGGTGGACTACCGGGCGCGGGACCTCAACGACCTGCTGCGGCAACTGGACGGCAAGACGCTGAATGCCGCCGGCCAGGACCTGACGCTGCGTACCGCCGGTGCCGCGCTGATCCACCACGAGCCGGACTGGCGCACCCGCCTGTTGGCGGTGATCACCAACCCCAGCGTGGCGCTGATCCTGATGATGCTGGGCATCTACGGCCTGTTCTTCGAATTCACCAACCCCGGTCTCGGCATCGGCGGTGTGCTCGGCGGTATCTGCCTGATCCTCGCGCTCTATTCGCTGCAACTGCTGCCGGTGAGCTATGCCGGGGTAGGGCTGATTCTGCTCGGCCTCGCCTTCATGGTGGCCGAAGCCTTCCTGCCCAGCTTCGGCGTGCTCGGCATCGGAGGGGTGGTGGCCTTCGTGGTCGGTGCGGTGATCCTGATCGACACCGAAGTCCCCGGCTTCGGCATTCCGCTGCCGCTGATCGTCAGCGTGGCGGTGGTCAGCGCGGTACTGATCGCGGCGCTGGTGGGGATGGCGCTGAAGGCGCGCCAGCGGGTAGTGGTCAGCGGCGACGCCGGACTGGTCGGCAGCCGGGTGGCGGTGGACGCGGTGCAGGCGGACGACCCCCGCAGCGGCTGGGTCCGGTTGCAGGGCGAGCGCTGGCGGGTGTCGAGCGAGGCGCCGTTGCAGGCCGGTCAGACGGTGCGGGTGCTGGCGCGAGACGGGGTTCTTCTACAGGTGACCGCGGCCGAAGATGGCCAGCGGGAGGAGGTTGAATGATCGGTTTCCAATTGAGTTTCGGGTTTCTTGCGGCGCTGGTACTCGCCTTGCTGGTTTCGGCGTTCCGTATCCTGCGCGAATACGAACGGGGCGTGGTGTTCCAGCTCGGCCGCTTCTGGCGGGTCAAGGGCCCCGGGTTGGTCATCATCATCCCGGGTATCCAGCAGATGGTGCGCGTGGACCTGCGCACCCTGGTGCTGGACGTGCCGACCCAGGACGTGATCTCCCGTGACAACGTCTCGGTGAAGGTCAACGCGGTAGTCTACTACCGGGTGCTTGACCCGCAGAGGGCGATCATCCAGGTCGAGGATTACCACTCGGCCACCAGCCAGTTGGCGCAGACCACCCTGCGCGCGGTGCTCGGCAAGCACGACCTCGACGACATGCTGGCCGAGCGCGAGCAGCTCAACGGCGACATCCAGCAGGTGCTGGACGCGCAGACCGATGCCTGGGGCATCAAGGTCTCCAACGTGGAGATCAAGCACGTCGACTTGGACGAGTCCATGATCCGCGCCATCGCCCGCCAGGCGGAAGCCGAGCGCGAGCGGCGGGCCAAGGTGATCCACGCCGAGGGCGAGCTGCAAGCCTCCGAGAAGCTGATGCAGGCCGCCGAGATGCTTGGCCGCCAGCCCGGCGCAATGCAGCTGCGCTACATGCAGACCCTGGGATCGATCGCCGGAGACAAAAGCTCGACCATCGTCTTTCCGCTGCCCATCGAGTTGCTGAAAGGCATGACCATCGCGCCCGAGGGGCCGAAGTGATCCACGCGGCCGGAAGGCAGAAAACCGCTTGCCAGCGCCTTCGGCCGCGCCCGCCGTCCAAAAAGAGGTGGGTTTTCAGCGAAATCTCCTGAAAGCCCATGCGTATTCAGGTCTGCGATCGAGGGAGGCTTTCCTAGACTTTTTCCTATCGGCTGCATCGCCGCCACTGTCCGGAGAATCCCATGCGTATTGGCGTCCCGAAGGAAATCAAGAACCATGAATACCGCGTCGGCCTGACCCCGCAATCCGTAGCCGAACTGGCCGGGCTCGGTCATGAAGTCTCGGTGCAGACCCAGGCCGGCGCGGCTATCGGCTTCTTCGACGAGGACTACCAGGCCGCCGGCGCGCGGATCGCCCGCGATGCCGAGGAGGTGTTCGACGTCGCCGAGCTGATCGTCAAGGTCAAGGAACCGTTGGCCGAAGAGCGTGCCCGGCTGCGCTCGGAACACACCCTGTTCACCTACCTGCACCTTGCTCCCGACCGTGCCCAGACCGACGAGCTGATCGCCTCGGGCGCCGTCTGCATCGCCTACGAAACCGTCACCGATGCCCAGGGTCGCCTGCCGTTGCTGGCGCCCATGTCCGAAGTGGCCGGACGCATGTCCATCCAGGCCGGCGCCACCTGCCTGGAGAAAGCCCGTGGCGGGCGCGGCGTACTGCTTGGCGGGGTGCCCGGCGTGCCGGCGGGCAAGGTGGTGATCCTCGGCGGCGGCGTGGTTGGCAGCCACGCCCTGGCCATGGCCGTGGGCCTGGGCGCCGACGTCACGGTGCTGGACAAGAGCGTCGATGCCTTGCGCCGGCTGGATGCCCAGTACGGCAACCGCATCACCACGCTCTACTCGACTCGCAGCGCGGTACGCGAGCAGGTGCTGGCGGCGGACCTGGTGATCGGCGCGGTGCTGATCCCCGGTGCTTCGGCGCCCAAATTGATCAGCGCCGAGATGGTCAGCCTGATGAAGCCCGGCGCGGTGCTGGTGGACGTGGCCATCGACCAGGGCGGTTGCTCCGAGACGTCCAAGCCCACCACCCACGACAAACCCACCTACCTGGTCGACGAAGTGGTGCACTACTGCGTCGCCAATATGCCCGGCGGAGTGGCGCGCACCTCCACCCTGGCGTTGAACAATGCGACTCTGCCGTTCGTCGTCGCCCTGGCCGAGAAAGGCACCCGCCGCGCCCTGGAGGGCGACCCGCATTTGCTCAACGGCCTCAACGTCGCGCGCGGGTTGATCACCTGCGCCAGCGTGGCGGACGCCCACGGCCTGCCGCACCAGCCGCCGGGCGCGGTGCTCGCCGAGTTGTGAGGCAGCGTGTCGGGGCCGGATGCACTTCGCCGCAGGCTGCTGCTGGGCCTCGGCTGCGCCGGCCTCGCGTTGGCGGCGCCCGGCGTCTTCGCCGAACTGCTGCTGACGCCCCGGCAGACCCAGGGCCCGTTCTACCCGGACGCGCTGCCGCTTGACCGCGACAACGACCTGATCCTCGTCGACGACCGGCTCACCCCGGCCATCGGCGCGATCACCCACCTGCATGGCCGGTTGCTCGATACCAACGGCTCGCCGCTCAACCGGACACTGATAGAAATCTGGCAAGTGGACGCCAACGGCCAGTACCTGCACAGTCGGGGCGGCGATCCGGCGCGGCGCGACGGCAACTTCCAAGGCTACGGCCGATTCGAAACCGGCCGCGACGGTGCCTACCGCTTTCGCACCATTCGCCCGGTGCCCTACCCGGGGCGCACGCCGCACATCCATGTGGCCGTCACCCCGCCCGGCCAGCCGCGCTTCACCACCCAGTGTTACGTCCGTGGCGAACCGCTGAACGCGCGCGACGGCATCCTCAACGCCATCCGCGATCTCCGCGCACGGGACAGCCTGATTGTCGACTTCGCACCGCTGCCCGACCCGCCCAGCGGTGAATTGAGCGCGCGCTTCGACATCGTCCTCGGACTCACCGCTGCTCAGTGAGCGCACTCCCAGCGCGGGAAGCGGTCAACCGAACAAGGGCCGGTTCACGCCGGCATCACGCCTTGGAAACGGAGCCCGACCATGCGCACACCGATCCTCCTCGCCACCCTGCTCGGCCTGCTGCTGATGGGATGCGACAAACAGCCGGAAGAAAAACAACGCGACAGCATGAGCGGCCCACAGGAAAGCCCGCAGCAATACCAGGACACCGTGGCCGAACCGCCGTTGGAAGAGCGCCCGGGGAGTGGGACGGGGGAGCGGGAATAGGTCCGTAGGCGGCTCAGCCACAGCACGGCCCTGTAGGAGCGAGCTCTGCTCGCGAAACGGAGTTTTGCTGAGCGCACGAATCGCCAGCAGAGCTGGCTCTTACGAAAAGCCCTCGGGCCTGTGTGTAGGTGAATTCATCGCCCGTGGGGCTCAGACGTACTCCCCCGCCGCGTGCCCTGAGGCCCAGGCCCATTGGAAGTTGAAACCGCCGAGGTGGCCGGTGACGTCGAGTACTTCGCCGATGAAGTACAGGCCCGGCGAACGCTGGGATTCGAAGGTCTTGGACGACACCTCGTCCGTGCTCACCCCGCCCAGGGTGACTTCGGCGGTGCGATAGCCTTCGGTGCCGGCGGGTACCAGCGTCCAGGCGGAGAGGCGTTGGGCAATGGCGTTCAGTTCGGCCGGGGTGTACTGCTTCAGCGGTTTGGAGACGAACCAGTGCTCGGCCAGCAGGCTCGCCAGCTTCTTGGTGAAGCATTCGGCGAGCAGCGTCTTCAACTCGGTGTTGGGCCGCGCGGCCTGTTGCTCGGCCAGCCAGTCGGCGGCGTCGCGATCCGGTAGCAGGTCGATTTCCACTGCGTCGCCCGGCTGCCAGTAGGAGGAAATTTGCAGGATAGCCGGGCCGCTGAGGCCGCGGTGAGTGAACAGGAGGTTCTCGCGGAAGCTTTGGCCGTTGCAGCTCACCCGGCAATCCACCGAGGTGCCGGACAGTTCGCTGCACATCTCCTTCAACTGATCGGTGATGGTGAAGGGCACCAGCCCGGCGCGGGTCGGCAGCACTTCGTGGCCGAACTGGCGGGCGACCTGATAGCCGAAGCCGGTGGCGCCGAGGGTGGGGATCGACAGGCCTCCGGTGGCGATGACCAGGGACTGGCAGTCCACCGGCCCGGCGCTGGTGTCCAGATGGTAGCCGCCGTCGGTCTTTTCGATCCGCTCGATGGAGGTGTTCAGGCGCAGGTCGACGCCGGCCTCAGCGCATTCCTTCAGCAGCATTTCGAGGATGTCGCTGGATTTGTGATCGCAGAACAGTTGGCCGAGCTTCTTCTCGTGGTACGGGATACCGTGCTTGGCCACCAGACCGATGAAATCCCACTGAGTGAAGCGGGCCAGGGCCGACTTGCAGAAGTGCGGGTTGCGCGAGAGGAAATTGGTCGGTTCGGTGTACAGGTTGGTGAAGTTGCAACGCCCGCCGCCGGACATGAGGATTTTCTTGCCGGCCTTGTTGGCGTGGTCGAGCAGCTGCACCCGGCGGCCGCGCTGGGCGGCGGTGAAGGCACACATCAGGCCGGCGGCGCCAGCGCCGAGGACGATGACATCGGAAGAAGGGAGCACGGAAAACCTCGTCGAACTGCGACCCGGTCGGGCGCGCGCATCTTACCCGAAAGGAGCGACGCGCAGCCGCACGCCGGTCAGGCCGCCGCCTGTTCCTGCTTGAGCAGGTGGCTGGCCATGCTGCGCAGCGGCGCGAGCTGGCGGCAGATCAGGGCGAGCTGGGTCTGTAGCAGGCGGTGGCCGTCGTCCAGTTCCTCGGGGATCTGCTCCAGCTCCTTGGCCAGGGATTCCTCCTCGTCGCTGTAGATGGCCACCGGGCGTTTGTCGATCAGGCTCTGGGCCAACTGGTCGAGGGTCCGGGTCAGTTGCTCGGCGGCGCGGTCTATCAGCGCGTCGCTGGTGTCGGCGGGCAGGCTTTCGCGATGGGCGCCGAGGGCCGAGAGGTAGCTCAGCAGGGTGTGCGACAGCACCAGGAAGCGGAAGCCGGTCTCCGCTTCCTTCCGGAAGTGGCCGGGCTCGAGCAGCATGTTGGATAGCGTGGTGGAAAGCGCCGCGTCGGCGTTATGGGCGTTGCGGCGGGCCAGGCGGTAGGCCAGGTCGTCGCGCTTGCCGCTGCGGTACTGCTGGATGATCTGCCGCAGGTAAAGGCTGCTGCAACTGAGGGTGTTGGCCACCACCTGGTTGAGCCGGCGGCCCTGCCAGTCCGGCAGGATGAGGAACACCGCGGCACCGGCGATCAGGCTGCCGAGCAGGGTATCCACCAGGCGCGGCCAGATCAGCCCGTAGCCGTCGCCCACCTGGTTGAAGCAGAACAGCACCAGCAGGGTGATCGCCGCCGTGGCCAGGGTGTAGCGGGTGGCACGGGTGGCGAAGAAGACTACCCCGGCGACCACCGCAATGAGGGATTGCACCAGCGGGCTGGGGAACAGCTCGAACAGCGCCCAGCCGGCGACCAGGCCGAGCACGGTGCCGCTGATCCGCTGCACCAGCTTGATCCGCGTGGCGCCATAGTTGGGCTGGCAGACGAATACCGTGGTCAGCAGGATCCAGTAGCCCTGGGTCGGGTGGATCAGGTGCAGCACGCCGTAGCCGGTGGCCAGCGCTACAGCCATGCGCAGGGCATGGCGGAACAGCAGCGAGGTGGGCGTCAGTTGCAGGCGGATGCGCTCGATGGCTTCGCGCAGCGAGCGCGGGTAGCGGTCGAGCAGGCTGCTGTCCTGCTCCTCGGCGAGGGCGTCGGGGTTGCTGGCCCCGGCCAGTTGCCGCTCCAGGGTGGCGAGGTTGCCGGACAGCGCGTTCAGCGAGCGCAGCAGGCCGCGCCAGGCCGGGTTGTTCTGCTGGCGCAGGTAGTCGATCGAGGCGTGCAGATCCTCCATCGCCTGGGCGCTGGCTTCGCCATAGTCGAACGGCTGGCGCAGTTGGATGGCTTCGCCCAGCTCACGGCAGGCACGGGCTTGCAGCTTGAGCAGGCGTTGGCAGCGGAACAGCACGTCGCTGTGGAAGAAGGCCTCGGCCAGGGCGTTGTACGGGTAGTGCGAGGAACTGGCGCGCTCGTGGATGTCCTGGGCCATGAAATACAGTTTCAGGTAGCGATTCACCTTCGGCCCCGGACGGCTGCTGCCGATGCGGTTGAGGATGGTCTCCTTGGCGGCGTTGAGCGCCGAGACCACCTTGCCGTTCTGCCGCGCCAGCTCCAGGCGGCGGGCTTCCAGGTCGAGCTGGCGCAACGGTTCGAGCAGCGCGGCCTTGAGCTTCAGGTACAGGCCCAGCTCGCGGTACAGCCGGGCCAGGCTCTGTTGCACCGGCTGATGGGCGAACAGTGCGTTCCACAGCACCGAGAGCGCGCCGTACCAGGCGGCGCCGCCCACCAGCAGCAGCGGTTCGCGCCACAGATCGCCGGTCACGCCGGCGCGCTGGTCGACGCCGATCATGCTGTAGATGGAAAGGATCAGGCTGGCCGAGGCGATGGCCGCGTAGCGCTCGCCGAGGGCGCCGAGCATCACCAGGCAGAAGGTGGCCAGGGCCAGGCCGGCGACGAACAGCCAGGGATAGGGGAACAGTAGCTCCACCGCCAGTGCTGCCACGCTGAAGCAGAACAGGGTGACCAGCAACGCGCTGAGGCGGCCGAGCCAACTGTCGTCGGTTTCCGCCAGGGCGCTGGCGATGATGCCGAGGAACAGCGGGATGACCATGCCCATCTGGTCCTGCCACCAGCCGAGCGCCATGGCTCCGGCCAGGGCGACGAAGACCCGCAGGCTGTAGCCGAACTTGTCCAGTGCCCAGAGACGGCGCAGGGATTGCCGGAGCGAAGGTGAAAGCATGGGAATGCGCGGGGCCTTGTGACTGCGTTGGGAGTGTTGGACGCCGTGGCGCGACGACCGTCACGCCGCCAGCGTAGCCGCTCTCGAGCAAGCAAGGAACATTCCGCGATGGGCATTGCCGACCGGTGTGAGGCAGGTCCGTGACGGAGGACGGGGCGGTTCATGTTTCGCCATCCTTTAGGGATGACTTGCAGGGGGCGGATTCATCCGCCCGGTGGTGTCTGGATCGAGATATTGCCTCGCCTCTGCGTGGCGGAACTGGATCCTTGGCAAGGGCGTTTCCTTGCTCAATCGACTCGTGTCCAGGAGCCCGTCAGGTTCAGGAATGTGTGGTCGGGTAAGGTGATGGCGGCATGGACAGTGTCATGTTCGAAGTCCTCCACATGCGTGACCGTCGTACCGTCGGCTTCCTTCCAGGTCACCATGAACACGCCCGGGCGGATTGGCAGGGCCCGGTAGGTTTCCGTCGTCGCGGCGGCGTCGAAATCTTCGGCGGGGAATGGAGCCCAGCGCAGTGTCTTGCCGTCCGCATCGAAGGCGACTCGGTAGACCCGCTCACCATAGTCGGCGCGGAAAACGTGGCCAATGGCGGGAAAGGCGATGGCGGTCATAGCGGTTGTTTCCTTTTTGATGGAGCCATTGCCTGCCTGCGAGAACGAAGGGATGGCGAGCGCCATCAGGAGAGCGGCAATGAGAGTGAATGGGGTGAACGTGAACATGGCGGTACCGATTCATTTGCCGGCTGGGGCGCCGGAGGCCAACCATGGCGGCTGCGAGTGCGCGGCCATACCGGCATTGGTTCGAAATTCATATCAGGTCTACTATGTAGACCTTCGTGCGAAATTCTCGGGAATCCGGTGCGGTTCCACAAGAAGTCATCGCTGCGTCATCAGGTCAGCGCGGCCTGACCTTTGGAGAAACTGTTGTGCTCGAGAATGAAACCCAAACCGAAGCCAATCAATTCGATCAGCCCTGTGCGATCCGGGACGTACTCGACCGAATCGGCGATCAATGGAGCCTGCTTGTCCTGGAAACGCTGGAAGGTGGGACGATGCGCTTCAACGAGTTGATGCGAGCCATTGGCGATATCTCGAAGCAGATGCTGTCCAGGACGCTGAAGCACTTGGAGCAGGATGGCTTTGTCCGGCGCACGCTGTATCCGGAGGTTCCGCCGCGAGTGGAATATGATCTGACCGCACTCGGTCGCTCGTTCCTCGTGCCCATGAAAGGGCTGGTTGCCTGGGCGGATGCCCACCACGGGGCCATTTGCGAAGCCCGCAGGTCCTACGCTGGGAGAAGTGCCTCAGAGAAGAAACAGGCACTCGCCGACTGAGTCGGACAGGGCGGAAACCCAGAGTGTGCTCCCTGGGCTCGACATGAATGTAACCCGGATAAGCGAAGCGCAATCCGGGAAAGACAAACCGCAGGGGGCCCTCAGAGCACCCGCACCTTCATCGAGCGTCCCTTGATCTTGCCTTCGCTCAGCCGTTTGAGCGCCTGGCGGGCGACGCTGCGGTCTACCGCGACGTAGGCCTGAAAGTCGAACAGGGCGATCTTGCCCACCTGGGCGCCGGGAATGCCGGCTTCGCCGGTGAGGGCGCCGAGGATGTCGCCGGGGCGTAGTTTGTCCTTGCGTCCGGCGGCGATGCACAGGGTGGTCATGGGCGGCAGCAGTGGTTCGTCGCTCTTCGGCTTCAGGTTGTCCAGCTCGTGCCAGTTCAGCGGCGCCTTCTGCAGGTTCTCGATGGCCTGGGCGCGGCTGGCTTCGGCCGGGGCCACCAGGCTCAGGGCCAGACCCTTTTCGCCAGCACGGCCGCTGCGGCCGATGCGATGGATATGCACCTCCGGGTCGCGCGCCAGTTCGACGTTGATCACAGCTTCCAGCCCGGCGATGTCCAGGCCGCGGGCCGCCACGTCGGTGGCTACCAGCACGCTGCAACTGCGGTTGGCGAACATCGCCAGGACCTGGTCGCGGTCGCGCTGTTCGAGGTCGCCGTGCAGGGCCAGGGCGGAAATCTTCCGTGCCTGCAGGTGCTCCACCAATTCCTGGCACTGCTGCCGGGTGTGGCAGAAGGCGACGCTGGATTGCGGACGGAAGTGCAGCAGCAGGCGCAGCACCGCGTCCAGGCGCTGGCGCGGGTCGATCTCGTAGAAGCGTTGCTCGATCTGGCTGTCGTCATGCAGGGCCTCCACTTGCACGCGCTGCGGCATTTTCATGAAGGTGGCGGCGAGCTGCTCGATGCCGGCTGGGTAGGTGGCGGAGAACAGCAGCGTCTGCCGGCGCGCCGGGGTTTGGCCGATGATGTCGGCGATGGCATCGTAGAAGCCCATGTCCAGCATGCGATCGGCTTCGTCCAGCACCAGGGTATTGAGGCCGTCCAGCGTCAGGGTGCCTTTGCGCAGGTGTTCCTGCACCCGTCCCGGCGTGCCGACGATGACGTGGGCGCCGTGTTCCAGCGAACCGATTTGCGGTCCGAACGGCACCCCGCCGCAGAGGGTGAGGACCTTGATGTTGTCGGCGGCGCGGGCCAGCCGGCGGATCTCCTTGGCCACTTGGTCGGCCAGCTCGCGGGTCGGACAGAGCACCAGCGCCTGGCAGCCGAAGAAACGCGGATTCAGCGGGGCGAGCAGGGCGATGCCGAAGGCGGCGGTCTTGCCGCTGCCGGTCTTGGCCTGGGCGATCAGGTCCTGGCCCTTGAGCATGAGCGGCAGGCTCTGCGCCTGGATCGGCGTCATCTCGGTGTAACCGAGGGCGTCGAGGTTGGCCAGCATGGCGGCGGAGAGCGGCAGGGAGGTGAAGGCGGCGGTCACGGCGAGGGTCCGGCAGGGGGATGGGCACGCAGTGTAACAGCCCCGGCGCCGGTTGCCGGGGCGCGGCGACCGGGAGGCCGCCGCAGGTGGGTCAGCGCAGCGGCTTGCCGCGGACCGGCGCGCCGTTGGCGACGTAGTAGGGCGCGTTGCTGCGGGGCAGCGGCGTCCGCCCACGGATTTTGTCGGCGAGCTTCTCGGCCATCATGATGGTCGGGGCATTGAGGTTGCCGGTGGTGATCAGCGGCATGATCGAAGCGTCGATCACTCGCAGCCCATCCAGACCGTGCACCCGGCCCTGGCCGTCGACCACCGCCATGTCGTCCTCGCCCATCTTGCACGAGCAGGACGGATGGAAGGCGGTTTCGGCGTGCTCGCGGACGAAACGGTCGAGGTCGGCGTCGGATTGGTAGTCGACGCCGGGGCTGATTTCGCGGCCGCGGAACGGGTCTAGTGCCGGTTGGTTCATGATTTCGCGGGTGATGCGGATGCCGTCGCGGAACTCCTGCCAGTCCTGCTCGGTGCTCATGTAGTTGAACAGGATGCTCGGGTGCTTGCGCGGGTCCTTCGAACAGAGCTGGATACGCCCGCGGCTGGGCGAACGCATGGAGCCGACGTGGGCCTGGAAGCCGTGTTCCTTCACCGCGTTGCTGCCGTTGTAGTTGATCGCCACCGGCAGGAAGTGGAACTGGATGTTCGGCCACTCGAATTCGTCGCGGGTACGGATGAAACCGCCGGCTTCGAACTGGTTGCTGGCGCCCACGCCCTTGCCGAGGAACAGCCACTGGGCGCCGATTGGCGGCTGGTTCCACCATTGCAGCGCGGGGTAGAGCGACACCGGCTCTTTGCAGGCGTACTGCACGTACATTTCCAGGTGGTCCTGCAGGTTGGCGCCGACGCCCGGCAGGTCGAGCACCACCGGGATGTCCAGGTCGCGCAGCAGGGCGCCGGGGCCGACCCCGGAGCGTTGCAGGATTTGCGGCGAGGCGATGGCGCCGGAGCAGAGCAGCACTTCGCGGCGGGCATGAGCGGTGACCGGCTCGCTGCCGTTGCCGTGCAGGTAGGCGACGCCGATGGCGCGCTTGCCGCTGAACAGGATGCGGTCGGTGAGGGCGTGGGTGACGATGGTCAGGTTCGGCCGGTTGCGTGCCTGGTCCAGATAGCCGCGCGCGGTGCTGGAGCGGCGGCCCTGGGGCGTGACGGTGCGGTCCATCGGGCCGAAGCCTTCCTGCTGGTAGCCGTTGAGGTCGTCCGTGCGCGGGAAACCGGCCTGCACCCCGGCTTCCACCATGGCGTGGAACAGCGGGTTGTTGCCCGGCTTCGGTGTGGTCACGCAGACCGGGCCGTCGCCGCCGTGGTAGTCGTTGGGGCCGATGTCGCGGGTCTCGGCCTTGCGGAAGTAGGGCAGGCAGTCGAGGTAGGTCCAGTCTTCCAGGCCCTTGTTCTTTGCCCAGTTGTCGTAATCCAGGGCGTTGCCGCGGATGTAGCACATGCCGTTGATCAGCGAGGAACCGCCGAGGCCCTTGCCGCGTCCGCACTCCATGCGGCGGTTGTTCATGTGCGGTTCCGGGTCGGTCTCGTAGGCCCAGTTGTAGCGGCGGCCCTGCAACGGATAGGCGAGGGCGGCGGGCATCTGGGTGCGGAAATCCAGGCGATAGTCCGGGCCTCCGGCTTCCAGCAGCAGGACGCTGACGTCGGCGTCTTCGGTCAGCCGCGTGGCCAGTACGTTACCGGCGGAGCCGGCGCCGACGATGATGTAATCGAATTCTTGGGGCATGGAAGCTCCTGTAGCCCGGATGCAATCCGGGAAAACGAGGTGACTGTCCCGGATTGCATCCGGGCTACGGGCTGTTTTCGTCAGAACACCGAGGCGTAATCGCCCAGCTCGACCTGGATGGATTTGATCCGGGTGTAGTGGGCCAGGGTGGTCAGGCCGTTTTCGCGGCCGACGCCGGATTGCTTGTAGCCGCCCACCGGCATTTCCGCCGGGGATTCGCCCCAGGTGTTGATCCAGCAGATGCCGGCCTCCAGGCGGTGGATCGCCCGGTGCGCGCGGTTCAGGTCCTGGGTCACCACGCCGGCGGCGAGGCCGTAGTCGGTGGCGTTGGCGCGGCGGATGACTTCGTCCTCGTCGTCGTAGACCAGGATGCTCATCACCGGGCCGAAGATTTCCTCGCGGACGATGGTCATGTCGTCGCTGCAATCGCTGAATACCGTCGGTGCCACGTAGGCGCCCTTGGCGTAGTCGCCGACGGTCACCCGCTCGCCGCCGCAGATCAGGCGTGCGCCTTCCGCCTTACCCTTCTCGATGTAGCCGAGGACGCTGTCCATGTGGGCGAAGCTGACCAGCGGACCGAAGTTGGTGTTTTCGTCCAGCGGGTTGCCGAGGCGGATGCGCCTGACCCGCTCCAGCACCTTGGACTCGAAGCGCGATTGCAGGGCGCGCGGGACGAACACGCGGGTGCCGTTGGTGCAGACCTGGCCGGAGCTGAAGAAGTTGGCCATTACCGCGATGTCGGCGGCGCGGTTGAGGTTGGCGTCGTCGAAGATGATCAGCGGCGACTTGCCGCCCAGTTCCATGGTGACTTCCTTTAGCGAAGAGCTGGAGGCGCTGGCCATGACCTTCTTGCCGGTGTCGGTGCCGCCGGTGAAGGAAATCTTTTCGATGCGCGGGTGCTCGGTGAGCCAGGTGCCGACTTCGCGGCCGCTGCCGGTGACCACGTTGAACACGCCGTTCGGCACGCCGGCCTCGGTGTAGATCTCGGCCAGCTTCAGCGCGGTCAGCGAGGTGACCTCGCTGGGCTTGAAAATCATTGCGTTGCCGGCGGCCAGGGCCGGGGCGGATTTCCACAGGGCGATCTGGATCGGGTAGTTCCAGGCGCCGATGCCAGCTACCACACCCAGCGGCTCGCGGCGGGTGTAGACGAAGCTGGTCTCGCGCAGCGGGATCTGTTCGCCCTCGATGGCGGGGATCAGGCCGGCGTAGTACTCCAGCACGTCGGCGCCGGTGACGATGTCGACGAAGCGGGTCTCGGCCAGCGGCTTGCCGGTGTCCAGGCTTTCCAGTTCGGCCAGCTCGTCGTTGCGTGCGCGGAGGATGTCCACCGCCTTGCGCAGGATGCGCGAGCGCTGCATGGCGGTCATCGCCGCCCAGACCTTCTGGCCTTCCTCGGCGCTGGCCACGGCGCGCTCGACATCGGCCTGGGAGGCGCGCTGCACCTCGGCTAGCACTTCGCCGGTGGCCGGGTCGATGCTCTGGAAAGTGGCGCCGCTGGTGGCGTCCACGTAGCCGCCGTGGATGTAGAGCTTTTGCAGTTCGAATCGGGACATGGGAACTCCTGAATAAGGTGGCCGATACCGGGATACGGGCCAGGGTTAGGGGTTCGCGCTCCTCGCATCTCCCTCGTTTTTCGAGAGCGTCAGGCGAGGGACGCCGCCAGGGTGTTGGAACGGTCCTCCGCCCCTCACCCCAGCCCTCTTCCCAGAAGGGAGAGGGAGTGTCTATCGGTTCAGCCGGCCTGCTTGGCCAGTTGCTGGTCCAGGTATTCGTAGGCGATGCGCAAGGCTTCCTGGGTGTCGAAGGCATCGCCGGACAACGCGCCGCGCAGCCACAGGCCGTCGATCAGCGCAGCCAACCCACGGGCGGCGGCGCGCGCGTCCTCGCACGGCAGCACACGGCGGAATTCGCCGCAGAGGTTGGAATACAGCCGGTGGTCGTTGATCCGTTGCAGCCGGCGCAGCGAGGGCTGGTGCATGCTGCTGGCCCAGAAGGCGAGCCAGGTCTTCATTGCCGGGCCGTTGACCTGGCTGGAGTCGAAGTTGCCGGCGATGATCGCCCGCAGGTGGTCGCGCGGGTTGTCGTCGGGCAGCGCTTGGCGGCGTTCGCGCACCGCCTGGCGCAGGGCCGCCATCAGGTGGCGCATGGTGGCTTCGAGCAAGCCGTTCTTGTCCTGGAAGTAGTGGCTGATGATGCCGTTGGACATGCCCGCCAGCTTGGCGATCAGGGCGATGCTGGCCTCGCCCATGCCGACTTGGTCGACTGCTTCGAGGGTGGCGTGGATCAGTTGCGAGCGGCGGATCGGTTGCATTCCAAGCTTGGGCATGGCGACACCTCTGTTCGTTCGGCGACTGCTCCGGATGGCTGGAGCCAGCATGGCACTAAGCTTGGAGCAGTCTATGGAATCTTTATTGAACGAACAATCAACAAAAACGACCTGGCATTGCTAACCACGACACGGGGCGTTTTTCAACGCTCCGTGCGCGGCAGCCCCCCTGCGCTCCGTTGGGGCGGAGCACTGGCAGGCCGTTGAAAAACTACCTGCGTTGGCAATACTGCGTTTAAAACGGCCTCAATATGCTCATTTACAGCACGTAAACTCCGCTTTTTCGGCCGTTTTTGCCTTGTCTTGCCTGCCTCGCCTACGTTTTTCAACGGCCTGCTAGGGGCCGAGCAGTGTGGCGGGTCAGACGACTCGGGAGAGCTCCGCTGGCTGCACCTGGACCGGTTTGGCCGCGCTGTTGTCGTCCTTTTCCAGGTTCTTGCCGAGCAATGCGTGGTACAGCTCGCTGTCGCCGAGGATGCCGACCACTTGGCCGTTATCCTCCAGCACCAGCTTGTGCCCGGTCTGGTAGCGGATCTGCAGGGCGTCGCGCATGGCGATGCGCACATTGACCAGGGTCGGTTCGCGGCGCAGGTTGCCCACCAGGTCGCCTGGCGCCCAGCGCTGTAGCTTGAGGTCCTGGCCGCCTTGGCGAGCGCATTGCACGCCGTTGTTGTCGTCCAGGCCGAGCCAGCAGTCGCGGCCCTGATCCACGCAGATTTCGTTGCCTTCGTGACGGCACTGCTGCAACGGACGCATCAGGCTCTCGCCGCACAGCACGTTGAGCGGGTTGGTATGAGCGACGAAGGTGCGCACGTAATCGTCCGCGGGATTGAGGACGATCTCTTCCGGCTTGCTGTACTGGATGATCCGGCCGTCCTTCATGATGGCGATGCGTGAGCCGAGCTTGAGCGCTTCGTCCAGATCGTGGCTGACGAAGACGATGGTCTTGTGCAGCTTGCGTTGCAGCACCAGCAACTCATCCTGCAACTGCTGGCGGATCAGCGGGTCGAGGGCGGAGAAGGGCTCGTCCATCAGCAGGATGTCGGCATCCATGGCCAGGGCGCGGGCCAGGCCGACGCGCTGCTGCATGCCGCCGGAGAGCTGGTCCGGACGCTTGTCGCGCCATTGGCTGAGGCCGACCAGTTCGAGTTTCTCGTCGACCAGCTTCTTGCGCTCGGCGGCCGGGCGGTGCTGCATCTCCAGGCCGAAGCCGACGTTTTCCTCCACGGTCAGCCAGGGCATCAGGGCGAACTTCTGGAACACCATGGCGATGCGCTTGGTGCGCATGGCCTTGAGGGTAGCCGGGGAGCAGGACGCGATGTCCACTTCGGCACCTTCGTGCTCGATCAGCAAGCGGCCGCGGCTCACGGTATTGAGGCCGTTGATGCAGCGCAGCAGGCTGGATTTGCCGGAGCCGGAAAGGCCCATCAGTACGCAGATTTCGCCGCGCTCGATGTCCAGGTTGGCGTTTTCCACGCCCACCACCTGGCCGGTCTTCTTCAGGATCTGGTCACGCGTGAGGCCTTGATCGAGCAGGGCGAGGGCTTCACGCGGTTGTTTGGAGAAGATGACGTCGACCTTCTCGAAGCGAATCATGCTCACGCTTCAGTCCTCCGCTTGGCTTCGGGTTGTTTGCAGACGCGGTCGAGCAGGATGGCCAGCAGAACGATGGACAAACCGGCTTCGAAGCCGAGGGCGATATCCGCGGTATTGAGGGCATTGACCACCGGCTTGCCGAGACCGTCGGCACCGACCAGGGCGGCGATCACCACCATCGACAGCGACAGCATGATGCACTGGGTCACGCCGGCGCCGATGCTGGGCATGGCATGCGGCAGCTCGATGCGGCTCAGCAGTTGCCAGCGCGAGCAGCCAAAGGCCTTGCCAGCGTCGAGCAGTTCGTGCGGCACGTCCTGGATGCCCAGGTAGGTCAGGCGGATCGGCGCGGCGATGGCGAACACCACGGTGGAAATCAGCCCCGGTACCACGCCCAGGCCGAACAGGGTCAGGGTAGGGATCAGGTAGACGAAGGTCGGCACCGTCTGCATCAGGTCCAGCACCGGCCGCATGAAGGTGTAGAACATCGGCTTGTGCGCGGCGGCGATGCCCAGCGGCACGCCGATCGCCACGCAGACAAGGGTGGCGAAGAGCACCTGGGCCAGGGTCTCCATGGTTTCCTGCCAGTAGCCGAGGTTGAGGATCAGCAGGAAGGAGAGCGCGCAGAACGCGGTGAGGGCCCACTTGCGCTGGATCAGTTGCGTCAGCAGCGCGAACAGGCCGATCAGCACCAGCGGGTTGAACCAGAGCAGTCCATGGGTGACGCCCTGGATCAGCATTTCCAGCGTGTCGGCCACCGAGTCGAAGAATTCGGCGCCATTGAGGGTCAGCCATTCGACGAAGTCGGCGATGTACTGCCCTAGGGGGAGTTTGTGGTCAGTCAACATGGTCTCGTACATCCACTTGCAGGAGGAGCGGAAGGCGCCCCGGTCAGGGCGCCAGCTTGGCCTGGGCTGCGCCCAGTGCGGGTTTTCCGTCGCGAGTGGTAACGCCTGCCAGCCAGGTATCGAGAACCTGCGGGTTGGCTTTCAGCCAGGCTTTGGCGGCTTCACGCGGCTTCTGGTTCTGGTTCAGCACGGCATCCATCAGCTGGTTTTCCATATCCAGGCTGAACTGCAGGTTCTGCAGCAGCTTGCCGACGTTGGCGCATTCCTGGGTATAGCCTTTGCGCACGTTGGTGTAGATGGTGGCGCCGCCGTAGTTCGGGCCGAACACGTCGTCGCCGCCTTCGAGGTACTTCATGGGGAAGCGGGTATTCATCGGGTGCGGTTCCCAACCGAGGAACACGACCCACTGGTTGCGCCGAACGGCGCGCTGGACCTGGGAAAGCATGCCGGCTTCGCTGGATTCGACGACCTTGAACTTGCCGAGGTCGAAGGTGTTGGCGTCGATCATGCCCTGGATCAGGCGGTTGCCGTCGTTGCCCGGCTCGATGCCGTAGATCTTGTTGTCTAGCTTGTCGGCAAACTTGGCGATGTCGGCGAAGCTCTTCAGGCCGGCTTCATACGCGTAGTCCGGTACGGCGAGGGTGTACTTGGCGCCTTCGAGGTTGGCCCGTACGGTTTCCACGGTGCCCTTGTCGCGGTATTCCTTGATGTCGTTCTCCATGGTCGGCATCCAGTTGCCGAGGAAGACGTCGATGTCCTTGTTCTGCAGCGAACGGTAGGTCACCGGCACCGACAGCATGTTGGTCTTGGTCTGGTAACCGAGGCTTTCCAGCACTTCGCTGGTGACTGCGGTGGTAACGGTGATGTCGGTCCAGCCGACATCGGCAAAGCGAACGACGCCACAAGATTCTGGTTCGGCGGCCTGGGCCAGCAGAGGGAGGCTGGCTAGGGTGGCGGCCATCGCAAACGTTCGTATTTTCATGGGCGGACTCCGTTTCTGGTTGTTGTAGCTCCTCTCGGGAGCGGCATTGGCAGTCGGTATGAAAAATGTGAGGCCACTTCGTGCGTGGCGGCCTGCACACCAAGCCTAGCGGTTGAGTCGAGAGGATCATGGAACAGCGGAAAACAAACGCCTATGGGGGGCGTCGCAACCAGTGCAGCCGGGGTCGTATCCAGCATGAGAGGGGTCGTATCCGGTAATTCGGGCCCCTTCCGCGCAATATCCGGGGGCGCTGCTGGACTGCCCTCGGCTCTTTTTCATTCAAACAAACCAAGCCGTACCTTGATCACTCCAGTGTCGGCGATCGTCCCTACTGGCGACTCCGGCCAGCCAGGTGCCGAGCACCTGCGGGCGGGCGTCGGCCACGCTTTGGCCGCCTGGCGACGGTTGGCGTTCTCGTTGAACACCTCGAGCTGCTTGTCTGGTCTCCGGCCCGACAGGTGCTTGACCTGGGTGAGGAGGTCGAGCACCAGAGTGGGGTCCCAGGTGGGGCGTTGCAGGTGGTCATGCGATGTCGGTGCAGTCGACATCGGAGAAACGGACCAGCCGGCAGCTTTCCGGTTCCGTTACATGTGTCGCGGATGGACTGCGGAGAGCCGGGAGCGGGAGCGTGGAGGTCATGGTTTTCATCGCCCCACTTCCTTTTATCTGGATGAGTCCACGCGGATGCGTTCGACGAAGCCCGGTGGGGCGGCCCGCGCCGTCCGCCCTGAATCTGCCATGCCCGTATGCGACCGACGCCGAAGCCGCTTCCGGCAACCGAGGGAGCGGCCAGATGAAACGGTACGCCTATCGGGTCGTCGTTTTTGGTGTGTGGAATGTCGTTTCCGGTGCGTCGGTCCGCGACGTCCAGGCGTATTTATGAAGCACGTATGGCGACGACGCTGGTGGATAAGGGTGCGTCGGAATGGGACTCCGTGACATCGGACAAAGGACCGATGATGCCCGCCCGTAAAGGCAGTCCGCATGCCGCTTCGTCTCAGGAGGTTGTTCCATGGCCATCAGTGTGTTCGACCTGTTCAAGATCGGGATCGGGCCTTCCAGTTCCCATACCGTGGGGCCGATGCGCGCCGCCGCGCTCTTCGTCCAGGCCCTTGGCGAGCGTCGCCTGCTGGCACGGGTCACCCGTGTCGAAGTGAAGCTGTATGGCTCGCTGTCGGCCACCGGTGTCGGCCATGGCACCGATAACGCCGTGATCATGGGGCTGATGGGTGAATGGCCGGATCGCATCGACCCGCGCCAGATCGCACCGCGTATCGCTGCTCTCAAGGAGACCGGCAGCCTGCTGCTGGCCGGTGAGCGGCCGGTGGCGTTCGACTGGGCGCGCGACATGCGCCTGCTCGACGAAAACCTGCCCTACCATCCGAACGCCATGACGCTGATCGCCTGCGACGACAACGGCGAGTTGCACAGCGATACCTACTACTCCGTCGGCGGCGGCTTCGTCGTCGATGCCGAGCAGGCCGCCGCCGGCCAGCTCGATCAGGACCATACCCGCCTGCCCTACGACTTCTCCAGCGCGGTGGAGCTGCTGCAACTGTGCCGTCAGCATGGGCTGCGGGTCTCCGAACTGATGCTGGAAAACGAGAAGGCCTGGCGCAGCGAAGCGGATATCCGCGCAGGGCTGATGCGCCTCTGGCAGGCCATGCGCGAATGCGTGGACAACGGGCTCAGCGAAGAGGGCATCCTGCCCGGCGGGCTCAACGTGCGCCGGCGTGCCGCCAAGCTGCACCGCAGTCTGCAGGAGCTGGGCAAGCCCAACGTGATCGGCTCGACCATGAGCGCCATGGAGTGGGTCAATCTGTTCGCCCTGGCGGTGAACGAGGAAAACGCCGCCGGCGGGCGCATGGTGACCGCGCCGACCAACGGCGCCGCCGGCATCATCCCGGCTGTGCTGCACTACTACATGAAGTTCAACCCGGATGCCTGCGATGACGATGTCGTCAGATTTTTCCTGGGCGCCGCTGCGGTGGGCATCCTGTGCAAGAAGAACGCTTCCATCTCCGGCGCTGAAGTCGGTTGCCAGGGCGAGGTGGGTTCGGCCTGCGCCATGGCGGCGGCCGGCCTCGCCGAAGTGCTCGGTGCTACCCCGGAACAACTGGAGAACGCCGCCGAGATCGGCCTCGAGCACAACCTCGGGCTGACCTGCGACCCGGTCGGCGGGCTGGTGCAGGTGCCCTGCATCGAGCGCAATGCGATCGCCGCGGTGAAGGCGATCAACGCCGCGCAGATGGCACTGCGTGGCGATGGCGAGCATTTCATCTCCCTCGACCGGGTGATCCGCACCATGCGCGACACCGGTGCGGACATGCACGACAAGTACAAGGAAACCTCGCGTGGAGGGTTGGCGGTCAGCGCCATCGAGTGCTGATGCCGAGCTCCCGCGGCTGCCCGTTCTTCGCACACGGGCGCCGGGCAATGCCATCTTTTGGCGCGCCCACCGGATGAAGTACCGGCCTCAAGGACGAGGCTGGGAACGGGTAGGGGAATCCCGAGGCAAGGGGTGACAATCCTGACCCGGTAGCACCCGTCAAGGTGCTACGAAACTGCTCAGTCACGCAGGTGGCGAGCAGCGGCAAGGCCGCCGGACGACCCGGGCAGGAGTGCCTCGGAACCGCATGACAGAGGCACTCCGGTGACTCCGCCTTTTTTGATTGAACAGTCATTCAAAATAGGCACGACATTTGCGTTCCGAATTCTCACAGTCCGGACGCCAGGCGTACCGGCCGGCATAAAAGAACAAGAGCCCCAATGGGCCTAATCCGCTTTGCGTGAGGAGATACCGTGATGTCGCAGTTCAACCCCGGGGCGCAAGCCCAGAACCGTGCGCCGCAATCCATCGGCTTCCTGCTGCTCGACAACTTCACCCTGATTTCCCTGGCTTCGGCCGTCGAACCCTTGCGCATGGCCAACCAGCTATCGGGCCGTGAATTGTACCGCTGGAGTACCCTGACTCTGGATGGCGGTCAGGTCTGGGCCAGCGACGGCCTGCAGATCACCCCGGATTCCTCGGTGGCCAACGCCCCGGCGCTGGATACCGTCATCGTTTGCGGCGGCGTCGGCATCCAGCGCAGCGTGACCCGCGAACATGTGAGCTGGCTGCAGTCCCAGGCCCGCCAGGGCCGCCGACTGGGTGCCGTCTGTACCGGCAGCTGGGCGCTGGCGTGCGCCGGTCTGCTCGACGGTTTCGATTGCAGCGTGCACTGGGAATGTCTGGCGGCGATGCAGGAAGCCTTCCCGCGCGTGGTCATGAGCACCCGCCTGTTCACCCTCGACCGCAACCGCTACACCAGCTCCGGCGGCACCGCGCCGCTGGACATGATGCTGCACCTGATCTCCCGCGAGCACGGCCGCGAGCTGTCCGCCGCGATCTCCGAGATGTTCGTCTACGAGCGCATCCGCAACGAGCAGGACCACCAGCGCGTGCCGCTCAAGCACATGCTCGGCACCAACCAGCCGAAGCTGCAGGAAATCGTCGCGCTGATGGAAGCCAATCTCGAGGAGCCCATCGACCTTGATGAGCTGGCGGTCTACGTCAACGTCTCGCGCCGGCAACTGGAGCGGTTGTTCCAGAAGTACCTGCATTGCTCGCCGTCGCGCTACTACCTCAAGCTGCGCCTGATCCGCGCCCGTCAGTTGCTCAAACAGACCCCGATGTCGATCATCGAGGTGGCTTCGGTGTGCGGTTTCGTCTCCACGCCGCACTTCTCCAAGTGCTACCGCGAATACTTCGGCATCCCGCCGCGCGACGAACGCATGACGCCGAGCAACAGCCAGCCGGTGGCGCTGCTGCCGATTCCGCAGGCGCTCATGCCCGGCGCCATGTCGGCACTCAGCCAGGCGCGTGGGGAGTCCACGTTCGCAAGCGTCCGCTTGTAAGGGAATGCCCGTGCCCCGGTTTGTACCGGGGCCGGCAAATCAGCCGTGGGTCTGCCGGTACTGGGCCAGTGCCGGCAGCAACTGGCGCGAAATGGCTTCGCGCACGGCCGGCAGCATCTCCGCACCGCTGGCCAGCATCTGCTCCACCAGCCCCCGCAAGGCCTGGGCGCGCGGCCCACTGAGCCCCACCAGGGCGCGTTCGCAGGCCTGCTCGGCGGTGGCCCCCGGTGGAATCTCGATACCCAGCGCCTGCAGGCGTTCGCGCAAATCGTCCTGATCGATCAAATCCGCATACATCATCGCCAAGTCCTCATGAGAGTCGCTGTGGTTCGATTCTGGTGAGCCCACCGGAACGCGGCAAGGGGCCATGTGGCGAGATGTCAGGAACGCACATGAACAGGTCGTTTTCGGCTAATCCACCCGGCCGGCGACCCCGCACAATCCTTTCCAGCTCGCCCCTTCAGGTGGTTGGTCGCCACCGGGGCATGCAGCCATGCGGTCCCGAGCACAGGACCCTCTTGTACCCCCGCTTTCGTGTCGGCTTTTGCGGGGGTTTTTTTTGGTTCTTCGCGCATTTCCGGGGAGCCCTGAACAAGAACGGCGATTTGGTTGAAGATGTTTGTGCGACCAAACCCCTAAAACCAAAACCGCCGTTCTGAT